>NZ_LHVJ01000025.1:0-268547 GCF_001269745.1 Pseudomonas sp. P97.38
GTGTGGTGTGGTGATGTGACGTACATCAAGGTGGGTAAGCGCTGGATGTACTTCGCGGCAGTACTGGATTTGTTTGCTCGCAGGATCGTGGGGTGGTCGTTTTCAATGATTTCCGATGACTCTGACCTGCGAAGCGTTGCGGATGGCGGTGCAATTGCGAGGCCGTCCAAAAGAGGTGCTGTTTCATTCTGATCAAGGTTGCCAATACACCAGCCACAAATTCAGGAATGAGATGCGCAAGCATGGACTCCTGCAAAGCATGAGTCGCAAAGGTGAGTGCTGGGACAACGCCCCGATGGAGCGTTTCTTTGGGAGCCTGAAATCAGAGTGGGTGCCAGAAGATGGCTACAGCTCGGAGCATGACGCCCGCGTGGATGTGCAGCGTTATGTGATGCGTTACAACAACGTCAGGCTCCATAGCTACAACGACTATCGGTCGCCGGTAGCTATGGAGAAACTGGCGGCGTGAAACCTTAACTGGTGTCCAGAATTACTTGACCAGTTCAGCTTGCTCGCGATAGCGGCGGGGCAGTTTGCCCGATGTTGAATCTGCCGCCCCCATCGCGAGCAAGCTCGCTCCCACAGGGTTTTGGTGGCGGACACAAATGCTGTGGCCATCCACGATCAAGTGTGGGAGCGGGCTTGCCCGCGAAGACGGCAGGACATGCGACATGGTGTCGACTGAACTAACGCTTTCGCGAGCAAGCTCGCTCCCACAGGGTTTTGGTGGCGGACACATATGCTGTGGCCATCCACGATCAAGTGTGGGAGCGGGCTTGCTCGCGAAGACGGCAGGACATGCGACATGGTGTCGACTGAACTAACGCTTTCGCGAGCAAGCTCGCTCCCACAGGGTTTTGGTGGCGGACACATATGCTGTGGCCATCCACGATCAAGTGTGGGAGCGGGCTTGCCCGCGAAGGCGGCAGGACATGCGACATGGTGTCGACTGAACTAACGCTTTCGCGAGCAAGCCCGCTCCCACAGGAATCTCCAGACGCCAGTGCCGCGAGTGGCTTATCATTAGCCACCTAACGACACCCCCCTCGAAAGGTCTCCGGCATGCTGGCAATTTTCCTCGAAACCCTGAACATCACCGCGCCGGTGTTTGCCATGCTGTTTCTGGGGGTGGTGCTCAAGCGCATCGACTGGATCAACGACAACTTCATCCACATCGCCTCGTCCCTGGTGTTCAACGTCACCATGCCGGCGCTGTTGTTCCTTGGCATCCTCCATGCCGACCTGCACGCCGCGTTGCAACCTGACCTGCTGATCTACTTTTCCGTCGCCACCCTGGTGAGTTTCGCCATGGCCTGGGGCTGGGCGATCTGGCGGTGCCCGCGGGAAGACCGCGGCATCTATACCCAGGGCGCGTTTCGCGGCAACAACGGGGTGATCGGCCTGGCGCTGGCAGCAAGCATGTATGGCGACTACGGGATTTCCCTGGGGGCGATTCTCGCGGCGCTGGTGATCCTGTTCTACAACACCCTGTCGACCATCGTGCTGGCGGTCTACAGCCCGGTGATCAAATCGGATCCGTGGAGCATCTGCAAAAGCGTGTTCAGCAACCCGCTGATCATCAGCGTGATCGTCGCCGCGCCGTTCGCCTATTGGCAGATCGGCCTGCCGAACTGGTTCGAGACATCAGGCAAATACCTGGCGCAGATGACCTTGCCCCTGGCGCTGATCTGCATCGGTGGCACGCTGTCGCTGGCAGCGCTGCGCAAGAGCGGCAAGATGGCCATGAGTTCGAGCCTGGTGAAGATGGTCGGCCTGCCGCTGCTGACCACCCTGGGCGCCTGGGTCTGGGGCTTTCGCGGCGCGGAGCTGGGGATCCTGTTCCTGTACTTCGGCAGCCCCACCGCCGCGGCCAGCTTCGTCATGGCCCGGGCTGCCGATGGCAACCATGAACTGGCGGCGGCGATCATCGTCATCACCACCTTGATGGCGGCGATCACCACTAACGTGGGGATTTTCGTGTTGCAATGGGGTGGGTGGATCTAGGCTGGGGTTTCTGATGTTCTCTGGGGCCTCTTCGCGGGCAAGCCCGCTCCCACATTCGACCGTATTCCTTCTGAAGAAGCCCGATCACTGTGGGAGCGGGCTTGCCCGCGAAGAGGCCGGTCCATTCACGAAAAATCCCGCGCTTTATTCCGGCTTCTGATACGCCTCGATCACTTCCTGCGCTGCCCGAAACGCGTCGATCGCCGCCGGCACGCCGGCGTACACCGCGCAATGCAGCAGTGCCTCGCGAATTTCCTCCACCGTGCAGCCATTGTTCAGCGCGCCGCGCACGTGGCCTTTCAATTCCTGTGGGCACTTGAGGGCGGTGAGGGCGGCGAGCGTGATCAGGCTGCGGGTTTTCAGCGGCAGGCCTTCGCGGCGCCAGACGCTGCCCCAGGCGTGTTCGTTGACGAAGTCCTGCAACGGCTGGGTGAAGTCGGTGGCGTTGCCCAGGGCGCGGTCGACGAACGCGTCGCCCATGACCTGGCGACGCATGTCGAGGCCGGTCTTCGGAGTGTCGGTCATGGCAAATCCCTCTTGTGGTGTTGGCGGCGCCAGGCGCGCACGAAAGTGAACAGCAAGAACGCGAGCAAGGTGGGCAGCACATAGAACAGCATCAGCCGTTCCAGTCGGCCGGCCAGGGGCATGCCGGTGGTGAACGACACCACGTGCAGCCCATAGGCCAGGTACAGGCCCAGCAACAGCAGGCCTTCGGCGCGGGTGACCCGGTACCCGGAATAGAACACCGGCAGGCACAGCACCGCCACGCCGAGCATCACCGGCAGGTCGAAGTCCAGGGCGTTCGGCGAAACCGAAAGCGGCGTGGGCGCGACGAGGGCGGTCACCCCCAGCACCCCCAGCAGGTTGAACAGGTTGCTGCCGATCACGTTGCCCACCGCAATGTCGCGCTGGCCGCGCAGGGCGGCGATCAGCGAGGTGGCGAGTTCCGGCAGCGAGGTGCCGACGGCGACGATGGTCAGGCCGATGATGCGTTCCGACAAGCCCAGGTCCGTCGCCACCGTCACTGCCGCGCCCAGCAGCAGGTGCCCGGCGTAGATCAGCATGGCAAGGCCGAGGACGATCATCGTCAGGCTCCTGGGCCAAGATACCTGCGCCGCGTCGACGCTCGCAGCGTGGGGGAGCATGGAGTGCCGTGACTGGCGCAGCAGCAGGCCGAGGTACACCGCCAGGGCCGCCAGCAACAATGTCCCGTCCAGGCGGGTCAGTTCTTCGTTCAAGGCCAGCACGAACACCAGCAGGCTGGCGCCGATCATCAACGGGATGTCCAGGCGCACCAGTTGGCGCGAGACGCGCAACGGCATGATCAGCGCCGACAGCCCCAGGGTGACGAGGATGTTGAAGATGCTGCTGCCGATCACGCTGCCCACGGCGATGTCGGCGTTCTGCGCCAGGGTCGCTTGCAGGCTGACGGCCATCTGTGGCGCGCTGCTGCCCAGGGCAACAACGGTCAGGCCGATGATCAGCGGGCGCACCTGCAAGCGTGCTGCCACGCCGACGGCGGCGCGCACGAGCAACTCGGCGCCGACAATCAGCAACAGCAGGCCGCCGAACAGTTCGATCAGGCTCAGCAGCGATAAAGCGGCGAGTAGGGAAATGGCCGGGCTCCGTCTATCAGTCGTCGAGGGCTTGCACGCGTACCCGCGCGGTGCCGGTGCGCAACATGCCCAGTTGCTCGGCTGCTTCGCGAGACACGTCGATCAAGCGTCCCCGAGTATACGGGCCACGGTCGTTGATGCGGACCACGACGCTGTCATTGTTGCCCAGGTTGGTGATTTTCACCCGTGTGCCGAATGGCAACTGGCGATGGGCGGCGGTCAGGCCGTGCTGGTCGAAACGCTCGCCGCTGGCGGTACGTTTGCCGTGGTGCCTGGCACCGTAATAAGAAGCGACGCCGGTCTGGTCGTAGCCGTGTGGATCAACTGTCCCGCTCTGGCTGGCACAACCGGCCAGCAGGGACAGCAGGGCGCAGGCGCCGAGAAGACGCTTCATTTGGGGATTCCCACATCAATGTGGTTGTGGAATGCATTGTGGCGAGGGAGCTTGCTCCCGCTGGGCTGCGCAGCAGCCCCCCGACTCTGGCAACAGAAAGCCGGGGGGCGCTGCGCGCCCCAGCGGGAGCAAGCTCCCTCGCCACAGGGGAATGAGCCAGATGCAGGTACTGGCTCCATAACCGTCAACCCTCGAGCTTGCTTTTCAGCAATTCGTTGACCTGTTGCGGGTTGGCCTTGCCCTTGGAGGCTTTCATGGCCTGGCCGACGAAGAAGCCGAACATCTTGCCGCGCTTGGCTTCGTCTGCCGCGCGGTACTGTTCGACCTGCTCGGCATTGGCTGCGAGCATTTCATCGAGCACGGCGCTGATCGCCCCGGTGTCGGTGACCTGCTTCAAGCCGCGCTTGTCGATGATCTCGTCGGCGCTGCCCTCACCATTGGCCATGGCCTCGAACACCATCTTGGCGATCTTGCCGGAAATGGTGTTGTCCTTGATCCGCAACAGCATGCCGCCCAGTTGTTCGGCCGACACCGGCGACGCGTCGATCTCCAGGCCCTGCTTGTTCAGCAGGCTGCCCAGCTCGACCATCACCCAGTTGGCCGCCAGCTTGGCGTCGCCGCCGATGCTCACGACTTTCTCGAAGTAGTCGGCCTGTTCGCGGCTGGTGGCCAGGACGTTGGCGTCGTAGCTCGACAGCCCGAATTGCGCCTGGAAACGCTCGCGCTTTTGCGGTGGCAGTTCCGGCAGAGTGGCACGCACGTCATTGAGGAAGGTGTCCTCGATGACCACCGGCAGCAGGTCCGGGTCGGGGAAGTAACGGTAGTCGTTGGCTTCTTCCTTGCTGCGCATCGGACGAGTCTCGTCCTTGTTCGGGTCGTACAGGCGGGTCTGCTGGATGACCTTGCCGCCGTCCTCGATCAGTTCGATCTGGCGCTGGATCTCGCTGTTGATCGCCTTCTCGATGAAGCGGAACGAGTTGACGTTCTTGATCTCGCAGCGGGTGCCGAACTCGGCCTGGCCCTTGGGACGGATCGACACGTTGCAGTCGCAGCGCAGCGAACCTTCGGCCATGTTGCCGTCGCAGATGCCCAGGTAACGTACCAGCGCGTGGATGGCCTTGACGTAGGCCACGGCTTCCTTGGCGCTGCGCATGTCTGGTTCGGAGACGATTTCCAGAAGCGGCGTGCCGGCGCGGTTCAGGTCGATGCCGGTGGCACCGTTGAATTCTTCGTGCAGGCTCTTGCCGGCGTCTTCTTCAAGGTGCGCCCGGGTGATGCCGACGCGCTTGACCGTGCCGTCTTCCAGGGCGATGTCCAGGTGGCCCTTGCCAACGATCGGCAGTTCCATCTGGCTGATCTGGTAGCCCTTGGGCAGGTCCGGGTAGAAGTAGTTCTTGCGGGCGAACACGTTGTGCTGGCCGATCTCGGCGTCGATCGCCAGGCCGAACATCACCGCCATGCGCACCGCTTCGGCGTTGAGCACCGGCAGCACGCCGGGCATGCCCAGGTCCACCAGGCTGGCCTGGGTGTTAGGCTCGGAACCGAAAGTGGTAGCGCTTCCGGAAAAGATTTTCGACCGGGTGGTGAGCTGGGTATGAATCTCCAGCCCGATCACGACTTCCCATTGCATGTGTGTCTCCTCAGAAGCCGGTTGGGGTGCGGGTGTGCCAGTCAGTGTGTAACTGATACTGGTGGGCAACGTTCAACAGGCGGCCTTCCTGGAAATACGGCGCGAGCAACTGCACGCCCACCGGCAGGCCATCGACGAAGCCGGCCGGCATGGACAGGCCCGGCAAACCGGCGAGGTTGGCAGTGATGGTGTAGACGTCTTCCAGGTAGGCGGCCACCGGGTCGCTGTCCTTGGCGCCGAGTTTCCAGGCCGGGTTCGGCGTGGTAGGGCCGAGGATGACGTCGACCTCGTTGAAGGCGGCCATGAAGTCGTTCTTCACCAGCCGACGGATCTTCTGCGCCTTGAGGTAGTAGGCATCGTAGTAGCCGGCAGACAGGGCGTAGGCCCCGACCATGATCCGACGCTGCACCTCGACACCGAAGCCTTCGCCACGGGAGCGCTTGTACAGGTCCATCAGGTTTTCCGGGTTCTCGCAGCGATGGCCGAAGCGCACGCCGTCGAAACGCGACAGGTTCGACGAGGCTTCCGCTGGCGCGATCACGTAGTAGGCGGGAATCGCATGCTGCATGTTCGGCAGGCTGATCTGCTTGACGACCGCGCCGAGTTTTTCCAGCGTCTTGACGCTGTCGTGTATCAGCTCGGCAATGCGTGGATCGAGGCCGGCGCTGAAGTACTCCTTCGGCACGCCGATGCGCAGGCCTTGCAGGGAACCATTGAGGTTGGCGCTGTAGTCCGGCACCGGTTCATCGATGCTGGTGGAGTCGTTCGGGTCGAAGCCGGCCATGCCTTGCAGCAGGATCGCGCAGTCTTCGGCGGTGCGGGCCAGCGGGCCACCCTGGTCGAGGCTCGACGCGTAGGCAATCATGCCCCAGCGCGACACCCGGCCGTAGGTCGGCTTCAGGCCGGTGAGGTTGGTGAAGGCTGCGGGCTGACGAATCGAACCACCGGTGTCGGTGGCCGTGGCGGCCGGCAGCAGGCGGGCGGCCACGGCGGCAGCGGAGCCGCCGGACGAACCGCCCGGCACGTGTTCCAGGTTCCACGGGTTCTTCACCGCGCCGTAGTAGCTCGACTCGTTGGCCGAGCCCATGGCGAACTCGTCCATGTTGGTCTTGCCCAGGGTCACGGCGCCGGCAGCGGCCAGTTTGGCGACCACGGTGGCGTCGTACGGGGCCTTGAAGTTGTCGAGCATCTTCGAGCCGCAACTGGTGCGGATGCCCTGGGTGCAGAACAGGTCCTTGTGGGCGATCGGTGCACCCAGCAGCGCGCCGCTCTCGCCTTTGGCGCGCCGGGCGTCGGCGGCGGCGGCCTGGTTCAGGGCCAGTTCTTCGGTGAGGCTGATGAAGCTGTTGAGCTGCGGGTCGAGTTGGGCGATGCGCGCCAGCAGGACTTTGGTCAGCTCTTCGGAGGAAAACTGCTTGTCGGCGAGTCCGCGGGCGATCTCGGCCAGGGTCATGTGATGCATGAGAGGCTCTTTCCCTTTAGTCGATGACTTTCGGAACCAGGTACAGGCCGTTTTCGACCGCTGGTGCGATGGACTGGTAGGCCTCGCGATGATCGGATTCGGTCACGACGTCGGCGCGCAGGCGCTGGCTGGCTTCCAGTGGGTGGGCCAGCGGTTCGATACCGTCGGTATTGACCGCCTGCATCTCGTCGACCAACCCCAGAATGCTGTTCAGGGCAGAAGTGATGTGTGGAAGATCGGCTTCATTGAGGCCCAGGCAGGCCAGATGAGCGATTTTTTCCACGTCGGAGCGTTCAAGCGCCATGGGATTCTCCAGTGGAAAACAGAACGGACGCAGTCGGCCCGTGTGTTGGATTATCGGAACACTATCGCATTTCCACGGTCCAGTGCCCTGTGTCACAACAGGGCATCGGCCGCGATTGTAGGGTTTGGTGCACAGAAAAGCGGCCAATTTAACATATTGGCGCCTTGCCCAAAATCCCTGTCGTTGTTAGAGTTTGCCGCACTTTTTTACCCACGCGTTGCCTAGGGTCCCTTTCCCATGTTCAAGAAACTGCGTGGCATGTTTTCCAGCGATCTTTCCATCGACCTGGGCACTGCCAACACCCTTATTTACGTGCGCGAGCGCGGTATCGTCCTGAATGAGCCCTCGGTCGTGGCCATCCGTACCCACGGCAACCAGAAAAGTGTCGTGGCTGTCGGTACGGAAGCCAAGCGCATGCTGGGCCGTACACCGGGCAACATTGCCGCCATTCGCCCGATGAAGGACGGCGTGATCGCCGACTTCAGCGTCTGCGAAAAGATGCTGCAGTACTTCATCAACAAAGTTCACGAAAACAGTTTCCTGCAGCCCAGCCCTCGTGTGCTGATCTGCGTGCCGTGCAAGTCCACCCAGGTGGAGCGTCGCGCCATCCGTGAATCGGCCCTGGGTGCCGGTGCTCGCGAAGTGTTCCTGATCGAAGAGCCGATGGCCGCTGCCATCGGTGCCGGCCTGCCGGTGGAAGAAGCCCGCGGTTCGATGGTCGTCGACATCGGTGGCGGTACCACCGAGATCGCGCTGATCTCCCTCAATGGCGTGGTCTACGCCGAGTCCGTGCGTGTGGGCGGCGACCGTTTCGACGAAGCGATCATCACCTACGTACGTCGCAACTACGGCAGCCTGATCGGCGAATCCACCGCTGAGCGCATCAAGCAGGAAATCGGTACGGCCTACCCGGGCGGCGAAGTACGTGAAGTCGACGTTCGCGGCCGCAACCTGGCCGAAGGCGTGCCACGTGCCTTCACCTTGAATTCCAACGAAGTCCTGGAAGCGCTGCAAGAGTCCCTGGCGACGATCGTCCAGGCGGTGAAAAGCGCCCTGGAGCAGTCGCCGCCGGAGTTGGCATCGGACATCGCCGAGCGCGGCCTGGTGCTGACCGGTGGTGGCGCGCTGTTGCGTGACCTAGACAAACTGCTGGCCCAGGAAACCGGCTTGCCGGTAATCGTTGCCGAAGACCCGCTGACCTGCGTGGCCCGCGGCGGTGGCCGTGCTTTGGAAATGATGGACAAGCACACCATGGACCTGCTCTCCAGCGAATAAGCCTGGCGGTGGTGCATGTTGTTCGCGCCCGGGCAGCACTTTGCAGTGCTGCCCGTTGGCGTTTATCTTCTGCCATTCGTATCCAGGCCGGTCTGATGCCGTATGAATAAAGAAAACATTTGCCTGGGAGGAGCGGCCTATTAAACCGCTTTTCGCCAAAGGCCCCTCATTGGGCGTACGCCTGCTGGTGCTGGCCGTGCTGTCGGTCGCGCTGATGGTGGTCGATGCCCGCTTCACGCTGCTCAAGCCTGTGCGCAGCCAGATGTCGCTGGTGTTGATGGAATCCTACTGGATCACCGACCTGCCACAGCGCTTGTGGCAGGGTGTGGCCAGCCAGTTTGGCAGCCGCACCGAACTGGTCGCCGAAAACGAAAAACTCAAGACCGAGAACCTGCTGTTGCAGGGGCGCATGCAGAAGCTTGCGGCCCTCACCGAGCAGAACGTGCGGCTGCGCGAGTTGCTCAACTCTTCTGCGCTGGTGAACGAGAAGGTCGAGGTGGCCGAGCTGATCGGCATGGACCCCAACCCCTTTACCCACCGCATCCTCATCAACAAGGGCGAACGCGATGGTGTGTTCCTCGGCCAGCCGGTGCTCGACGCCCGCGGCCTGATGGGCCAAGTGGTGGAACTGATGCCTTATACGGCCCGGGTGCTGTTGCTCACTGACACCACCCACAGCATTCCGGTGCAGGTCAACCGCAACGGCCTGCGCGCGATTGCCAGCGGCACCGGCAACCCGGAACGCCTGGAGCTGCGGCACGTGGCCGATACCGCCGACATCAAGGAAGGCGACCTGCTGGTCAGCTCCGGTCTCGGCCAGCGTTTCCCCGCCGGTTATCCGGTGGCGACCGTCAAGGAAGTCATCCACGATTCCGGCCAGCCGTTCGCCATCGTCCGCGCGGTGCCGACTGCCGCGCTGAACCGCAGCCGCTACCTGCTGCTGGTGTTCAGCGACAATCGCACCCCGGAAGAACGCGCCAACGATGCCGCGGTGGCCCAGGAAGCCCAGGACCGGCAGGGCGGCGACTCGGCCACGCCAGGCACCCAGGCGCCGGCGGCTGTCCCGGCCACCGTGCCCAAGCCTGCGACCGCCCCGACCACCCCGGCTGCACCCGCGCCGACCACGACGCCGGCGCCCCCAACGGCCCCGGCCACGGCGCCTGCCGCTAACGGCAGTCGTTCGACCAGCCATGCGCCGGCGACGCAGCACGCCCGGCCCGCGCCCAAGCCTGCCACCTCCACGCCGGCCACTGCGCCCGCCACCAGGGGAGCACGAGAAGAATGAGCAGTAAATCCGGTAACGGCTGGATGGTCTGGCTGACCTTTGCCATCGGCCTGTTGCTCAGCGTTTCGCCACTGCCGCAGTTCATGGAAATCCTGCGACCGCTGTGGCTGGCCCTGCTGCTGGCCTTCTGGGCACTGGCCTTGCCGCACAAAGTCGGCATGGTCACTGCCTGGTGCCTGGGCCTGGCCGAAGATGTGCTTTACGGCACCCTGCTGGGGCAGAACGCGTTGATCCTGACCTTGATCACCTTTCTGGTCCTGTCCCTGCAACAGCGCCTACGGATGTTTCCCATGTGGCAGCAGTGCCTGGTGATCCTGGTGATCTTCGGCCTGGCGCAGTTGGTCCAGCTATGGCTCAGCGCCTTGACCGGCAATCGCCAGCCGACCCTGGCGCTGGTGTTGCCAGCCCTGGTCAGCGCGCTGCTCTGGCCGTGGGTCAGCTTCGGTTTGCGTGGCCTGCGCCTGCGTTTCAAGATCAACTGATTCGGTCAGGATATCTACACTTTTTCTGATGAGTTACATCCCTGTGGCGAGGGAGCAAGCGCCCTCGCCACAAAAAGCTGTTTGTGTTCGGATGGCCGTGCTTTGAGAGAGAGATGTCTTGATGAAACCGCTTTACCTCGCCTCAGGCTCGCCGCGTCGGCGTGAATTGCTCACACAGGTCGGCGTGCCCTTTACCGCCATCAGCGCGGACATCGATGAAACGCCCCTGGATCACGAAACCCCGGCCGCCTATGTCGAGCGCCTGGCGCGCGGCAAGGCCGAAGCCGGACGGCGCAGCGGCGCGGACGGCTGCGTGTTGGGCGCCGACACGGCGGTGGTGCTGGACGGACAGATTCTCGGTAAGCCGCGGGATCAAGCCGATGCCCAGGCGATGCTCATGAGCCTGTCCGGACGCGATCATGAAGTGCTGACCGCCATTGCCGTGCTCGATGGCCAGCGATGCGAGTCCCGGGTGGTCCGCAGCCGGGTGCGGTTCCGTCCCATCACCGAACAGGAAGCGGCGGCCTACTGGGCCAGCGGTGAGCCCCGGGACAAGGCCGGCGGCTACGGCATCCAGGGCTTGGGGGCGGTGTTCGTCGCCGGGCTGGAGGGCAGCTATTCTGCGGTGGTTGGCTTACCGTTGTGCGAAACCGCGCAACTGCTGGGTGATTTCGGCATACCCTGTTGGCAAACCCTGGAGCGCCCCTTGGGCGTCGTCTGACTTGATGCGGCCATAATCGTGAACATGCCTGAACGAGACCCTGCCATGAGTGAAGAGATCCTGATCAACATCACGCCGATGGAATCGCGCGTGGCGGTGGTTGAAAACGGTGTGTTGCAAGAGGTTCACGTCGAACGCACGCAAAAGCGCGGCATCGTCGGCAATATCTACAAAGGCAAGGTGGTAAGGGTGTTGCCGGGCATGCAGGCGGCATTCGTCGACATCGGCCTGGACCGCGCGGCATTCATCCACGCATCGGAAATCTCCATGCGCGAGGGGCCGGCGGTGGAGACCATCAGCGCGCTGGTCCACGAAGGCCAGAGCCTGGTGGTGCAGGTCACCAAGGACCCCATCGGTTCCAAGGGCGCACGCCTGACCACGCAGTTGTCGATTCCGTCGCGCTACCTGGTGTACATGCCACGCACGGCCCACGTCGGCATTTCCCTGAAGATCGAAGACGAAGCCGAGCGCGAACGCCTCAAGCAGGTGGTCAGCGACTGCGTGGAAAAGGAAGGCATCAAGGAGGCCGGTGGCTTCATCCTGCGCACCGCCGCCGAGGGGGCCGGTGCCGATGAGATCCTCATGGACATCCGCTACCTGCGCAGGCTCTGGGACCAGATCGCCGCGCAGATCAAGACCATCGCCACCCCCAGCGTGATCTACGAGGATTTGGGCCTGGCGCTGCGTACCCTGCGCGACCTGGTCAGCCCGAAGATCGAGAAAATCCGCATCGACTCCCGGGAAACCTTTCAGAAAACCACGCAGTTCGTCGCCGAGCTGATGCCGGAAATTGCCGACCGCCTCGAACATTACCCCGGCGAGCGGCCGATCTTCGACCTGTACGGCGTCGAGGATGAAATCCAGAAAGCCCTGGAGCGCAAGGTCCCGCTCAAGTCCGGCGGTTACCTGGTGGTGGACCCGGCCGAGGCCATGAGCACCATCGACGTCAACACCGGCGCGTTCGTCGGCCATCGCAATCTCGAAGAGACCATCTTCAAGACCAACCTGGAGGCCGCCACTGCCATCGCCCGGCAACTGCGCCTGCGCAACCTGGGTGGGATCATCATCATCGACTTCATCGACATGGAAGATGAAGAGCATCAGCGCCAGGTGCTGCGAACCCTGGAAAAACAGCTTGAGCGCGATCACGCCAAGACCAACATCATCGGTATCACCGAATTGGGCCTGGTGCAGATGACCCGCAAGCGCACCCGCGAAAGCCTTGAGCAGGTGCTGTGCGAGCCGTGCAGCAGTTGCCAGGGCCGGGGCAAGCTGAAGACCCCGGAAACCGTGTGTTACGAAATCTTCCGGGAAATCCTCCGGGAGGCGCGCGCCTACCAGGCCACCGGCTATAGAGTGTTGGCGAACCAGAAGGTGGTGGATCGCCTGCTCGATGAAGAGTCGGGCAACGTCGCCGAGTTGGAGGCTTTTATCGGACGCACGATACGTTTTCAGGTCGAAACCATGTATTCCCAGGAACAATACGACGTGGTGCTGCTCTGAAGGGCTCGGGAAGCGGAGAGTCCGCCGTTTTGATCATTTTTTGCCGGGGAGGCCACTGACATGGAGCGTCTGATACGCTTTTTGGCTGCGCTGACCCGCTGGGGGCTGGGCCTGTGTGCATTGCTGCTGGTGCTGGTGGCGTTGTACGTCAGCCTGGGGCGCGAGCTGGTGCCGCTGGTGGCCGAGTACCGTGCCGAGGTCGAGGACCGGGCCGGCCAGGCCCTGGGCCTGCCCGTGCACATCGGCAGCCTCGACGGTAGCTGGAGCGCACTGGCGCCGATCCTGGCCGCGCGCGATGTGGTGGTCGGCGAGGGGCCCAATGCCCTGCACCTGGACCAGGTGCGTGCGGTGCCAGACCTGTGGGCGAGCCTGATGGCGCGCCAGGTGCGTCTTGCTCACCTGGAGCTCAGCGGCCTGAAGATCAGCCTCAAGGAAGGCGCCGACGGCAAGTGGGCCCTGGAAGGCCTGCCGGTGCAGGACGACCAGCCTCTCGCCCCGCAGCAATTGCTGGAGCGCATGCAGGTGGTGGCCAAGCTGTCGCTGCTCGACAGCCAGGTCACCCTGCAACCCCTCGAACAATCCCCCCTGACCTTGACCTACGTCGGCCTGAGCCTGCGCACGGGCGCGACGCGCCAGCGGCTCGACGCACGCCTGACCCTGCCCGACGGCCAACCCGTGGCAATCAACCTGCGCACCCGGATCCGCGCCAGTGATTGGAAGAATGGCACGGCCGACGCCTACCTGAGCCTGCCGCAGAGTGACTGGTCCAAGTGGCTGCCCAAGCGCCTGACCGGGCAGTGGAATGTCGCCCGCCTCCAGGCCGGCGGCGAGTTCTGGCTCAGTTGGGGCGCCGGCACCGTACAGAGCGCGGCCATGCGCCTGAACGCGCCGCAACTGCAGGGCGGCTATGCCGAGCGCAAGCCGGTGCAGATCCACAACCTGGCCCTCAACGGGTATTTCCAGCGCGGCGACCAAGGGTTCACCGCGACGTTCGATTCCCTGGCGATGAACCTGGGCGAGACGCGTTGGGAGTCGCGCCTGCAATTGCAGCAGAGCAACGCCACCGGCCAGGCTGAAGAGCGCTGGCATGTGCAGGCCGATCGCCTCGACCTGACGCCGCTGACCCCGTTGCTCAATGCCCTGGCGCCATTGCCCGAAGGCGTCGCCACGGTCATCGACCGGCTCAAGGTGACCGGCAGCCTGCGCAACGTGCTGCTGGACTACCGGCCGCAGAACACCGGCGACCAGAAGATCAGCTTTGCCACCAACCTCGACACCGTCGGCTTTGATGCCTACCACGGTGCCCCGGCCGCGCGAAACGTTTCGGGCAGCCTCAGCGGCGACCTGGGCGGCGGCGAGCTGCGCATGGACAGCAAGGATTTTTCCCTGCACCTGGACCCGATCTTCGCCAAGCCCTGGCAATACCTGCAAGCCAATGCCCGGTTGACCTGGAAGCTGGACAAGCAAGGCTTCACCCTGATCGCGCCGTACCTGAAGGTACTGGGCGAGGAGGGCCGGATTGCCGGCGATTTCCTGATCCGCCTGCACTTCGACCACAGCCAGGAAGACTACATGGACCTGCGGGTCGGCCTGGTGGACGGTGACGGCCGCTACACCGGCAAGTACCTGCCTGCCGTCCTCAGCCCGGCACTGGATGAATGGCTGCGTACCGCCATCGTCAAGGGCGCGGTGGACCAGGGGTTCTTCCAGTACCAAGGCTCGCTGAACCACGGCGCCGAGGACGCGGCGCGCAGCATCAGCCTGTTCTTCAAGGTGCATGATGCTGAACTGGCATTCCAG
Source organism: Pseudomonas sp. P97.38 (assembly GCF_001269745.1). Lineage (NCBI taxonomy): Bacteria > Pseudomonadati > Pseudomonadota > Gammaproteobacteria > Pseudomonadales > Pseudomonadaceae > Pseudomonas > Pseudomonas sp. P97.38. Next base: position 14,477 of record NZ_LHVJ01000025.1, read on the forward strand.
CCGGGCTGGCCGTCGGTCAGCAAGGTCAGCGGCGATGTCTTCGTCGAGGACAGCGGCGTACGCGTCTATGCCAGCCAGGGGCAGTTGCTCGATACCCAGGTCAAGGATGTCTCGGTGAACATTCCCCACGTTCCCAGTGGGCAGAACTCCCACCTGTTGCTGGACGGCGGGTTCACCGGCGGGTTGGGGGACGGGCTGAAGATTCTCCAGACGGCGCCAATCGGCACGGCCGAGACGTTCGCCGGGTGGGAAGGCGAGGGCGATCTGCAGGGCAGCGTGAAACTCGACATCCCGCTGGTCAAGGGCGAGCAACCGAAGATCCTGGTGGACTTCGCCGCCGACAAGGCCCGACTCAAGCTCAGCGAGCCGGCGCTGGAGCTGACCCAGCTCAAGGGTGATTTCCGCTTCGACAGCAACAAGGGCCTGAGTGGCAAGGGCATCAGTGCCCGGGCGTTCGACCGGCCCGTGACGGCACAGATCTTTGCCGAGGGCCGTGCCGGCGAACTCAATACCCGGGTCACGGCGTCTGGCCAGGTGGAGGTCAAGAAGCTTGCCAGTTGGCTGGATGTCACCCAACCGTTGCCGGTATCCGGCGTGGTGCCTTACCAGTTGCAGGTGGTCCTCGACGGCGCCGACAGCCAGTTGTCGGTCAATTCCAACCTCAAGGGCGTGGCGGTGGACCTGCCGGCACCTTTCGGCATGGCGGCCGATGTCGGGCGCGATACGTCGTTTCGCATGACCCTGCAAGGGCCGGAGCGGCGTTATTGGGCGACCTATGGCGACCTGGCCCGTTTCGCTTACGCCGCGCCAGGCGGGAAACTGGCCGACGGTCGCGGTGAATTGCTGCTGGGCACGGGCGACGCGGTGTTGCCGGGCGCCAAGGGCCTGCGCCTGCGCGGGACGCTGTCGGAGCTGGATGTCAGTCCCTGGCAGGAGCTGGTGACCCGGTACGCTGGACAAGACCCGGGCGGCAGCGCCAAGCAACTGCTCAACAGCGTCGACCTGAGCGTCGGCAAGCTGACGGCGATGGGCACCACCCTGGACCAGGCCTCGGTGCAACTCGACCGCAACCCGGACGCCTGGGGCTTGCGCCTCGCCAGCCAACAGGCCAAGGGCAACGTCACGCTCCCGGATGCCAAGGGGGCGCCGATTGGCATCGCGATGGATTATGTTCGCCTGCCGCCGGTGGACCCGACGGTCCAGGCGGATGAGAACGCCCCGGATCCGCTGGCCTCGGTCGACCCGACCAAGGTCCCGGCCATGGATATCGCCATCGACCAGCTGTTCCAGGGCCCTGACCTCATCGGCGCCTGGTCGCTGAAAGTGCGCCCGACCGCCAAGGGTATTTCTTTGAACAACCTGGACATGGGCCTGCGGGGCATGGTCTTGAATGGCAGCGGCGGCTGGGAAGGCGTGCCCGGTGCCACCAACAGTTGGTACAAGGGACGCATCAGCGGCAAGAACCTGGCCGATGTGCTCAAGGGCTGGGGCTTTGCACCGAGCGTGACCAGCCAGGAGTTCCACCTGGATGTGGATGGCCGCTGGCCCGGTTCGCCGGCGTGGGTCGCCACCAAGCGCTTTTCCGGTAGCCTCGATGCGTCACTGAGCAAAGGGCAGTTCGTCGAAGTCGAAGGCAGTGCCCAGGCGTTGCGGGTTTTTGGCCTGTTGAACTTCAACTCCATCGGTCGACGCCTGCGCCTGGACTTCTCCGACCTGTTCGGCAAGGGCCTGAGCTACGATCGGGTCAAGGGCCTGCTGGTGGCGAGCGACGGCGTCTACGTGACCCGCGAGCCGATTACCCTGACAGGACCGTCAAGCAACCTGGAGCTCAACGGCACGTTGGACATGGTGGCTGACCGGGTCGATGCCAAGCTGCTGGTGACCCTGCCGGTGACCAACAACCTGCCCATCGCCGCGTTGATCGTCGGCGCACCGGCGGTGGGTGGGGCGCTGTTCCTGATCGACAAGCTGATCGGCGACCGCGTGGCCCGTTTTGCCAGCGTAAGATACGACGTCAAGGGGCCGTGGAAAGAGCCGAAGATCACGTTCGACAAGCCGTTCTGACAGACGATGCGATAACCCCTGTGGGAGCGGGCTCGCTCGCGAAAGCGCCGGCACAATCAACATTGATGTGACAGGCACACCGCTTTCGCGAGCAAGCCCGCTCCCACAGGGGGAAGAATGCAGACAATGAGGAAAGCACCATGCCAATCGCCGTGATTCAAATGGTCAGCCAGAGCGACGTGCTCGCCAATCTGGCGCGAGCCCGTGTGCTGTTGGAGCAGGCGGCTGCCAGTGGCGCCAGGCTGGCGGTGCTGCCCGAGAATTTCGCGGCCATGGGGCGGCGGGACGTGGCCGACATCGGCCGTGCCGAGGCCATTGGTCAGGGGCCGATCCTGCCCTGGTTGAAACAGGTCGCCCGCGACCTCAGGTTATGGATTGTCGCAGGCACGTTGCCGTTGCCGCCGGCGGGCCGACCTGAGGCCAAGGCCCATGCTTGTTCGTTGCTGGTCGACGATCAGGGCGAGATCGTGGCGCGCTATGACAAGCTGCACCTGTTTGATGTGGACGTGGCGGACAATCGCGGTCGCTACCGTGAGTCTGACGACTATGCTTATGGCGGCCAGGTGGTGGTCGCCGATACCCCGGTGGGCCGGGTGGGATTGACGGTCTGCTACGACTTGCGTTTCCCGGAGCTTTATAGCGAGCTGCGGGCAGCCGGGGCCGAGCTGATCACCGCGCCCTCGGCGTTCACCGCGGTGACGGGCCAGGCCCATTGGGAGGTGCTGATTCGCGCCCGGGCCATCGAGACCCAGTGCTATGTGCTGGCGGCCGCGCAGGGCGGCGTGCACCCGGGGCCTCGGGAAACCTTTGGCCATGCCGCGATTGTCGACCCGTGGGGGCGCGTGCTGGCGCAACAGGATCAAGGCGAGGCCGTGCTGGTGGCCGAGCGCGACAGCAGCGAACAGGCGTCCATCCGGGCGCGCATGCCGGTGGCCAGCCATCGGCGCTTTTTCTCGCAGGGCGCTCGACAGCGGCCTGTCCAAGACGACGAATTCAAGGCGTAGAACATATGAGCGGGTTGTTGTCCTCAGTCAGTGAACACCTTCTAGCCCCCGGTGGCGTGACCCTCGAAAGCCTGCAAGGCGTGCTGGGCGATCTGGCCGGCCCGGGCATCGATGCGGCCGACCTGTATTTCCAGGGCCAGATTTCCGAGTCCTGGTCGCTGGAAGACGGCATCGTCAAGGAAGGCAGCTTCAACCTTGACCAGGGCGTGGGTGTGCGTGCCCAGTCCGGGGAAAAGACCGGTTTTGCCTACAGCAATGCCATCACCCTCGAGGCCTTGGGCGCCGCGGCCCGTGCCGCTCGGTCGATTTCCCGGGCCGGGCAGAACGGCACGGTCCAGGCCTTCAGCAGCCAGGACGTGGCACAGCTGTACGCACCGGACAACCCGCTGGAAGTCATGACGCGCGCCGAAAAGGTCGAGTTGCTCAAGCGCATCGACGTCGCCACCCGCGCCCTCGATCCACGCATCCAGCAGGTGTCGGTGAGCATGGCCGGGGTCTGGGAGCGGATCCTGGTGGCCTCCACCGACGGCGGCCTGGCGGCGGACGTGCGGCCGCTGGTGCGTTTCAACGTCAGCGTGATCGTCGAGCAGAACGGCCGCCGCGAGCGGGGCGGCCATGGCGGTGGCGGGCGCACCGACTATCGCTACTTCCTCAACGAGGATCGCGCCATGGGCTATGCCCGCGAGGCGCTGCGCCAGGCACTGGTCAACCTGGAGGCCATTGCGGCACCGGCGGGTACCCTGCCGGTGGTGCTGGGTTCCGGTTGGTCCGGCGTGCTGCTGCACGAAGCGGTGGGACACGGCCTGGAAGGCGACTTCAACCGCAAGGGCAGTTCGGCCTATAGCGGTCGCATGGGCGAGAAGGTCGCCTCGACACTCTGCACCATTGTCGATGACGGCACCCTCGCCGGACGTCGCGGGTCCCTGAGCGTCGACGACGAAGGCACCCCGACCGAGTGCACCACGCTGATCGAAAACGGCGTGCTCAAGGGGTACATGCAGGACAAGCTCAATGCTCGCCTGATGGGCGTCGCCCGCACCGGCAACGGTCGCCGCGAGTCCTACGCGCACCTGCCGATGCCGCGCATGACCAATACCTACATGCTGGGCGGCCAGAGCGATCCGGCGGAAATCATCGCTTCGGTGAAAAAAGGCATCTACTGCGCCAACCTCGGCGGCGGCCAGGTGGACATCACCAGCGGCAAGTTCGTGTTCTCCACCAGCGAGGCCTACCTGATCGAAGACGGCAGGATCACCGCGCCGGTCAAGGGCGCGACCCTGATCGGCAACGGGCCGGAAGCGATGAGCAAGGTGTCGATGGTCGGCAACGACCTGTCGCTGGACAGCGGTGTGGGGACGTGCGGCAAGGATGGGCAATCGGTGCCGGTGGGTGTTGGCCAGCCGACCTTGAAGATCGATGCGATCACCGTGGGTGGCACCGGTGCGTGAAATGCGCCAAGGCTTGTGTAACTCATTGTGGCGAGGGAGCTTGCTCCCGCTCGGTCGGTCCGACGCCTCGGGCGCAGCGACCGCATTTGGGGCTACTGCGTAGCCCAGCGGGAGCAAGCTCCCTCGCCACAATGAAGGCAGCCTCCAAAGGGAGGCGGGTGAAGTTGGGAGGGATCAGCGCAAACCGCGTTGGGTTTCGTCCAGCTCACGGATGTACTTGAAGATTTTACGGCTCGAGGCCGGCGGCTTGTTCTGCGCCACTTCGTGCTGGGCCTGACGGATCAGGGAGCGCAGTTGCTGGCGATCGGCCTCTGGGTAGTCGATGACGAATTTTTCCAGGGTGCCGTCGTCGCCTGCGATCAAACGATCGCGCCAGCGCTCCAGGTTGTGGAAACGTTCGTTGTATTGCCGGGTGGAAGCATCGAGTTGATCGAGCAGCACCAGGATGGCGTCAGTGTCCTGGTCGCGCATCAGTTTGCCGATGAATTGCAGGTGCCGTTTACGCGCGATGTTCGCGGTGTGCTTGGGCGCATCGGCCAAGGCCCGGCGCAAGGCGTCGGTCAGGGGCAGTTTGGCCAGCAAGTCAGGCTTGAGTGTTGTCAGGCGCTCGCCGAGGTCAACCAGAGCATGCAGCTCGCGTTTGACCTGGGATTTGCTTTTTTCGCCCCCGTAGAGGGCGTCGTCGTAAGAATCAACCATGGTGGCAGTCCGCAAAGAAACGCCGCCATGATAACCAGTCGGGGGCCGCTTGTCCGGCCCGGTCGCTCGAAGGCCTAACCGAAAGCCGAATTTGATGGAGAAAACCAATGAGTGCAGTTCAGAGCGTCGGCCCGCAAGCATTGCCGGCACTGCAGGAGCAGGTCGAGCAGATCCTCGCCGAGGCCAAGCGCCAGGGTGCCAGCGCGTGTGAAGTGGCGGTGTCGCTGGAGCAGGGCTTGTCGACGTCGGTACGCCAGCGCGAGGTGGAAACCGTCGAGTTCAATCGCGACCAGGGTTTTGGCATCACGTTGTACGTCGGCCAGCGCAAGGGTTCGGCCAGCACCTCGGCCAGCGGCCCGGACGCCATTCGCGAAACCGTCGCCGCTGCACTGGCGATTGCCAAGCACACGTCCGAAGATGAAGCCTCGGGGCTGGCCGACGCCGCCCTGATGTGCAAGGAGGCGCGCGACTTCGACCTGTTCCACGCCTGGGACATCACGCCCGAACAAGCCATCGAGCAGGCGCTGCGCTGCGAAGCGGCGGCGTTCGAGGCCGACGCGCGAATCAAGAATGCCGACGGCACGACGCTCAATACCCACCAGGGGTGCCGGGTCTATGGCAACAGCCACGGCTTCATCGGCGGCTATGCTTCGACGCGCCACAGCCTCAGTTGCGTCATGATCGCCGAGGCGAACGGCCAGATGCAGCGCGATTACTGGTACGACGTGAACCGCCAGGGCACATTGCTGGCGGACCCGCTGAGCATCGGCCAGAAAGCCGCGCAGCGGGCGGCCAGCCGTCTCGGCGCACGGCCGGTCCCCACCTGCGAAGTGCCGGTGCTGTTTTCCGCCGAGCTGGCCGGGGGGCTGTTCGGCAGCTTCCTGTCGGCGGTGTCCGGCGGCAACCTGTACCGCAAGTCGTCGTTCCTCGAGGGCGCCCTGGGCCAGAAACTGTTCCCGGAATGGATGACCATCGATGAACGCCCGCACCTGATGCAGGCCATGGGCAGTTCCGCGTTCGACGGCGATGGCCTGGCGACCTATGCCAAGCCGTTCGTGGAGAACGGTGAACTGGTGTCCTACATCCTCGGCACCTATTCGGGCCGCAAGCTCGGCATGCCGAGCACCGCCAACGCGGGTGGCGTGCACAACCTGTTCGTGACCCATGGCGAGGAAGACCAGGCGGCGTTGCTGCGGCGGATGGGGCGCGGCTTGCTGGTGACCGAACTGATGGGCCATGGCCTGAACATGGTGACCGGTGATTACTCGCGCGGCGCGGCGGGTTTCTGGGTCGAGAACGGCGAGATCCAGTTCCCGGTCCAGGAAGTGACCATTGCCGGCAACTTGCGTGACATGTTCAAGCAGATCGTCGCCGTGGGTAATGATTTGGAGCTGCGCAGTAATATCCGCACCGGTTCGGTGCTGATCGAACGAATGACGGTGGCGGGCAGCTGATCGCCAGCACAATGAAAAAGGCGCGTTCCCCCTGACGGGGGGACGCGCTTTTTTTTTGTCCGCGGACTTCTCTTGTATTGAGTTTGATTATCATTTAATAATTAATCTCATTTTCCGCAAGGGCCCGGTCATGAGTTCCGCACTGCACGAGCAACCCTACCTCGAAAGCTGGCGCTGGATGAGTCGCCAGATCCGTTGTGCAATGGACCCGGACGAGCCGCGGCTCATCGAGCACTACCTGGCCGAAGGTCGTTACCTGGCCTGCTGCACCGCCACTTCGCCATGGATGATTGGCGAAACGGCCTTCCGTTTGCTGCTCGACACGGCTTCGGATGTCGCGTTGCCCTGGCACTGGCGAACCCTCTGCCTCGACCAGGCGTGGCGCCCCCTGCGTGACCTCGAACGACAATCCCTGTGCGGCTGCCGCCTCAAGCGTTGGCAGGCGCATGCCTGGGCGCTGGCGACCTGCGCCTTGGAACCGTCGATCCCTCTTGTTGAACTGGTGCAAGGATCTTCCGATGAGTAATACCCGTATCGAACGCGACAGCATGGGCGAACTTCAAGTCCCGGAGGCGGCCCTCTACGGTGCGCAGACCCAGCGTGCCGTGGATAACTTCCCCATCAGTGGCCAGCGCATGCCCGCGCAGTTCATTCGCGCGCTGATCCTGGCCAAGGCTGCCGCCGCCCGGGCCAATGTCGAGCTGGGGCAGATCAGCGCGGCCCAGGGCAAGGCGATCGTGGAGGCCGCCCAGGGTTTGCTCGAAGACGACTTCATGACGCATTTCCCGGTGGACATCTTCCAGACCGGCTCCGGCACCAGCTCCAACATGAACGCCAACGAAGTGCTCGCCACCCTCGCCAGCCGGTTGCTGGGCGAGCCGATCAACCCCAACGACCACGTCAATTGCGGCCAGAGCAGCAACGACATCATTCCCACCAGCATTCATGTCAGCGCCGCGCTGGCCCTGCATGAACAATTGCTGCCGGCGTTGCTGCACCTGGTGCAGGTGATCGAGCACAAGGCCGTGCAGGTCCACCCGTTCATCAAGACCGGCCGTACCCACCTGATGGATGCCATGCCGGTGCGCTTGAGCCAGGTGCTCGAGGGTTGGGCGCAGCAACTCAAGGCCAACATCGGTCACCTGCAGGACTTGCTGCCGAGCCTGCAAGCGCTGGCCCAGGGCGGTACGGCGGTGGGCACCGGGGTCAATGCCCATCCGCGTTTCGCCGAGCTGTTCAGCCAGCAACTGACGCAATTGACCGGGGTGCAATTCACTCCAGGCAAGCACCTGTTCGCGCTGATCGGTTCCCAGGACACCGCCGTGGCGGTGTCCGGCCAACTCAAGACCACCGCGGTGTCGCTGATGAAAATTGCCAACGACCTGCGCTGGATGAATTCCGGGCCGCTGGCTGGCCTGGGCGAGATCGAGCTCGAAGGCCTGCAGCCGGGCTCGTCGATCATGCCCGGCAAGGTCAACCCGGTGATCCCCGAAGCCACGGCGATGGTGGCAGCCCAGGTCATCGGCAACGACACGGTGATCACCGTCGCCGGTCAGTCCGGTAATTTCGAACTGAACGTGATGTTGCCGATCATCGCCCAGAACCTGTTGAGCAGCATCGCCCTGATGTCCACTGCCAGCCGTTTGCTGGCGGACAAGGCCATCGCCACGTTCAAGGTCAACGAAGCCCGGCTCAACGATGCGTTGTCGCGTAATCCGATCCTGGTTACCGCCTTGAACCCGATCATCGGTTACCAGAAGGCCGCTGAAATCGCCAAGACGGCCTACCGGCAAGGTCGCCCGGTCATCGATGTCGCCCTGGAACACACCCATCTGAGCCGTAGCGAACTCGAAGTTCTGCTGGACCCCGAGAAGCTCACCGCTGGCGGCGTTTAACCCGACACACCTGTGGAGGATTGATCATGGAACACTGGAAACGAACGATCGAACGCGCCAATCGCTGGTTCAGGCTGGGCGAGTGGGTGGATGCCCGGGAGGCCTATCTGCAGGCACTGGCCTTGGCCCAGGTGTTGTTCGAGCGCTGGCCGGACGCCGATGAAGCCGTGGCTGCCTGTGTCGTTTCCCATCACAACCTGGCGGACCTGCACTTGTGCCTGAACCAGCCGGAGGAGAGTGTCGAGTACCTGTGCGCCATTCACCAACGCCTGTTGCAAACCATGCAGGACGAACGCCTGGCACCGGCCCTGCGTACAGCGGCGCTGCGCCAGAGCCACAAGACCTACGTCGAACTGCTGAATTTCATCAGCGAGCACGGCGAATACCCTCGCACCCAACGCCTGCTGCACTGCGATGCCGCCTCATCGCGGCCGCGCAATGCCCCGGTTCATTACGGAGTTCATTGAAAATGGCTTTTACCTTGCCTGCATTGCCCTACGCCTACGACGCCCTGGAACCGCACATCGATGCGCAGACCATGGAAATCCACTACACCAAGCATCACCAGACCTACATCAACAACCTCAACGCTGCGGTAGAGGGCACCGAATACGCCAACTGGCCCGTCGAGAAACTGGTTTCCAGTGTGGCGCAATTGCCCCAGGACCTGAAAGCCGCCGTGATCAACCAGGGCGGTGGCCATGCCAACCACTCGTTGTTCTGGGAGGTGATGAGTCCCCAGGGGGGAGGGCGGCCGGAAGGTGCCTTGGCCGAAGCGATCGAAACGCAACTGGGTGGCCTGGAGCGTTTCAAGGAAGCCTTCACCAAGGCCGCGCTCACCCGCTTCGGCAGTGGCTGGGCCTGGCTGAGCGTGACGCCGCAAAATACCTTGGTGGTGGAAAGCAGCGGTAACCAGGACAGCCCGCTGATGAATGGCAATACGCCGATCCTGGGGCTGGACGTGTGGGAGCACGCTTACTACCTGCGCTACCAGAACCGTCGGCCCGAATACATCAGCGCGTTCTACAACGTGATCAACTGGCCAGAAGTGGCGCGGCGCTACGAGGCCGCGCTAGGCGCTCATTCGCCTTCGTCGAAATAGTTGTTGATCAAGGTCACCAGGGCATCCATCGCTTCCTGCGCCTCTTCGCCTTCGGTGGCCAGGTGGATCTTGGTGCCCTTGCCGGCGGCAAGCATCATCATGGCCATGATGCTCTTGCCGTCGATCATGGTTTCAGGCGTCCGACCGACGCGGATAGTCGTGTCCTTGAACCGGCCTGCCACGCCAACGAATTTGGCTGAAGCCCGGGCGTGCAGCCCCAGCTTGTTGATGATTTCTATTTCCTGAGCAGGCATCGCGATGTGAATCCTTTAACTGAGGTCGCGGTGGCGAACCTGGACATTCTTCAGGGATTGTTGCAGGAGCTGACCCAGGCGTTCGGTCAGGTAGACGGAGCGGTGATGGCCGCCCGTGCAGCCAATGGCGATCGTGACGTAGGCACGGTTGCTGGCGGCAAAGCGGGGCAGCCACTTGAGCAGGTAGCTGGAAATGTCCTGGTACATCTCTTCGACATCCGGCTGTGCGGCCAGGTAGTCGATCACCGGTTGGTCGAGCCCGGACTGCTCGCGCAATTCCGGTTTCCAGTAAGGGTTGGGCAGGCAGCGCACGTCGAACACCAGGTCGGCGTCCACGGGCATGCCACGCTTGAACCCGAACGACTCCACCAGGAACGCCGTACCTGGCTCCGGCTGGTTCAGCAGGCGCAACTTGATGGTGTCGCGCAACTGATACAGGTTCAGGTTCGTGGTATTGACCTTCAGGTCCGCCAGGTCGGCAATCGGCCCCAGCAACAGGCTCTCGTCCTCGATGGCTTCGGCCAGGGAGCGATTGGCGTTGCTCAGCGGATGGCGCCGGCGGGTTTCGGAAAAACGCTTGAGCAGTGTTTCTTCATCGGCATCCAGGTACAAGACATCGCACTGGATGTGCCGGCTGCGCACTTCCTCGAGCAGGGCCGGGAAACGCGACAGGTGGCTGGGCAGGTTGCGCGCGTCGATGGACACCGCCACCAAAGGCTGCGCCAGCTCGGTATGGATCATCGCCCGTTCGGCCAGCTCCGGCAGCAAGCCGGCGGGGAGGTTGTCGATGCAGTAGTAGCCGCTGTCTTCAAGCACATTGAGGGCCGTGCTTTTACCGGAGCCGGAACGACCACTGACGATGATCATGCGCATGTTTAATGACCGTTCTGCTCGTCCAGGACAACCTGATACAAGGCTTGGTTAGTCGGTGCGCTGCGCAGTTTTTCGCGCACTTCCTTGCGGTCCAGCATGCTGGCGATCTGGCGCAGCAGCTCAAGATGCGCATCGGTCGCCGCTTCCGGGACCAGCAGTACGAACAGCAGGTCGACCGGTGCGCCGTCGATGGCGTCGAAATCAATGGCGGCCTCAAGGTGCAGCAACGCGCTGATGGGCGAGGTGCATCCCTTGAGGCGGCAGTGAGGAATGGCGATGCCGTTGCCAAAACCGGTGGAACCGAGTTTTTCACGGGCAACGAGGGCCTCGAAGACGTCCTGCATTTCCAGATCCGGCACTTCGCGGTGGATCAGGTTGGCGATTTGTTCGAGGGCTTTCTTTTTACTGCCGCCCGGCGCGTTCACCAGGGAACGGCCGGGGGTCAGGATGGTTTCTAGTCGGATCATGGATTGGGGGGGTTAACGACCGGTAGCGCCCTGGAGGAGGCTCTGGGTCTTTTCCTTATGCTTTTTGAGTTGGCGATCCAGCTTGTCGGTCAGCAGGTCAATCGCGGCATACATGTCTGTGTGCTCCGCATTGGCAACCACCTCTCCGCCGGGAATATGCAACGTGGCTTCGATTTTCTGCAGCAGCTTCTCGACGTTCATCGTGACTTGCACATTAGTGATCTTGTCGAAATGCCTTTCCAATCGGTCGAGTTTTTCGCCGATATAGGTGCGCAGGGGTTCGGTCACTTCCAGTTGGTGTCCACTGATGTTGACTTGCATACAGCTTCTCCTTCGTTGCCAGTGCATAAAGCGGCAGGCAGAAATGCCTGCCACTGGAACGCTGTGGCGTGGCCTGTTACATCAACCGCTTGCGTTCGCTCGAAGGTGCGATCCCGAGGGATTCGCGGTACTTGGCGACGGTACGGCGGGCCACCTGAATGCCTTGTGCCTCCAGTAAACCAGCGATCTTGCTGTCACTCAACGGCTTTTTCTGATTTTCCGCAGCCACCAGTTTCTTGATGATTGCGCGGATGGCCGTGGACGAGCATTCGCCGCCTTCGGAGGTGCTGACATGGCTGGAGAAAAAGTATTTCAATTCATAGATGCCCCGTGGGGTATGCATGAATTTCTGGGTGGTTACCCGGGAAATCGTCGACTCGTGCATGCCCACTGCCTCGGCAATGTCATGCAGGACCAACGGTTTCATCGCTTCGTCGCCGTACTCCAGGAAGCCGCGCTGATGCTCGACGATCTGGGTGGCCACTTTCATCAGGGTTTCGTTGCGACTCTGCAGGCTCTTGATGAACCAGCGCGCTTCCTGCAACTGGTTGCGCATGAAGGTGTTGTCGGCGCTGGTGTCGGCGCGCCTGACGAAGCCGGCGTACTGGGCGTTGACCCGCAGCTTGGGCACCGACTCCTGGTTCAGCTCGACCAGCCAGCGATCGTTGTGCTTGCGCACGATGACGTCGGGCACCACGTATTCGGGTTCGGTGGATTCGATCTGCGAGCCGGGGCGCGGGTTGAGGCTCTGCACCAGTTCGATGACCTGGCGCAATTCGTCTTCCTTGAGCTTCATGCGGCGCATCAACTGGCTGTAGTCGCGGCCGCCCAGCAGGTCGATGTAGTCGGTGACCAGTCGCTTGGCTTCGGCCAGCCAGGGTGTCTTGGCCGGCAACTGGCGCAGTTGCAGCAGCAGGCATTCGCCCAGGTTGCGGGCGCCGATGCCAGCCGGCTCGAACTGTTGGATCCGGTGGAGAACGGCCTCGATCTCGTCCAGCTCGATGTCGAGCTCGGGATCGAAGGCTTCCAGGATTTCTTCCAGGGTCTCGTCCAGGTAGCCCTGGTTGTTGATGCAGTCGATCAGGGTGACGGCGATCAGGCGATCGGTGTCGGACATCGGCGCCAGGTTCAGCTGCCACAGCAAGTGGCTTTGCAGGCTTTCGCCGGCGGAGGTGCGGGTGGTGAAGTCCCACTCGTCGTCATCGCTGCTCGGCAGGCTGCTGGCGCTGGTCTGGTAGACGTCTTCCCAGGCCGTGTCCACGGGCAGGTCGTTGGGAATGCGTTCGTTCCATTCGCCGTCCTCGAGGTTGTCCACCGTCGGGGCGGCTTCCTGGTAGGACGGTTCGGGAATCTCGGTGTTGGTCTTTTGCTCGACGTTGTCGGCCAGCGGGTCGGTGTTGTCGAAGTCGTCGCCTTCTTCCTGGCGTTCGAGCATCGGGTTGGACTCCAGGGCCTCCTGGATTTCCTGTTGCAGGTCCAGGGTCGACAATTGGAGCAGGCGGATGGCCTGTTGCAGCTGCGGCGTCATCGTCAGCTGCTGGCCCATTCTCAAGACTAGCGATGGTTTCATGGCAGGGGCTTAACACCTTATTCGCCGGCGCACATGCGCCATCCACTACAGGGCGCCGGAGCGCCAAACTTAAGCAAATTATATGCCTGAAACTGAAGTGTTTGCCTAGGGCATCACCATAATAAAATCAGCAATGCCCGCGGCGATTCGCCAGACACTTGTGCTTACAGGCGGAACTCATGGCCCAGGTACACTTCCTTGACCAGGTCGTTGGCCAGGATGGCGGCGGAGTCGCCTTCGGCGATCAGCTGGCCGTCATTGACGATATAGGCGGTCTCGCAGATATCCAGGGTCTCGCGCACGTTGTGGTCGGTGATGAGCACGCCGATGCCCTTGGCCTTGAGGTGGTGGATGATCTGCTTGATGTCGCCCACCGAGATCGGGTCCACGCCGGCGAAGGGTTCGTCGAGCAGGATGAACTTCGGTGCGGTGGCCAGGGCCCGGGCGATTTCCACCCGGCGCCGTTCACCACCGGACAGGCTCATGCCCAGGTTGTCGCGAATGTGGCTGATATGGAATTCCTGCAGCAGGCTTTCCAGTTCCTGGCGACGACCGGCCTTGTCGAGTTCCTTGCGGGTCTCGAGGATCGCCATGATGTTGTCGGCGACCGACAGCTTGCGGAAGATCGACGCTTCTTGCGGCAAGTAGCCGATACCGGCCTTGGCTCGGCCGTGCATCGGCTGGTGGCTGACATCCAGGTCGTCGATCAGTACGCGACCCTGATCGGCCTGGACCAGGCCGACGATCATGTAGAAGCAGGTGGTCTTGCCCGCGCCGTTGGGGCCGAGCAGGCCGACGATCTGGCCGCTGTCGATGGACAGGCTGACATCACGCACGACTTGACGGCTCTTGTAGCTCTTGGCCAAGTGCTGAGCTTTCAGAGTTGCCATTACTGGGCCTTCTGGTCGGTTTTCTTTTTGGGCTGGATCACCATGTCGATCCGTGGGCGCTGCTCGGTCACCTTGCTGCCGGTGGCGCGACCGGCGCTGGCCAGTTTCTTGTTGGTGTCGTAGACGATCTTCTCGCCCTGGGTGACGTTGTTGTCCTTGTCGACGACCTTGGCGCGGTCGATCAGAACGACACGGTCCTGGGAGGCGTGGTACTGGATGGTCACGCCATAGCCCTGCACGGGCTTGGTGTCGCCGGCGGTCTGCAACTGCTCGAAGTAGGCCAGGTTGCCGACCGAGGTCACCACGTCGATGTCGCCGGACTGGGTGCGCGTGATGGTCACGGTGTTGCCAGTCACTTTCATCGAGCCTTGGGTGATGATCACATCGCCCTTGTAGGTGGCTACGCCGTTCTTGTCGTCCAATTGGGCGTCGTCGGCCTGGATACGGATAGGCTGGTCGCGGTCGTTGGGAAGAGCCCAGGCGCTCGCGCTTCCCAGTGCTGCGCCCAGACTGAGCAAAATAGGGAGGGTTTTAGCGAGCTTCATACTGTCCTCTTACGTTCGATAGCAGGTGTATCCTGCTTTCCTTCAAATACGCCTTCATTCCCGTGCCGGTCGATACACCCCCGGCGCCGTCGATTCTAACGGGTTGCTCGGTCTGCGCATATTGTTGCTGCGGGAACACCGTCATGCGTGTGCTGGTGATGATGGTCGTGCGATTCTTCTCGTCGGTCCGGGCCACGCGCACCGAGTCGATCAACTCCACTTCGGTGCCGCCGGAATTGACTTCGGCGCGCTTGCTCTGCACGTGCCACGGAAACTCGGTGCCGCGGAACATGTTCAGGTCCGGCGTGGTGACCAGCGTAATGTCGGTTGCCTTGACGTGGTCGACCTTGTCGGCCGTCATTTCGTACTGCACTTTTCCGTCGGGCAGGTATTGCAGGGTGTGGGTGTTGGTCGCATACCAGTCGATCTTTTCCTCGACCACCGGCGCGGGCTGGTCGAGAAACCGTTCCGGGCTGATGTTCCAGTAGCCCACCGCCGCGAAAATCGCCGCGATACAGGCAAACACCACGATGGTGCGAATCTTCTTGCTCAGCATAATTGGCTCACAGGTACGCGGCGTTGGCCGCTTCGAGACGGCCCTGGGCGCGCAGGATCAGTTCACAGAATTCGCGGGCCGCGCCTTCGCCGCCGCGCGCCGTGGTCACGCCATGGGCGTGCTCGCGTACGAAGCTGGCCGCATTGGCCACGGCCATGCCCAGGCCGACGCGGCGGATCACCGGCAGGTCCGGTAGGTCGTCACCGAGGTAGGCCACCTGTTCATAGCTTAGGTTGAGTTGGCCCAGAAGTTCGTCGAGGACGACGAGTTTGTCCTCGCGCCCCTGGTAAAGGTGCGGGATGCCGAGATTCTTGGCGCGCCGTTCGACCACCGGGGTCTTGCGGCCGCTGATGATCGCGGTCTGCACGCCGGCGGCCATCAGCATCTTGATGCCCTGGCCGTCGAGGGTGTTGAAGGTCTTGAACTCGCTGCCGTCCTCGAGGAAATACAGGCGACCGTCGGTCAGTACGCCGTCTACATCGAATACCGCCAGCTTGATGGCCTCGCCGCGTTGCAACAGGTCTGTGCTCATTTACATGACTCCCGCACGCAGCAGATCGTGCATGTTCAGGGCGCCCACCGGACGGTCTTCGTCGTCGACGACCACCAGGGCGTTGATCTTGTGGTCTTCCATGATCTTCAGGGCCTCGGCGGCGAGCATCTCGGCGCGGGCGGTCTTGCCGTGGGGCGTCATCACCTGGTCGATGGTGGCGCTGTGGATGTCGATGGTGCGGTCCAGGGTGCGGCGCAGGTCACCGTCGGTGAAGATCCCGGCCAGCTTGCCGTCGGCTTCCAGGACCACCGTCATGCCCAGGCCCTTGCGGGTCATCTCCATCAGGGCATCCTTGAGCAGGGTGCCGCGCTGCACCTGCGGCAACTCCTGGCCGGCGTGCATCACGTCGTCGACCTTGAGCAGCAGGCGCCGGCCGAGGGCGCCGCCGGGATGGGAGAAGGCGAAGTCTTCGGCGGTGAAGCCCCGGGCTTCCAGCAAGGCCACGGCCAGGGCATCGCCCATGACCAGCGCGGCAGTGGTGGATGAGGTCGGTGCCAGGTTCAGCGGGCAGGCTTCGTGCTCGACATGCACGTTAAGGTTCACGTCGGCGGCCTTGGCCAGGGGCGAGTCGGGGTTGCCGGTGAGGCTGATCAACTGGATGCCCAGGCGCTTGATCAACGGCAGCAGCGTGACGATTTCATTGGTGGAGCCGGAGTTGGACAGGGCGAGGATGACGTCATCCCGGGTGATCATGCCCATGTCGCCGTGGCTGGCTTCGGCCGGGTGGACGAAAAATGCCGTGGTGCCGGTGCTGGCCAGCGTGGCGGCGATCTTGTTGCCGATGTGCCCGGACTTGCCCATGCCGACCACGACCACGCGGCCCTTGCTGGCCAGAATCATCTCGCAGGCGCGTACGAAATCAGCGTCGATATGGGGCAGCAAGCCTTGTACGGCTTCGAGCTCGAGGCGGATGGTACGTTGTGCCGATTGAATCAGGTCGCTGGATTGGCTCATGTCAGAAATCGTATAGCCCGATGAAAAGGCGGCGATTATAGCGGCAATGAACAATTCCCTCACGTAAGTTCGTCATGCTTTGTGTGAATGGGTCGCCCGGCCTGACACAAAGTGTGGTCTTTATCGGTGGATCCAGGCCGACTCGCCCCTGGCTTGGGCCTTGGGCGCAAGGGTGTTGCAGTGATATAGTTCGCCGCCGGTTCGGGTGCCCGGCGGTACCGGCGTTTGTCGGCAGGCCGGGGCATTCGAATGTGAGGCTGCATCGCAAGGAGTTTAGATGAGTGCCGACAACGCTTACGCGGTCGAGCTGAAGGGGCTGTCCTTCAAGCGAGGGACGCGCAGCATTTTCAATGACATCGATATTCGCATTCCACGCGGCAAGGTGACCGGCATCATGGGGCCTTCCGGGTGCGGCAAGACCACGTTGCTGCGGCTGATGGGCGCGCAGCTGCGTCCCAGTGCCGGCGAAGTCTGGGTCAATGGCCAGAATCTTCCCCAGTTGTCGCGCAGCGACCTGTTCGATGCGCGCAAGCACATGGGCGTGCTGTTCCAGAGTGGTGCATTGTTTACCGACCTGGACGTTTTCGAAAACGTGGCCTTTCCCCTGCGGGTCCATACCGACCTGCCGGAAGAGATGATCCGCGACATCGTGCTGCTCAAGCTGCAGGCCGTCGGGCTGCGTGGCGCCCTCGACCTGATGCCGGACGAGCTGTCCGGTGGCATGAAGCGCCGGGTCGCCCTGGCGCGGGCGATTGCCCTCGATCCGAAGATCCTCATGTACGACGAGCCTTTCGTCGGGCAGGACCCGATCGCCATGGGCGTGCTCGTGCGCCTGATCCGCCTGCTCAACGACGCGCTGGGCATCACCAGTATCGTGGTGTCCCACGACCTGGCCGAAACCGCCAGCATCGCGGACTACATCTACGTGGTCGGCGATGGCCAGGTACTGGGGCAGGGCACGCCCCAGGAGCTCAAGGACTCGGACAACCCGCGCATTCGCCAATTCATGAAGGGTGATCCGGACGGCCCGGTGGCGTTCCATTTTCCGGCCACGGATTACCGTACCGATCTGCTGGGGAAGCGCTGATGCGCAAGAAATCATTACTGGAAAGAATCCGCCTGTTTGGCCGATCGGGTATCGACGTGGTGGCCGTGCTGGGCCGTTCCTCGTTGTTCCTGATGCACGCCTTGCTGGGCCGCAACTCCACCAGCGGCGGTTTTGGCCTGCTGGTCAAGCAATTGCATGCCGTGGGCGTGATGTCCCTGGTGATCATCGTGGTCTCCGGGATCTTCATCGGCATGGTGCTGGCCCTGCAAGGCTTCAGCATCCTGTCCAGCTACGGCTCGGAGCAGGCCGTCGGGCAGATGGTCGCGCTGACCCTGCTGCGCGAACTCGGCCCGGTGGTGACCGCGCTGCTGTTCGCCGGGCGTGCCGGTTCGGCGCTGACGGCTGAAATCGGTAACATGAAGTCCACCGAGCAACTGTCCAGCCTGGAAATGATCGGCGTGGACCCGCTCAAGTACATCATTGCCCCGCGCCTGTGGGCCGGCTTCATTTCCCTGCCGGTGCTGGCGATGATCTTCAGCGTCGTCGGGATCTGGGGCGGTTCCTGGGTCGCGGTCGACTGGCTGGGGGTCTATGAAGGTTCCTACTGGTCCAACATGCAGAACAGCGTCGACTTCCTCGGCGATGTGCTCAATGGCGTGATCAAAAGTGCCGTATTCGCTTTCGTGGTGACCTGGATCGCCGTGTTTCAAGGCTATGACTGTGAGCCCACGTCAGAGGGGATCAGCCGTGCCACAACCAAGACCGTGGTGTACGCCTCGCTGGCGGTCCTGGGCCTTGACTTTATTCTGACCGCCTTGATGTTTGGAGATTTCTGATGCAAAACCGCACCCTGGAAATCGGTGTCGGCCTTTTCTTGCTGGCTGGCATCCTGGCTTTGCTGCTGCTGGCCCTGCGAGTCAGTGGGCTGGCGCCGACGGCAAGCACCGACACTTATAAACTTTATGCTTATTTCGACAATATCGCCGGTTTGACTGTCAGAGCCAAGGTGACCATGGCCGGCGTGACCATCGGCAAGGTCACGGCAATCGATCTGAACCGGGAGGATTTCACCGGTCGGGTGACGCTGCAGTTGGAAAAGCGCGTGGACAACCTGCCGACTGACACCACGGCATCTATCCTCACGGCTGGGCTGCTGGGCGAGAAGTACATTGGCCTCAGCGTAGGCGGGGAAGAAACCGTGCTCAAGGACGGCGGAACCATCCACGATACGCAGTCGTCCCTGGTGCTCGAGGACCTGATCGGTAAATTCCTGCTCAATACCGTTAGCAAAGACGCCAAATGAGGAGCTTTTGAATGATCTCTATCTTGCGACGTGGCCTGTTGGTGTTGCTCGCGGCGCTGCCGCTGATGGGCAACGCCGTGGCTGCGCCTTCGGCTCACGACATCATCCAGGACACCACCACCCGGTTGCTGGCAGACCTTGCCGCCAACAAAGAGAAATACAAGCAGGACCCGAGCGCGTTCTATGACGCGCTCAACGGCATCGTCGGCCCGGTCGTTGACGCCGACGGCATTTCCAAGAGCATCATGACCGTCAAGTACTCGCGCAAGGCCTCCCCTGCGCAGATGGCCCGCTTCCAGGAAAACTTCAAGCGCAGCCTGATGCAGTTCTACGGCAACGCGTTGCTCGAGTACAACAACCAGGGCATCACCGTCTCGCCGGCGAAGGATGAGAGCGGTACCCGCACCAGCGTCGACATGCAGGTCAAGGGCAACAACGGCGCGGTCTACCCGGTTTCCTACACGCTCGAGAAGATCAACGACGAGTGGAAAGTGCGCAACGTGATCATCAACGGCATCAACATTGGCAAACTGTTCCGTGACCAGTTCGCCGACGCGATGCAGCGCAATGGCAACAACCTGGACAAGACCATCGACGGTTGGGCTGGCGAAGTCGCCAAGGCCAAGGAAGTGACCGAAGAAGCCAAAGAGAAGCAGGAACAATGATCGAGCCGGTGAGTGAATCGGCCGTTCGTCCGGGCCAGGCCGGCGAGCTGATGCTCAGTGGTGTGCTGGACTATCGCACCGGCCCGGCCTTGCGCAAGCAGGGCCAGGCGCTGATCAAGTCCTCCGGTGCCGCCGAGGTGGTCATTGACTGCTCGGCGGTGCAGAAGTCCAGCAGTGTCGGCCTGTCGCTGCTGCTGTGCTTCATCCGGGACGCCAAGGCGGCCGGCAAGACGTGGAGCATCCGCGCGATGCCCGAAGACATGCGCGAAATAGCCCAGGTCAGCGAATTGACCGAGCTGTTGGCGCACCCCTGACCCACATCCGCGAAAAGCCCCCTGTCAGAGTCCTGCTACGCGGGGTTCGCAGGCGCGGGGCTTTTTTGTATGATGTGCGACCCGCGCGCACTGGGCGCCGATTGAGGTTGAGCATGCAGGCTGTAGAAGTTAAGAGCTTCCTTGAAGCAAAACTGCCAGGTACGCAGGTGGAAGTTGAAGGCGAAGGCTGCAACTTTCAGTTGAACGTGATCAGCGATGAACTGGCGGCATTGAGCCCGGTGAAGCGTCAGCAGCAGGTCTATGCCCATTTGAACCCATGGATCACCGATGGCAGCATCCACGCGGTCACTATGAAATTTTTCAGCAGCGCGGCCTGGGCCGAGCGCACCTGAGCCCAAGGGCGTCGAGATTCTTATGGATAAACTGATTATTACCGGCGGCGTTCGTCTTGATGGCGAAATCCGTATTTCCGGGGCAAAGAACTCCGCTCTGCCGATTCTGGCCGCGACCCTGCTGTGCGATGGCCCGGTAACCGTGGCCAACCTGCCGCACCTGCACGACATCACCACGATGATCGAGCTGTTCGGCCGCATGGGCATCGAGCCGGTGATCGACGAGAAGCTCGCCGTCGAGATCGACCCGCGCACCATCAAGACTCTGGTCGCACCGTATGAACTGGTCAAGACCATGCGTGCGTCGATCCTGGTCCTGGGCCCGATGGTCGCCCGTTTCGGCGAAGCCGAAGTCGCCTTGCCTGGCGGTTGCGCCATCGGTTCGCGTCCGGTGGACCTGCACATCCGCGGCCTGGAAGCCATGGGCGCGGTGATCGACGTCGAAGGCGGCTACATCAAGGCCAAGGCACCTGAAGGCGGCCTGCGTGGCGCGCATTTCTTCTTCGATACCGTCAGCGTGACCGGGACCGAGAACATCATGATGGCCGCGGCGCTGGCCAAGGGCCGCAGCGTGTTGCAGAACGCCGCGCGCGAGCCTGAAGTGGTGGACCTGGCGAACTTCCTGATCGCCATGGGCGCCAAGATCAGCGGTGCCGGCACCGACACCATCACCATCGACGGCGTCGAGCGCCTGCATTCGGCCACCTACAAGGTGATGCCGGACCGGATCGAAACCGGCACCTATCTGGTGGCTGCTGCCGTCACCGGCGGCCGCGTCAAGGTCAAGGACACCGATCCGACCATCCTTGAAGCGGTTTTGGAAAAACTCAAGGAAGCTGGCGCCGAAGTCACCTGCGGCGAAGACTGGATCGAAGTGAACATGCACGGCAAGCGGCCAAAGGCCGTTAACGTGCGGACTGCTCCGTACCCGGCGTTCCCGACCGACATGCAAGCCCAGTTCATCTCCCTCAACGCGATTGCCGAAGGCACGGGCGCTGTGATCGAGACGATCTTCGA
This sequence comes from Pseudomonas sp. P97.38, assembly GCF_001269745.1. Classification (NCBI taxonomy): domain Bacteria; kingdom Pseudomonadati; phylum Pseudomonadota; class Gammaproteobacteria; order Pseudomonadales; family Pseudomonadaceae; genus Pseudomonas; species Pseudomonas sp. P97.38. The sequence goes on from NZ_LHVJ01000025.1 coordinate 35,826, forward strand.
AAACCGTTTCATGCACGTGTACGAGCTGCACCGCATGGGCGCCAAGATCCAGGTCGAAGGCAACACCGCCATCGTCACCGGCAACGAGAAGCTCAAGGGCGCGCCAGTGATGGCCACCGACCTGCGGGCCTCGGCCAGCCTGGTGATCTCGGCCCTGATTGCCGAAGGCGACACGCTGATCGACCGCATCTACCACATAGACCGTGGCTACGAGTGCATCGAAGAGAAACTGCAGATGCTCGGCGCCAAGATCCGCCGCGTACCGGGCTAGTTGGAAAGGCGCTGCTCAGGCACTTTCCGTGGGCGCAAGGACGCGTCCTTTGATTCGTTTCAAATCGAGGGTGTTTTCACCCTCGATGTGTGTCCGGCGCCGTTTGCGTCCGGGCACGAGTACCTTGATAAGGACTGACGCTTTCCATGTTGACCATCGCACTGTCCAAGGGCCGTATCCTTGACGACACCCTCCCGCTTCTGGCTGAAGCGGGCATCGTGCCGACCGAGAATCCGGACAAGAGCCGCAAGCTGATCATCCCCACGACCCAGGCCGACGTGCGCTTGCTGATCGTGCGTGCCACCGACGTGCCAACCTACGTTGAACATGGCGCGGCCGACCTGGGCGTTGCCGGCAAGGACGTGCTGATGGAATACGGCGGCCAGGGCCTGTACGAGCCCCTGGACCTGCAAATCGCCCGTTGCAAGCTGATGACCGCCGGTAAAGTCGGCGCGCCGCAGCCCAAGGGGCGCCTGCGGGTGGCGACCAAATTCGTCAACATTGCCAAGCGCTACTACGCCGAGCAAGGGCGCCAGGTCGATATCATCAAGCTGTACGGTTCGATGGAACTGGCGCCGCTGATCGGCCTTGCGGACAAGATCATCGACGTGGTCGACACCGGTAATACCCTGCGGGCCAACGGCCTGGAGCCCCAGGATTTCATCGCGGACATCAGCTCCCGGCTGATCGTCAACAAGGCTTCGATGAAAATGCAGCACGCCCGTATCCAGGCTTTGATCGATACCCTGCGCAAGGCAGTGGAATCGCGACACCGCGGCTGATACACCTGCGCGACTTCGGTCGCGCCCGTCTATCCGTGTCATAGCCAATTTTCTCAGGTGCCCACGCGAATGGACTGGTAGCTTAGGGCGCCTGAGCATTTGCCATTAATGAGGCCCTCGCTATGACCGCTCCCACTTCGATTCGCCGACTCAACGCTGCCGATCCGGATTTCGCACATCATCTGGATCATCTGCTGAGCTGGGAAAGTGTGTCAGACGACTCGGTCAACCAGCGGGTGCTGGACATCATCAAGGCCGTGCGCGAGCGTGGCGATGCCGCGCTGGTGGAGTTCACCCAGAAGTTCGACGGCCTGCAAGTGGCGTCCATGGCGGACCTGATCCTGCCACGCGAGCGCCTGGAACTGGCCCTGACCCGGATCACCGTGGCCCAGCGCGAAGCCCTGGAAAAAGCCGCCTCCCGGGTACGCGACTATCACGAACGGCAAAAGCAGGACTCCTGGACCTACACCGAGGCCGATGGCACGGTGCTGGGCCAGAAGGTCACGCCGCTGGACCGTGCCGGCCTTTACGTGCCGGGTGGCAAGGCATCCTATCCATCGTCGGTGCTGATGAACGCCATCCCGGCCAAGGTCGCGGGTGTGGCCGAAGTGGTGATGGTGGTGCCAACCCCGCGCGGTGAAATCAACGAGCTGGTGTTGGCGGCTGCTTGCATCGCCGGGGTGGACCGGGTGTTCACCATCGGCGGCGCCCAGGCCGTGGCTGCGTTGGCCTATGGCACCGAAAGCGTGCCGCGGGTCGACAAGGTGGTCGGGCCGGGCAACATCTATGTCGCCACTGCCAAGCGCCACGTGTTCGGCCAGGTGGGCATCGACATGATCGCCGGTCCTTCGGAGATCCTCGTGGTGTGCGACGGCCAGACCGATCCGGACTGGATCGCCATGGACCTGTTCTCCCAGGCCGAACACGACGAAGACGCCCAGGCGATCCTGGTCAGCCCCGACGCCGGGTTCCTCGACAAGGTCGCCGCCAGCATCGACAAGCTGCTGCCGACCATGGACCGCGCCGAGATCATCAACACCTCGATCAACGGCCGTGGCGCGCTGATCAAGGTCGATGACATGGAGCAGGCCATCGAGGTCGCCAACCGCATCGCTCCGGAACACCTGGAGTTGTCGGTCGCCGATCCGCAGGCCTGGTTGCCGAAGATCCGTCACGCCGGCGCGATCTTCATGGGCCGCCACACCAGCGAAGCCTTGGGCGACTACTGCGCAGGGCCCAACCATGTGCTGCCGACGTCCGGTACCGCACGCTTCTCGTCGCCGCTGGGGGTGTATGACTTCCAGAAGCGTTCGTCGATCATTTTCTGCTCCGAGCAGGGCGCGTCCGAGCTGGGCAAGACGGCTTCCGTGCTGGCCCGTGGCGAATCGCTGAGCGCCCACGCCCGCAGCGCCGAGTACCGCATTGTCGATGAGCTTTCCAGTGAAGGGCAGGGGAAACTGAAATGAGTAAATTCTGGAGCCCGTTCGTCAAGGACCTGGTGCCCTACGTGCCGGGCGAGCAACCGAAGCTGACCCGACTGGTCAAACTCAACACCAACGAAAACCCGTACGGGCCGTCCCCCAAGGCACTCGCGGCGATGCAGGCCGAGTTGAACGACAACCTGCGCCTGTACCCGGACCCCAACAGTGACCAGTTGAAGAATGCCGTGGCCCGCTACTACGGGGTACAGGGGAACCAGGTGTTCCTTGGCAACGGTTCGGACGAAGTGTTGGCGCACATCTTTCACGGCCTGCTGCAGCACGACCAGCCGATCCTGTTTCCGGACATCAGCTACAGCTTCTATCCGGTTTACTGCGGGCTGTACGGCATTTCGTTCGACGCGGTGCCGCTGGACGCGCAGTTCCGGATCGACCCGGCGGACTATGCCAAGCCGAACGGCGGGATCATCTTCCCTAACCCGAACGCCCCGACTGGCTGCCTGCTGGCACTGGACGCGGTGGAGCAGATCCTCAAGGCCAATCCGGCTTCGGTGGTGGTGGTCGATGAGGCCTACATCGACTTCGGCGGCGAAACGGCCATCCGCCTGGTGGACCGTTACCCGAACCTGCTGGTCACCCAGACCCTGTCCAAGTCCCGTTCGCTGGCGGGGCTGCGGGTGGGCCTGGCGGTGGGCCATCCGGACCTGATCGAGGCGTTGGAGCGGATCAAGAACAGCTTCAACTCCTACCCGCTGGATCGCCTGGCGAATGTCGGCGGTGCAGCGGCGTTCGACGACCGCGAGTATTTCGAGCAGACCTGCCGTCTGGTCATCGAGCACCGCGAATGGGTGGTGGCGCAGCTGCGGGCCAAGGGTTTTGAAGTGCTGCCGTCGGCGGCCAACTTCATCTTCGCCCGTCACCCCCGGCATGATGCGGCGGGTCTGGCGGCCAAACTGCGGGAGCAGGGCGTCATCGTGCGGCACTTCAAGCAGGAGCGTATCGCCCAATTCCTGCGGATCAGCATCGGTACCCCGGAGCAGAACCAGGCGCTGATCGACGGCTTGGGCGAACTCTAAAGCCCTAGGTCGGCCTTGTGGGAGCTTGCTCGCGAAAGCGCTGGCTCAGCTTGTAAAGATGTTGGATGTACCGGCCCCTTCGCGGGCAAGCCCGCTCCCACAGGCATTCGGATTGGCCGCAGGATCAACGTTCGCCACCCATCCATTGTGGGGCGAGCTTGCTCCCACAGGCTGTACATCAAGGCCTCATTCGTGATGGGGCTCGCCGAGGAAGGTCAGTGAGGTGAAAACACCACGGCTGGCAGCGTCCTGGTCGTCCTTGAGCGGGATCTCCATCTGGGCGGCGATGACATTCAACCCTTCGTTACGCACCAGTACCGTAGCCCGGCCGTCGGCGTCGGTTTCGGTGGATACGGTGTTCGGCGCGCTGCGGTAGTCGCCCACCAGCTTGACCCCGGCCGCCGGTTTCCCATCCAGCCACACCTGCACCGGTAGCGACTGGCCGGGGCCGACCGTCAGCGGATCGACTTGGGGCCGGATCAGGAACTTGATCGACTCCAGCTTCGGCAGCTTTGCCCCCGGCTGGTAGATGGCCAGGCTGTACTTGAAGGTGTGGGTCGACGCGATCGCCCCCGGTACTTTGCTGCGTCCTTCATTGACCCAGCGCTGGTCGGCCGTCTGCGACCACGGGCCGTTGTCCAGTGCCACCGCCAGCACCGCCGGCGGCTTGAGCGGTTGCAGGCGGGCATGGTCGGGCAGGCGTTGCACCGTGACGGGGATCATTTTGCCGGCGAGATCATAAGCCCAGGCGCCGCTGATTTTCTGGGCCTTGAACGCGTTGTCCTCGGCGCCATGGCCGTAGACCACTTCGATGTTGCCGCGCCGTTGTTCGGTCCACAAACCATGGGCCGAAGCCTGTGTTGCCAGGAGAAGGCCGAGCAGGGCGATTGTCTTGGGGTGTTTCATGCGGGGGTTCCTTTACAGGTCGAGGGTGAGGCTGACGGTGAAGTTGCGCGGCTCGCCGGGGTTGACCCAATAGTTGCTGTAGGCGCGTTCGTAGTTTTTTTCGTCGAAGACGTTGTTCAGGTTCAGACCCACGGTGACGGTCTCGCTGGCCTTGTAATGCGCCAGCAGGTCCACGGTGTGGTAGGCCGGCAATTGGAAGTCGCCGCCGGCTTCGCCTGAGCGATCGCCGACGTAGGTGAACGCCGCACCGACGTCCGAGCCCCGCAGTCGCCCATCCTGGAATTCATACACCCCCAGCAGGCTGCCGCTGCGCTTGGCAACGCCGAGGATCCGGCTGCCGGTGGGAATGGTTTCGTCACCTCGGGTCACTTCGGCATCGATGTAGGCGAAGGCGCCGATCACCCGGATGGCGTCGGCCAACTGCCCGGCAACTTGCAGGTCGATGCCCTGGCTGCGGGCCTTGCCCATGGCGCGGCTGGTGTCGGTGCCCGGGTCCAGGGCCAGGACGTTTTCCTTTTCGATATGGAATGCCGCCAGGGTGGTGCTCAGGCGCCCATCGAACAACTCGCTCTTGAGCCCGACTTCATAGCCGGTGCCTTCCTCGGGGGCGAAAGATTTTCCCTGGGCATCCAGGCCGTTGTTGGGCTTGAACGAGGTGGATGCATTGGCGAACAACCCGACTTCGGGTGTCAGTTGGTACAACAGGCCGGCTCGTTGTGTCAGGGCGTCGTGGCGTTGGCGCCGGGTGAGACGGGTGGTGTGATCGTCGATGTGCTGTTCGAAGTGTTCGTAGCGCATGCCGATCATGCCCCGCAACCGGTCGGTGAAGACGATCTGGTCCTGGAGGTTCAGCGCGCGGCTTTGCACGCGTTCGAAGAAGTCCGTGCCGGTGCGCAGCCCGTTGGGTTTTGGCTGACCGTAGACGGGGTGGTAGAGGTCGATGGGGTAAGCGCCCCCGTTGACGGTGGTGACGCGTTCGTTCTTGCGATAATCCTCGTACTCGCTGCCGATCAGCAGTTCATGCTGCCAGGGCCCGAGGTCGAACAGGCCGCGCAGTTCCAACTGGGTGATGCTGTCATGCCAGTCGTTGTCCCGCTCGCGGTAGCGGCGATTGACGGTGTGGCCGTCGGCATTCAGCGGGCGTGCTTCGGAGGCAAAGCCCCAGAGCTCGCCTTGCTTGTAATGACTGGCCAGGCGCACTTGCCACGCGTCGTTGAGCTGATGTTCGAGGGCGGCCTGGAGCATGTTGTTGTGGTTGTCGATGTCACCGTCGTTGGGTTCGCCCAGGAAAGTCGAGCGCGAAACGCCACTCCAGCGATTGTCCGGGGCGACGATGCCGCGGTCGAAGGTCGAACGGTGACGCACGATTTCACTTTCCAGCAGCAAGCGAGTGTCGGGGTTCAGTTGCCAACTGAGCGTGGGGGCGACGAAGACCCGCTGGCCGTCGACGTGGTCGCGAAAGCTGTGGTTGTCCTCGATCGCCAGATTGACCCGCGACAACAGGTTGCCCTCGGCATCCAGCGGTGTGTTGACGTCCAGCGCGGTGCGGTAGCGATCCCAGCTGCCGGCGCTGGCTTGCAGGGTGGTGAAGGCGTCTGGCTGGGGTTTCTTGGTGACGATGTTCACCGTGCCGCCGGGATCGCCGCGTCCATACAGGCTCGTCGCCGGGCCTTTGAGCACTTCGATGCGTTCGATGTTGGCCGTGTCCGGTGTGCTTGGGTAACCCCGGTTGGCGCTGAACCCGTCCTTGTAGAATTCCGAGGTGGTGAAGCCGCGCACGCTGTACTCGTAGAGCGTCAGGCCACCGAAGTTGTTCTGTTTCGACACGCCCCCCGCATATTCCAACGCCCGCTCCACCTGGGTGCTGCCCAGGTCCTTGAGCACGCTGGCGGGAATCACACTGATCGATTGGGGGATGTCGCGCAGGGCCGTGTCGGTTTTGGTGGCGCTGGCCGAGCGAATGGCACGATAGCCCTTGACGGGGCCGGAGGGCGATTCGTAATCGGAGGTGACGCTGATGGCGTCCAGTTCCAGGGGCTGGGGTTCTTCAGCGAAGGCTGGATCGCCCAATAGGCCGACGGCCAGGCTGACGAGGGAAATCCGTTTTAGAGATGACATGTTATGTTGTTCCAATTTCCTTAATTGAAACAATATAACACTACTAATGAGAATTTATGCTATCCATGATTTGCCACGAAATCGCAGGCTGCCAGGTTCTTCGTGGCAAGGGAGCTTGCTCCCGTTGGGCTGCGAAGCAGCCCGAGAGGCCATAGGATCAGTCTGAGGGTTCGAGGGGGCTGCTGCGCAGCCCAACGGGGATAAATCCCCTCGCCACAAAGGGGATTTGAGCGGGCTACTGCTCTTCTTTGACGGCCACTGGCGCAGGCGGTGGGCGCAGGCCGATTTCGGCGGTGAGCTTGAGCTCCTTGCCGTTGCGCATCACCTGGATGGTGACTTTGTCGGTGGGTTTGATCCGCGCCACCTGGTTCATCGAGCGGCGGCCGTCGCCAGCCGGTTCGCCGTCGATGCTCAGGATCACGTCACCCAGTTGCAGGCCGGCCTTTTGTGCCGGGCCATCGCGGAAAATCCCCGCGACCACGATGCCTGGCCGTCCCGACAGGCCGAAGGACTCCGCCAATTCCTGGGTCAGTGGCTGGACTTCGATGCCCAGCCAGCCGCGAATCACCTGGCCGTGTTCGATGATGGACTTCATCACTTCCATCGCCAGTTTCACCGGGATCGCGAAGCCAATGCCCTGGCTGCCGCCGGACTTGGAGAAGATCGCCGTGTTGATCCCCGTGAGGTTGCCGTTGGCGTCCACCAGCGCGCCGCCGGAGTTGCCGGGGTTGATGGCGGCGTCGGTCTGGATGAAGTCTTCGTAGTTGTTCAGGCCCAACTGGTTGCGGCCGGTGGCGCTGATGATGCCCATGGTCACGGTCTGGCCGACCCCGAATGGGTTGCCGATGGCCAGGGCGACGTCGCCGATGCGGATGCTGTCGGAACGGCCGATGGTGATGGCCGGCAGGTTCTTCAGGTCGATCTTCAGTACCGCGAGATCGGTTTCCGGGTCGCTGCCGATCACGCGGGCCAGGGTTTCGCGGCCATCCTTGAGGGCGACCACGATCTGGTCGGCGCCACTGGTCACGTGGTTGTTGGTCAGCAGGTAGCCTTCGGGGCTCATGATCACGCCCGAGCCCAGGCTCGACTCCATGCGCTTCTGCTTGGGCGAGTTATCACCGAAGAAGCGCCGGAACTGCGGGTCCTCGAACAACGGGTGGCTGGGCTTGTTGATGACCTTGGTGGTGTACAGGTTGACCACGGCCGGCGCCGCGGTGGTGACGGCGTCGGCATAGGACACCGGGCCCTGCAACAGGGTCTTGGGTTGCGGCGCCTGCTGCAGGTTGACATCGAGGCTCGGCAGGCCGACCCATTCCGGGTAGCGCTGGATAATCAATAGAGCGACAAGCACGCCGGCCAACAGCGGCCAGCCGGAAAAACGCAGCGCCTTGAGCATTAAGCATGTCCTACAAAGGTTGCAGGCGGTATGGGACCGCCCATAATGTCGCGCATTATACGAGGCCGCGCGCGCCTCTGAACGGGATATTTAGGAGTCTTTTCATGGCCGTCGCCCTGAGCACCCTGGTCGAAGAAGCGGACCGCTACTTGGCAAGCAACAGGATTGCCGATTATTGCCCCAACGGCCTGCAGGTTGAAGGCGCGCCCCAGGTGATGCGCATTGTCAGCGGTGTCACGGCCAGCCAGGCGTTGCTCGACGCGGCCGTGGAAGCCAGCGCCGACCTGGTGCTGGTGCACCACGGTTACTTCTGGAAGGGCGAGAACCCCTGCGTCACGGGCATGAAGCAGCGTCGCTTGAAAACCCTGCTCAAGCATGACATCAGCCTGCTGGCCTATCACTTGCCCCTGGACCTGCACCCGGAGGTCGGCAACAACGTGCAACTGGCTCGCCAACTGGACATCACGGTCGAGGGGCCGCTGGACCCGGACAACCCCAAGGTCGTCGGCCTGGTGGGCTCCCTGGCCGAGCCCATGACTGCACGGGATTTCGCCCGCAAGGTCCAGGAGGCCATGGGCCGCGAACCCCTGCTGATCGAAGGTGAGTCGATGATCCGGCGAGTCGGCTGGTGCACCGGTGGTGGCCAGGGTTACATCGATCAAGCGGTGCTGGCCGGGGTTGACCTGTACCTCAGCGGCGAAGCCTCGGAGCAGACCTTCCACAGCGCCCGGGAAAACGGCATCAGCTTCATCGCCGCCGGCCATCATGCGACCGAGCGCTACGGCGTCCAGGCCTTGGGCGACTACCTGGCGCGCCGGTTTGCCCTGGAGCACATCTTCGTCGATTGCCCGAATCCGATCTGATTGCTTATAACATTGTGGGAGCGAGCTTGCTCGCGATAGCAGTGGGTCAGTCAACCTCAGTGCTGACTGATACACTGCTATCGCGAGCAAGCTCGCTCCCACAAAAAGCAGTTGCAGTGCCCGAACCACCTGGCATATCCATATGCTGTTTCGATCTAGTTGGCGCCCTGATTAGAAGAGGTCGCTGTGCTAGGATTCCCCGCTCGAACACGGCCCGCTGGCCGTTCATAAGATAGTTTTCGTGAGTAGCCATGGTCGACAAACTGACGCACCTGAAACAGCTGGAGGCGGAAAGCATCCACATCATCCGCGAGGTGGCCGCCGAGTTCGATAACCCGGTGATGCTGTACTCCATCGGCAAAGACTCCGCCGTAATGCTGCACCTGGCACGCAAGGCGTTTTTCCCTGGCAAGCTGCCGTTTCCGGTGATGCACGTCGATACCCGCTGGAAATTCCAGGAGATGTACAAGTTCCGCGATCGCATGGTCGAGGAAATGGGCCTGGACCTGATCACCCATGTGAACCCCGAGGGCGTGGCACAGGGCATCAACCCGTTTACCCACGGCAGCGCCAAGCACACCGACATCATGAAGACCCAGGGCCTCAAGCAGGCGCTGGACAAGCATGGTTTCGACGCCGCGTTCGGCGGTGCCCGTCGCGACGAAGAGAAGTCCCGCGCCAAGGAGCGCGTCTACTCGTTCCGTGACAGCAAGCACCGCTGGGACCCGAAGAACCAGCGCCCGGAGCTGTGGAACGTCTACAACGGCAAGGTCAACAAAGGCGAGTCGATCCGCGTGTTCCCGCTGTCGAACTGGACCGAGCTGGACATCTGGCAGTACATCTACCTCGAAGGCATCCCGATCGTGCCGCTGTACTTCGCCGCCGAGCGTGAAGTGATCGAGAAGAACGGCACCCTGATCATGATCGACGACGAGCGCATCCTCGAGCACCTGTCCGACGAGGACAAAGCCCGTATCGTCAAGAAGAAAGTGCGTTTCCGTACCCTTGGCTGCTACCCGTTGACGGGCGCGGTGGAGTCCGAGGCCGAAAGCCTGACGGACATCATTCAGGAAATGCTCCTGACGCGAACTTCCGAGCGCCAGGGCCGGGTCATCGACCACGATGGCGCAGGCTCGATGGAAGATAAGAAACGTCAGGGGTACTTTTAAGCTTCGAGTTACAAGCGGCGAGCTGCAAGTTAGAGGCGGTATGCGTAACTTCGCAGCTTGGTGCTTGCAGCCGGTTGTTGCGAGCCGCGATTGAGTGACTCGTAATGGATTTCGAGAAGTTGATTGTCTGGCAGCGAAGCAAATGTTTGGCGGTGGGGATTTATCGAGAGTTTGCGCGATGCGGGGATTTTGGATTCAAGGACCAAATCACCCGTTCTGCACTTTCAGTGCCTTCCAATGTTGCTGAAGGCATGGAGCGTCGGAGTTCCAAGGAAAAGATCCACTTTCTCTGGATGGCGAAGGCTTCTTGTGGAGAGTTGCGCACTCAGATCCTGATAGCCCGAGATATTGCTTACATTGCAGAACCACTGGCTGAAAATTGGATTAAAGAAACCCGAGAGCTCTCTAGGATGCTAGGCGGGTTGATCAATAAAATTTCTGACTAGCTGTACGCCGACAAGCTTGCCGCTTGAAGCTTACAGCTCGGAGCTTGAATGCAATGAGCCACCAATCTGATTTGATCAGCGAGGACATCCTCGCCTACCTGGGCCAGCACGAGCGCAAGGAACTGCTGCGCTTTCTGACCTGCGGCAACGTCGACGACGGCAAGAGCACCCTGATCGGGCGTCTGCTGCACGACTCCAAGATGATCTACGAAGATCACCTGGAAGCCATTACCCGCGATTCGAAGAAAGTCGGCACCACCGGCGACGACATCGACCTGGCGTTGCTGGTCGACGGCTTGCAGGCCGAGCGTGAGCAAGGCATCACCATCGACGTCGCGTACCGTTATTTCTCCACCGCCAAGCGCAAGTTCATCATCGCCGACACCCCCGGCCATGAGCAGTACACCCGCAACATGGCCACCGGTGCGTCCACCTGTGACCTGGCGATCATCCTGGTGGACGCGCGCTACGGCGTGCAGACCCAGACCCGTCGCCACAGCTTCATCGCCTCGTTGCTGGGCATCAAGCACATCGTGGTGGCCATCAACAAGATGGACCTCAAGGACTTCGACCAGGGCGTGTTCGAGTCGATCAAGGCCGACTACCTGCAGTTCGCCGAAGGCTTGAAGATGAAGCCCACGAGCATGCATTTCGTACCGATGTCGGCCCTCAAGGGCGACAACGTGGTGAACAAGTCCGAGCGCTCGCCGTGGTACACCGGTCAGTCGCTGATGGAAATCCTCGAGACCGTGGAAGTGGCGGGCGACCGTAACTTCACCGACCTGCGCTTCCCGGTGCAATACGTCAACCGTCCGAACCTGAACTTCCGCGGTTTCGCCGGCACCCTGGCCAGCGGCATCGTGCACAAGGGCGACGAAGTGGTGGTGTTGCCTTCGGGCAAGAGCAGCCGGGTCAAGTCCATCGTCACCTTCGAAGGTGAGCTGGAGCAGGCCGGCCCAGGCCAGGCGGTGACGCTGACCATGGAAGACGAGATCGACATCTCCCGCGGCGACCTGCTGGTGCATGCCGACAACGTACCGCCGGTCACCGACAGCTTCGAAGCGATGCTGGTGTGGATGGCTGAAGAACCGATGTTGCCGGGCAAGAAATACGACATCAAGCGGGCCACCAGCTACGTGCCGGGCTCGATTGCCAGCATCGTCAACAAGGTGGACGTGAACACCCTGGAAGAGGGGCCGGCCAGCGCGTTGCAGCTCAACGAAATCGGCAAGGTGAAGATCGCCCTGGATGCACCGATCGCCCTGGACGGCTACGAGAGCAACCGCACCACCGGCGCGTTCATCGTCATCGATCGCCTGACCAATGGCACCGTCGGCGCCGGCATGATCGTGGCCCAGCCATTGGCTCACGGCAGCAGCACCCATCATGGCAAGCTGGCCCACGTGTCGGTGGAAGAGCGCGCCCAGCGTTTCGGCCAGAAGCCGGCCACCGTCCTGTTCAGTGGCCTGTCGGGCGCTGGCAAGAGCACGCTGGCCTATGCCGTGGAGCGCAAGCTGTTCGACTCGGGACGCGCGGTGTTCGTGCTCGACGGCCAGAACCTGCGTCACGACCTGAACAAGGGCCTGCCGCAAGACCGCGCCGGACGCACCGAGAATTGGCGTCGTGCGGCCCACGTCGCCCGTCAGTTCAACGAAGCCGGCCTGTTGACCCTGGCGGCGTTCGTGGCGCCGAGTGCCGAAGGGCGTGAACAGGCCAAGGACCTGATCGGCAAGGAGCGTCTGCTGACGGTCTACGTCCAGGCCTCGCCGAGCGTGTGTGCCCAGCGTGACCCGCAAGGGCTGTATGCCGCCGCCGGCGACAACATCCCGGGCGAGTCCTTCCCGTATGACGTGCCGCTGGATGCCGACCTGGTGATCGACACCCAGGCACTGACCCTGGAAGAGAGCGTCAAGCAAGTGCTGGACCTGCTGCGCAGTCGCGGCGCGATCTGACACCGCGCTGGCCAACAAAAAGCCCGCCGATGAGCGATCATCGGCGGGCTTTTTTTGTTGTCTGGAGGGGTGCTATCGCGAGCAAGCTCGCTCCCACAGGGGATTGTCAGTGAATATAGAGTCGGCGTTCACACCGATCCCTGTGGGAGCGAGCTTGCTCGCGATGAGGCCAGTGCAGCCACCTCAAGACTTGGCGGAATGTTCCCGATGCATCTGTTCCAGCAACGCATCCTTGTCCTGCCACAGCTGGTTGATCCAGCCCTGGAATTCCAGGCGATAGGCGCCGTCCAGGTCGTAGCTCTTGCCGATGAACTGGGGTGGGATCTTCAGTTCCTGGAAGTGCACGACCACCTCGGCAACATTGCCGCACAGCAGGTCCCAATACCCCGGGCGACCGCCGGGGTAGTGGATGGTCACGTTGATGATCGACTCCAGTTGCTCACCCATCGCATCCAGCACGAACGCGATGCCTCCGGCCTTGGGCTTGAGCAGGTAGCGAAACGGTGACTGCTGCTGGGCATGCTTGCCTTCGGTGAAGCGGGTGCCCTCGACGAAGTTGAAGATGCCCACCGGATTGTCGCGAAACTTCGCGCAGGTCTTGCGGGTGGTTTCCAGGTCCTTGCCTTTCTTTTCCGGGTACTTCTCCAGATAAGCCTTGGAGTAGCGCTTCATGAACGGGAACCCCAGCGCCCACCAGGCCAGGCCGATCACTGGCACCCAGATCAGCTCCTGCTTGAGGAAGAACTTCAACGGGCGCACGCGACGGTTCAGCACGTACTGCAACACCATGATGTCGACCCAGCTCTGGTGGTTGCTGGTGATCAGGTACGAGTGCTGGTAGTCCAGGCCCTCCAGGCCACTGAGGTGCCAGCGGGTGCGGCGCAGCAGGTTCATCCAGGCCTTGTTGTTGCTGATCCAGGCTTCATGGATATGGCTCATCAGCCAGTCGGTGAAGCGCTGGGCGGCGGGGAAGGGCAGCAGCAACTTGAAGATCGCCACGATGAACAGCGGTGTGCAGCAGACAATGGTATTGAGGGCCAGCAGCAGCGAGGCGATGACGCCGCGTACCGGGGCAGGCAGGAAGTCCAGCATTTAAATGTCCATGGGTCGGTTGGCGGCTTGGATCGCGGTCAGGGCGATGGTGTACACGATGTCGTCGACCTGGGCGCCGCGCGGCAAGTCGTTCACCGGCTTGCGCAGGCCTTGCAACATCGGCCCGAGGCTGACGCAGTCGGCGCTGCGTTGTACGGCCTTGTGGGTGGTGTTGCCGGTGTTCAGGTCCGGGAAGATGAACACCGTCGCCCGGCCGGCCACCTGGCTATTGGGCGCCAGTTGTCGCGCCACGGTTTCGTTGGCGGCGGCGTCGTACTGCAGCGGGCCGTCGATCAGCAGGCCGTGTTGCGCCTCGTGGGCCAACAGCGTGGCTTCGCGGACTTTCTCGACTTCCTCGCCACTGGCCGATTCGCCGCTGGAGTAACTGAGCATCGCCACCCGTGGCGTGATACCGAACGCGGCGGCCGAGTCGGCGCTCTGCAGGGCGATCTCCGCCAGTTCCGCGGCACTGGGGTGCGGGTTCATCACGCAGTCGCCATAGACCAGCACTTCCTCGGGAAACAGCATGAAGAACACCGAGGACACCAGGGAGCAACCCGGGGCGGTCTTGATCAATTGCAGCGCCGGGCGGATGGTGTTGGCGGTGGAGTGGATGACGCCGGACACTAGCCCGTCCACTTCATCGAGCGCCAGCATCATGGTGCCGATCACCACGGTGTCTTCCAGTTGCTGCTCGGCCATTGGCGCGTTCAGGCTCTTGCTCTTGCGCAGTCGCACCATGGGCTCGACATAGCGCTCGCGGATCGAGTCCGGGTCGAGAATCTCCAGCCCCGGCGGCAGTTCGATGCCTTGGGCACGGGCCACGGCCTCGACGTCGGCCGGCTTGGCCAGCAGCACGCAGCGGGCGATGCCCCGGGCCTGGCAAATGGCGGCGGCCTGGACGGTCAGCGGCTCGCTGCCTTCGGGCAGGACGATGCGCTTGTTGGCGGCCTGGGCGCGCTGGATCAATTGGTAGCGGAACACGGCAGGCGACAGGCGCATCTCCCGTGGCGTGCCGCAGCGCTGGTGCAGCCAGTTGGCGTCCAGGTGGCTGGCGACGAAGTCGGTGATGATCTCGGCGCGCTCGCGGTCGTCGATCGGGATTTCCTTGTTCAGGCCGTTGAGCAGGTTGGCGGTGTCGTAGGAGCCGGTGCTGACCGACAGCACCGGCAGGCCGGCCTGCAAGGCGCCGCGGCACAGGTCCATGATGCGTGGGTCGGGCAGGGTGTCGCTGGTCAGCAACAGGCCGGCCAGCGGCACGCCGTTGATGGCGGCCAGGCTCACCGCCAGGATGATGTCGTCGCGATCGCCGGGGGTGACCACCAGCACGCCGGGCTTGAGCAGTTCCACGGTGTTGCGCATGGTCCGGGCGCAAATGATGATGTTGCTCATGCGCCGGCTTTCGTAGTCGCCGGCATTGAGCACCTGCGCGCCCATCAGGTCGGCCACGTCACGGGTACGCGGCGCATTGAGTTCCTGACGAAACGGGATGCAGCCCAGCAGGCGGAAATCGCCGCTGCGCAGCAGGGGAGAGTGTTCCTTGAGGCGGGCGGAGAAGGCGTCCATGCTTTCCTCGGTGCGGACCTTGTTCAGGATCACGCCGAGCACTTTCGGGTCTTTCGGCCCGCCGAACAATTGCGCCTGCAACTCAACCCGGCCGGACAGCTCGGTCAGCACTTCGTTTTCCGGCGCCGACACCAGGATGACTTCGGCGTCCAGGCTCTTGGCCAGGTGCAGGTTGACCCGGGCGGCGTAGCTGGCGTTGCGGGTCGGGACCATGCCTTCGACCACCAGCACGTCCTTGCCGATGGCGGCCTGCTGGTACAGGGTGATGATTTCTTCCAGCAGCTCATCGAGCTGGCCGTCGCCGAGCATGCGTTCGACGTGGGCCAGGCCCAGGGGCTGTGGCGGTTTCAGGCCATGGGTGCGCGCCACCAGTTCGGTCGAGCGCTCCGGCCCGGTGTCGCCGGGGTGCGGCTGGGCGATGGGCTTGAAAAAGCCGACTTTCAACCCGGCCCGTTCGAGGGTACGCACCAGCCCGAGGCTGATGGAGGTCAGACCCACGCCAAAATCGGTGGGCGCGATAAAAAAAGTTTGCATGCGGGTTCTCTAAGGGTGCATGGCAAGGGCGAGGCCTATGTCTGGCCGTCTGCCGTGAAATTCAGTCGCCAAGGTTATCGCTAACGGGGGCTTGCGCGCACCAGCCGCAATCAAAGGGCTGGCCTATTTTTTCAATACGTTGCGTCGGTTCCAGGACCCAGGCCCGGGATTGCCAGGGCGGCTGGTGGCGCAGATGCTGGGTGTGGCCGCAGGACAGCTCGGCCACCCAGTGCCCGTCCTCGTCCTGGTGGAAACCGCAGACCGTCGGTCTGGCTACGCTAGCCCGTTTGTCCGGGTTCCGTTCGCTTTCGGGCAAATCCTTGTTTAGACTTGTCCGTTCTTCATTCTTATGCAAAAGGTCTCGCCCCATGCTGATCGCCGCCAATAAGGCTGTCTCCATCGACTATACCCTGACCAACGACGCTGGTGAGGTCATCGACAGCTCTGCCGGCGGCGCACCGCTGGTCTACCTGCACGGTGCAGGCAACATCATCCAGGGCCTGGAAAAAGCCCTGGAAGGTAAAACCACCGGTGACGAGCTGAACGTGACCGTCGAGCCGGAAGATGCCTATGGCGAGTACTCCGCCGAACTGGTCAGCACCCTGAGCCGCAGCATGTTCGAAGGCGTCGACGAGCTGGAAGTGGGCATGCAGTTCCACGCATCGGCCCCCGATGGCCAGATGCAGATCGTCACCATCCGCGATCTGGAAGGCGACGACGTGACTGTCGACGGCAACCACCCGCTGGCTGGCCAGCGCCTGAACTTCAAGGTCAAGGTCGTCGACATCCGTGACGCCAGCCAGGAAGAAGTGGCCCATGGTCACGTCCATGGCGAAGGTGGTCATCACCACTGATTTTCTGCGCTACGCTCAGAGAACTGAAAAGGCGCCGTGAGGCGCCTTTTTTGGTCGGTTGCTGTTAGCATCGACCGTGGCTGTTTCGAAAAGACCTGCAAACCTGGAGTTCGTCATGAGTGCTTTCCACGACCTTAAACTGAAAGCCCTGGATGGTCAGGAGCTTCCTCTGGCGCCGTTCAAGGGGCAAGTCGTGCTGGTGGTCAACGTCGCCTCCAAATGTGGCCTGACGCCTCAGTACGCCGCGCTGGAAAACCTCCACCAGCAATTCAAGGACCGGGGCTTCAGCGTACTGGGGCTGCCCTGCAACCAGTTCGCCGGGCAGGAGCCCGGGACCGAGCAGGAGATCCAGGACTTCTGCAGCCTCAACTATGGCGTCACGTTCCCATTGTCCAGCAAACTGGAAGTGAACGGTCATGACCGCCATCAGTTGTATCGCCTGCTGGCGGGCGAGGGCGCCGAGTTTCCCGGCGACATCACCTGGAACTTCGAGAAATTCCTGCTGGGCAAGGATGGCCGGGTACTCGCGCGGTTTTCGCCGCGTACGGCACCGGATGATCCTGCGGTGATCCAGGCCATCGAAAAAGCATTGGGTTGAAGCCCGGCCCGTGTGGCGAGGGAGCTTGCTCCCGCTCGGTTGCGCGGCAATCGCCAAAAAAGGGGCTGCTACGCAGCCCAGCGGGAGCAAGCTCCCTCGCCACGGGGTTCATGATTGAGCGAACCTCAGTGCTCCCTTCTGATCCTTAATCACTCCAATCAATAGTGCTACCCACCACTCGGCACGGCACATATTATCCTCGTCATATAGACCTGCGACCTTATCCCCGTGGAGTGCCCCATGCCTGTAAAAGCCCTGTTCAAACCCTTCCACCTCGGCGCGTTGGAGTTGCCGACCCGAGTGGTGATGGCGCCGATGACCCGTTCCTTCTCGCCGGGCGGGGTACCGAATGCCAAGGTGATCGAGTACTACCGCCGCCGCGCAGCCGCCGGCGTCGGCCTGATCATCACCGAGGGCACCACGGTCGGGCACAAGGCTTCCAACGGTTATCCCCACGTGCCGCATTTCTACGGTGACGCCGCGCTGGCCGGTTGGAAGCAGGTGGTCGACGCGGTACATGCCGAAGGTGGCAAGATCGTTCCGCAACTGTGGCATGTGGGCAGTGTGCGCCGCATCGGGACCGAGCCGGATGCCAGCGTGCCGGGCTACGGGCCGACCGAAAAACTCAAGGACGGCCAGGTGGTGGTCCATGGCATGACCCAGGCGGACATCGACGAGGTCATTGCCGCATTCGCTCAGGCCGCGAAGGATGCCCAGGCCATCGGCATGGACGGTGTGGAGATCCACGGAGCCCATGGCTACCTGGTGGACCAGTTCTTCTGGGAGGGCAGCAACCAGCGTACCGACGGTTACGGTGGCAGCCTGGCCAACCGTTCGCGCTTCGCGATCGAGCTGATCCGTGCCGTGCGCGCGGCGGTGGGCGAGGGCTTCCCGATTATCTTCCGTTTTTCCCAATGGAAACAGCAGGACTACACCGCCCGCCTGGTGCAGACGCCGCAGGCGTTGGGCGAATTCCTCAAGCCGTTGTCCGACGCCGGCGTGGACATTTTCCACTGCTCGACGCGGCGTTTCTGGGAACCGGAATTCGAAGGCTCCGAGCTGAACCTGGCCGGCTGGACCCGCAAGCTCACCGGCAAGCCGACCATTACCGTGGGCAGCGTCGGCCTGGATGGCGAGTTCCTGCAGTTCATGGTCAACACCGACAAGGTCGCCCAGCCCGCCAGCCTGGAGAAGTTGCTGGAGCGCCTGAACAACGATGAGTTCGACCTGGTGGCTGTGGGGCGTGCGCTGCTGGTGGATCCGGACTGGGCGCAAAAAGTTCGCGACGGCCGCGAGCAGGAGATCCTGCCGTTCAGCCGCGAGGCGTTGATGACCTTGGTTTAAGGACTGACTGAACTGACGCTATCGCGAGCAAGCTCGCTCCCACACTGATCTCTGGCGGACATCTACCTTGTCCGCGACCAGGATCCCTTGTGGGAGCGAGCTCGCTCGCGATGGCGATCTGCACGGCACCTGGGACTAACGTATTGTCGAGGCTGCCGGCATCGCCTGCTCAGTCAGGCAAGCCCCGCGCAACTGCGCTTCGAATTGCTCGATCACGGCCGTCCAACCCTGGCGGCTGGCATGCTGGCGTGCATTGAGCCTCACGCAACGCAAGTTCTCGCGGGCCTCCAGCAGCCAACAGGCGGCGTCGCAGAACGCCTCTTCATCCCCTGGCATCGCCAGCACGCCGTTATAGCCGTGACGAATGTGCTGGGCCGCCGCGGCCTGGTCATAGGCCACCACGCCCAACCCGGACGCCAGCGCTTCGAGCACCACGTTGCCGAAGGTTTCGGTCAGGCTCGGGAAGACAAACAGGTCTCCCGAGGCATAGTGGCTGGCCAGCGTTTCGCCACGTTGCGAACCGCAGAAAATCGCCTCGGGCAGTGCCTGTTCCAGTTCGGCGCGTTGCGGGCCATCGCCGATCACCACCAGCTTCATCCGCCGCTCCGGGAATGTACTGCGCAGCCTGTCGAAACTGCGCTTGAGCAAGCCGAGGTTCTTCTCCGGCGCCAGGCGTCCGACATGAATCACTGCCATGTCGTCATCGCCCAGGCCCCAGGCCTCGCGCAGGCTGGCCGAGCGCTTTATCGGGTGAAACAGCTGGCTGTCCACACCCCGCGACAACAATGCCACGCGTTCGAAGTGCCGCCGTTCCAGCTCCAGGCGCTGGCTGAGGCTGGGGACGAGGGTCAGGTGGGAGCGGTTATGAAACCAGCGCAGGTAATGCGTGAGTACGCGGCTCAACAGCCCGAGCCCGTATTGCTGGGTGTACTGCTGGAAGTTGGTGTGGAAACCACTGACCACCGCGATCCCCAGGCGCCGCGCCGCCCGCAACGCGGCTAGCCCAAGCGGGCCTTCGGTGGCGATGTACAGCACGTCGGGACGGTGACGTTTCCAGCGCCGCAGCAGCTTGTGCATCGACGCCTGGCCCCACTGCAGGCCCGGATAACCCGGCAACGGCCAGCCCCGGCACAACAGCAATTGCTCGTCACTGGCCTGGCGCTGGTCGTCGCCCTGGCGGGGACGGATCAGCTCGACCCGGTGCCCTCGGGCGCACAAACCGTCGTACAGACGGCCCAGGGTATTGGCCACACCATTGATTTCCGGCGGGAAGGTTTCAGTGATGAGGGTGATGTGCAGGTGTGTGGTCATGACCCCAGTGTCGACCGGGGCCATGTCGTCATTGTGACGTCAGGATGATGGATTTGTGACCTTAAGGGACCTGCCGCGCCAACGCGGTTTCGGCCCCTTGCTCGCGCACCCAGAACAAGGTCGCCCCGGCCACGGCCGCCGGCATCATCAGGATGTTGACCACGGGGATCAGCAGCGCCAGGTACACGCTGCCGCCAAAGCCGAGGCTCTGCCAGCGCTTCTGCCGCAGCCAGGCGAGCATTTCGTTCCAGCCCAGCTTGTGGTTGTCCGCCGGGTAGTCGATGTACTGGATTGCCATCATCCACACCCCGAACAGCAGCCACAGCGGGGCGGCTACCAGGTTGACCACCGGAATGAACGACAGCACGAACAGCCCCAGGGCGCGGGGCAGGAAATAGCCGAGCTTGCGCGCCTCCCGGGCGAAGGTGCGAGGAACCATTGCGATCAGCTCACCCCAGCTGAATGCCGGGAAGTCATCGGTGCCACGGATGACCACCTCGACCTTTTCCGCGAGAAAACCGTTGAACGGCGCGGCGATGATGTTGGCGAGCAGGGTGAAGGTGAAGAACACCATCAGCACCACCAGTACCACGAACAACGGCCAGAGAATGTAGCTGAGGAAGCCCAGCCACTCTGGCAGCGAGGGCATCAGGGTGTCGACCCACAGACTGAACTGGTGGCCGGCCAGGTAGATCAGCCCGACGAACAGCACCAGGTTGATGGCCAACGGCAACAGAACGAACAGGCGCAGGCCCGGGCTCAAGACCAGCTTGAGGCCTTCTTGCAGGTATTGCGGGCCGGACAGGACAGGGGCGGGCATGAGGAGCTCCGAACGAAGTTGATCGCGCCGACCTTACCGGCTTTGTCTGGCGCGCGAAAGCGGCGACATGGCGTGTAACAACGTTTCAGGCTACAACCGCTGCTATTGGAGCGACCATTGCGGATAGAGCTCACCTATGAGCTGGATTGTTAAACCGTATTTCCTTAATCTTCGCTCCCTCGATACGCTGCACCCATTCTTTTTCAGGACCGTCGAACCCAGCCTTCCCCAAGTGCGTCAACGGTCTTTTTTATTCACGCCGCTCACCCGGCGTTCCGGGCCGCAGGGTCCGGTCAACAGGAGCAGGTCATGTCTGAAGTCCGTCATTCGCGAGTGATTATCCTCGGTTCCGGCCCTGCCGGTTACAGCGCTGCTGTCTATGCCGCCCGTGCCAACCTCAAGCCGCTGCTGATCACCGGCATGCAGGCCGGCGGTCAATTGACCACCACCACCGAAGTCGACAACTGGCCGGGCGATGTCCACGGCCTGACCGGCCCGGCCCTGATGGAGCGCATGAAAGAACACGCCGAGCGCTTCGAAACCGAGATCGTTTTCGATCACATCAACGCCGTGGACTTTGCCGCCAAGCCCTACACCCTGACCGGTGACAGCGCGACCTACACGTGCGATGCCCTGATCATCGCCACCGGTGCCAGCGCTCGCTACCTGGGCCTGCCGTCGGAAGAAGCCTTCATGGGCAAGGGTGTTTCCGCCTGCGCCACCTGCGACGGTTTCTTCTATCGCAACAAACCCGTGGCAGTGGTCGGCGGCGGCAACACCGCTGTCGAGGAAGCCTTGTACCTGGCCAACATCGCCAGCACGGTCACCCTGATCCACCGTCGTGAAACCTTCCGCGCCGAGAAGATCCTGATCGACAAGCTCAACGCCCGCGTTGCCGAAGGCAAGATCATCCTCAAGCTCAACGCGACCCTGGACGAAGTGCTGGGCGACAACATGGGCGTGACCGGCGCGCGCCTGAAGAACAACGATGGCAGTTTCGACGAGATCAAGGTCGACGGCGTGTTCATCGCCATCGGCCACACGCCGAACACTTCGCTGTTCGAAGGCCAGCTGGAGCTCAAGGACGGCTACCTGGTCGTCAAGGGCGGCCGTGACGGCAATGCCACCGCCACCAGCGTCGAAGGCATCTTCGCGGCCGGCGACGTGGCCGACCACGTCTACCGCCAGGCCATCACCTCGGCCGGCGCCGGCTGCATGGCGGCCCTGGACACCGAGCGTTACCTGGACGGCCTGCAGAACGCTTCGTTCTGATTCATCGGGTACAAAAAAACCGGCTTCGGCCGGTTTTTTCATGTGTGTGGACTTCCTGGAACCCTGTGGGAGCGGGCTTGCTCGCGAAAGCGGTGGGTCAGCCAGCACAGGTTTGACTGACATACCGCATTCGCGAGCAAGCCCGCTCCCACAGGTTATCCATGGCTTTTAGATCGTATCAGGACAACTTCGCCAGGCACGCTTCGAGAATATCCAGGCCTTCCTCCAACACCGCCGGTTCGGTCGTCAACGGTGCCAGCAGGCGGATGATGTGTCGCGACTTGCCACTGGGCATCAACAGCAGGCCCGCTTCCCGTGCCAGGGCCAGCAACTGGGTCAGTTGTGCCGGTGCTGGCGTGCCGTCGGCATGGGCCAGTTCGAGGCCACGCATCGCGCCGACGCCGGTCAGGCGGCCCAGGTACGGTGTCAGTTTACGATGGCGCCAGGCTTCGTAGCGGCTGACGATCGCTGCTTCCTGTTGGGTGCCCCAGGTGTGCAAGTGGGCATCGGTCATCTCGTCCAGGGTCGCCAATGCGGCGGCGCAGGCGATGGGGTTGCCTGAATAAGTACCGCCCAGCCCACCCTTGGGCAGGTTGTCCAGCAACGCCTTGCGTCCCACCACCGCGCCCAGTGGCACGCCGCCGGCAATGCTCTTGCCCAGCAGGATCAGGTCCGGCTCGATGCCCAGGCGCGAGAATGCGAAGCGCTGGCCGGTGCGACCGAAGCCGGACTGGATCTCATCGACGATCAGCACGATCCCCTGCTTATCGCAGAACTGCCGCAGCGCCCGGGCAAACGGTACATCCAAGGCCAGGAAGCCGGCTTCGCCCTGCACCGGTTCGATGATGAAACAGGCGACGTCGTTCACGTCGATCTCGACGCTGAACAGCCGTTCCATGGCCTTGAGCGCCTCGGCGCACGTGACGCCGTTGTCCTGGCTCGGATACGGCAGGTGATAGACCGGCCCAGGCAGCACGCCGACCTTCTGTTTGTACGGCGCGACCTTGCCGTTGAGGTTGAGCGTGGCCAGGGTGCGGCCATGGAACGCGCCGTCAAACGCCACGACGGCAGTGCGGCCGGTGGCGCCGCGCACGATCTTCAAGGCGTTCTCCGCCGCTTCGGCACCGCTGTTGGTGAGCATGCCACTGACCGGGTAGTCCACCGGTATGAATGCGCTCAGGCGCTCCATCAGTTCAATGTAGGGCACATGCGGTGCAGCGTTGAACGCGTAGTGGGTCAGCCGGGTCGCCTGTGTGCGAATCGCCTCGACGATGCGCGGATGGCAATGGCCGAGGTTCAACACGCCGATGCCGCCGACGAAATCGATGTAGCGCTTGCCATCGGTGTCCCAGACCTCGGCGTTCCTGCCGTGGCTGAGGCTGATGGGGTGCACGATGGAAATCGATTGGCTGATGGTTTCGCTGCTCATGAATGACCGCTCGCAAGGGAAGATGGCGTGCGCTATTCAAGCGGTGAGCGAAGGGCGTCGGCAAACGAAATAAAGTTGCCGGGTCAATCTTAAAAGTCGGGATGTGGAGCCGGTGCAGATTCTGCGCGCACTGTGTGCGTGACGACGAAGCTTTCGTGGCGAGGGAGCAAGCTTCCTCGCCACGAAAGCGGATTTCGGCAGAGCGGCGGTTTTTGGATCAGCGACGCTGCAGCGGCTGCGCCTCGAACTTCACGCCGGCCAACCCATGCGCCATCAGCGCACGGATATTGCCGTGATCGCTGCCTTCGGGCGTGGCCAGCACTGAACGGTAATGCTCGCCGAATGCCAGCAGCGCTTCTTCGTCGCTCAAGCCTTCGAGCAAGGCCAGGCCCAGGGTCTTGCAGGAACCTTCGTTCTGCCCCGCGGCGTTGGTCACGCCACCATTGGTGAAAGCCTGGGGTTGGTAGTCGTAGCCGGCGGCGATGAAGGCCAGGGTGTCGGCGAACAGGTGCTCACCGCTCTTGAGACGGGTGCGCAGGGTGTCGAGATCAGGCATCGGGTTTTCCTTTGGCGAACGCCGCTTGCTGTTCGGCGCAGGCTTCTTTCTGGTATTGGGCTTTCCACTCGGCGTACGGCATGCCGTAGACCACTTCGCGGGCTTCGTCGAGGCTGACCTCGATCTGGCGTTCATCGGCGGCGGCCTTGTACCACTTGGACAGGCAGTTGCGGCAGAAGCCGGACAGATTCATCAGGTCGATGTTCTGCACATCCTTGCGGCTGTCCAGGTGGGCAACCAGCCGGCGGAAAGCGGCGGCTTCGAGTTCGAGGCGTTGTTGCTCGTTCATGGTGGTCTCTGCAAGACAGCTTCAAGGGCTAGCTTCAAGCTGCACGTTGGGGGTCAGGCCTGAAGCTTACAGCTTGAAGCCGGCAGCGGCTATTGGGTCGCCCGGCTGGCCGCCAGGGTGATCGACACCGACTCGGCAAAGCGCAAGGCATGGGGCTTGTCGACCTCGACTTCGGCGTACAGCACCGACTCGTTGGCCATGATCAGGTCCAAAAGCTCCTGGGTCAGGCGTTCGAGCAGGGCGAAGCGATTGCCCTCCACGTGGGCGATCACTGCCTTGGTGATGGTGCGATAGTTCAGGGCGTGGTCGATGTCATTGTCACGCACCGCCTCCTGGGCGGCGTAGAGGATGGTCAGGTTGATCAACACATCCTGTTTGTTGAGGATTTCATCCTCGTTGATGCCGATGAAGGTGCGCAGGCGCAGGTCCTTGACCTTGATGCGTGCCATGGCGGGCTGAAGTTGTGACATTTACGGGCTCCGTCGAATCAATTGCAGAAACTCATGAAGGCAACGCCGGGCTACTTGACGTGCCGCCCGCCGTTGACGGTCAGCGTCGTGCCGGTGACATAAGGGTTGTCCAGCAGGTAGCGCAGGCTCTGGTAGATCACCTCGCTGCCGGGCTCGATGCCCAGTGCGGACTTGGCCAGGGCCTTGGCCCGGTAGGCCGCGTCGTCTTCGGGATTGAACATTAGCAGGGCCGGGGCGATGCCGTTGACCTTGATGGCCGGTGCGTATTTTGCCGCGAATGACAAGGTCAGGCTTTCGAGGCCGGCCTTGGTGGCGCAGTAGGCGATGTGTCGGGTGCTGCCCTTGCGCGTCACGTCATCGCTGATGTGCACGATGTCGGCCGGGTTCGAACGCTGCAGCAAGCCGGCGCAGTGCAGGTTGATCAGGTACGGCGCCAGCATGTGCACGCCGAACATGGCGCCGAACGCCTGCGCTTCGTTGCCGGGGTCTTCGGCCAGCCAGGCCGACGCGTTGTGCACGATGGCCCGCAGTCGATCAGTGTGCTGCTGGAGCCGCTCGATAAAGGCTAGGATCCCGGTTTCGCTGGAAAAATCGGCAAACAGCACGGTGGCGCCAAGGTCCCGCAGTTCCTGTACGCCCGGGCGCTCGGTGCGATAGGTCGCGATCACCGGCTGGCCGTCTTCCAGGCAGCGTCGAGCACAATGCAGGCCGACGCGTTGGGCGGCGCCGGTAATCAGGATTGGAGCGAGGGCGCTGGGCATAGGGGGCTCGGTTCGCGACTGGAGTAAAAACTATAACAGCGACAGGGGGGCGTCTCCTACGTGGGCCGGTGATATTCCAGATCGCGCACAAAACAACAAAACCGCGCAGCGGCGACGTTTTGTTCTTGTCATGACATCTGCCGGAAGGAGTAGACTGGGATCCAATTCGCCAGCCGGATGGGTCTGCCAACATGAGCGTAATCACTGAGGACAACTTCATCTTCAAGGCGCCAGGGGCCTGGGCGCGCGAAGACTTGTTCCCCATTCGTGAAGTCGCACGCCTGACCGGTGTGAACCCCGTGACGCTGCGGGCCTGGGAGCGTCGCTACGGTTTGATCCAGCCCACTCGCACCGACAGCGGACACCGCCTGTATTCGTTGGGCGACATTGAAAAGGTGCGCAGCATCCTGGCCTGGATCGAGCGTGGCGTGGCGGTCAGCAAGGTGGGCAAGATCCTGGCGAAGACCGAGTCGGTGCAGTCGGTCTGCGCGTTGATTCCCTCGGACCTGGTCAGGGCCGACTACGCCCAATGGCAGCAGCAGGTGGCGGACGCGGTGGGTCAGTTCGACGACGTGGAACTGGACCGCATCTATGGCCAGATCTTTTCCACCTACGCGGTGCCCATCGTCTTCCAGGACATCCTGATGCCGCTCTGGCGGCAGTTGCTGCAACGCCAGCAAGTGTTCGGGCAAACCAGCGAATGGGTGTTCTTCGACGGCTTCCTGCGTTCACGCATCATCCAGCGGTTGCTGCTCAAGCGCGAAGGTGTGTCGCGACGGGTGCTGGTCTGCGCCATCGCCGGCCAGTGCCGCGAGCTGGAGCTGCTGGTCACGGCGCTGTTCCTGTCCAAGGCGGATGTGGGAGTCAGGGTGCTGGCGACCGGTTTGCCTTTCGATGAGCTGACCCTGGTGTGCCAGAAGATCCAGCCGCTCGCGCTGGTGGTGGTGTCCCATCATGCGCCGGTCCCCGAATTGCCCAAGCGCCTGGGCAAGTTGGCCATGAGCCTGGATTGCCCGTTGTTGCTGGCCGGCGATGCGTCTGACCTGGCGCAGGACGCCCTGGCCGGTTCATCGATTGGCTGCCTGGGTAACGAAGGGACCGTGATGCGCCAGCGCCTGCGTCAATTTCTGGCAGGCAACCTGGACACCTGATCAGAGATGCATCGTCGGATGGGTCAGGCGATGTTGCTGCAGGATGTACTGGCGCAGGCGTTCGGTCTCGTCCTGGTCATCCTGGCTAAGATGGTAGGCGTACAAGCCTTGGGCGGTTTCCCGTTCGAAGGTGCCGCGCAATGAAATCCGTTCATAGCCCGAGGGGCTGAACCACAAGGCGAATTGCTTGAGTGGCTTGGTACGACTGCGGCTTTCCACCAGGACGCCCTTGCACGAGACCTCGTGCACCCAGAGCGAGCCCGGCTGGCCCTTGATGTTTTCCAGTGCCACGGGCTCTTCGAGGGTCAGGCGCCAGGGACGTACCTTCGGGCCGTCTTCGTAGATGCTCGGCACGCCCAGGCGCAGGTGCATGGCATGGAATTCGTCTTCCACCAGGTGCAAGGGGAACGTCATCTGCTGGTTTTCGAAGTTGGCTTGTAGCGTCACCTGCTCGTTCGCCGCCAGGCGCGTCAGCAGGTCACGGATCTGCGAGCCACCGTTTACCAGCAAGCTCGACGTGACATCCCGCTCATTGAGTTGCGGGTTGTGCTGCATGGTCCGGATGAAATCCAGTTCATCCTGCGTCAGGAGGGCATCGCGCGGCATGATGGGCTCGAAGAGGTGATGTGCATTTTCACTGGTGATTGTAGTGACTGACCGTTAATTCGCTATTTTGTTTGCGCCGTTCGTCGCTTCGAGCCGGGCAATCGTTTCCCGCGCTTCGGCCAGTTCCTTTTCCAACTGGGCGGTGCGCTGTTGGGCCTTGACCTGGGCCGTGACATCCTTTTGCACGCCGACGAAGTACGTACGCCCATCGGCTTCGTTTCTGACCGTGGAGAGCGACAACTCATTCCAGAACGGCGTGCCGTCCTTGCGGTAGTTACGCAGCACCTCACGGCAGGCACCGCCTTGTTCCAAGGTCTGGCGAATGTGCTTCAGGGCGGGCTGGTCGCGATCACCCGACTGGAGGAAACGACAATCCTGATAGAGGATTTCCTCGCGGCTGTAGCCGGTCAGGCGTTCGAAGGCCGGGTTCACATAGATCAGGATATTGTCCTCGTCACCTTCTTTTTCGGCGATGACAATCCCGTCGTTGGTCGCGTTGATGACCAGTTGCATCAAATGAGCGTTGATCATGGCGCAGCTCCGTTGAAACGTCCTTGTTTAGAGCCAGCATTCTAGAAGAATTCAACGGGCTGTCTACTGGCCATCAGCGCCGGTTGAGAGCCATTCGCAGCTTGGCGGGTGCAGCTGTTACTATCCCCGGCTCTTTTATTCAGGTTCAGGATCAGATTGATGAAAGTCGCCATCCTTTCCGGCTCGGTCTATGGCACCGCCGAAGAAGTCGCCCGGCACGCCGCCAAACTGCTCGAAGCGGCGGGTTTCGAGGCGTGGCACAACCCGCGCGCCACCCTGGCGGATATCCAGACGTTCGCTCCGCAGGCGATGTTGGCGGTGACCTCGACGACGGGCATGGGGGAGCTGCCGGACAACCTGATGCCGTTGTATTCGACCCTGCGCGACCAGTTGCCGGCGTTCCTTCGTGGGTTGCCCGGAGCGGTGATCGGCTTGGGCGATGCCAGCTACGGGGACACCTTCTGCGCCGGTGGCGAGCAGATGAGCGAGTTGTTCGCCGAGCTGGGCGTGCGAGAGGTGCTGCCCATGCTGCGCCTGGACGCCAGCGAGAGCGTCACGCCCGAAAGCGACGCCGAGCCGTGGCTACAGGCCTTGATCGAAGCCTTGCGTGCGTGATGCACCCGCGATGACTCGCTCGGCCAGTAAGCTGGCTGCCAATGCAACTAGCGGCCCGGGGAGAGCTGGCTAGACTCATTTTTCTTGCGTATGAAGTTTTGAAAAACGCGATTCATATAATAAGAAAACAAAGGGGTCAGAGCCGTGAGCGTAGCGCCCATCCAAACGACACTCGGTATCAAGGAACAGGTCAGTGCGGCTGAATGGCAAACCCGGGTGGACCTGGCCGCCTGTTACCGCCTGGTTGCGATGCATGGCTGGGATGACCTGATCTTCACCCACATTTCCGCGAAGGTCCCCGGCACCGAGGATTTCCTGATCAACCCGTACGGGTTGATGTTCCACGAAATCACCGCCTCCAGCCTGGTCAAGGTCGACCAGGCCGGCAACAAGCTGATGGACAGCCCCTACGACATCAACCCGGCCGGCTACACCATCCACAGCGCCGTGCACGAGGTGCGCCACGACGTGACGTGCGTGCTGCACACCCACACCGCCGCCGGGGTGGCGGTGTCGGCACAGAAGCAAGGGGTGCTGCCGATCAGCCAGCAATCGTTGTTCGTGCTGTCGAGCCTGGCTTATCACGCCTACGAAGGCGTGGCCTTGAACCACGAAGAGAAAGCGCGCCTGCAGGCGGACCTGGGTGACAGCAACTTCCTGATGCTGCACAACCATGGCTTGCTGACCTGTGGCGCCAGCATCGCCGATACCTTCCTGATGATGTTCATTTTCCAGCGCGCCTGTGACATCCAGGTCCTGGCGCAGAACGGTGGCGCCGAGCTGATCGGCATCGAACCGCAGATCCTGGCCGGCGCCCGGGCGATGATCGCCGGGGTGACCAGAAGTGCCCAAGGCATGGGCGGCGCGCTGGCCTGGCCGGCGTTGTTGCGCAAGCTCGACCAACAGGACAGCGGGTATAAAAGCTGATGCCCCTGGCCCAGATTCCCTTGCGTATCTGGCGCCAGCACAGCCAGATCTTCCTGTTCCGCGGCCATGCCATCCGTTACTGGGTGGCGGGGCAGGGCGAGCCGCTGCTGCTGATCCACGGCTTTCCTACTGCCAGTTGGGATTGGCATTACCTATGGCAGCCGTTGGCGCAGCGCTACCGGGTGATCGCCTGCGACATGCTCGGTTTCGGCGACTCCGCCAAGCCGGCGGACCACACCTACAGCCTGCTGGAGCAGGCCGATCTGCAACAGGCTTTGCTGGCGCACCTGAACGTGCGGCAAGGGGTGCACGTGCTGGCCCACGACTACGGTGACAGCGTGGCCCAGGAACTCATCGCCCGGCACTACGAAGCGCGCTCCAACGTTGCCAGTTGCGTCTTCCTCAATGGCGGCCTGTTCCCCGAAACCCACCGGCCGGTGCTGGCCCAGAAACTGTTGCTCAGCCCGCTGGGCTGGCTGCTGGGGCGGGCGTTTTCGCGGCAAAGCCTGGTCAAGAGCTTCCGGCAGATCTTCGGCCCCCACACCGGCCCCACCGAAAGCGTGCTGGATGATTTCTGGAGCCTGATAGAAGCGCATCACGGGCCGCGGATCATGCACAAGCTTATCGCCTACATTCCCGAGCGACGAGTACAGCGTGATCGCTGGGTGCAGGCGATGCAGCGTGACGACGTGCCCTTGCGGGTGATCGATGGGGCGCTCGATCCGATTTCCGGCGAGCACATGGTGGCGCGCTACGAGTCGCTGATCCCCAATCCGGATACAGTGCTGCTGCCGGAGATCGGCCACTACCCCCACACCGAGGCTCCGGTGCAGGTGCTCAGGCATTACCTGGCGTTTCGCGAAAACATCGCGCCACGGTGCAGGAAGGTAGCCTGTTCCTGACACACCCCTCTGTGGGAAATCCCGGATCTGCTGCCCGACTCAATCCCTGTGGGAGCGGGCTTGCCCGCGAAAGCGCAGTGCCAGGCGGCGCATCTCTGACTGAAGTACCGCTTTCGCGAGCAAGCCCGCTCCCACAATGTTTGAGGTGTTCCCGGATGTGCTGCCCGACTCGATCCCTTGTGGGAGCAGGCTTGCCCGCGAAAGCGGCATCGCGGTCTCACTTCTGGATCAACAGAGTGATCTCACCTCTGGCATCGCATCATCCCCCCACCTTATCGCCCACTATTCACTCCCAGCCCATTTCATTGTGACCGGCCGGCGAGTGCCGGACACTCGGCCTCAATGTCCTATTGGCCTGCTGGAGTTCTGCCATGAATGAGTCTGTGCGCTTCGAAGATAAAGTCGTGATCGTCACCGGGGCCGGCGGTGGCCTGGGGCGGGCCCATGCCCTGCTGTTCGCCAGGCACGGCGCGAAGGTACTGGTCAACGACTTGGGCGGTTCGGCCCAGGGGGAAGGGGCCAATGCCTCGGCGGCAGACCGGGTGGTGGCTGAAATCCGCGCGGCGGGCGGCATTGCCGAGGCCAACCACGATTCGGTCACCGATGGCGACAAGCTCGTGCAGAACGCCCTCGACGCGTTCGGCCGGGTCGACGTGGTGGTCAACAACGCCGGGATCCTGCGGGACAAGACTTTCCACAAGATGGACGACGCCGACTGGGACCTGGTCTACCGCGTTCATGTCGAAGGGGCCTACAAGGTGACCCGCGCCGCCTGGCCGCACCTGCGTGAGCAGAATTATGGACGGGTGATTTTCACCGCCTCGACTTCGGGTATCTACGGCAACTTCGGCCAATCCAACTACGGCATGGCCAAGCTCGGGCTGTATGGGCTGACGCGTACGCTGGCCATCGAGGGGCGCAAGAACAACATCCTGGTCAATGCCATTGCCCCCACCGGCGGCACCCGCATGACCGAGGGCCTGATTCCGCCGCAGGTGTTCGAGCAACTCAAGCCCGAACTCGTCAGCCCGTTGGTGGTGTACCTGGCCAGTGAAGCCTGCCAGGAAACCAGCGGCCTGTTCGAGGTGGGCGGCGGCTGGATGGGCAAGGTGCGTTGGGAACGCAGCCTGGGTGCAGGCTTCGACCCGCGCACAGGTTTTTCAGCCGAAGACGTCGCCGCCCATTGGCAGCAGATCTGCGACTTCGAGGATGCGGTGCATCCCAATGACAACCTGGAAGCCTTGAAGGAGATGATGGCGAACCTGCAACGGTACGCCGTTTAAGCCTCATTGCCTGAGCCGGTTGTCGCCAGTCGCGGCAACCATGCTCATCGACAATATTCGCTCCCCCAGCACCGCCCGGTTTGCAGCGGTTTCGATACGGCGCAGATTTATCCCGTACGGCTCAACATCCAGGCAAAGCGCTCGGCGGGCCATTCCTTGCGGTCTGATACCTGCCCATCGCCGAGCTCGACTACCCGCAGAACACCGTCTGACCTGAACACTACATCGACCGAGAAAAAAGGACTGTCGATCAGCCGTGCGCACTCGGTCACCAACTCAGGCACTTCGCTGGTGACGCCATAGGCTTGTCCATGGAGTACAAAGTAGCGACGCTCAGTTTCCTCGAGGTATTGCTCTCGTTGCCTGACGCATATACCGCCTTCGATTTGGCCCCGATACTTTCGCATCCGCTCGACAAGCGGCGCGATGCCTGCGGGCGTCTCCACCAGACTGCCGCCGCCCGTGTTGAGTGACTTCACATAGTCTTTGATGAAATAGCCGGGCCATTGCAAACCGTCAAGCGCCTGATCGAAGTTGGCGTCACTGGGCAACACCACGGTTTCGCTCGTGCAGGCCGCCAATAATGGGTACCACTCGGGCAGGTGATGACAATGTCGGTATTGCGTGGGGCTCGTGCCTGCGGTGGCGCCTTGGTCGCGCAAATGCTTAACCAAAGCTGCGTAAGCATCCACCGTCAGCATCCATCCGCGGTACAGAACTGTGTCGCCGGGCTCGAAGGGCACGGAAGCCTTGAAAGTCCCGGCTTCGAAATCTTCGAAAGAGAACAGCCCAGCTTGCAATCCTGCAGCCACGACAGCATTGTACTCTTCCAGGTATTGTTCATCGGGGCGTTTCTTATCAAAGGGATCGCTGGGGTAGAGAAGGCGCATGTAGTTCCTGTCGATGGGGGGAGCGAAAGGTTTTCGGAAGGTCAGAGTTGCTTGAAGCCTGGTTTTCCGTTGGCAGCACGCCATTCCTTAATTTCTTTCACTATAGCTTCAGGCCCACTCTTTCCTATATCAGGGTAGAAGAGTAAATCTGATCCAGAGGGGTGCTCCGAAATTCTCTCGAATTCGAGAACTGCGTGAGTGTGAGCTTCTTCCGTATCATAGTCTGCGTTATATATTTTTTTGACAAAAGTAAGAAATTCGAGTTCGGTGATGTCTGTTATCAACGTTTTCACTTGTTGTTCTCCTGATGCGTTTGAATGTGTCTCTTGGGTGTCATTACGATGATGTTGTCAAGATTGTAAACTTCACCGCCTAGGGATATGTATTTTTTGTGGTGCAGCTCGTATTTAATCCGGGCGCCAACACGGTCTATTTTTTTAACGAAGGCTCCGTATCCTTTTCTCATATGAGCTAGGCTACCCGGATCAAACTGTTGAGCAAGATTTGGGTCATTAGCAACCGCCTTCCAAAAAGCCTCTCGAAACTTCCTGAAATTTCTGAACGCCCTCCCCCTCAATTGATCAGCAATCTGGAGCGGAATAGGTACCCCTTGACCTTTCGACGCTGCATCCGACCATACCTCTGAAACGGGAGTACCGCTGCCCAGCGCAACCCCAGGGTCTTCCCGTCGATCTCTGAACATGACGTACAGAGGCGGCAAGCCTGAGTCGATTGGGAAAACAAACACATAGTCATCAAAACTGTTTTCGGTTATCTCGGGGAACGGATCAATCCTTCCCGCGATGGGGGTTACCGATGCCCCCGTATAAACCGGTGGATCGGGAAGTTCAACGGGGAGGGTTGTGGAGCTGTTTCCAGGTTGAATAATAGGTGTCCACGCCAACGTTCTGGGTGAGGTTTCTTCAGTCGTAGCGGTGTAGAGGTTCTGTTGGGCGTTATAGCTAACCGGCACGACTCTGACTTTCGACGGGTGGGTTACACCGTCGGTACTGATCACCAGGATTTCTGACCGGCCATCCGCTGCTGCTTGGGAAGTGAGGCGTACCGGCAAGTCAATCGTCCCGTCGGCCGCCGCTATGGCTTGAAAATCATGGTGTTGTGTCGGTGCGAGTTCTGAAAGGGGCGTGCTGAACGCATATCGCTCGGGTAATTCACCGTTAGCCAGCTTGGGTGAATAGAGAAGCGCCGCAAAACCCGCCAAGGTCGGCGCAGCAATTGCGGTGAGCGACTCGATAGCCATGGCGACTGCGGCTCGTAGCGCCGCCTGGATTGCCAAGGTCGTTTCCGGACTTATAGCCAGGCTACTGCCGACGAGCGTGAACACTGGACCGACTGCGGCTGCCGTGCCCGGTATTGGATATGCGCGTCCCGTCAGGGCTTGTGCCTGGGCTACGCGTAGGATCTCGGCTTCAGCCGCTTTACGTGCCTCTTCCGCGACTACCCATTCATAAGGATTGTTAAAGACGGTATAGATCGGCGCAATACCCGACTCCAGCGGGAACACCGTGACGAACCCACTACCAAAATCGTAATCCTTCAGCTCCGGATCCTTCTTGACCCATCTGGTTGTGTCCCAAGGGCTCGCGCCCTCATGGAGCACGATATTTGGCACGCTCGATGCTGATGCCGGGGACGCATCAGTTTCTTTAACGATAGGCGTCCAAGTCATCAAGGTGGATGAGCCGTCCGGACTGTAGGACTTATAGACGTTGCTGTGGGGGGCGAGTGCCGCAAGCCTGACCGGCACATTGGAGGGTATCGATGTTCCTTTGCTACTCGCGACAACGAACACCATAGCGTCATCGGTGGTCTTGGAGCCCAAGACTATCGGTAGATTGATTTCTCCTTGCGATGCTGCGACTGCCATCAATTCGCCAGTGTTGGCCGGCGCAAGTTCTGATAGCGGAACACTCAGGGCGTAGCGTTCTCTATTGCCCAGCTCTGACGGATCGCTAAGTGCCGCAAACGCTGCGACAACGGGTAACGCTGTTGCTGCCTCTGTTTCAATGACTGCTGAAACCGCGACACGTAGCGTCTTAGTGATTCCGGAAGCAGTCGCGAGGTTGGGAGCGAGGGTTCCTCCTGCAATGGTAAACACCGGGCCGGCGGCTGCGGCGGACCCCGATACTGGAAAGGTGCGGGTAGCCCGGGCTGGTTCACGTGCCTTTTGGACTTCTTTCTGGCGCCTCGCTTCCGCTGCGTCCTGTTCTGCAATTTCGGCGTTTCTTTCGGCTTCCCATAGGGCGTTGGCGGCCTCCATGCCTTGTTTGGCAGATACTGTTGCGGCAATCCGTGCACGCTGCGCTTGCTCTTCGATAGCGCGCTTCGCCTCGGCCTCGGCTTCGGCTGCCTTGCGCGTCTGTTCCTCAGCTACTCGGTTGGCTTCAGCCTGGGCCCTTGCCTGGGCAGCATCTGCCGCTGCCGCCGCTCGGGCCTTGGCCTCGGCAATAGCATGATCTAAAGAGACTAAGCGGCCGTCCATTATCTTTATCTGTTCAGCCAAAAACTTTGCCTCGTAAGCTGCGGCATAGGAGACATTCCATTTGGCAATGGCGTTGTAATAGGCTATGTGCCCTCCGCGTCGCCCAATGAATTCGAAACCCTGAAGGCGAGTATCTTGGGCGCGGTGGGTCAGTGGATCATGTCCATAATATAAATTAGCTATTGCTACATGTTCCTGGTGATCTTTCCTGGCTTTGAAAATTTGCAGTTTAAGCGTTCTTGATTCAATGTCGAGAGCATCTGTGCCTGGTGGGACTACGGCACTAACCGCTGCTCTTGTTTTTGCGAGCTCGGTATCGGTTATATAAATGATGTTCTGGATGTTTTCTTGAAAAGATTTTTCGGTGGCGTCATTGCTGTCCATTAACCAAGCAACAGCATGATCAACTGCGTCGTAGGCTCTGTCCCAATGGGTGTGGTTTGGTGTGCCTCCGCCGCTAAATCCGAAGCCAAAAGATGACGAAGGGCTACGAGGGATACCTCTATTAACCAGGATGTTTTTTTCTTGCTGCATATCGAGTTCCTTTCGATGCGCTGTGAGTGGTTGCAGACAACCACGACCGTGTATGTCGTCTCCCTATAAGGTGACGAGAAAATTATGAGTCCCGGTTCACCGACCGGGCAGGTGAGGGATTCCGATAAAATTGTAGGAATCCTGAAAAATTCTCTAGGAATACACCTGCATAAAAAAGGCCGCTGCAAAAAGCAGCGGCCTAAGCGTGACGTTGCAAAGGAGCTACAAATCAACGTCGGTACACACGGGACGATGGATCGAATGCGCCAATCCATCCGAATGACGGTGCGCCAGGCATGAGGGATGCCATGGCGGCTTGCGCTTGCAGGCCCGTTGCGCTGCAAGCCCGGCCAGCATAGGGATCCAGGGTGCCTGGAAACAGCCCGGATCCGGACATGCACTGTTGCAGGGCGCGCAACAGTGAGGCCGGCCGCTGGAACATGCGCCTGGCTGATAACCCATCATCCAGTGCGTCGATGCCCTGCGAGAAGGCCCGCCTGGTATGGGGGGTAATCCTTTCGGGGTACAGCGCGAATACCTCCTTGGTGCGCTTATCGCCCCTGGCGTGCGGCAGTAGGGTGAAGCCTCTGTCACTCACCGGGGAAGACGCATGACAACAATAACAATGCGCGCCATCTTCAAGCCGCAGGCACTCGCCGCCGCGGTGGCCTTGGGTTGCTGTGCCCAGGCGCAGGCCGTTTCATTCAACATTGGTGAAATCGAAGGTCAGTTCGACTCTTCGTTGTCCGTGGGCGCGAGCTGGGGCATGCGCGATGCGGACAAGGATTTCGTCGGCACCGTCAACGGCGGTCGGGGGCAATCGTCCACCGGGGATGACGGGCGACTGAACTTCAAGAAAGGCGAGACGTTTTCCAAGATCTTCAAGGGCCTGCACGACCTCGAACTCAAGTACGGCGACACCGGTGTGTTCGTGCGCGGCAAGTACTGGTACGACTTCGAACTCAAGGACGAAAACCGTGAGTTCAAGGACATCAGCGACAGCAACCGCAAGGAAGGCGCGAAGTCGTCGGGGGCGGAGATCCTCGACGCGTTCGTCTACCACAACTATTCCATCGCCGATTTGCCGGGCACGGTGCGTGCCGGCAAGCAGGTGGTCAGCTGGGGTGAAAGTACCTTCATCGGCAACTCCATCAACAGCATCAACCCGATCGACGTGTCGGCGTTCCGTCGCCCGGGTGCGGAGATCAAGGAAGGCCTGATCCCGGTGAACATGCTGTTCGCCTCCCAGGGCCTGACCGACAAGCTCACCCTCGAAGGTTTCTATCAGTTGGAATGGGACCAGACGGTCGTCGATAACTGCGGCACCTTTTTCGGCAACGACGTGGTGGCCGACGGCTGCACCACCGGCTACACCGTGGGCAGCCCGGCCATTGCGCCGTTCCAGCCGCTGACCGCGCTGTTCGGCCAGGGCATCCAGGTGTCGCGCGAAGGGGTGATCATCCCCCGTGGTGGCGACCGCGATGCCCGTGACTCGGGCCAGTGGGGCACGGCATTGCGCTGGCTCGGCGATGACACCGAGTACGGCCTGTACTTCATGAACTACCACAGCCGCACACCCACCGTCGGCACCACCACGGCAGGTGCGTCCACCCTCGCGGCCCTGCCGGGAATGGTTGCGATCGCCAATGGCCTGGCCCCCGGCAGTGGTTCGGGCCTGGCCCAGAGCGTGATGCTGGGACGCGGGCAGTACTACCTCGAGTACCCTGAAGACATTCGCCTGTATGGCGCCAGCTTCTCCACCACGCTGCCCACCGGCACCGCGTGGACCGGTGAAATCAGCTACCGGCCCAATGCGCCGGTGCAACTGAGCACCAACGACCTGACCCTGGCCCTGGTCAATCCGATTGCCGGCGGTGCGGCGTCGCCCATCGCCACCAGGCCGGGGGCGGACAACACCGGTTACCGGCGCAAGGAAATCACCCAGGTCCAGAGCACCCTGACGCACTTCGTCGATCAGGTGTGGGGCGCCGATCGCCTGACCCTGGTGGGCGAGGCCGCGGTGGTGCATGTCGGCGGGCTGGAATCCAGGGACAAGCTGCGTTACGGCCGCGACTCGGTCTTCGGCCAGTACGGCTTCAATGGCGACACCGACGGTTTCGTCACGTCCACGTCCTGGGGCTACCGCGCCCGGGCGATTCTCGACTACTCCAACGTCATCGGCGGGGTGAACTTCAAGCCCAACGTGTCCTGGTCCCACGACGTGGCCGGCTACGGTCCCAACGGCCTGTTCAACGAAGGCGCCAAGGCCGTCAGCCTGGGTGTCGATGCCGACTACCGCAACACCTACACCGCCAGCCTGAGCTACACCGACTTTTTTGGCGGCGACTACAACGTTCTCAAAGACCGCGACTTCCTCGCGTTGAGCTTCGGCGTGAACTTCTGATCTGGCTGACAAGGAAAACCCAATGCGCAAGATGATCCTGCAATGCGGTGCCCTGGCCTTGAGCCTGCTGGCCGCGAACGTGATGGCGGCGGTTTCGCCGGAGGAAGCCAACAAGCTGGGCACCACCCTGACGCCGCTGGGCGCGGAAAAGGCCGGCAACGCCGATGGTTCGATCCCGGCCTGGACCGGTGGTATCCCGAAAAATGCCGGTGCCGTGGACAGCAAGGGCTTTCTGGCCGACCCGTTCGCCAATGAAAAACCGCTGTTCACCATCACCGCCGCGACCGTGGACAAGTACAAGGACAAGCTGTCCGAAGGCCAGGTCGCGATGTTCAAGCGCTATCCCGAGACCTACAAGATCCCGGTCTACCCGACCCATCGCAGCGTTGCGCTGCCGCCGGAAATCTACGAGTCGGCCAAGCGCAGTGCGCTGAACGTTACGTCCATCAACGACGGTAACGGCCTGGCCAACTTCACCGGTAACCGTTACTACGCGTTCCCGATCCCCAAGAATGGCGTGGAAGTGCTGTGGAACCACATCACCCGCTATCACGGCGGCAACCTGCGCCGCATCATTACCCAGGCGACGCCGCAGACCAACGGCAGCTTCACGCCGATCCGCTTCGAAGAAGAAGTGGCCGTGCCGTTCCTGATCAAGGACGCCGACCCGGAAAAGGCCAGCAACGTGCTGACCTATTTCAAGCAGGAGGTCACCGCCCCGGCGCGCCTGGCCGGCAACGTACTGCTGGTGCATGAAACCCTCGACCAGGTGAAGGAGCCGCGCCTGGCGTGGATCTACAACGCCGGTCAACGCCGCGTGCGCCGCGCCCCGCAAGTGGCCTACGACGGTCCGGGCACTGCGGCCGATGGCTTGCGCACCTCCGACAACTTCGACCTGTTTTCCGGCGCCCCGGATCGCTACGACTGGAAGCTGGTCGGCAAGAAGGAAATGTACATCCCGTACAACAGCTACAAGCTCGATTCGCCGACCCTCAAGTACGACGATGTGATCAAGGCCGGCCACATCAACCAGGACCTGACCCGCTATGAGCTGCACCGGGTCTGGGAAGTGGTGGGCACGGTCAAGCCCAGCGAGCGCCACATCTACGCCAAGCGCCACATGTACATCGACGAGGACAGCTGGCAAGCCGCGGTGGTGGATCACTACGACGGTCGCGGCCAACTGTGGCGCGTGGCCGAAGGTCATGCCCAGTTCTACTACGACCACCAGAACCCGGGCTACACCCTCGAAGCGCTCTACGACATCATCGCCGGCCGCTACATCGCCCTGGGGATGAAGAACGAGGAGAAGCACAGCTACGAGTACGGCTTCGAAGCGCGGGCGGCGGACTACACGCCGGCGGCGCTGCGGTCCTCGGGCGTGCGTTAAAGGTGTGGCGAGGGAGCGAGCTCCCTCGGCACAGAGTGGTGTCTGCGCAAGGGCATCGTGAACGACCGGCAGTTGCCTCTGCCGGTCGTTTTTTTATGGGCGCCAATCAGCGCGCTGAATACTTCTCCAAAGGTCAGCGACACAGGACTAGGGTGATGAAACAACAATAAACAGGACCTTCGTACATGACTGCCATGACCCCGTGTCCGGACCGTCCAGGATTGCTGCCCCGCCTGTCCTCGACGCATGTACCGCGGCGGTCCTTGAGCGAGCCGTTGCTGACTTCCGAGGCACGGGTAAAACTGCTGTGCGCGCCCGCGGGGAGTGGCAAGAGTGCGCTGTTCGCCGAGTGTTTTCTCAAGGCCCCCGCCGACTGCCGACTGCATTGGTTGCCGCTGGGTGGCGTTGCGTTGACCCCCGCGCAGATGGGCGAGCGACTGGCGCAGACCCTGGGCCTGCCAGTGATGGACGAAGCGGGGCTGCTGGCCCACCTGGCGCGCCTGCAAACACCCACCTGGCTGTTCCTGGATGATTACTGCCGGGTGCCGAATCCCGAGCTGGACCAATGGCTCGACCGCCTGTTGAACACCAGCAGCCCGGCCTTGCACCTGT
This sequence comes from Pseudomonas sp. P97.38, assembly GCF_001269745.1. Classification (NCBI taxonomy): domain Bacteria; kingdom Pseudomonadati; phylum Pseudomonadota; class Gammaproteobacteria; order Pseudomonadales; family Pseudomonadaceae; genus Pseudomonas; species Pseudomonas sp. P97.38. The sequence goes on from NZ_LHVJ01000025.1 coordinate 75,488, forward strand.
GGCTGAACGGCCGTCGCCGGCCGCACTGCAATTGGCCGCGGCTGTTGCTCGACGATGAGCTGCACGAATTCGACACGCAGGCGCTGGTGTTCAGCCCTGGCGATGTCCAGCAACTGCTGCGTCATCTGCCTGGTCCCCAGGCGGCCCGCACCGCGCGCGAGGTGATACAGCGCAGCGGCGGCTGGTGCGCCGGGGTGCGCATCAGCTTGCTCGAACGTTGCGAATGGGCGCGCAGCCACGCCACGCCGGGGCGGCCCGGAACCCTGGTGGACTACCTGGAGTACGAACTGTTCAGCGCCCTGAGCCCGGACCTGGCGCAAGCCTGGCGCGTGCTGGCCCACCTGCCACGTTTCAATGCCCGGCTTTGCGAGCATCTGTTCGGCGACACGGTGGGCGTTGAATGCCTCCCGCTGTTGAAGGACCTGGGCTGTTTCATCGAGCCGTGGGAACACTCCTCTGACTGGTTGCAGATCTTCCCGGCCCTGGCCCGGCTGGTTCGCGAGGAACCCTGGCCCCAGGGCCGTTCCTGGCATCGCCGGGCCTGCCAGTGGTTTGCCGCCGAACAGGATTGGCCCATGGCATTCGAGCAGGCGATGTTGGCCCACGAGTTCGAGACGGCCGTGAGTGTCTTGCAGCATCTGAGCTTCGAGCACCTCTTGCAGGGCCGCAACGTCGTGTTGCTGCTGAACTTGCATGACCAGCAGGGCGAGGCGCTGTCCCTTGGCACGCCGCAATCGGTAGGGTTGGTCACCGCAGCGCTGTTGTTTGCCGGTCGCTTCGACCAGGCCGCAGTGTGCATCGAGCAACTCACGCGGTTCGCACCCCAGCCGCGGGCCTGCCAGCAGCGCCAGTTGATCGCACGCTGGCAGGTCCTGCGGGGCTGGCTGCTGCACTTGTCGGGCGACGGAGATCCGGCCCGCGAACATTTCCTCCAGGCCCAGGCTCATCTGGATCCGCAGGCCTGGGCCTCGCGCTTGTTGTGTCAGTCGGGATTGACCCAGCAGGCGTTGCTTAAGGGCGACCTGGCCTCGGCGCAATGGATCAACCGCCAGGCGCTGTGCCTGGCCCGTGCCGAAGGCTCGCTGGTGTTCGAAGGGCTGCTGGAACTGGATCATGCACAAGTGCTGGAGCAACGCGGTGCGCCGCATCGGGCCGACGAATTGCTGGGCGATGTCCAGGCGCGGCTCGACAAGCCCGGCCAGGATTTTTCCCCGTTGCTGGGCCGCATTGCCTCGCGACGCGGACGCCTGGCGCTGCGCATGGGCTTTGAAGAGCGCGCTGCCGAGCAGTTCCAGGCCGGGCTGGAAACCGGCCTGCGCAGCCAGGATAAGCAGGTACTTTACGGTTTTCTCGGCAAGGCCAGTCTGGCGGCTAACCAGGGCGACTATGGCGAGGCCTTCATGCAACTGCGCGACGCCGAGCGGATCATGCAGCAGCGGCACATTCCCGACACCGTCTACCGCGGTGTATTGCTGCAAACCAGTTGTCAGTTCTGGTTGCAGCAAGGGCGCGCCGAGCTGGCCCACGAAGCCTTGACCCGCGTGCTGCGGCATTTCCACGGGCCCCAGGCCAAGCACGCACCGCCCGCGACCCTGGAGTTGATTCCTCGGCTGGAGTACCTGTTGCTGTTGACCGAGGTGCACCTGCACCGCGCGCAAGACCCGATGGCGCGCCTGGAGGCCATGATCGCCCAGGCCCGTCACGCGGAAATGCACGGCCTGGAAACCGAGCTGCACCTGGCGCTGGCGGAGGTCGCCTGGTTGACCGCCGACCGCTCGCGGGCCCGCGTGCTTGTCCAGGAAGGCCTGGAGCGCGTGGCCTGTTGGCGCGCCCAGCAAGCCTTGTGCGAACTGCGCCTGCGCCAGCCCGAACTGTTGCACTGGGCGCAATCGTCAGGCCCGATCGAACCGCCGGCGGCCCCCGAGGACGCCTTGCTCAGTCATCGCGAACTGGAAGTGCTGGAACTGATAGCCCAAGGTTATTCCAACCAACAGATTGCCGAACGGCTGTTCATCTCGTTGCACACGGTAAAAACCCATTCACGGCGCATACACAGCAAGTTGGGCGTGCAGCGGCGTACCCAGGCAGTGGCGAAGGCCAAGGTCATGGGGATGATGGGATAGGGCGCACTGCAAGCCTTACGCGTGCTTACAGTTGCGCTTTTACCCCCGGAGGGGGAGTTGGGTTATAACGGCGATGCTGGTTCGAACAGGACGTTCGGGCCATGAAATGACAAGGATGTTCATGAACACTCAAGCGTTTTCTACGTATTCCGAAAGACTGCTTGCCCTCAAGCTCACTCGCGTCGACTTTGCCGTGCAAGTGCTGTTGGGCGATCACCTGGAGGCACTGGGCCTCAACCCGCATAACCTGTATCTGAATACCGTGGCCGGGTTTCCCGACCCCCAGGTTGAAACGTCCAGGACATTGTTCGATGAAACACTGGCCTGCGTTCAGAAACAGACCTTGGCGCATTACACCCAAGGCATCACCAATATCTTCAGCAAGCGGTATTCCTTTGCCGTCGAAGATCGGGTCAAGGCGCTGGACTTGATCACCTTCGAGAAAATCGTGGCGGACATCGTGACGGGCCTGGCTGAAAAGCCCGGGATGGATTTATCCGAGCGGCCCATCTTGCCGTTGAGCGCCGAAGAGCTTCATGGTGCGTTGAAAGTCCACCTGCCCGGCGTCGATCTGGAGAAAGTCTTCGTCACCAGTTTCGTCAACCATGACGTTGCAAAACCGGTGGTGTTTTCTTCCGAACCCCTGGTTGAGTACTTGCTGGCGCACCTACGCAACAACGATATTCCTTACCATGCCAAGGGCGATCCCCAGGCCATCTACCTGGTCGCCTTCAGCGGCGAAGAGCGTCACCTGCATCCGCGCCTGACGCCTGCCCACCTCAATGACCTACTGATCAGGATCGTCCCCGACTTCCTGGGCTGATCTTCCATCGGTTTCATACCCCATCCGCCAACTCACGGCCCGGGTCGCGGCGAGCAATCGTTGCGCCGCCGGGCCGTTTTCGTCGGCGTGGAACAACGAGGTCGGGCCGACGATGGTCATCACCGCCGTCACCTGGCCGATCGCATTGAACACCGGGGCGGACAAGGCATCCACGCCGGGCATCAGCAGGCCATGCACATGGTGCAGGCCACGGTTGCGGATCTGTTCGCACAAGGTGGCATAGGCCTGGTCGTCGGCCAGGGCATGCCGCTCGGATCCCTGCACTTCCTGTTCACGCAAGCCGATCGTCTCGCGCTCGGGCAGGTAGGCGCTGAACACCAGCCCGGTGGACGAACTGAGCAGGGGCAGCACCGAGCCCAGTTGCGTCACGACCGTCACGGCGCGCACGGCAGGCTCGATGCGCACCACGGTGGCGCCGTGGTTGCCCCACACCGCGAGGAAGCAGGTTTCGTTCAGGTCATCGCGCAACTCGGCCAGGGGCATGGCGGCCACTTGCAGCACGTCCATGCCGTTCAATGCCGCCAGCCCGACGCGCAGCGCTTCACGGCCCAGGCCGTAGTGGTTGGTGGCGGTGTTCTGCTCGGCGAATCCGCTGGCAATCAGCGCCTGCAAGTAGCGATGTACCTTGCTTGCCGGCATTTGCACGTGCTCGGCCAGGCGCGACAGCGACGTGGACGGCGACAGCTCGGCCAAGGCCTTGAGAATGTCGGTACCGACTTCGGCCGAGCGGACTTTCTGTTTACCGTTATTGAGCGGGGTTTGCATGGCGGCGCGGGGTCCAGGGGCGAATGGGCGTCTTTATAGCTTGACGGTCGTTGTCGAGCAAATTACGTTATGCGTAATTGAATTACGATAAAAATAACCCGGTGCGCCTGACACTCATCCCATGAGTCACGGGCCGCATCCCTGGAGGCTCCATGAACCTCGATTCCCCAGCGTCGGACCTGGCTTATCAATCAGGCTTCGGCAATGAGTTCGCCAGCGAAGCCCTGCCCGGCGCCTTGCCCGTCGGCCAGAACTCTCCGCAAAAAGCCCCTTACGGCCTGTACGCCGAGTTGTTCTCCGGCACCGCGTTCACCATGGCCCGCAGCGAAGCGCGGCGGACCTGGATGTACCGCATCCGGCCGTCGGCCAACCACCCGGCCTTCACCCCATTGGAGCGGCAACTGGTCGGCGGCCCGCTGGGCGAGGTCACGCCCAATCGGTTGCGCTGGAACCCGCTGGAGAATCCCGCGCAGCCCACCGATTTCCTCGATGGCCTGGTGCGCATGGCCGCCAATGCCAGCATGGACAAGCCGGCCGGCATCAGCATTTTTCACTATTGCGCCAACCGCTCCATGGAGCGGGTGTTCTTCAATGCCGACGGTGAATGGCTGATCGTGCCGCAGTTGGGCCGGTTGCGGATCATCACCGAACTGGGCGTGCTGGAACTGGCGCCGCTGGAAATCGCCGTGCTGCCCCGGGGCTTGAAGTTTCGCGTCGAACTGCTGGATGCGCAGGCCCGCGGTTACCTCGCCGAAAACCATGGCGCGCCGCTGCGTCTGCCGGACCTCGGGCCCATCGGCAGCAATGGCCTGGCCAACCCGCGGGACTTCCTGACCCCGGTCGCCCATTACGAGAACCTCGCCCAGCCCACCACCCTGGTGCAGAAGTTCCTCGGCCAGTTGTGGGCTTGCGAGCTGGGGCATTCGCCCTTCGACGTGGTCGCCTGGCACGGCAACAACGTGCCATACAAATATGATCTGCGGCGGTTCAACACCATCGGCACCGTCAGCTTCGACCACCCGGACCCGTCGATTTTCACCGTGTTGACCTCGCCCACCAGCGTCCACGGCCTGGCCAACCTGGATTTCGTCATTTTCCCACCCCGCTGGATGGTGGCCGAGAAGACCTTCCGTCCACCCTGGTTCCACCGCAACCTGATGAACGAATTCATGGGCCTGATCCAGGGCGCCTACGATGCCAAGGCCGAGGGCTTCGTGCCCGGCGGGGCGTCGTTGCACAGTTGCATGAGCGCCCATGGCCCGGACGGCGAAACCTGTACCAAGGCGGTCAACGCCGAACTTCAGCCGGCGAAAATCGACAACACCATGGCCTTCATGTTCGAGACCAGCCAAGTGCTGCGTCCGAGCCGTTTCGCCATGGACTGCCCGCAACTGCAAACCGACTACGATGGGTGCTGGGCCTCGCTGCCTGTCACCTTCGACCCGACCCGGAGATAACCCATGACTCAACTTTCCCCCGTCCGTAGCTGGGTGGCTTCTGCCAACGGTCATGCCGATTTCCCGCTGCAGAACCTGCCGCTGGGCATCTTCAGCCACCAGGGCGGCACCCGACGCGGCGGCGTGGCCATCGGCGAGCAGATTCTCGATCTGTCGGCCGCGTTGCAGGCCGGCCTGTTCGACGGCGCGGCGCGAGCAGCGGTCGAAGCCATGGCTGGCGGAGAGCTCAACGGGTTTTTCGAGTTGGGCCGTGGCGCCCGTGTCGCTTTGCGTGAGCGGCTGCTGGAGCTGCTGCGCGAGGACAGCCCTCAGCGTGCCCAGCTCGAAGCCCAGCAGTCGCAATGGCTGTTCCCCGCGGCCGATTGCCAGTTGCACCTGCCGGCCAGGATCAATGACTACACCGATTTCTACGTGGGGATCGAGCACGCACAGAATGTCGGCAAGCTGTTCCGCCCCGACAACCCGCTGTTGCCCAACTACAAGTACGTGCCCATCGGTTATCACGGCCGCGCCTCGACCATCCGTCCCTCCGGCACCGACGTGCGCCGTCCCAAGGGGCAGACGCTGCCGGCCGGTCAGGCCGAACCCACCTTCGGTCCGTGCGCACGGCTGGACTATGAATTGGAACTGGGGATCTGGATCGGCCAGGGCAATGCATTGGGCGAACCCATCGCCATTGGTGACGCCGCCGAGCACATTGGCGGTTTTTGCCTGCTCAACGACTGGTCGGCCCGGGATATCCAGGCGTGGGAATACCAGCCGCTGGGGCCTTTCCTGTCGAAGAGCTTCCTCACCAGCATTTCGCCGTGGGTCGTGACGGCCGAGGCGCTCGAGCCGTTTCGTCGTGCACAACCGGCGCGTGCGCAGGGCGATCCGCAACCGCTGCCGTATCTGCTGGACGCGCGCGACCAGGCCGGTGGTGCCTTCGACATCGAACTGGAAGTGCTGCTGCTGACCGACGCCATGCGCGAGCAGAACCTGCCGGCGCATCGCCTGACCTTGAGTAACACCCAGTACATGTACTGGACCGTGGCGCAGATGGTGGCGCACCACAGCGTCAATGGTTGCCAGTTGCAGGCCGGTGACCTGTTTGGTTCGGGCACCTTGTCGGGCCCGCAGAACGGTCAGTTTGGCAGCCTGCTGGAAATCACCGAGGGTGGTAAGAAGCCGATCGAGCTGGCGTCTGGCGAAGTGCGCAGGTTCCTCGAGGACGGTGACGAAATCATCCTGCGGGCCCGTTGCCGCCGCGAGGGCTTTGCCTCCATCGGGTTTGGCGAGTGCCGTGGCAAGATCCTGCCGGCGCGTTGAGGGGCGAGCATGGAACTCTATACCTACTACCGCTCCACTTCGTCGTACCGGGTGCGCATCGCCCTGGCGCTCAAGGGGCTGGACTACCAGGCCCTGCCCATCAACCTGATCGCCCCACCGGGAGGCGAGCATCGCCAGCCGGCCTACCTGGCGATCAATCCCCAGGGGCGAGTGCCCGCGCTGCGGACCGATGAGGGGGACGTGCTGGTGCAATCTCCCGCGATCATCGAGTATCTGGAAGAACGGTATCCGCAGGTGCCGTTGCTCAACGCGGACTTGGCCATTCGAGCCCACGAGCGGGGCGTTGCGGCGTTGATCGGTTGCGATATTCACCCGCTGCACAACGTCAGCGTGCTCAACAAACTGCGCCAGTGGGGGCATGACGAGGGGCAGGTGACGGAGTGGATCGGGCACTGGATCAGCCAGGGGTTGGCGGCGGTGGAGCGGTTGATCGGCGATGAGGGTTTTTGCTTCGGCGCGACGCCGGGGCTAGCGGATGTCTACCTGATTCCGCAGTTGTACGCGGCTGAGCGGTTCAATGTCTCGTTGCAGGCGTACCCGCGGATCTGTCGAGTGGCGGGGCTGGCGGCCGGGCATGCGGCGTTCCAGCGGGCGCATCCTGCGAATCAGCCCGATACGCCTGCCGGATAGGGCCGTGACCGACCTGACGCCTTCGCGGGCAAGCCCGCTCCCACAGGGAATAGGTAGCGGCCCCACTGTGGGAGCGGGCTTGCCCGCGAAGGCGGCCCGACAGCCGCCCTCTCTCTGCCGGCAGCACACAGCGCTTTGTGGGAGCGAGCTTGCTCGCGAAGGCGGCCCGACAGCCGCCCTCTCTCTGCCGGCAGCACACAGCGCCTTGTGGGAGCGAGCTTGCTCGCGAAGGCGTCAGGTCGGTCAACAGTGGCCCGCTTCATCCTGTCTCAATGCACAATCGAATTCGGTGGCAGGTGCCCGAGCCGTTCCGTTAGCCGGAGCCGCTGGATCGGGTCCTCGCTGAGCATCAGCGCATGCTCCAGGTCGAATCGCTCGGCGTTGGGGCAATCGAGTCGCTGGTACAGGCTGGCGCGGGCCAGGTAGTCGGCGGCGCTGGCGTTGCCCAGTTCCAGCACCCGTTCGGCGTCGATCAGCGCGGCAATGTAGTCGTCGTTCGCCAGGTGCAACTGGCGCAGGTTGCGTGACAGTCGCTGGAGCATCTGCAGCGGCTCGGCGTTGACCAGGTGTTCAGCCTTGAGCGGCATGTTCGCGCCATATTGACGGTGCAGCAGGTCCCGGCAGTCATGGGGGTACAACCGGCGTCCGCCGCACGGATCGAGCAAATGGTCGGCCCCAGGCACCTTCAACAGGAAGTGGCCAGGGAAATTGACGCCGACCATCGGGATTTCCAGGCCGCGCGCCAGTTCCAGGGCAATCAGGCCGAGGGCCAGCGGCTGCCCGCGCTTGCCCACCAGGACCTTGTCGAGCAATGCCGCCCGCGGGCGCAGCGGTGTGGCGTCGTCCTGGGCGAACCCCAGGTCGTTGAGTCGGCGTAACAAGGGCTGGGCCAACTCGCTCACCGGCAGCATCGGCAGGTCATGGCTGACCCGTTGTTGCAGGTCCCTGAAGTCGCGCAGCAGGGCCGGCACGTCGACGTCGCGATCATGTTCGGCGGCGATCCACAGCGCGGCTTCGAACAGCGCCGGGGGCGAGCGGTGCAGGCAGGCAAAAAAGGCTTGGCGCGGTTTCATTACACTCTCCGGGCTATGTCCCCGTTGTAGCTCTGCCATGGATTTTCGTCCAGTCCCGGGCCGGCGCAGTCGGCGGTTATGCCGAAAACGCTGGAGGTCCAACGGACTTATGCCGGTGTGTTTCAGCAAATTTCGAGCGCGCGCCTATACTGGCGAAACGAACAAAGTGATTCGGGAGCCTGTCGATGTTCGCTCTCATGCAAAGCTCCCGCCTTGAATCGCTGCACTTAAGCGTAGACCCGATGACCGGGTTGAAGGCGGTGATTGCCATTCATTGCAGCCGTCCCGGGCCCGCCCTGGGTGGCTGTCGTTATCTTGCCTACCCCGACGACGAAAGTGCCGTGGCGGACGCCGTGCGCCTGGCCCAGGGCATGAGCTACAAGGCTGCCCTGGCCGGCTTGCCCGTGGGTGGCGGGGTGGCGGTGATCATGCGTCCGGCCCATGTCGAAAGCCGGGCCGCGTTGTTCGAAGCCTTTGGTCGGTGCATCGAACAGTTGGACGGGCGCTACATCACCGCCATCGACAGCGGAACGTCGGTGGCCGACATGGATTGCATCGCCCAGCAGACCCGCCACGTCACCAGCACCACGGCCTCGGGAGACCCCGCCCCCCATGCGGCGATGGGCGTGTTCGCCGGCATCCGGGCCACCGCCATGGCCCGCCTGGGCAGCGATAACCTGGAAAGCCTGCGCGTGGCGATCCAGGGCCTGGGCAATGTCGGTTATGCCCTGGCCGAACAACTGCACGCCGCTGGCGCCGAACTGCTGGTCAGCGACATCGACCCCGGCAAGGTACAACTGGCGATGGAGCAACTGGGCGCGCACCCCATCGCCAATGACGCACTGCTCAGCACCCCTTGCGACATCCTCGCCCCCTGTGGCCTGGGCGGCGTCCTCAACAGTCACAGCGTGGCGCAACTGCGTTGCTCGGCCGTGGCCGGTTCGGCCCATAACCAGTTGAGCAACTTGCAAGTGGCCGATCAACTGGAGCGGCGCGGGATCCTCTACGCGCCCGACTACGTGATCAACTCCGGCGGTCTGATCTATGTCGCCCTCAAGCACCGCGGCGAAGAACTGCCGAGCATCACCGCACACCTGTCGAAGATCGGCGCGCGCCTGACCGAAATCTTCGCCCACGCCCAGGCGGAGAAACGCTCACCGGCCCGGGTAGCCGATGAACTGGCGGAGCGCTTGTTGTATCGCTAGTGGCCTGTACGGTTAATTTGAGTACTCGAATAAGCCACACAGGCCACTAGGGCCAGCACACGTATTTTGAATGCAGGTGGTGTGGGATGTTCAGGTTTTGAGGGCTGTGTGATTCGCACTGACGCATTTAATCAAAGCATCTAGGAGGCACTTTGAATTAAGTCGTGCAGGGTGAAAATGAGGCGGTTATTGCGGGTGGTTAGTTGCGATTTGTTGAATATTGACTCTCTGGGCAGTTGGCGTTTTTTTGTGGGGAGTGTGGGGGCTGAAAACGGCTCCGGCTAGCCAGCTTTGGCGGTGGCGTTATAGACTGGCACTTGCCTGTCAGTATTTTTTTGATCAATTGATCAGAAAACCTCTCAGGATGAAAGATTTGAAAGTTTGATCATCAGGGTGTGAGGTAGGTTTGCAGAGTGTTTCTCTAGCGTTCGCCAGAGCGCTCATCAACTCGATATCAAATTTCGACAAAAGAACTTTACTCAGGCTTGAAAACTACGTCTTGTCTCATGGGGTTGAACAAGTTCCCATGAGTGAGTTGTCTCAGTTGTTCGAACTCGCCATACGCCACAGTGGCAATGAGGATTTAGGCCTGCTGGCTTATAAAAGTGCCCACCCTGGTCACTTGGGTGCTTTAGGGTATGCGGTGATGTCTAGCTCGACGCTCGGCGAAGCGATGGCTCGAATGGTTGATCATCACTCCATCATCGGCACGGGTTTTTGTATGTTTTTTGAATGTGACGAAACCACGGTCAGGATTGCGGGCTTGTCGGGTAATGCACAAGGTGAGGTGCTGCCCAGGGCGTTTATCGATGCCGTGGCGGCTATTACCCTCGGCCTCTTGCGCTGGCTAGTACCGACTGTTTGTATTACTCCTGTAAGGGCTGAGTTTGCTTATGAAAAACCACGAGACACTCGCCAGTTGGAGCAGATCTTTGGTCATGATCTGAGATTTTCCTGTGCTGCCAATGCCATGGTGTTTCAGAAGTCGGACATGGATATCGCTATCGCTACGTCCGACGCATCGCTGCAACAAATTCATGATCAATACCTTAAACGCCGCCTGGATGAGATGCGCTCGGAAAATATTGCAGCAGCGACAAAGAAAGTGATCCTGCAGCACTTGGTTCAAGCCAGATCCCTGGCCATGGGCGATATTGTGCTTACCTTGGGCATGTCGACCCATCAGTTGGTCAGAGCCTTGGAAAAAGAGAATAAAAGCTTTCAGTTACTGGTTGATCAGGTTAAGAAGCAGCATTGCTATCACTTGCTGGTTAACACAAGGCTCACGCTCAAACAGGTGTCTTACAGTTTGGGGTTCAGGCATTCCAGTGCTTTGAATAAGGCTTGCGAAAGATGGTTTGGTATGGCGCCAGGCGCTTGTCGCTCCCGCGAGAAGATGTAGGCGTTGGCGAGTAGGTGTTTCGGCACGGTTCAAAGTGATCTGTTTTTACGCTTATCCTCAGGCGGGTTTCAGTTACCCCGAGCGCGCAACGCTATCTTAATTTTCCGGGATTAAGGAGAGAATTCGAGGTCGATGTTTCTTCGATAGGACGAGTAAGTCAATGCAGCTAAGACGCCTGAAGTTTGCGGCACGGATCCGATTTTGTTTCGTTTTGGTGATTGCCGCGTTAATAGGCGTAAGCGCCTTTGCTACGTATAAGGCTAGGGAAATAAGGCAGGCGAGCCTGGTGGTTGAGCAGGACGCTCTCCCAGGGATTGCCTTGGGAGACGATATAATCTTGGCCTTTAGCAAGACTCGATTCAGTGTATTTCGTCTGCTGGTGTCCACCGATGATTTGAAACTTGCCAATAACTACAATTTGCTTGTTGCTGATATCCGCGAATTTGAAGCGGCTCAGGCGGCTTATCTTCCCATCATCAGTACGGATCAGGAGCGAGGCCTGTTCACCACAATAGGCAAGCTCTTCGAGAGTTATCGTACTTCGGCGCTCCATGTCCACGATCTCATCAAGCGTGGCTCGACGGGCGAAGCCACTGCCTTGGTCGAAGGGGAGATGACCAGCATCGCTCAAGACATGGTCAAGGTGCTAGGTGAGCTGGAGAAGCTCAATGATCAAGCACAACAATTGGCTAGCGCAGCCGGACAAAACGCCTATGAGACGTCAATACGAGTGACACTGACCGCGATTATGTTGGTGGCGCTAGGGGCAATATTTCTTGCGCATAGGCTGACCGTTAGTATTTCCAGGCCCATTGCACAGGCGTTGGAATGTGCCAACGCCATTGCCCGAGGCGATCTGCGTGAACCGGCGCAGGACGCCAGTGGGAACGATGAAGCGGCGCTGTTGCTGCGGGCCGTTATGATCATGCGGAAAAACTTGAGCGATACCTTGATCGACGTTTATCAAGCGGCAGGACAGCTTTCCAACGCGGCAGAAGAGTTAAGCGTCTTGGTCGGTAGCAGCAACAACGACCTCCAGGCGCAAAACAGCGAGCTGGAACAAGCCGCCACTGCAATTACTGAAATGAGTCAGGCCGTTGATGAAGTCGCGCACAATGCCATTAGTACTTCCGATGAGTCGCGCGCTTCCTTGCACTTGGCTCGCGATGGTCAACGGGAGCTTGATTCGACGCTCAACGCGATCGCGCGCTTGGACGGCAGCGTTAACGATGCCTCACAGCGTGCAGATATTTTGGCGTCCAATACCGTAGAGATCAGCAAGGTACTTGAAGTGATCCGATCGGTTGCCGAACAGACTAATTTGCTGGCGCTCAATGCGGCGATCGAGGCAGCGCGGGCGGGCGAGGCCGGCCGAGGGTTTGCCGTGGTTGCCGATGAGGTTCGTTCCCTGGCGCACCGTACGAGCACTTCGACCATGGATATTGAACGTATGATCAGTCATATCCAAAACGGCACTCAGGAAACGGTAAGCGCCCTGAATGACAGCGCTGTACAGGCCGCACAGACTCGCGAACAAGCGGCTTCAGCGAACAAGGCGCTGCAAGGCATTACCACCACCGTCAGCAGCATCGATGAGCGTAATACCATGATCGCAACCGCTTGTGAGGAGCAGGCGCTGGTGGCCAAGGACGTGGACCGCAGCATCATTCGTATTCGTGATCTTTCAAATCTGTCGGCAGTGCGTTCCGATCAGACGATGGCCGCGAGTGAAGAACTCGCGCACATTGCGACGAAACTCAAGGAGCGGCTTGATGGCTTTAACTTTGGATAAGCATGTGAAGATGCACGTGAAGTCACTTGTTAAGAGTGTGCCTGGAGGCAGAGATGGATCCAGTCAATGAACTGTGCAACGACCTTATGGATCTGCTCGAAGAAATTGCCAGCAGTAGAAACAAGCTGGATGTCCAGGGACAAAAAATTTTGCTCGACGCCTTGAGAAGCCTTCTTCTCTCTACGGAACGTCTCAGTGAGCAAATGCGAACCTTGGTGAGTTTACAGATTCGCTCAGGGCATCAGCGACCCAGGCTATACATTGTGAAGTAGCTGCGCGAGAGTCGCATCGCGCTCCTGCTCGCTTTTCGAGCAGGAGCACACAGGATGATCTGCCCTAGGCTGGCGGAACCTAGTCTTCAGAACCTGCTGGGGCAGAGAGCTCAGTCAGCGCCGTTGCATTATTTTTGAAGGCCGCTGCAAAGATAGCGCGATTTTTCGCCATGTAGATGCTTGCATCTTCGGCGTGCTTCTCTGAGAGACCGGGAACGTTTTTCATCAGCACGTCCGTGAGGAGCTCTGCCAGCTCAAGCATCTGGTCGTGTGCATCGGCGAGTTTTCGGTCCACGAAGGTAGTCTCCAAATCGCGCGTACTGCGGTAAAGGGTTTCAACAGCCATTTCTTGGCCTCGTCATAGTGTGCGGTGCGAATTGAGTGAACATGCGCTCAGCGCTGCATGCGGGTCAGTCAGTGATACAAAATTCATTCCCTGATCGTTCCTCAGGGCCAGCTGGGCGATGCTGGAGAAGAAGCCCAGGCACAGCCTTGCGAAAGTGTTGGCCAACCCGAGCCGCTTCTTCGGTCCATCTCGACGAATTGAAAAGTGCGACTACTGTATTTATGTACAGGTCGAAGGATAAGCGAATCCCTTCACTTTGGGTAGTGGCTTTTTAATGTAGACCGATTTCGGCGTTTGTCGTCCAAGGCCATGAAGCTGATTTGCGCGTCAGACGTGTCGGATGCCAGCTTATCGCCATCTCATCCCCAGCCGCTGGCCTTCTTTCTGCATGCAGAAACCGTCACGTCCAACCCGCATCATCCGGTCGAGTCGACCTAAGGAAACTACATCGTGAAAATCAACTGGGCCGAGAACCTGCGCCAGAACGTGCATCAACTGGCCGAATCGTTGGGAAACCTGTTCGTCGAGACCTTCCACTACCTGGCGTTGTTCGCCATCGGTGCGGTGACTGCGTGGGCGGCGGTGATGGAGTTCCTGCAGATGATCGAGGCGGGGCACATCAAGATCGATGACATCCTGCTGTTGTTCATCTACCTGGAGTTGGGGGCGATGGTCGGGATTTATTTCAAGACCAACCACATGCCGGTGCGCTTCCTGATCTACGTGGCCATCACAGCGCTGACGCGTCTGTTGATCTCCAACGTGTCCCACCACAGCCCGCCGGACCTGGGCATCATCTACCTGTGCGGCGGCATCCTGCTGCTGGCGTTCGCGATCCTGGTGGTGCGCTACGCCTCGTCGCAGTTTCCTTCGGTGAAGATCGAAAACCCGCACCGCAAGGTGGGTGCGGGTTCCAGTGAGCATGCCGAGGTGGAAAAAGGCGAGATCTAGAGACCGGCCGCAGAAGATGTCGCGCCTTGCGCGTGCGGTGGGGGCAGCTTGATGTTGTCCCCGCCGGTCATGGCTTCGAGGATGGCCACGGCGCTGTGGCCCTGTTCGATGGCAATGCCGAACTGAATGCTCTGCACCAGGCGCCGCAGGCGTTCCGGGTCGTTGCGCTGCTGGGCGCTGATCATGCGCTTGGCGACGATCCGCCCGCTTTTGGACAGGGTCAGCATGATGCTGCCGTCCAGGCCCTGGATGCTCAGGTTGATTTGATAGTGCGGCGCAAAAGCGTCGGTAATGATCTGAAAAGGGTTGTCCATGATGCGTCACCGCCTGATTGAACGTGCAGTTGTTGACCGGCCTTGATCGGGATTAGTTCGCAACACCGGACCATCGGCCATTCCATGATCGTGTTCATCGGGTGTTTCCAGGGGCCGCACGGCTGACAACCCGAAAAGGGGCTAGACCGGTGGCGGCTCTCTCATGGGGTAGCAAGGGGCATGCCGGAAAAATCGTCGGACAATGTTCGCGGGGCATCGGGCTGCAATGGATGGAAATGAGGCGGCAACGCTTGCCCGTTTCAGGGCGCCATGTGCGTCGACGGTGCAGCAAGGATGGTTTTCTGAAGAATGGTGTAGCGAGGAAACTCCCGACATTAACAGCGCTTTTGCCCGTTGTCCGGCTTTATTTGCAAATGGATATTTTTCTTTTTTCAGGGGTTGAATTGTTCCTCCGCCAGCCCGACTCTGTACTCAAGGGGCCGTTGCACCCACGTCGATGGCCCCCGGCGAGCTAGCTGAAATAAGGGATGAACTATGCAAATCCAAGTCAACAGCGATAACCATATTCAAAGCAGCATCCGACTGGAGGAGTGGGTACGTACTACCATCGAAAGCACGCTCGAACGTTATGAAGAAGATCTGACACGGGTTGAAGTTCATTTGCGGGACGAGAACGGCGACAAGCCGGGTCCCCATGACATGCGTTGCCAGCTTGAGGCACGGCCAAAAGGCCATCAGCCGGTTTCCGTGACGCACAAAGCCGATTCGCTGGAGCAGGCGATCGAAGGTGCGGCGACCAAGCTTGAGCACGCCCTGGAGCACCTGTTCGGCAAATTGCGCGGCAAGCGCGCAGCCAGTGCGGCGCCGACCGAATCGGTCGCATCGGCCGATGCGCTGCTGGAAGAAGAATTCCTGGAGAACGAACGGGCTGCGCTTCACGGCTGATGCCCGGTTCAATTTAAACCCATCGGAAACGGAAAAAGGGCCTGCATTGCAGGCCCTTTTCATTTCAGCGCCACTATTATCGGGTCAGGAACGCTTGCCGATACTCTCCCGGCGTTGCGCCCAGCGCCTGGCGGAAACGGTTGGTGAAGTGGCTGGCGCTGGCAAATCCACAGGCCAATGCCACGTCGCCCAGCGGTTGCGAGGTGCTGCGCAACAGCTGCCGAGCCCGTGCCAGGCGCCTTGCCAGCACATATTGGTGGGGAGGCAGCTCGAAGCTTTCGCGAAACATCCGCGCGAAGTGGTAGTGCGACAGTGCACACAGCGCCGCCAGCTGACCGAGGCTGATGGCGTCGGCCAGGTGGCTGTCGATGTACTCCACCAGCAAGCGCCGCTGGTGCGCGGCCAGGCCACCCTTGAGGCGCAGCCCCTGGCGCTGGCCGACCTGGCTGAGCAGCAGGTGGTCGAGCAGGTCGTGGGCCAGGCTGGAGGTCAACAGCCGTTCGCCGGGCTCGTCCCAGTTCAAGGCGATCAACTGGCGAAAACGCCTGGCCTGCTGCGGGTCGTCGAGGAATGTCGCCTCGTGCAGTTGCACCTGACGGGGCTCGCGGTCCAGCAGCGTGACGCACCCGAGGGCGAATTGTTCCGGGCTGAAGTACAAGTGGGCAAGTCGAATATCGCCGTTGATGACCCAGGCCGACTCATGCCCGGCCGGCAGGATGCAGAGTTTGTCGGGGCCGCCGGTGGTGGCAGGCCGCTCGCGGCGAAACGTGCCGGTGCCACCCGCGATGTAGCACGACAGCGTGTGGTGGGTCGGAGCCTCATAGTCCCGGGCGTCATGATGATTGCTCCACAGGGCGGCTGCCATGCCGTCGCCAAGCTCGGCGCTGTGCTCCAGGCGAGCATTGGGCGAACTGGCGAGGGCTTGGAAGACTTGCAGGGTTTGCAGTGTGGGCATGATCGGTTCTCTCCAACGCCTTGCATCCTACTCTGTCGGCTGGCGTCTGCCAGCCTGGTCGCCGACAAAACCGCAAGTTTATGCAAGTGCCGGTTGGATGGCGTCGTGATACTGGAGGTCATTGTCAGGAGTTGTTGCCATGAACCTCTCGTTGTACCTGCTCACCGTGCTCATCTGGGGCACGACCTGGATCGCGCTGAAACTGCAACTGGGCGTCGTTGCCATCCCGGTGTCGATTGTCTACCGCTTCGGTCTCGCCGCGTTGATCCTGTTCGCGCTGCTGCTGCTCAGCCGGCGGCTGCAAGTGATGAACCGGCGCGGTCACCTGATTTGCGTGGCCCAGGGCCTGTGCCTGTTTTGCATCAACTTCATGTGCTTTCTCACCGCCAGCCAGTGGATCCCCAGTGGTTTGGTCGCCGTGGTGTTTTCCACCGCCACGCTCTGGAACGCCCTCAATGCCCGGGTGTTCTTCGGTCAGCGGATTGCCCGAAACGTGCTGTTGGGGGGCGCGCTAGGGTTGTCGGGGTTGGCGTTGCTGTTCTGGCCGGAGTTGGTCGGCCACCACGCCAGCCCGCAAACGCTGCTCGGGTTGGCATTGGCGCTGCTGGGCACCTTGTGTTTCTCGGCGGGCAACATGCTCTCGAGCCTGCAACAGAAAGCCGGTCTCAAGCCCTTGACCACCAACGCCTGGGGCATGGCCTATGGCGCGATGATGTTGGCGGCCTGGTGTGCCTTCAAAGGCATTGCCTTCGACATGGAGTGGAACTCGCGCTACATCGGTTCGCTGTTGTACCTGGTGATTCCGGGCTCGGTGATTGGCTTTACTGCCTACCTGACGCTGGTCGGACGCATGGGGCCGGAGCGGGCGGCGTATTGCACGGTGCTGTTTCCGGTGGTGGCGTTGAATGTCTCGGCAGTTGCCGAAGGCTACCAGTGGACGGCGCCAGCCTTGGTCGGTCTGGTATTGGTGATGCTGGGGAACGTGCTGGTGTTTCGCAAGCCTCGGCCAGTGGCGACGAATGTCGCCTTGGGCGCACGCTGACCTATAACGTCCAGAGATAAACCGTGGCGAGGGAGCAAGCCCCCTCGCCACGGTTTGCCTCCCTTGGCAGCCGATCTGCCGGGTGGCTTATTTCCAGACTTGTGGGTTGACCAGGTTCTGCGGCCGCTCGCCCATCAAGGCACTGCGCAAGTTATCCACGGCCAGGTCGGCCATGGCGGCACGGGTCTCGAAGGTGGCGGAGCCGATGTGGGGCAGGGTGACGGCATTTTTCAGCTGGAACAGCGGCGATTCAGCCAGCGGTTCTTTTTCGTACACGTCCAGCCCGGCGCCGCGGATGCGCTGGCTCTGCAAGGCTTCGATCAGCGCCGGCTCATCCACCACCGGGCCGCGGGAAATGTTGACCAGGATGGCACTGGACTTCATCAGGCCCAGCTCGCGCTGCCCGATCAGGTGGCGGGTCTTCTCGCTCAATGGCACGACCAGGCACACGAAGTCCGCTTCGGCCAACAACTGATCCAGCTCGCGAAATTGTGCGCCCAACTGGCTTTCCAGCTCGGGCTTGCGGCTGTTGCCACTGTAGAGAATCGGCATGTTGAACCCGAACCGGCCACGGCGGGCGATGGCGGCGCCGATGTTGCCCATGCCGACGATGCCCAGGGTCTTGCCGTGCACGTCGGTGCCGAACAATTGTGGCCCCACCGTGGCTTGCCACTGCCCGGCCTTGGTCCAGGCATCCAGCTCCGCCACACGGCGGGCGCTGCTCATCAGCAAGGCGAAGGCCAGGTCGGCTGTGCTTTCGGTGAGCACGTCGGGGGTGTTGGTCAGCAGGATTCCGCGCTCATTGAAGTAGGCCAGGTCGTAGTTGTCGAAGCCCACCGAAATGCTGGACACCACTTGCAGGTTCGCGGCGTTTTGCAGTTGCTCGCGCCCCAGCTTGCGCCCGACCCCGATCAGACCGTGGGCGTGGGGCAGGGCTTCGTTGAACTGGGCATTGATGTCGCCGTTCGACGGGTTGGGCACGATCACGTCGAAGTCCTGTTGCAGGCGCTCGACCACCTGAGGCGTGATACGGCTGAAGGCAAGTACGGTTTTTTTCATCGTGCAAGGCTCGTCTGGCAGAGAATACCAAGCACGCTAACATTCCCGGCGAGGGTTAGGCGAGAGGGGGCCTGATGGAACACTCATAATTTCCCCTGTGGGAGCGGGCTTGCTCGCGAAGACGTCGGGTCAGCTTGCATCAATGTTCAATTCAAGCCCGCCTTCGCGAGCAAGCCCGCTCCCACAGGGGATGACGTTGCCGTCCCGTAGGCCTAGGCGGCCCGCAGCGAGATAAACGCATAATCCGAGGCTGCCTCGGTGACGACCCGCGCCCCACAGGCCATGACTTCGCGGGCTACGTCATCACCGGACAGATGGAACAGCCATTCACCGGTTGCCTGCTCCGTTGGCTGCAATTGCACCTGGTCGAGCGCGCTGGCAAATGCGCTCATGTCTGGCAGGTACGCGGTGAAGCCGTCGCCTTTCAGCGCGGTGGTGCGAATGCCCAGGGCGGCGCAGATGCGGTCCTTGGTCGCGATGTCTTCGCGATCGGCCTGGCGCGAGCGTTCGATCAGCGTGGCCAGTTCCTCATCGACCAACGTGCCGCCGACGATCAGTTGCGGGCCGGTTTCCCAGGATTGTGGCGGGCAATCCTTGGCCGCTGGATTGAGAGGGATGTGCGGGTTGATTTCCATCGGATAGATGCGGCACACCAAAGGGCGGCGTTCGTAGATGCTGCACCGATTGTCTGCGTCAAGATTGCGGCAGGGGCCGGCGTTGTAGGCGGCGAACGTGATCGCCACGCGGGCCTCGGCAGTGCCGCTGCGGACCACCGCCGAGCGCCGCTCGGCATGCTCGCGTTGCGTCGTTGGCAGGCCGAGCCCGTTGGACAGGAAGGCTTCCACCAGGACAATGACCTGGCCGCCGTCCTCGGCCCACATCCGAGCCTCCGAAAGGGTCAGGGGGACGTGGTGGTCGGAGCAGCATTTGCCGCACCCTACGCAGGAAAACCTTGTGCTCATTGAACGCCCGTTCGCAGATGGCTGGAAAGCGGCGACAAAAAAACGCCGTGATGCGCCGGGCGAAGCAAGTTATGCGCCATTCACCGATCGGCGGAGGCGGGGCGGATCGAGTCCCACTCGGTCACATGGGCGGTCTTGGTCTTCTTGCGGTAGAGGCACAACTCGGTACCGGTCGCCCCTTTCATGTGTTTCTGTGGGTACTGGCCTTGCAGCAACAGTGCGGTGTAGCCGACCCGATCGTCGAATTGCGCGGCGCTGCCCACCGGTTCGACGTTCTTCAGGCCACTGGCCTTGACGCAGCTGGCCAGCACGGCTTTATCGTAGGCAGCCCAGGCGTCCGGGCTGGAGGCATGGGCCTGGGCGGCCAGGGCGGTGAAGCCAAGGAGAATCAATGTGCGGGTTTTCATCGAAGGGCCTCGTTCCGGGATGTCAGGGCACGAGTATGCCTGAGGTTGCCGGACGGCGATGGCCCCGGCGTTGGAACGCAGGCGCCACAGCCGGGCCGATAGGTTTCAGTGACCTTGTTCGGCCACGGCCTTGGCAGCGGTGATCAGGCACTTGGTCAGTTCCGGCGAGGAGAACTTGGTCAGCACGCCATTGGCGCCGGCCAGGCGGGCCTTTTCGGCGTTCATGGCGCTGTCCAGGGAAGTGTGCAGCAACACGTAGAGGTGGGCGAAGTCCGGTGTTTCGCGCAGGGTCCGGGTGAGGGCGTAGCCGTCCATCTCGGACATCTCGATGTCAGAGACGATCAGGTTGATCTGCCCTGCGGTGCCTTGCAGGTCCAACAGGCATTCGATGGCTTCCTTGGCGCTGCGGGCGGTGTGGCATTGCAGGCCCAGGTTGCGCAACGTGTGCACCGATTGTTGCAGCGCGACCTGGCTGTCATCGACCACCAGGATCCGGGCGTTGCCCAGTACCTCGGCGTCTTCCATGCTCAGCTCGGTGGGCGCGGTTTCGATTTGTGCCGGCGCGATGCCGTGGATGACCTTTTCGATATCCAGCACTTGCACCAGGGTGCCATCCACCGAGGTCACGCCGGTGATGAACGCCCGCACGCCGCCGGAACCGTAGGGCGGCGGTTTGATGTCGGTGGTCAGGCAGTGGACGATCTTGCTCACGGCCTGCACATGCAGGCCCTGCTTGGAACGGCTGACATCGGTGACGATCAGGCAGCCGCCGTCCGGATCTTCCAAGGGGCGTTCGCCGATGGCGCGGCTCAGGTCAATCACCGACAGCGATGTGCCGCGCAGGGTGGCGATGCCTTTGACGTGCGGGTGCGACTCCGGCAGCTTGGTCAGCGGCGGGCAGGGAATGATTTCGCTGACCTTGAGCAGGTTGATCGCCATCAGCTTGCCGCTGCGCAAGGTAAACAGCAGAAGCGAAAGTGAATCTGCGCGGGCTTTGTTGGAAGACATAAAAACCTTCTGTGGAAAAAGGTGGGGCGAGCGTGAAGAACGCCAGAACAGCTTGTGATAACGGGTTATCGACCCGTTGGGGGCAGGCTTTAGGGGGAAACCTGTCGACAGCGGGATCGTCTTGGACAGACGCACTGGGCAGATGGCTTTTGTGTGGCGAGGGAGCTTGCTCCCGCTTGGGTGCGCAGCGCCCATAAAGAGAGGGGCGCTGTGCAACCTGACCGGGGGCAAGCGCCCTAGTTACACACAGCTATTTAAGCCCTAACCGCCGCGCCATCCGCCCAAGGTTCGCCCGGTCCAGGCCCAGCTCACGGGCGGCGCTGGCCCAGTTGTGCTGGTGGCGTTCCAGGGCCGCGCCGATGAGGTTGCGTTGGAACTGATCGACGGCTTCGCGCAGATCCCCGGTGACCCCGGTCATGTCGGGCTGCGGATTGACGGTCGAGGGCGCGGCGTTATCCACAGCGACTTGCGGCAGGTCCAGGTCCTGGGCGCCGAGGCTGAGGATTTTCGGTCGCACCGCGCAACGGCCCAGGGCCTTCAAGGCGCTGCGGCCGATCAGGTGCTCCAGCTCGCGCACATTGCCCGGCCAGTCGTAGGCCAAGAGAGCCGCCTGGGCATCGCTGCTCAGGCGCAGGCTGCCCAGGCCCATGCGCGAACGGTTCTGCTCCAGGAAGAAGCCGCTGAGCAACAGCACGTCCCGGCCGCGATCGCGCAGCGCCGGAACCTGCAGCGGATACACACTCAAGCGATGATAGAAGTCGGCTCGGTAACGGCCGTTGCGCACTTCTTCGGCGAGGTCGCGATTGGTGGCCGCGATCAGCCGTACATCGACCCGGTGCTCCTTGTCCGAGCCCAGCCGTTGCAACTGGCCGCTTTGCAGCACGCGCAGCAGCTTGGCCTGGACGGTCAGTGACAGCTCGCCCACTTCGTCGAGGAACAATGTCCCGCCGTCGGCCAGTTCGAATTTGCCTCGGCGGTCACTGGTGGCGCCGGTGAAGGCTCCTCGTACATGGCCGAAGAGCTCGCTTTCTACGAGCGTGTCCGGCAGGGCGGCGCAGTTGAGGCTGATCAGCGGCTGTTCGGCGCGTTTCGAGGCGCCATGGATGGCCTGGGCCACCAGTTCCTTGCCGACCCCGGTCTCACCTGTGATCAGCACGGTCAGGTCGCTGCCGCCCACCAGGTTGATTTCTTCCACCAGGCGTTTGTGGGCCTTGCTCTGGCCGACCATGTCGCGGTGCTGTTGGCCGCTGGCCTGGCGGTAGACCTCGGCGCGACGGTGTTCGTCTTCGGCCTTCAAGGCCAGGCGCTCAATGCGTTCGGCAGCGCTGACCGTCGCGGCGGCGAGGCTGGCGAAGGCTTGCAAGGCACCGAGATCGATCGGTTCGAAGCGCCCCGGGTCCAGCGCGTCGAGGGTCAGCAGGCCCCAGGGGCGCTCATCGACGAACAGCGGGCAGCCCATGCAGTCATGGACTTCAAGGTGTTCGTCCAGGCCTTCGACCAAGCCGTCGTAGGGGTCGGGCAGAGCGCTGTCGGCGGCGAAGCGGGTAGGTTCCGGGTTGGCCAGCAGGGCCTCGAAGCGCGGGTGTTCGCTGACCCGGAAGCGCCGGCCCAGTGTGTCGGCGCTCAATCCATCCACCGCCAGGGGCACCAGGCAGTCTCCGTCAAGGCGCAACAAGGCGGCCGCATCGCAAGGCAGCAACGCGCGCAAGGCGCCGAGCAGGCGTCGATAGCGTTCGCCCTCAGGCAATTCGCGAGACAGGTCGGCCACCAGCGGCAGCAGGGAGGTGAGCAGGGAGGTTGCGGTCATAATGACTCCATGTAGTCACAAGGACTATAAGTCGATCTGTGTCTTTATGACTACTTTATTTATAAGTAATTGATAAATAACAATAAAAATATTGGCATGGAATCTGATAAGAGAGGGTATCCGTACACATCAGGAGTCACCTTAATGCTCAGTCAAGAACAACGCGCCATTATTCGTGCCACCGTTCCATTGCTGGAAAGCGGCGGCGAGGCACTGATCACCCATTTCTACCGCATGATGCTGTCCGAGTACCCTGAGGTGCGCCCGCTGTTCAACCAGGCGCACCAGGCCAGCGGCGATCAGCCCCGGGCATTGGCCAATGGCGTGTTGATGTATGCCCGCCACATCGACCAGCTCGACCAGTTGGGAGACCTGGTGGCGAAGATCGTCAACAAGCACGTCGCCTTGCAGATCCTGCCGGAGCATTATCCGATTGTCGGTTCCTGCCTGCTGCGGGCGATTGCCGAGGTGCTGGGCGAAGAAATCGCCACCCCCGAAGTGATTTCCGCGTGGGCGGCGGCCTACAACCAATTGGCCGATATCCTGATCGGTGCCGAGTCCGGCCTGTATGAGCGGAAAGCCGCGGCGCCGGGTGGCTGGCGTGGCGAGCGGACGTTCGTGCTGACGGCCAAGGTGCAGGAGAGCTCGGAGATCACGTCGTTCTACTTCGAGCCAGCGGACAAGGGCCCGATCCTGCTCGCCGAGCCCGGCCAGTACATCGGTATGAAGCTGATCCTGGACGGTGAGGAAGTGCGTCGCAACTATTCGCTGTCGGCCCTGGCGGACAACGGCCAGTACCGGATCAGCGTCAAGCGCGAGCCGGGCGGGCGGGTGTCCAACCACCTGCATCATCATGTCCAGGTCGGCGACAGCATCCAGTTGTTCCCGCCGTCCGGGGATTTCTACCTGACGGCCAGCGACAAGCCGCTGGTGCTGATCAGTGGCGGCGTTGGCATCACCCCGACCCTGGCGATGTTGCAGGCGGCTTTGCAAACCGAGCGCCCGGTGCATTTCATCCACTGTGCCCGCAACGGCCGGGCCCATGCGTTCCGTGACTGGATCGATGACCTGGCCAAACGGCACCCGCAGCTCAAGCGTTTCTATTGCTACGACGAAGACGACGGCGTGAGCCCGCCGGCTGACAAGGTCGGGTTGTTGAGCGAAGTGCAACTGGCGCACTGGCTGCCGGAACAGCGTGACCTGGATGCTTACTTCCTCGGGCCGAAGGGCTTCATGGGCGCCGTCAAGCGCCACCTCAAGGCCCTGGGCGTGCCGGATGGGCAGAGCCGCTACGAATTCTTCGGGCCGGCAGCGGCACTGGAGTAACCAGCCTGGCAGGCCCGCTCCCATAACGTTTTGGCGTGAACACAGCCCGTGAACACAGCCCGTGAACACCCCGAAAAAACCAGTGGGAGCGAGCTTGCTCACGAAGGGGCCAGCATGCCCAATCCCATTCCCAAAGCCCCTGCACCCACGCAAATTAATCCGCCCTTAACGCTTTTCCTGTCTAGTGCCTGCAAAGTTGCCGGCGGCCGCTCGTTCACTGTCATGGTCAGCGTGTAGACTTCGGCCATCCGATGGCGCGCCGAGTGTTGCAAGGCCGCGCGTTGATCCATGTAGACAAAGGGAAACGCAATGAATGAGGAAATGACGCGGTTAGGTCGTGAGCGGCGCTATCTGGTGTTGCTGGGGCTGATCTGCCTGGCGTTGATCGGCGGCGCGCTGTACATGCAGGTGGCCCTCGGCGAGGCGCCGTGCCCGCTGTGCATCCTGCAGCGCTATGCGCTATTGCTGATCGCAATCTTCGCCTTTATTGGTGCGGCCATGCGCACCCGTCGCAGCGTGACGATTTTCGAGGGGCTGGTGGTGCTCAGTGCCCTGGCCGGCGCGGGGGTGGCGGGGCATCACGTGTACACCCAGTTCTTCCCGGCCGTCAGCTGCGGCGTCGACGTGTTACAGCCGATTGTCGATGGTCTGCCGTTGGCGAAGATCTTCCCGCTGGGGTTCCAGGTCGATGGCTTCTGCTCCACCCCCTACCCGCCGATCCTCGGCCTGTCCCTGGCGCAATGGGCCCTGGTGGCCTTCGTCCTGACGGTGGTGCTGGTGCCCTTGCTGGTGTCGCGCAACCGCAAGCAATTGCGCTGAATCCCCCTTGCTGAACGCCCCGGTTTCTCTCCAGCAGAGCCGGGGCGTTTTTCGTTTCAGCCTTGTGGCGGGTCGTCCTTGATCCGAGGCAAGAATGGCCTGCGACAATGTGCGACATGTTGTCACATATTTGGAGTCCTACCGCCTTTGCGGGGGTGAATAAACACCCACTCCTGTAACAAAAGCTCGGCGGATTTCGTAAAACCCTCTTCCCGGCCAGCAGGCATTTTTAACAGCGAAGCGACGGGCGGCCCAACCCCCGTAAAACAGGCGCTTTGCGCGAAAAAATCTCCACCGTGAATACGCCAGGCTGTCTAAATCGGGCGTAGTAGCCTTACCTTTTTTGGGGTTCTTGTTGAGAATCAATTTCGATAACATGCTGGCCTGTTGCAATTTCGGTGAAGGATTATTGCCGGATCGGAGAAAAATTATTTCGGGATGAAACATGGTCTACAGCGCCTCAGCTCACTACAATCGCCCGCACCGATTTTCCGACCCGGCTCAGGCTTTGAGCACGAAGGCGGTCGAAGGGCGCCAGCGCCCCATGCGACCCCAGGTGTCGGAGCCTCCAATACCCGCACCAAATGGAATTGGGCTTGAACTAGGCCTTTTGACCAACGAATAAGAACTCACTGCTGGCCCAGGATGTGTCGAACAGCGTCTGACGTTCGACGGGCAGCCCTTATTCAATCCAAGAAAAATGCCAACCCTTGGCAGGGTGAAGTGTTGGCGATCAAAACCCAACTGCATTGCGCAAGCTGCTTTAGAGGTCGTGAGATGAGTAAAAACAGGTACCCCCGATTACTAGGCTTGTTGCCGTTGCTCGGCACGTTGCTGCTGGGAGGCTGCAACATGACCCTGCTCGATCCCAAGGGCCAGGTCGGCCTGGATGAGCGCAACCTGATCATCACCGCCACGCTGCTGATGCTGCTGGTGGTCGTGCCGGTTATCGTCATGACCTTCCTGTTCGCCTGGAAATACCGCGCGTCCAACACCAAGGCCGTGTACACGCCGAAGTGGTCGCACTCGACCAAGATCGAAGTCGCGGTGTGGACGATTCCAGTCCTGATCATCATTGCCCTGGGTTATGTCACCTACAAGTCGACCCACGCCCTGGACCCGTACCGTCCGCTGGATTCGGACGTCAAGCCGGTCACCATCGAAGTCGTCTCGATGGACTGGAAGTGGCTTTTCATCTACCCGGAACAAGGCATCGCCACCGTCAACAAGATCGTGTTCCCGGCCCACACGCCGATCAACTTCAAGGTCACCTCCGACACCGTGATGAACTCGTTCTTCATCCCGGGCCTGGGCGGCCAGATCTACGCGATGGCGGGCATGCAGACCAAGCTGCACCTGATTGCCAACCAGAACGCTGAACTCGACGGTATCTCCGCCAACTACAGCGGTGCAGGTTTCACCGGCATGAAGTTCAAGGCAATCGCCACGACCCAGGAAGATTTCGACGCCTGGGTCAACGAAGTGAAAAAGGCACCTAAACAGCTTGAAAAGGCTGAATACGAAGCCCTTTCCAAGCCGAGCCAGAACAACCCAGTCGAACTCTACTCCTCGGTCACGCCGAACCTGTTCCAGACCATCATCGACAAGTATGAAGGGATGAACCCGGGCAAGCCGATGCACCACGAGAAGAAAGAGAAGGAAGTGGCTCACAACATGGAAGGGATGGACATGAGTTCGCATTCAGCTGCCGGGGCAGAGGAGTAAACGATGTTTGGTAAATTAAGTTGGGAAGCGATCCCGTTCCACGAGCCGATTGTCATGGTGACCCTCGCCATCATCGCGCTCGGTGGCCTGGCGCTGTTTGCGGGTATCACTTACTTCAAGAAGTGGACCTACCTGTGGACCGAATGGCTGACCTCGGTCGACCACAAGAAAATCGGCGTGATGTACATCATCGTCGCCATGGTCATGCTGCTGCGTGGTTTTGCCGACGCCATCATGATGCGTACCCAGTTGGCCATGGCCACCGAGGGTTCGCCTGGCTACCTGCCGCCTGAACACTATGACCAGATCTTCACCGCCCACGGTGTGATCATGATCATCTTCATGGCGATGCCTTTCTTCACCGGCCTGATGAACCTTGCAGTGCCGCTGCAGATCGGCGCGCGTGACGTTGCCTTCCCGTTCCTGAACTCCCTGAGCTTCTGGCTGCTGGTGTCCGGCGTGGTGCTGATCAACCTGTCCCTGGGCGTTGGCGAATTCGCCAAGACCGGTTGGGTGGCCTATCCGCCGCTGTCGGGCTTGCAATACAGTCCGGGCGTGGGGATGGATTACTACATCTGGGCGCTACAGCTATCCGGGTTGGGTACGACGCTGACGGGGGTCAACTTCCTCGCCACCGTGCTGAAAATGCGTACCCCTGGCATGAAGTTGATGGACATGCCGATCTTCACCTGGACCTGCACCTGGGCCAACGTGCTGATCGTCGCTTCGTTCCCGATCCTGACCGCTACCCTGGCTCTGCTGACGCTTGACCGCTACATGGATTTCCACATTTTCACCAATGAACTGGGTGGGAATCCGATGATGTACGTGAACCTGTTCTGGGCCTGGGGTCACCCCGAGGTGTACATCCTGATCCTGCCGGCGTTCGGTATTTTCTCCGAAGTCATCTCGACGTTCTCCGGCAAGAAACTGTTCGGCCACCACTCGATGATCTACGCCAGCGGCGCGATCTCGGTGCTGGGCTTCATGGTCTGGCTGCACCACTTCTTCACCATGGGTTCGGGTGCGAGCGTCAACGCCTTCTTCGGCCTGGCGACGATGCTGATTTCGATCCCGACCGGGGTGAAGCTGTTCAACTGGCTGTTCACGATCTATCAGGGCCGTCTGCGTTTCACCAGCCACGTGATGTGGACCCTGGGCTTCATGGTGACCTTCGCCATTGGCGGCATGACCGGCGTATTGCTGGCCATCCCGGGTGCTGACTTCGTGCTGCACAACAGCCTGTTCGTGATCGCGCACTTCCATAACGTGATCATCGGCGGTGCGGTGTTCGGCTATATCGCCGGCTTCGCCTTCTACTTCCCGAAAGCGTTCGGCTTCAAGCTGCACGAAGGCTGGGGCAAGGCAGCGTTCTGGTTCTGGATCACCGGCTTCTTCGTCGCGTTCATGCCGCTCTATGTCCTGGGCTTCATGGGCATGACCCGTCGCCTGAACACCACCACCAACCCTGAGTGGGTGCCGTACCTGTACGTCGCCATGTTCGGTGCGTTGATGATCGCGGTCGGTATCGCCTGCCAGCTGATCCAGTTGTATGTCAGCGTGCGCGACCGCAACAAGCCAGAGAACATGTGCGAGCACGGTGACCCGTGGAATGCCCATACCCTGGAATGGTCGACCTCGTCGCCACCACCGTTCTACAACTTCGCCGTGCTGCCGAAGGCAGACGTCATCGACCCGTTCACCGAAGCCAAGGAAAACGGTACCGCGTACCAGGTTCCGGCCAAGTACGAGCCGATCCACATGCCAAACAACACCGCCACCGGTGTGGTCATGGGCGGCCTGTTGACGGTGTTCGGTTTCGCGATGATCTGGCACATCTGGTGGCTGGCCATCGCAAGCCTGGTCGGCACCGTGGCGTATTTCGTGATTCATGCTGCCCGTGACGATCAGGGCTACATGGTGCCGGTGGATGTCATCGAGCGCACCGAAGCCGAGCAGCACAAACGTCTGGTCGCGGCCGGGAAGATCCCAGCCTCCGCCACCCGTGTTGAAACCTCGTTGGAACAGGCTTAAACCATGTCGAACTTAGTGACCAATGTTGGACACGCCCATGGTCATGACCATGGGCACGATGACCATCACCACGACTCGGGCGAGATGACCGTATTCGGTTTCTGGCTCTACCTGATGACCGACTGCATTCTGTTTGCGTCGATCTTCGCGGCATACGCGGTGCTGGTAAACAACGTCGCCGGTGGCCCGTCGGGCCACGACATCTTCGAGCTGCCGTACGTACTGGGCGAAACCGCCTTGCTGCTGTTCAGCTCGATCACCTACGGCTTCGCCATGCTGGCGTTGTTCAAGGGCAAGAAGAACCAGGTCCTGGGCTGGCTGGCCATGACCTTCCTGTTCGGTGCCGGCTTCATCGGCATGGAGATCAACGAGTTCCACATGCTGATCTCCGAAGGCTACGGTCCGAACCGCAGCGGCTTCCTGTCGGGCTTCTTCACCCTGGTCGGCACCCACGGCCTGCACGTGACCAGCGGCCTGATCTGGATGGCGATCATGATGTACCAGGTCCAGAAAAACGGCCTGACCGCTACCAACAAGACGCGCCTGAGCTGCCTGAGCCTGTTCTGGCACTTCCTGGACGTGGTGTGGATCTGCGTATTCACCGTTGTTTATCTGATGGGGACCCTGTAAATGGCTAACGCACATTCCCACGATGGCCACGACGCCGGCCACGGCAGCGTCAAGTCCTACGCCATCGGTTTCATCCTGTCGGTGATCCTGACCGTCATTCCGTTCGGCCTGGTGATGTACCCGACGCTGCCCAAGAGCCTGACCCTGTGGATCATCCTGATCTTCGCCGTGGTCCAGGTACTGGTGCACCTGGTGTACTTCCTGCACCTGGACCGCTCCGCCGCCCAACGCAACAACGTGGTCGCGTTTGTCTTTGCCGCGATCGTGATTGTCCTGCTGGTCGGCCTGTCGTTGTGGATCATGTTCAGCATCCACACCAACATGATGGCGCACTGAGGAAAGTCCGGATGTCCTTAAAGCACTTTATCCAAATCACCAAGCCGGGGATCATTTTCGGTAACGTGCTTTCTGTGGCAGGCGGGTTTTTCCTGGCCTCGAAAGGGCATGTCGATCTGGCCATCTTCCTGGCGGCGATGATCGGCACGTCCCTGGTGGTCGCGTCGGGGTGCGTATTCAACAACTGCATCGACCGCGACATCGACATCAAGATGGAGCGCACCAAGAACCGAGCCCTGGTCCAGGGCCTGATCCCGGTGCAACTGGCCCTGGCGTTCGCCACGGTGCTGGGCGTGGCCGGGGTGGCGCTGTTGTATCGGGTGGCCAACCCGTTGGCAGCGTTGTTCGCGGTGATCGGCTTTGTGATCTACGTCGGCCTCTACAGCCTGTACCTCAAGCGCAAGTCGGTCCACGGCACGCTGGTGGGCAGCCTGTCGGGGGCGATGCCGCCGGTGATCGGCTATGTCGCGGTGAGCAACAGCTTCGACATGGCCGCGCTGACGCTGCTGGTGATGTTCAGCCTGTGGCAGATGCCGCATTCCTATGCCATCGCGATCTTCCGCTTCAACGACTACCTGGCGGCTTCGATTCCGGTGTTGCCGGTCAAGCGCGGCATCCGGGTGGCCAAGAAGCACATCCTGCTCTACATCCTGGCCTTCCTCGTGGCGACCTTGATGCTGACCTTCAGCGGCTACGCCGGCATGAGCTACCTCGCCGTCGCCGCCGCCATGGGCATGTACTGGCTGTACATGGCCTGGACCGGCTACAAGGCCGTGGATGACACGGTCTGGGCACGCAAGCTGTTCGTGTTCTCGATCTTCACCATCACCGCCCTGAGCGTCATGATGTCCCTGGACTTCAAGGTGCCCAGTGAGCTGCTGCTGACGTACGCACCCTAAGCTTCAGACGCTGTACAAAAAGCCCCGCCTTCGAGAGAAGCGCGGGGTTTTTTGTGTAGACAGGCCTGGATTGACTGTCATTCGTCGCAATAGATTATGGCGTGTTGAACTGTAGGCAATTTGCTTATAGTTTCTGCCATGCATATCTTATTTTTTGAAACGACTGCGTTCACCGCCACGGTGGGACATTACCTGACTGACGATGAATATCGTTTGCTCCAGTCCTATCTGCTGCAGCACCCAACGGCCGGTGACGTCATGCCACGTACCGGCGGCTTTCGTAAGCTGCGCTGGTTCGATGAGCGTCGTGGCAAGGGGAAGCGAGGTGGTTTGCGAGTCATTTACTATTGGCTCATGAATGATCTTCAGTTCTGGATGTTCGCGATTTATGACAAGGACGAGTTGGAAAACCTGACCCGCGAGCAAGAGAAGTCGCTCAAGCGCGCCATTGAGGCTGAGTTGAAAGTGCGAGGTACCTTATGAAAAAACGTGATCTGTTTGCCGAGATGATGCAGGGCATCGAGGAAATGGCCGCTCACCGGGGGGGCAAGCTGACCCTTCGCCAGGTATCGATCGAAGATAAACCGGCGCCCGAGGTATCGGCCCAGGAAATTGTGGCGTTGCGTGACAAGCTCCACATGTCCCAAGCCGTTTTCGCCAAGAGCATCAGGACCAGTCCTGGCACGCTCAGGAACTGGGAGCAGGAAAAGTCCAGGCCCAATGCCCAGGCGGCGCTGTTGATCAGGTTGGTCGAGAAGTTTCCAGACATGGTCGAGCGGCTCGCAACTGTTTGAGGAACGCCCGCATCGCTGCCATGAAAAAGCCCCGCCTTCGAGAGAAGCGCGGGGTTTTTTTGCGAAGGTGTCTGGGGCAGTGAACGCCGTTGAACCCTTGTGGGAGCGGGCTTGCTCGCGAATGCGGAGGGTCAGCTTGCACGATGTTGGATGTACCGGCCCCTTCGCGGGCGAGCCCGCTCCCACAGTTGTTCGGGTTGGCCGCAGGATCAACGTTCGTCAAAAAACCTTGTGGGAGCGGGCTTGCTCGCGAATGCGGTGGTGCAGTTGACGGTGATGTTGGCTGACACGACGTCTTCGCGAGCAAGCCCGCTCCCACAAAAAATGGCTTCGGGTGACAGGTTATTGCTGGGCGATGCTGTAGCCGTCGAAGGCCTTCTGCTGTTGCAGGGCGGTGATGATGCTTTTACGGGTGACCGGTTGTTCGGTGCCGTCGTTGTCCAGGAACAGGTCGTTTTCCAGTTCGGCGTCATCGCCTTCGCCGACAAAGTTGAAGCCCAGGAACTCGAAGGCTTCGCGGTCGACGTTCGGCTTGGAGCGCGGTGTGCGCAAGGGCAGGGTGACGCTGATGCCGTCCTTGCTGATGACAAAGACTTCGGCGTCCTTCTTGGCACGCGAGGCCTTGCCTTTGCCGCCGCTCGGGTTGCTGATGGCCTGGTGGGTCTGGTTCAGCACCTTCAAGGCCAGGCCATAGACCAGTTCCTGAAACGCCGGGTCATCCTTGTAGCTCGACAGGATGCGGCTGATGGGGAAGCGGCTGCTCAAGTCTTCCAGTGCCGCGAAGTCGGCGGCTTCGGCGTCCTTGAGTTGCTTGAGCTGGCCCATCAGTTCGTAGGCCTTGTCATCGTCGAACGCATCGTGGGCCTGGCGGATGGCGGTGCGCAGTTCGCGGATCTGATCGCTTTCGCGCTTCGACTGGAAGGCATCCAGGACCATCTCGCTGATGCTCTTGGCCTGGGGCAGATGCTGTGAAAGATTGATGGAGTTTTCGTATTCCGCTTTGGACGAGAGGGTGACTACGGATTCAGCGGTGTTGGAATCGGACATTGAAATTTCACTACTTCTGTTAGCGGGATGAGGCGAGAAAGGCGTTGAGCTTTTTCCGGCCGACTAATCTATTGGACGCGGGCAACGTTGTCACGGTCGGACCGTTGGCCGGTGCGCATTTGTTGGCGGGCTCGGTGTTCAGTCGTGCAACAGCGTCATCAGCCGCAAGGCGTCGGCTGTCGCGGCGCCGCTGGCGGTGTTGTCGAAGATGCACCAGGTCGGCGTGTGCGGATCGGCCTTCAGGTGGTCGGCCAGGTGCGCCAGCCAGGCGTCTTCGTAGGGCGAGTAGTAGATCCGTGGCGAGCCGTGCAGGCGATAGTAACGGATGCCCGGCCAGCCGGCGGGCTGGTCGCCGCCGGGCAAGGGCGATGGGTCGGCCGCGACACGGCCGATTCGCTCGGCCTGCAACAGCGCCATGGCCTGCGGCGCAAGCCAGCTCGGATGTCGCGGCTCCAGCACGGCCGGGCCTTGGTATCGGTCACGCAGGGCCGTGAAGAACGCCTGGGCGACGGCGTCATCGAAGGCCAGCGAGGGCGGCAATTGAATCAACAGGCACCCGAGTTTTTCGCCCAACTGCGAACACTGCCCCAGGAACTCGTCCACCCATCCTTCGCAATCGATCAGGCGCCGTTCATGGGTGATCTGCCTGGGTACCTTGACCGAGAACCGGAAGTCGGAGGCGACGCTGTCAGCCCACTTGGCGTAGGTGGCAGGGCGATGCGCACGGTAGAACGAGCTGTTGATCTCGACGGCGCTGAATCGAGCACTGTAGCGCTGCAGATGAGTTCCTTCGACGGGAAACGCAGGCCACTGCTCCCGGGGCAGCGACCAGCCGGCGCAGCCCAGGTAAACGCGAGACGGTGAAGTGGATTGAGTCGGCAAGGTCGAAAACCGGGTGACAGACGATACCCTTGTGACCCTTTCACGAGCCTCGAAGCTGCATTCTTTTTTACTCGCAGATCACGTTCTTGCCCGCCATCTTGGAGCGATACAGCGCCTGGTCCGCCCGGTTCAGCAGCGCCGCCTGCTGTTCATCGTCGAGGCGCTGCACCACGCCGAAGCTCATGGTGATCTGGAAGTCGCCCACCGGCAGCAGGTCGGACAGGCCACGGCGAATGGTTTCGGCCACCAGCCGGGCGTCAGCCAGGGTGGTGTTGGGCAAGATCAGAATGAATTCATCGCCGCCCCAGCGCGCCAGCAAGTCGCCGTCACGCTCGCTGCGCCGGACACTCTGCACCACTTGCACCAGAGCCGCGTCGCCGAACGCGTGGCCGTAGCGATCGTTGATGTCCTTGAAGTCATCGACATCCATGGCGATCAGGCACAACGGCTCGCGAAAGCGTTGGGCGCGCTCGCACGCCAGCGGCAGGGCCTGTTCCAGGCGATAGCGATTGGCAACCCGCGTCAGCGCGTCGGTTTCGGCCAGCCTGCGGTTTTCATCGAGCTGGACCTGCAACTGCTGGTTGACCCGGGACAGCTCGCGGGTGCGTTCTTCGATGGCCGCTTCCAATGACGAATTGCGCCGCTCCAGTTGTTCGAACAGGCGCTTCTTGTCGTCGATGCTGCGGTGGGCGCCGAGCATGCGCGCCACCGTGCCGTCGGGGTTGCGGGCGATGATGTAGCCGCGGTCCTCGATCCAGAGCCAGCCGCCGTCGCGCATGCGGCAGCGGTACTCGGCCTGGTAGCCGGTGGAGCGCTGCTCCAGGTAATCGTCGAACAACGCCATCACCCGTGGGTAGTCCTCGGGATGGATCACGTTTTCCCAGGTCAACACGGTGTTGTCGAGGGAGTGCGGCGAGTAACCCAGCATCGTGTACCAGCCGGGGTTGCGGTAGACGAAACCGGTATTGGCGTTCCAGTCCCAGATGCCGTCGCTGACCAGCTCCAGGATGGTGTGCAGCACGCCTTCGTCCAGGTCCGACAAGTCGAACCGCAGCGCGTCCATGTTCGAGGCATTTCCCATCATGCGTCCCTCAATCAACCTTGATATCAAAATGCTCGTCCGCGGTTGAAGAGTAGCCGATGGGACGGTGCGCCACTAGCGCCGCACGGCGTCCGGGCGAGCCTCGTCATGCGCTCATTCGGCCCCTGTTCGAGGTTTACCCCAACGCTGCAGGGCGAACTCGACAAAACTGCGCAGCTTCGGCAGACGGTAGCGATCCTGTGCGTACATCAGGCTCATGGGCCGGTGGGGCAATTGGTAATCCTGCAGCAGCGCCACCAGATGTCCGTCCTTCAGGTCCTGGGCCACCAACGCGTCGGGTAGCATCACCACGCCCATGCCGGCCAGCGCGGCACGGTGCAGGCCGGAAGAGCTGTTGATCAGCATGGGGCCGTTCACCGGCACCTTGATCTCGCCCTCGGGCCCGTTGATCGGCCAGTGGTCCTGGGCGAAGCGCCACTCGTCTCCCGCCGAGTAGGCGAACGACAGGCAATCATGCTGTTGCAGGTCGGCGGGTTGCCTTGGTGTGCCTCGTCGAGCCAGGTAAGCCTTGGACGCACAGACGGTGAGGGTGTAGTCCATCAATGGCCGGGCGATCATCTTCGGATCGGGATGACCCAGGCGGATGGCGACATCGAACCCGTGGTCGAGCAGGTCCAGGCGCTGGTTGGTCAACACCACGTCGAGCTTGACCTGGGGAAAACGCTGGTTGAAATCCGCCAGTGCCGGGGCCAGGCGTTCGGTGCCGAAGGTCAGTGGTGCGGTGATGCGCAGGGTGCCGGTGGGTTCGCCTTGCGTCTGTTCGGCCAGGCGTTCGGAGTCGGCCACCAGCCCCAGCACTTCCAGGCAGCGCTGATAGTAGGTCGAGCCGAATTCGGTCAGGCGCTGGCGTCGGGTCGTCCGGTTGATCAGGCGCACACCCAGACGCTGTTCCAGCGCGCGAAGATGATTGCCCACCATGGTGGTGGACATTTCGCACGCCTGGGCCGCAGCGGTCAGGCTGCCGGTTTCCACCACTTTCACGTAGACGGTCATTGCCTGGAACAGGTCCATTATCAAGCTCGGCTTTTAAATGATTGAAGTAAAGCGGCGTTTATCCAGCAAGAGTGGCTAACCATACTGGAAAAAACCACCCGATGGAGCTTGATGTCATGACCGCAGCCTGCCTGATGTGCACTTATCAACCCCTGGCGCTGAGCTTCACTCGCGGCTTGGGCACGCGCCTGTGGGACCAGGACGGTCGCGAATACCTTGATGCGGTGGCGGGCGTGGCGGTGACCAACGTTGGCCATTCCCACCCCAGGTTGGTGGCGGCGATCAGTGAACAGGCCGGCCTGTTGCTGCACACGTCCAACCTGTACAGCATCGACTGGCAGCAACGCCTGGCGCACAAGCTCACCGAACTGTCCGGGCTTACGCGGGTGTTCTTCAACAATTCGGGGGCCGAGGCCAACGAGACCGCGCTGAAACTGGCGCGGCTCTATGGCTGGCACAGGGGCGTGGAGCAGCCGTTGGTGGTGGTCATGGACAACGCGTTCCACGGCCGTACCCTGGGCACGATGTCTGCCAGCGATGGCCCGTCGGTGCGCCTGGGTTTCAACCGCCTGCCTGGGGATTTCATCAAGGTGCCGTTTGGCGATCTCGCCGCGCTGGAGGACGTCCAGCGGGCTCATGCCGATCGCATCGTCGCAGTACTGGTCGAGCCGATCCAGGGAGAAAGCGGAGTGCAACTCGCACCGCCCGGTTACCTCAAGGCCTTGCGTCAACTGTGCAGCCGCCGGGCCTGGCTGCTGATGCTCGACGAGATCCAGACCGGCATCGGTCGCACGGGCCAGTGGTTCGCGTTCCAGCACGAGGGCATCGTGCCGGACGTCATGACCCTCGCCAAGGGCCTGGGCAACGGCGTGCCCATCGGCGCATGCCTGGCCCGGGGCAAGGCCGCCGAACTGTTCACGCCCGGCAGCCACGGCAGCACCTTTGGCGGTAACCCCTTGGCTTGTCGGGCCGGTTGCACGGTGCTGGCGATTGTCGAGGAGCAAGGGCTGGTCGATAACGCCCGGCGCCAGGGCGAGCAATTGCTCGACCGGCTGCGGGCCGAGCTGGCGGACAACCCGAATGTGCTGGCGATCCGTGGCCAGGGCTTGATGATCGGCATCGAACTCAAGCAACCGGTGCGCGACCTGGCCCTGCGAGCGGCCCGGGATCACGGCCTGCTGATCAACGTCACCCGCGGCAAGATCATCCGCCTGCTGCCGCCACTGACCCTGGATGGACGGGAAGTGGAGATGATCGTCAGGGGCGTGGCCCGCAGTCTCGCCGAGGGCTGAGCTCGGCCCAGGCCCAATAGACCAGGGGGGTTGCGCTGATCAGGGCCCCCACCAATCGGCTTTGCGCAGCGGGCCGCACGACGGCCATCGACACCGGGTGACCAAGCCCTGAGCCGCGGCCCTTGCACAAGGCAGCGCAGCCAGGCGAAACGCAGCGGGACGGAATTTTTGCCGATTGGCGCGTTCAAACGCCAGCCAGAGTCGGTTGCCTACGCCCTGGCACTCCAGACTCAAACCAGGAGCATTCCATGTTCACCTCGCGTCGCTTGATCGTCGTCGCAACCGCTGTGGCCTTGTTGTCCGGTTGCGCATCGCCTAACCCTTATGACAACCAGGGCCAGGCCTCCACGGAATCTTCCGGCATGAGCAAGACCGCCAAGTACGGCGGCCTCGGCGCCCTGGCCGGTGCATTGGCCGGTGCGGCCATCGGCCACGATAACCGTGGCAAAGGCGCGTTGATCGGTGCGGCGGTGGTCGGGGCGTCCGCGGCCGGCTACGGCTATTACGCCGACCAGCAGGAAAAGAAACTGCGTGCGAGCATGGCCAATACCGGCGTTGAAGTGCAGCGCCAGGGTGACCAGATCAAGTTGATCATGCCAGGCAACATCACCTTCGCCACCGACTCGGCGAACATCGCGTCCAGCTTCTACCAGCCGCTGAACAACCTGGCGAACTCCCTCAAGGAGTTCAACCAGAACCAGATCGAGATCGTCGGTTACACCGACAGCACCGGCAGCCGCCAGCACAACATGGACCTGTCCCAGCGTCGTGCACAAAGCGTGGCGACTTACCTGACGTCCCAGGGTGTGAGCGGCGCCAACCTGAGCGCCCGTGGCGCCGGCCCGGACAACCCCGTGGCCAGCAACGCCGACGTCAATGGCCGCGCCCAGAACCGCCGCGTCGAAGTCAACCTCAAGGCCATCCCCGGCCAGCAATACCAGGCGCCACAGCAGCAGGGGCAGACTTACCAGCAGTACCCATAACGGCTGTGCGGTAAATGAAACGGGGGCCATGCAGACATGGCCCCCGTTTTTTGTGGCTGGCGCCAACCCCTGTGGGCGCGAGCTTGCTCGCGATATCGGTCTGCCTGAACCGGTGATGTGAGATGTGCCGCCGTCATCGCGAGCAAGCTCGCTCCCACAGGAAGATTTTCTTGGGCTAATAAAAAGCCCGCCCGATCAAGTGATCGGGCGGGCTTTTTATTGGCGGCAGGCGTTACTTCTTCAAGCCGTAATGCTCATCGAGCATGCCAGGCGAATTGGGGGCTTTGGGCGCGTAGTCACGGGGCGGTTCCTGGACCTCTCTTGGCGGGGTCAGGCGTTCCCGTGGCGCCTGGCCTGCGTCGGCGTGCAGGGCCGCGAGCAAGCGTTGGCGAGTCTGTTCGTCCAGGGCCAGGCGGTTGGCGCCTTCGGACAGATGATCCTGTACGTCCTGGTAGCTCTGGGTGAGTTTTTTCACCAGCGAAGCGGTGCTATTGAAGTGAGTGATCACTTCATTCTGATAACTGTCGAAACGTTCCTGAATGTCGTCCAGCTGACGTTGGGTGCTGTTGGGCACCGCGTTGGGCAGCAGTCGGGCAAGCAGGAATCCAATGGCGACACCCGCGACCAGGGCAAGAGTCGGTAACAACCAAACTAAGAGCGAGTGTTCCACGAGTCCTTCCTCTATAAACGGCTTTGCTTTACGTTAACGGCTCGGACCTGCGCTGTATACCGCGACGAACATCGCAATCATGCCAGGCACAGACTTTTAGCTAGACGAGTTGACCCTATTCGAGGTCACGGAGTTCTTTCCTTGCTTATGCGCGAAACCCCTGTATTCATCGACGGCCCGGTGGGCCAACTGGAAGCCCTGTACCTGGATAGCGAGACCCCGCGTGGCCTGGCGCTGATCTGTCACCCGAACCCGGTGCAGGGCGGGACCATGCTCAACAAAGTGGTTTCGACCCTGCAACGCACTGCCCGGGATGCCGGCCTGGTGACGTTGCGTTTCAACTATCGTGGCGTCGGTGCCAGCGCTGGCAGCCATGACATGGGCACCGGCGAGGTGGACGACGCCCAGGCCGCCGCGGCGTGGCTGCAGGAAAAATACCCGCAACTGCCACTGACGCTCTTCGGTTTCTCGTTCGGCGGATTCGTGGCGGCCAGCCTTGGCGGGCGCCTGGAAGCCCTCGGGCAACCGCTCAAGCACTTGTTCATGGTGGCCCCGGCGGTGATGCGTTTGGACGCGCAATCGCCCTTGCCTGTGGGCGGCGAACTGACCGTGATCCAGCCGGAAACCGACGAAGTCGTCGACCCCCAACTCGTCTACGAATGGTCCGACGCGCTCCAACGCCCCCATGAGCTGCTGAAAGTGGCAGAATGCGGACACTTTTTTCATGGCAAGCTGACCGATCTCAAGGATCTGATCCTGCCGCGCCTCTCGAATTGACAGCAGTCTGACAAGCGATAACCCATGACGACTCGTACCCGTATCCTGACCGGCATCACCACCACCGGCACCCCGCACCTGGGCAACTACGCCGGCGCCATCCGTCCGGCGATCGTCGCCAGCCGCGACAGCAATGCCGACTCGTTCTACTTCCTGGCCGACTACCATGCCCTGATCAAGTGCGATGACCCGCTGCGCATCCAGCGCTCGCGCCTGGAAATCGCCGCGACATGGCTGGCCGGTGGCCTGGACGTGGACCGCGTGACGTTCTATCGCCAGTCCGACATTCCCGAGATCCCCGAGCTGACCTGGCTGTTGACCTGCGTCGCCGCCAAGGGCCTGCTCAACCGTGCGCACGCCTACAAGGCCTCGGTGGACAAGAACGTCGAAACCGGCGAAGACCCGGATGCCGGCATCACCATGGGCCTGTACAGCTACCCGGTGTTGATGGCCGCCGACATCCTGATGTTCAACGCCCACAAGGTGCCGGTCGGCCGCGACCAGATCCAGCACGTGGAAATGGCCCGCGACATCGGCCAGCGCTTCAATCATCTGTTCGGCCAGGGCAAGGAGTTCTTCACCATGCCTGAGGCGCTGATCGAAGAAAGCGTCGCCACGCTGCCGGGGCTCGACGGGCGCAAGATGTCCAAGAGCTATGACAACACCATTCCGTTGTTCAGCAGCGCCAAGGACATGAAGGACGCGATCTCGCGGATCGTCACCGACTCTCGTGCCCCGGGCGAAGCCAAGGACCCGGACAACGCGCACCTGTTCACCCTGTTCCAGGCCTTCGCCACGCCCGGCCAGGCGGCTGGGTTCCGCAGTGAATTGCTGCAGGGCCTGGGTTGGGGCGAGGCGAAGAATCGCCTGTTCCAGTTGCTCGACAGCGAGCTGGGCGAGGCCCGCGAGCGCTATCACCAACTCATCGAGCGTCCGTCGGACCTCGAGGACATCCTGCAACTGGGCGCGAAGAAAGCCCGCGCCGTGGCGACGCCGTTCCTCAATGAGCTGCGCGAGGCCGTTGGCCTGCGTTCGTTCGTCAGCCAGGTCCAGGTGGCAGCCGGCACGAAGAAAAAGGCTGCCAAGGCGGCACGCTTCGTCAGTTTCCGCGAAGACGACGGCAGCTTCCGTTTCCGCCTGCTGGCGGCCGACGGTGAACAACTGTTGCTGTCCCGTCATTTTGCCGATGGCAAGGCGGCCGGCCAGGTCACCAAGCAGTTGCAGGCCGGCCAGCCGCTGGATGTGCGCAACACCGAGCTGGGCTTCAGTGTGTGGCTGGACGACGACTGTGTGGCGCACAGCCCGGAGTTTTCCGACAGCACCGCCCGAGATGCCGCCATCGATGCATTGCGCGTCGCCCTGACGCCTGCTCAAGACTGATCCAGCGGACCACCCGACCATCGGCCCGAATAAGGGCCGATTGCCATTCCCTTGGGCCATCGCTACAGTGACGGCCCGTTTTTGTTGCCTTGCTAACGAATATGACGCCCCTAGAACGATACCAAGCTGATCTGAAACGCCCGGAGTTCTTCCACGACGCAGCCCAGGAAACGGCAGTGCGCCATTTGCAGCGCCTGTACGATGACCTGATCGCCGCGTCGAACAACAAGCCAGGCTTGTTGGGCAAACTGTTCGGCAAAAAAGACCAGGCACCGGTCAAGGGCCTGTATTTCTGGGGCGGCGTGGGCCGTGGCAAGACCTACCTGGTGGACACCTTCTTCGAAGCGCTGCCCTTCAAGGAAAAGACTCGCACGCACTTTCACCGCTTCATGAAGCGCGTGCACGAGGAAATGAAGACCCTGGGCGGCGAGAAGAACCCGTTGACCATCATCGCCAAGCGCTTCGCCCAGGAAACCCGGGTGATCTGCTTCGATGAGTTCTTTGTGTCCGACATCACCGACGCGATGATCCTCGGCACCCTGATGGAAGAACTGTTCAAGAACGGTGTGACCCTGGTCGCCACCTCGAACATCGTCCCGGACGGCCTGTACAAGGACGGTCTGCAACGTGCACGCTTCCTGCCGGCCATTGCGCTGATCAAGGAACACACCGAGATCGTCAACGTCGACAGCGGCGTCGACTATCGCCTGCGTCACCTTGAGCAAGCCGAGCTGTTCCATTTCCCCCTCGACGCTGCCGCCGAAGAAAGCCTGCGCAAGAGCTTCCGCGCCCTGACGCCGGAATGCACCCAGGCCATCGAAAATGACGTGCTGATCATCGAGAACCGTGAGATTCGCGCCATCCGCACCTGCGACGACGTCGCCTGGTTCGACTTCCGCGAACTGTGCGACGGCCCGCGCAGCCAGAACGACTACATCGAACTGGGCAAGATCTTCCACGCCGTGCTGCTCAGTGGCGTTGAACAGATGAGCGTTACCACCGACGACATCGCCCGACGCTTCATCAACATGGTCGACGAGTTCTACGACCGTAACGTGAAGCTGATCATCTCGGCGGAAGTCGAACTCAAGGACCTCTACACCGGCGGTCGCCTGACCTTCGAATTCCAGCGGACCCTCAGTCGCCTGCTGGAAATGCAATCCCACGAATTCCTATCGCGGGCGCACAAGCCGTAGGGCGTTTGCATAAAAAAGGGCCTGCGATTGCAGGCCTTTTTTGTGCGCGGGAGATTTAGCCGTTCACTGCATAACCCTGTAGGAGCGAGCTTGCTCGCGATGGCGTCGTGTCAGTCAGTATCAGTGCTGCTGAACCGCCGCCATCGCGAGCAAGCCCGCTCCCACAGTGGATCGTTGCCAAGCTTTCGGGCTACGCCGCCTGCTGGAACTGCTGCCGATACTGGTTCGGTGACAGGTCGGTGTGTTGACGGAACAGGCGGGCGAAGAAGCTTGCGTCGTCGTAGCCCACTTCGTAGCTGATGGTCTTGATGCTCTTGCGGCTGCCGGAGAGCAGGCCCTTGGCCGTTTCGATGCGCAGCCGTTGCAGGTAATGCAGTGGCTTGTCTCCGGTGGCGGTCTGGAAGCGGCGC
This sequence comes from Pseudomonas sp. P97.38, assembly GCF_001269745.1. NCBI lineage: Bacteria > Pseudomonadati > Pseudomonadota > Gammaproteobacteria > Pseudomonadales > Pseudomonadaceae > Pseudomonas > Pseudomonas sp. P97.38. The sequence goes on from NZ_LHVJ01000025.1 coordinate 117,432, forward strand.
ATGAAGTTGCGGATGCTCATGCCATGCTCGCGGGCAACGTCCTCGAAGCGGAACTTGTCGGCGAAGTGTTCTTCGAGCCAGTGCTGGATCTGCAGGATGATCACGTCCTGGTGCAGCTTCTGCCCGCCGAAACCGATCCGCCCGGGTGAGTAGCTGCGCTGCACTTCATACAGAATATCCCGCGCCACTGCCTGGGCCACGTTGGCGCCGCAGAAGCGTTCGATGAGATAGATGTACAGGTCGCACGCCGATGTCGTACCGCCGGCGCAGAACAGGTTGTCGGCGTCGGTCAGGTGCTTGTCCTGGTTGAGGTGGACCTGAGGAAAGCGTTCCTTGAACGCGTTGAAGAAGCGCCAGTAAGTGGTCGCCTCCTTGCCATCGAGCAGCCCGGCTTCGGCCAGCCAGAACACCCCGGTGGCCTCGCCGCAGAGCACCGCGCCGCGAGCGTGCTGCTCGCGCAGCCAGGGCAGGATCTGCGGATAGCGCTGGCACAGCGCCTGGAAGTCATCCCAGAACGCCGGAAGGATGATGACGTCAGTGTCTTCCAGGCCACCATCCACCGGCATGATCACGTCGCTGAAACTGTTGACCGGCTTGCCGTCCGGGCTGACCAGCCGGATTTCGAAGGCCGGTGTCAGGCCCAGGCCCAGCTGTTTGCCGTAGCGCAGGCTGGCCAGGTAGAAGAAGTCCTTGGCTTGCATGAGGGTGAAGGCGAAGACCCGGTCGATGGCCAGGATACTGACGCGCCGCAAGGGCGTGGAGACGTGCATGGACATAATTCATCTTTATTTTTATAGGGGAAAGTGGTCACCAAACGGCTGGATCGTCTTATTTTTTGTCGGATGTGTCCAGTGTCCTGTCATTCTTCGCCGGCTTAGGCTCTGTTGGATAACCACGTCGAACAATAACGAAAGGTGCCCCATGATCCCGAGAACCCTGTTCAGCCCCGAGCACGAATTGTTTCGTGACAGCGTACGAACCTTCCTTGAAAAAGAAGCCGTGCCGTATCACAGCCAGTGGGAAAAACAGGGGCATGTGGACCGCCAGCTCTGGAACAAGGCAGGGGAGGCGGGCATGCTGTGCTCCCACCTGCCCGAGGCATACGGCGGGCTTGAGGCCGATTTTCTCTACAGCACGGTGGTGATCGAGGAAATCGGCCGCCTGGGCCTGACCGGGATCGGCTTCTCGTTGCACTCCGACATCGTCGCGCCCTACATCCTGCATTACGGCAGCGAAGCGCTGAAGCACAAGTACCTGCCGAAGCTGGTGTCTGGCGAGATGGTCACGGCCATTGCCATGACCGAGCCGGGCGCCGGCTCCGACCTGCAGGGCGTGAAGACCACCGCGGTGCTGGAGGGCGACGAATACGTCATCAACGGCTCCAAGACCTTCATCACCAATGGCTTCCTGGCGGACCTGGTGATTGTCGTCGCCAAGACCGATCCGAAGGCCGGTGCGAAGGGCACCAGCCTGTTCCTGGTGGAGGCGGGTACGCCGGGTTTCGAGAAGGGCAAGCGCCTGGAAAAAGTCGGCATGAAGGCCCAGGACACGTCGGAATTGTTCTTCCAGGATGTCCGCATACCGAAGGAAAACCTGCTCGGGCAAGCCGGGATGGGCTTTGCCTACCTGATGCAGGAACTGCCTCAGGAGCGCCTGACCGTCGCCATCGGCGGTTTGGCCTCGGCTGAAGCGGCCCTGCAATGGACCCTCGACTACACCCGTGACCGCAAGGCGTTTGGCAAATCCATCGCGGACTTCCAGAACACCCGCTTCAAGCTGGCGGAAATGGCCACCGAGATCCAGATTGGCCGGGTCTTCGTCGATCGCTGCCTGGAGTTGCACCTGCAGGGCAAGCTCGATGTGCCGACGGCGGCGATGGCCAAGTACTGGGGCACTGACCTGCAATGCAAGGTGCTCGACGAATGCGTGCAGTTGCACGGCGGCTACGGCTTCATGTGGGAGTACCCGATTGCCCGGGCGTGGGCCGATGCACGGGTGCAGCGGATCTATGCCGGGACCAACGAGATCATGAAGGAGATCATTGCGCGGTCGCTTTGATGCAGTGGTGGGCTTGGGTCCGCTATCGCGAGCAAGCTCGCTCCCACAGGGGAGTCGAGTTTGATCGCTATTTTGTGATCAACATCGACCCCATGTGGGAGCGAGCTTGCTCGCGATGAGGCCTATGATCAAGGCGCCGGGTTCGGATGGTCCTTATGGATCGCCTCGATCCCTGCCAGGACTTCCTTCGAGAGCTTCAGGTCGGCGCTGGCGATGTTGCTGTCCAGTTGTTCCAGCGTGGTGGCGCCAATGATGTTGCTGGTCACGAATGGCTGCTGGGTGACGAACGCCAGGGCCATCTGCGCCGGATCCAGGCCATGCTCCCGGGCCAGCGCCACATAACGGCTGCACGCCGCTTCCGATTGCGGGTTGAAGTAGCGCGTGAAGCGGCTGTACAAGCTCAGGCGGCCCTTGGCAGGTCGTGCGCCCCCTTCGTACTTGCCCGACAGGAAGCCGAACGCCAAGGGCGAGTAGGCCAGCAGCCCGCACTGTTCGCGGATGGCGATTTCCGCCAGGCCGACCTCGAAGCTGCGGTTGAGCAGGTTGTACGGGTTCTGGATCGACACGGCGCGCGGCCAGCCCCGGGCTTCGGCCAGGGCGAGGAACTTCATCGTGCCCCAGGGCGTTTCGTTGGACAGGCCGATGTGGCGGATCTTGCCCGCGCGCACCTGTTCGTCCAGGGCTTCGAGGGTTTCCTCCAGCGGGGTGAAATCCTCGTCGGCCTTGTGCTGGTAGCCCAGTTGGCCGAAGAAATTGGTGCTGCGTTCCGGCCAGTGCAGTTGGTAGAGGTCGATCCAGTCGGTTTGCAGGCGCTTGAGGCTGGCGTCCACGGCCTCGACGATGTGCCGGCGGTTATGCTTGAGCTGCTTGTCGCGGATGTAGTCGATGGTGTTGCCCGGGCCGGCGATCTTGCTCGCCAGGATCCAGTCGGCGCGGTCGCCGCGGCTCTTGAAATAATTGCCGATGTAGCGCTCGGTGGTGGCATAGGTCTCGGCCTTCGGTGGGACCGGGTACATCTCGGCGGTGTCCATGAAATTGATGCCGGCGCCCTTGGCGCGCTCGATCTGGGCGAAGGCCTCGGCCTCGCTGTTCTGCTCACCCCAGGTCATGGTGCCGAGGCACAGGGCGCTCACGTTCAGATCGGTACGGCCTAGCTGGCGATAGTCCATCGGGACCTCCTTGGGCAAAACAATCATAAAAGCAGGTTGAAAAAGTTTTCGCAATCTGCATAATTGCGCACCTCTTTCTGCAGTGGAAGTGATGCCCCGCCGCCGAAGAATCTTGCCGTTGAACGGACGCGCCGACCCGAGCCCCCGAAAGCGTCTGTATCCGGCTGCCTTTGACTTGTCAAAGTACGCACTATTCAGTAAGATCCGCCGTCTAATTTACAGGGCGGCCCCTGAGGCTATAAAGAATGAAAACTTTTACTGCTAAACCGGAAACAGTAAAGCGCGACTGGTTCGTCGTCGACGCTGCTGGTCAGACCCTGGGTCGTCTGGCCACCGAAATCGCGAGCCGTCTGCGTGGCAAGCACAAGCCTGAGTACACCCCTCACGTTGACACCGGCGACTACATCGTCGTGATCAACGCTGAGCAAGTACGTGTTACTGGCGCTAAAACCACTGACAAAATGTACTACTCCCACTCCGGTTTTCCTGGCGGCATCAAGTCGATCAACTTTGAAAAGCTGATCGCCAAGGCCCCTGAGCGCGTGATCGAGACCGCGGTTAAAGGCATGCTGCCTAAGAACCCGCTGGGTCGCGACATGTATCGTAAGCTGAAGGTTTATGCGGGCGCTGCTCACCCTCATACTGCTCAGCAGCCCCAAGAACTGAAGTTTTAACGGAATAGTTCATTATGTCGGCGACTCAAAATTACGGCACTGGCCGTCGCAAGACTGCAACCGCACGCGTTTTCCTGCGTCCGGGCACTGGCAACATCTCCATCAACAACCGCTCCCTGGATAGCTTCTTCGGCCGCGAAACTGCCCGCATGGTAGTTCGTCAGCCGCTGGAACTGACCGAGACCGTCGAAAAATTCGACATCTACGTCACCGTTATCGGTGGTGGTGTAAGTGGCCAGGCTGGCGCAATCCGCCACGGCATCACTCGCGCCCTGATGGACTACGACGAAACCCTGCGTAGCGCCCTGCGCAAAGCTGGCTTCGTGACTCGCGATGCTCGTGAAGTTGAACGTAAGAAAGTCGGTCTGCGTAAAGCGCGTAAGCGTCCGCAGTACTCGAAGCGTTAATTTCGCTTCCGCTTTCAAAAGGCGCCCAGTTCCTCACGGAGCTGGGCGTTTTTTTATGCGTGAAAGAATTGCTCTGTGACAACTTGCCACATTCGTAGAACCCCTATACTACAAGGCTTAGCGGTTTGGCCGCTTGGTAATTACCTTGTCAGAATTGGGGCTTTTCATTACCATTCGGCAAAATTTTTATAAGTTCAGATTTTTACTTAGTAGACGCCTGATCTAACAGGCCACAAAGCTGATGGGAGAGGACTGAATGAGCAATGACGGCGTGAATGCAGGCCGGCGTCGCTTCCTGGTAGCAGCCACATCCGTGGTGGGTGCTGCAGGAGCGGTGGGGGCTGCGGTCCCGTTCGTGGGGTCATGGTTTCCCAGTGCCAAGGCGAAAGCTGCAGGTGCACCGGTGAAAGTGAATGTCAGCAAGATCGAGCCAGGCCAGCAGATGATTGCTGAGTGGCGCGGCCAGCCGGTGTTCATCGTCCGCCGTACAGAGGAAATCCTGGGGAATCTGAAAAAGATCGAGGGTCAGCTGTCCGACCCATCCTCCAAGAACTCGGTCCAACCGGAATACGTCAATCCTGAAACGCGTTCGATCAAGCCGGAAGTCCTGCTACTGATCGGGATCTGCACGCACCTGGGTTGCTCGCCAACGTTCCGTCCCGAAGTGGCCCCGGCCGACCTGGGCAAGGATTGGGTCGGTGGCTATTTCTGCCCTTGCCACGGCTCCCACTACGACCTGGCCGGTCGCGTCTACAAGTCGCAGCCTGCACCGTTGAACCTGCCAGTTCCCCCGCATTCCTATGAGACCGACGACATCATTGTCATCGGCGTCGATACGGAGAAAGCGTGATGAGCAAACTAATGGATTGGGTTGATGCGCGCTTTCCCGCGACCAAGATGTGGGAAGACCATCTCAGCAAGTACTACGCTCCAAAAAACTTCAACTTCTTCTACTTCTTTGGCTCCCTGGCGCTGCTCGTTCTGGTCAACCAGATCGTCACCGGTGTCTGGCTGACCATGAGCTACACCCCGTCGGCGGAAGAAGCATTCGCTTCTGTCGAATACATCATGCGCGACGTCGAGTACGGTTCGATCCTGCGCCTGCTGCACTCCACCGGCGCCTCGGCGTTCTTCATCGTGGTCTATCTGCACATGTTCCGTGGCCTGCTCTACGGTTCGTACCAGAAGCCGCGTGAGCTGGTGTGGGTCTTCGGCATGCTGATCTACCTGGCGCTGATGGCCGAAGCCTTCATGGGCTACCTGCTGCCGTGGGGCCAGATGTCCTACTGGGGCGCCCAGGTGATCATTTCGCTGTTCGGTGCGATCCCGGTCATCGGCAACGACCTGACCCAGTGGATTCGTGGTGACTACCTGATCTCCGGCATCACCCTGAACCGCTTCTTCGCCCTGCACGTGGTCGCCTTGCCGATCGTGATCCTTGGCCTGGTGGTGCTGCACATCCTGGCGCTGCACGAAGTCGGCTCGAACAACCCGGACGGCGTGGACATCAAGAAACACAAGGACGAAAACGGCGTACCGCTGGATGGCATTGCCTTCCACCCGTACTACACCGTGAAGGACATCGTCGGCGTGGTGGTCTTCCTGTTCATCTTCTGCTCCATCGTGTTCTTCTTCCCGGAGATGGGTGGGTATTTCCTCGAGAAGCCGAACTTCGAACAGGCGAACGCCTTCAAGACCCCTGAGCACATTGCCCCGGTCTGGTACTTCACGCCGTTCTACGCGATCTTGCGGGCCATTCCGGACAAGTTGCTGGGCGTTATCGCCATGGGCGCGGCCATCGCTGTGCTGTTCGTCCTGCCCTGGCTGGACCGCAGTCCGGTCAAGTCGATGCGCTACAAAGGCTGGCTGAGCAAAATCTGGCTGGTGGTGTTCTGCATCTCGTTCGTGATCCTGGGTGTGCTGGGCGTACTGGCACCGACACCGGAACGTACGCTGCTTTCGCAGGTGTGCACCTTCCTGTACTTCGCCTACTTCATTCTGATGCCGTTCTATACCAGGCTCGAGAAGACCAAACCGGTTCCGGAAAGGGTGACTGGCTGATGAAAAAGCTATTTGCTGTACTGATTCTTGCTGCCATGCCTGTACTGTCCTTCGCGGCTGAACACGGTGGTCCTGAGCTGGAAAAAGTCGACATCGACGTTTCCGACAAAGCCGCCATGCAGGACGGCGCGCGTACGTTCGCCAACTACTGCATGGGCTGCCACAGCGCCAAGTTCCAACGTTACGAGCGTGTGGCCGATGACTTGGGCATTCCCCACGAGGTGATGCTGGAGAAGCTGGTGTTCACCGGTGCCAAGCTGGGCGATCACATGACCGTTGGCATGCAGCCTTCGGATGCCAAGACCTGGTTCGGCGCGGCGCCGCCCGACCTGACCCTGGTGGCGCGAGTGCGTGGCACCGACTGGCTCTACGGCTACCTGCGGTCGTTCTACGAAGATCCTGCGCGTCCATGGGGCGTGAACAACAAGGTCTTCCCGAACGTCGGCATGCCTAACGTCCTGGTCGGCCTGCAGGGTCGTCAGGTGGTAGGCTGCAAACAGGTGCAGATCGTCGAGAACGGCAAGAAGCAATTCGACCCGTTGACCGGCACCGCCCTGACTCACGAAGCCTGCGATCAGTTGACCATCGTGCCGAACAGCGGCACCTTGACCCCTGAGCAGTTCGACGAGAAGGTCAAGAACCTGGTGACCTTCCTGGCCTACTCGGCCAACCCGGTGAAGCTGGAGCATCAGCGCATCGGTACGTATGTATTGCTGTACCTGGCGTTCTTCTTCGTATTCGCTTACCTGCTCAAGCGTGAATACTGGAAAGACGTGCATTGATAAAGCTGTAAGCCGTTGCTGTTAATCGTGCGCGCCCAAGGGCGTCTCTGAAAGTGTAACGAGCCTGGTCGGCCAGGCGTTACGGGAGGCGCCCTCTGGGCGCGCTCGTTTTTCCGTTTTTCGAAAATTTCTACAAGCGAGGAGGATCGCCATGGGCGTGACCAATCGGTTGGCCTGCTACTCCGACCCCGCCGACCACTATTCCCACCGGGTACGCATCGTACTGGCCGAGAAGGGTGTCAGCGCCGAGATCATCTACGTCGACGCGGGCCGTCAGCCGCCAAAACTGATCGAGGTGAACCCATACGGCAGCCTGCCTACGCTGGTCGATCGCGACCTGGCGCTGTGGGAGTCGACCGTGGTGATGGAATACCTGGATGAGCGTTATCCGCATCCGCCTTTGCTGCCGGTGTACCCTGTCGCGCGTGCCAACAGTCGTTTGCTGATGCATCGCATCCAGCGAGACTGGTGCGGGTTGGTGGACCAGATCCTGGACCCACGGACCAAGGAGCCTGCGCGGGTCGTGGCTCGTAAAGAGTTGCGTGAAAGCCTGACGGGCGTATCGCCGCTGTTCATCGACAAGCCGTTCTTTCTCAGTGAGGAACAAAGTCTGGTGGATTGCTGCCTATTACCCATACTCTGGCGATTGCCTGTCCTGGGTATCGAACTGCCGCGGCCTGCCAAGCCGCTGCTTGATTATATGGAGCGCCAATTCGCGCGTGAGGCTTTCCAGGCGAGTCTGTCTGGCGTCGAACGCGACATGCGCTGAGGCTTAAGGAGCCGCTATGAACTCCAGTCGACCTTATCTGGTCCGCGCGCTCTACGAGTGGATTGTGGACAACGATTGCACCCCACACATGCTGGTCAACGCCGAATATCCATCGGTGCAGGTACCACAGGGGTTTGCCAATGACGGGCAGATTGTCCTGAACGTTTCGCCGGCTGCCGTGCGTCATCTGCACATGGATAACGACGCGGTGAGTTTCGAAGGGCGCTTCGGGGGCGTGCCGCACACGCTGTTCGTGCCTATCGCTGCGATCCTGGGGATTTATGCCCGGGAGAATGGCCAGGGCATGGTGTTCGAGCTCGAGACGCCGCTGGACGGCGAGGAGGCCTTCGAGGCCGACGAGGACCTGCCGCCGGATGATGAGCCGCCACGGCCTAGTGGGCGGCCTAGTCTTAAGGTGGTGAAGTAAGGATTGGTATACATATCCGTTTCTTTGGTAATGGCTGCTTATGGTTCCGCCCTTACGGCGGGTCACTTTTGGCAAACGCCCGGAATGCCGGCCCAGCCAAAAGTAACCAAAAGGTCTGTGCCCCACCACTGGGCACCTCGCCAAGGCTCGGTGTTCCTTAACGAAGGCATTGTTCCGTGGGCCCGCCGCGAAGGGTCATCCATGACCCAGCGCGGCTATCCCGGCATCCATGCCGGGATGCCCACTGCGCAATGCCTGCGTTCGGCCCTTGTGGTTAATGGGGCGTCTAAGATCAAAAGCCAAAGCCAAAGCCAAAGCCAAAGCCAAAGCCAAAGCCAAAGCCAAAGCCAAAGCGAGGCGGCCTGGCGGTCGGCCTGACTTTTCCGGCGTACCTGAATCCTGTGGGAGCGAGCTTGCTCGCGAAGACGGTCTGACAGCCACCCAATCTCTCAAGGTGTATTTCCGGTAAGTCGAATGCCATGGTCAAGCACAGCCCTGGATTGCGACACCCAACCCCTGTGGCGAGGGAGCTCGCTCCCGCTGGGCGGCAAAGCCGTCCCAAAACCAATGACGCATTCTTTCAGGAAAACCACCTGAACCCGCCCCACGACGGCTACGCCGCCGAGCGGGAGCAAGCTCCCTCGCCACAGGGTGGGGCTGTGCCTTCCTCGCCGTCCGCAAAATCCAAAGCCAAGCAGCAAGACAAAACCTCGGCGGACGCCATGTCCAACGAACTCGCATTCGACCTGGAAGGCTCGCGGCGTCATTTGACGCTTGGCATTCAGCAGTTGATTGAACGGGGTTCATTGCTGGCGAACCAAGTGCTGGATAATGTCGATCCGCGATAGCTTTGCACTTAGTACCTAGCCCTCAGTGGGAGCGGGCTTGCCCGCGAAGGGGCCAGTACATCCAACATCTTTGCAAGATGACCCTCCGCTTTCGCGGGCAAGCCCGCTCCCACAATGGATTGGTGGCGAGCGTTGATCCTGCGGCCAACCCGAATACCTGTGGGAGCGAGCTTGCTCGCGATGGCGTCAGGTCAGCAGCATTGATGTTGGCTGACACACTGCAATCGCGAGCAAGCTCGCTCCCACAGTTGGATTGAGGTGAGGCCGGAAAGCAGGTCAGCCGTTACGCCGCTTCGCGCCTGCTCTGGTTTTTGCTTTTGCTTTTGATCTTAGACGCCCCGTAAACCACAAGGGCCGAATGCAGGCGTTGCGCAGTGGGCATCCCGGCATGGATGCCGGGATAGTCGCGCTGGGCCATGGATGGCCCTTCGCGGCGGGCCCACGGAGCAATGCCTTCGTTAAGGAACACCGAGCCTTGGCGAGGTGCCCAGTGGTGGGGCAAGGCGCTTTTGGTTACTTTTGGCGCCTTATCCAAAAGTGACCCGCCGTAAGGGCGGAACCCCAAGCAGCCGTTACCGAAGAAACGGATATGCACACCAAAAAAAAACGGCGCCCCCCCTATAAAAGAAGCACCGCTTTTCCAGTCAAACCGAGCGCAGCATCAAGAACCGCCACTCCCCTCAGTCAATATACTCAAACAACTTCACGATCTTCTGCACCCCAGACACCCCCTGCACCAGATTGGTCGCCTGGGCGGCCTCCTGCTTGGTCAGCAACCCCAGCAGATAAACGATGCCATTCTCCGTCACAACCTTGATTCGCGAGCCAGGAATGCTGGCGTCGGTGAGCATCTGGGTCTTGATCTTGGTGGTCAGCCAGGCATCGTTCTGGCGGGCCAGCAGCGAGGACGGTTGCAGGACCTGCAGTTCGTTGTGCACAGTCTTGACCCGCTGCACCGAGCTGGCGGCCTGTTCGGCCTTGGCCTTGAGGTCGGCGCGCGGGGTCTGGCCGGCCAGCAGCACAACGCCGTTGAAGCTGGTCACGACGATGTGCGAGTTGTTGTCCAGGTCCGGGTCGGCCTTGGCGATGTTCACGCCGGCCTTGGTTTCGATCAGCGAGTCGTCGATCTTGCTGCCGAAGGTACGGGTACCGCGGTCGTCCTCGATCGGCTTCTCCCGGCTGGCATTAACCACCGAGGTGCAGCCGCTGATGCCGAGGCACAGGGTCAGGGCCAGAAGGCCCAGGCGATTAGGGGTCATTCTTCACTCCCGAATATTTGGCTGTCGATCAGGTCGCAGAGACAGTGGATCGCCAGCAGGTGGACTTCCTGGATACGTGCGGTGACTTTGGCCGGTACGCGGATCTCGACATCTTCAGGCAGCAGCAGTGACGCCATGCCGCCGCCGTCGCGCCCGGTCAATGCTACGACAATCATTTCGCGATCATGTGCGGCCTGGATCGCTTGAATAATGTTGGCGGAGTTGCCGCTGGTGGAAATCGCCAGCAGTACATCGCCAGGTTGGCCCAAGGCGCGGATCTGTTTGGAAAAGACTTCGTTGTAGCTGTAGTCGTTGGCGATCGAGGTGATCGTCGAGCTGTCAGTCGTCAGCGCGATGGCTGGCAGGCTCGGGCGCTCGCGCTCGAAGCGGTTGAGCAGTTCGGACGAGAAGTGCTGGGCGTCGCCGGCCGAGCCGCCGTTGCCGCAGGACAGCATCTTGCCCTCGTTGAGCAGGGCGTTGACCATCACCTGGCTGGCTTGCTCGATGTGTGGTGCAAGTACGTCCATCGCCTGTTGCTTGGTGTCGATACTGGCCTGAAAAAGCTGGCGAATTCGCGATTGCATGTCCATCTGTGTGACCTTAAGTAGCGCGGCTTATCGGCACAAACATGTGCGGCCCGCAAAGCAAAGAGCAATAAGTTGAGTGAAGGTTTCCGGCTCGGCTGGTCATGGGCGTCGACCGTTCAACTGTCGAAAGCGTTCTGCAGCCAGTTCAGCTGATCGGCGTTGCTGTCGATGGCAACCACGTCGAAGCGGCAGGGGTGATCGGCCCAGCGAGATTCGCGTTGCAGGAAATACTGCGCGGCGAAGACCAGCTTCTGGCGCTTGCGCGCGTCGATGCTGTCGAGCGCGCCACCCCATTGGGTGTTTTTTCTGTAGCGAACTTCAACGAATACTACTGTATCGCCGTCAAGCATGACCAGATCAAGCTCGCCGCGTTTGCACAACCAGTTCTGCGCGACCAGCCGCAGCCCCTGTTGCTGGAGATGCGCGAGGGCCTGGCCCTCGGCATCCCGTCCGCTTTGCTGGCGTGATCGGTCGGGCATCAGCGCTGGGTGTCCGGCAAGCGCTGTACCTGGCCGTTGACGAACTGGGCCCACGGCAACTGGCGTTGAATGCGTTGGGACGGGGACACGGCCAGGCTGCCCGACAGGCCTTCGATGCGGCTGTCCGGCAGTGCTTTGAGCTGGCCCAGGCGAGGTGCCAGGCGGTAGGCGTCCACACCCATCGCGTACAGGCGGCCCAGGCTGCCACCGGCCTGCGGCCACTGGGCGGTGACCTGCTTGCGCAGCGGATCGTTGGCGTCGAGCAACCATGGCGTCTCGCAGAAGCGAATGCCGTTCATGTCGTTGTACTGGTTCTGGTCGCCGCTAGCGCTGAACACCTGGGACGTCGCGTAGACCGGCACGTCACCGGCGTATTGGAAGTTCAGGGTCGGCTTGATCTGCTGGGCCTGCTGTGGCGTCGACGCCAGGAAGATGAACTCGATGTCCTGGCGGCGGGACGGCTGGGCGGCAACGTTGGTGCCCACGGTGTTCTGCAGGCTCTTGGCGCGACCTTCGCTCTGGCGCAGTTGGAACATGTCGGCGATCTGCTGGGCCAGTTGCACCGGTTGGTCAACGCGTTCAGTAGCGATGATGGTGCCGCCGTTGCCCTGCCAGTCCTGGCTGAAGGCTTTCAGGACGCGGTCGCCCCATTCACCCTTCGGCACCATGACGGCGGCGCGGTGCAGACCGTCGGCGCGAGCGCGACGGGCTACTTCGCGGGCTTCATCCTCAGGCGCCAGGCCGAACTGGAACAGTTGGGCGGGACCTTGCTCGCCTTCGCTGTAGTTCAGCGCCAGGGTAGTGATCGGCAATTGCGTGCGGGCGCTGATCTGCTTGACCAGGGGTTTCTCCAGCGGGCCGACCACCAATTGCACGCCGTCGGCCTGGGCCTTGCGGTAGAACTCGTCCATGGAGGTCAGGCTGGAGCTGTCATACAGCTGGATGCCCGGCGGATTCTGCCCGGCTTGTTGGGCCTGATAATGGGCGGCCAGGAAGCCCTCGCGCAGCGCCTTGGCGACCGAGGCCAGCGGGCCGTTCTGCGGCAGCAGCAGGGCGATCTTGCTCAGCGGCTGGCTCGCCAGCGCCTTGAGCTTGACCAGTGGCGTCGGCAGTTGAAGGGCGGCGGGGTGCTTTGGATTCTGTTCGCGCCAGTGATCGATGGCCGCCTGCTGCTGTTCCAGGGTGCCGGCAGTCTTCACCGCCTGGGCCAGGCTCAGCCAGCCACCCAGGTCATCGTTGGAGGTCGGTTGCAGTTGGTCGGTGGGCAGCGAGGCGATCAGCGACCAGATGGCTTCGTGGTTCTTTGCCGCCGCGTCGTTCTCCAGCAGGGGCGCGATGAAGATGCGTTCCTTGGCGGCGGCCAGGGTCTGGCCGTCGGCCTCCAGGGCGCGGGCACGTACGGTGCCGGTGCGGACCTGTTGCTCCACCGGCATTTCGCTCAGGTGTTGCAGGCTCGGATGGCTCAGTGCCGTCAGGGCGGCCTTGGGCTGGTTGCGGGTCATCGCCAGTTCAGCCGACAGCGTGCTGGCGAAAATCTGCTGGCCGGGCTTGAGTTGTTCCATCGGTACTTGTTGCAGGATCTGCGCGGACTGGCCGGCATTGCCCTGGCGGTAGGCCAGGTCGGCGGCGCTCAGGCGCAGCAGCGCGGCTTTTTCCGGCGTTTTGCTTTGGGCGGCCTGTTCGAGCAACTGCTCGATACTGGCATCCGGGGTCCGTGGAAGTTCGCCAAGGCTGGAGGAGGGCGAGCTGGCGCAGGCCGCCAGGAGGGCAGCGAGGCAGAGGGCGGAGAACAGCCGCAGGCAAGCGATCATGTAAGTGTTCCTGATACGAGATCAAATTAGCGTCGAATTGTACCCAAGCACTGGCCGGGGCGCGATGTTAGTGGCGTGAATCGGTCAATTTAGGTATTTCAAAGAGTGCGGTGCAGCACAAAAGACAGGTATTGCCCTGTGGTGCGGGAACAAGCTCCCTCGCCACAACGGCTTACGTGAACAGCCGAGACGTCCTGCACACGCTACAATGGCGGCTTTTACCGATCATGAGGTGTGCGTTTTGACTGCTCCAGGTGCTTTGAATTCCGCTGCCGGCTCGCTTTATGTGGTGGCGACGCCCATCGGCAACCTGGACGATATCAGTGCCCGGGCGCTGAAAATCCTGCAGGACGTGGCCCTCATCGCCGCCGAAGACACGCGCCATTCCCAGCGCCTGCTGCAGCATTTCGGCATCTCCACGCCGTTGGCGGCCTGCCATGAGCACAACGAGCGAGACGAAGGCAGCCGTTTCATTACCCGGCTGTTGGCCGGTGACAACGTCGCGCTGATCTCCGACGCGGGCACACCGCTGATTTCCGACCCAGGCTATCACCTGGTGCGCCAGGCCCGCGCCGCCGGCATCAACGTGGTGCCGGTGCCGGGGGCGTGCGCCTTGATCGCGGCATTGTCGGCGGCGGGCCTGCCGTCGGATCGTTTCATCTTCGAAGGCTTTCTGCCGGCCAAGGCGGTGGGGCGTCGGGCGCGCCTGGAGGCTATAAAGGAAGAGCCGCGCACACTGATCTTCTATGAAGCGCCGCACCGCATCCTCGAATGCCTGCAGGACATGGAGCTGGTATTCGGTGCCGAGCGGCCGGCGTTGCTGGCCCGCGAATTGACCAAGACCTTCGAGACACTCAAAGGCTTACCCCTGGCGCAGTTGCGTGCCTTCGTCGAAAGCGACAGCAACCAGCAGCGCGGCGAGTGCGTCGTGCTGCTGGCGGGCTGGACGCCGCCGGCCAGTGAAGACGCGGTCAGCAGCGAGGCGATGCGCATCCTCGACCTGCTGCTGGAGGAAATGCCGCTCAAGCGCGCCGCTGCCCTCGCGGCGCAGATTACCGGCGAGCGCAAGAACGTGTTGTACCAGGTCGCGCTGGATAAACAGAAGGGGCAATGAAACCGGGGCGCCGGGCTGGCCAAAGGCTTTTAGCGCTTGTTCTTCGGGCGCTCTACCGTTAACCTTCGCGGCGGAGAGTCGATCGGACAGTCGCTGCCCTCTATGAGAATTAGAGGGGGGAGGAAAGTCCGGGCTCCATAGGGCGAAGTGCCAGGTAATGCCTGGGAGGCGTGAGCCTACGGAAAGTGCCACAGAAAATAACCGCCTAAGCGTTTCGGCGCCGGTAAGGGTGAAAAGGTGCGGTAAGAGCGCACCGCACGGCTGGCAACAGTTCGTGGCTAGGTAAACCCCACTTGGAGCAAGACCAAATAGGGTCCCAAGGCGTGGCCCGCGCTGGGACCGGGTAGGTTGCTAAAGATGTCCAGTGATGGCCATCGTAGACGAATGACTGTTCAAGACAGAACCCGGCTTACAGATCGACTCTCCACCTTTTCCCTTCCTGCCTGAATCACTGGCAGACGCAGTTCCTAAGACCAAAAAAATCTTACTCTTAATAAATCACTTTAACTTGTGCGCGCAGCTTCCTGTGCCTGCTTGGGTTGGGGTGAAAATTCCTACGTCAGATTCCCGTTAACCCTTCTGAAACGCTCCTAAATCTCCGATCTATAAGGCTTTTCCTTCAATCCGTGCCTTGACGGTGCGGTGGGCGCATTCCTATAGTGTGCGCAAGTGGCGGAAAGTGGCATGAAGTGGGTTTTTTTGAAGGTAAAACGCCAAAAAGTGGAGAAACGCTGACGTGTTTCGCGGAGCCAACGCTATCAGTCTCGATGCAAAAGGCCGTCTCGCCATGCCGAGCCGGTATCGTGACGAGCTCGTTTCGCGAAGTTCGGGGCAATTAATCGTCACGATCGACGCCGTTGATCCATGTCTGTGCGTTTACCCTCTGGATGAGTGGGAAATCATCGAAACCAAACTGCGCGCACTGCCTTCGCTGCGTGAAGAAAACCGCCGGCTCCAGCGTTTGCTGATCGGTAATGCCGTCGATCTCGAGCTCGACGGCAGCGGTCGTTTCCTGGTTCCACCGCGTCTGCGCGAATACGCCAAGTTGGACAAGCGCGCGATGCTGGTCGGCCAGCTGAACAAGTTCCAGCTATGGGACGAAGATGCCTGGAATGCGGTTTCTGCCGCTGACCTTGCTGCTATTCAACAACCGGGCGCCATGCCTGATGAACTGCGTGATTTGATCCTGTGACTACTGATAGCGGCTTTAACCACATCACCGTACTGCTTGACGAGGCCGTCGAGGCGCTCGCGGTACGTCCTGATGGCTGCTATCTGGACGGCACGTTCGGTCGCGGCGGGCACAGCCGGTTGATCCTCAGCCAGCTGGGGCCGGGTGGTCGCCTGCTGGGATTCGACAAAGATCCTCAAGCGATTGCCACCGGGCAAGCGCTGGCGGCCGAAGACGGCCGCTTTGTCGTTGTGCAGCGCAGCTTTGCCGAGCTGGGCACGGAGGTCGCTGGGCGCGGCCTGGCCGGCAAGGTCAGTGGCGTGTTGCTCGACCTGGGCGTGTCTTCGCCACAGTTGGACGACCCGGAGCGCGGTTTCAGTTTCCTCAACGATGGCCCGCTGGACATGCGCATGGACCCGTCCCGGGGCATCAGCGCTGCCGAATTCGTCAACACCGCCTCGGTGGAAGAAATCGCCCGCGTCTTCAAGGAATACGGTGAAGAGCGTTTCTCCGGCCGTATGGCCCGTGCCGTGGTCGAGCGCCGCGACATCAAGCCTTTCGAACGCACTGGCGATCTGGCCGAGGTGCTCAAGGTTGCCAACCCAGCCTGGGAGAAGGGCAAGAACCCGGCGACCCGGGCTTTCCAGGGTTTGCGCATTCACGTCAATAATGAACTGGGCGACCTCGAGGCCGGCCTCGAAGCGGCGCTCGACGCCCTGGAAGTCGGCGGCCGGCTGGTGGTGATCAGCTTCCATTCCCTGGAAGACCGCATCGTCAAGCTGTTCATGCGCAAGCTCACCAAGGGCGAGGCCGATAACCTGCCACGTAACCTGCCGGTGCGCTTCGAGGCCTTCGTGCCGAGAATCAAGATCCACGGCAAGGCGCAGTTCGCCTCCGAAGCCGAGCTCAAGGCCAACCCTCGTGCCCGCAGTGCGGTCATGCGTGTCGCGGAGAAGTTGCGGTGAGCAAGCTCTTCGCCAAGCCCCTGCCAGGCGGCAGCTTTTTCATGCTGCTGCTGTTCATCGGCGTGCTCGTGTCGGCCATCGGCGTGTCCTATAGCGCGCACTGGAACCGGCAGTTGCTCAATACTCTCTACAACGAACTCAGCGTGCGCGACAAGGCGCAGGCCGAGTGGGGACGGTTGATCCTGGAGCAGAGCACCTGGACCGCCCATAGCCGCATCGAAGTATTGGCCACCGAACAACTGAAGATGCGCATTCCCGGCGCTGCCGAAGTGCAGATGGTGGCGCCATGATGAAGCTCGAAGGGGCATTGTTCCCGTGGCGGTTCCGCCTGGTCCTGGGGTTGCTCGGGATCATGGTGGCGGCGATTTCCTGGCGCATCATCGACCTGCAGGTCGTCGACCGTGACTTCCTCAAGGGGCAGGGCGACGCGCGCAGCGTGCGACACATTCCGATCCCGGCCCACCGTGGCCTGATCACCGACCGCAATGGCGAGCCGTTGGCGGTGAGTACCCCTGTGACCACCTTGTGGGCCAACGCCAAGGAAATGCAGTTGGCCAAGGAAAAGTGGCCAGCGCTGGCCGCCGCCCTCGGGCAGGACCCCAAGGCTCTGGCCGAACGCCTTGAAGCCCAGGCCAATAAAGAATTCATCTACCTGGTGCGCGGGCTGACGCCTGAGCAAGGCCAAAGTGTGCTCGACCTGAAAGTGCCGGGCGTCTATGGCATCGAAGAGTTCCGGCGGTTCTACCCGGCCGGTGAAGTCACGGCCCACATGGTCGGCTTTACCGACATCGATGACCGCGGCCGTGAAGGGGTCGAGCTGGCCTACGATGAATGGCTCGCTGGCGTCGCCGGCAAGCGCCAGGTCATCAAGGATCGGCGCGGCAGGCTGATCAAGGATGTCCAGGTCACCAAGAACGCCAAGGCCGGCAAGCCCTTGGCGTTGTCCATTGACCTGCGCCTGCAATACCTGGCCAACCGCGAGCTGCGCAATGCCATCGTCGAGAACGGTGCCAAGGCCGGCAGCCTGGTGATCATGGACGTGAAGACCGGCGAGATCCTGGCCATGGTCAACCAGCCGACCTACAACCCGAACAACCGTCGCAACCTGCAGCCGGCGATGATGCGCAACCGCGCGATGATCGACGTCTTCGAGCCGGGTTCGACCATGAAGGCCGTGTCGATGGCCGCCGCCCTGGAAACCGGCCGCTGGAAGCCGAGCGATACCGTCGAGGTGTACCCGGGCACCCTGCAGATCGGCAAGTACACCATTCGTGACGTGTCCAAGACCGAAGGCCCGGTGCTCGACTTGACCGGCATCCTGATCAACTCCAGTAACGTGGGTATGAGCAAGATCGCCTTCGACATCGGCGGCGAGACCATCTATCGCCTGGCGCAGAAGATCGGCCTCGGCCAGGACACCGGCCTGGGCTTCCCGGGCGAACGGGTCGGCAACCTGCCCAACTACCGCGACTGGCGCAAGGCCGAGACGGCCACGCTGTCCTACGGCTACGGCGTTTCGGTGACGGCGATCCAGTTGGTCCACGCGTTTTCCGCGCTGGCGAACAACGGGCGCATCGCACCGTTGACCCTGATCAAGACCGACAAGGCCCCGCAGACCACCCAGGTGATCCCGGAGAACGTCGCGAAGACCATGCAGGGCATGCTGCAACAGGTGATCGAGGCGCCCCGTGGCGTCTTCCGTGCCCAGGTCCCGGCCTATCACGTCGCCGGTAAATCCGGTACGGCCCGCAAGACTTCCGTGGGCACCAAGGGCTATGCCGAGAACTCCTACCGTTCGCTGTTTGCCGGCTTCGGTCCGATGAGCGATCCACGCTACGCCATCGTCGTGGTCATCGACGAACCGAGCAAGGCCGGTTACTTCGGTGGCCTGGTCTCGGCGCCGGTGTTCAGCAAAGTGATGTCCGGCACCCTGCGCCTGATGAACATCACCCCGGATAACCTGCCGCCGACGCAGCAAGCCAGTACCGCACCGGTCGTTCCCTTGAAAGCCGAAGGAGGGCGCGGCTGATGTCCCTGAGCCTGAACAAGATTTTTGCCCATGCCGGGCATGACCTGCTGATTCGCGAGCTGGCCCTGGACAGTCGTAATGTGCGTGCCGGCGACCTGTTCCTGGCGGTGCCGGGCGCCCGTTTCGATGGCCGTGCCCATATCGCCGACGCCCTCCAGCGTGGCGCGGCGGCCGTGGCCTATGAAGTGCAGGGCGCGACGGTGTTGCCGATCACCGACGTCCCGCTGATTCCGGTCAAGGGCCTGGCGGCCCAACTGTCGGACATCGCCGGGCGCTTCTATGGCGACCCGAGCCGCCACCTGAACCTGATTGGCGTGACCGGCACCAACGGCAAGACCAGCGTGACCCAGCTGGTGGCCCAGGCCCTGGACCTGCTTGGCCAGCACTGCGGCATTGTCGGAACCCTGGGCAGCGGGTTCCATGGCGCCTTGGCCAGCGGCCTGCACACCACGCCGAACCCGATCGCCGTGCAAGCGACCCTGGCCGACCTGAAGAAGGCCGGTGCCAAGGCCGTCGCGATGGAAGTGTCCTCCCATGGCCTGGACCAGGGGCGCGTGACCGCGCTGGCGTTCGATGTCGCCGTGCTGACCAACCTGTCCCGCGATCACCTGGACTACCACGGCACCATGCAGGCCTACGGCGAAGCCAAGGCCAAGCTGTTCGCCTGGAATGACCTGAAATGCCGGGTCATCAACATCGACGACGCGTTCGGCCGGCAACTGGCCGCCGACTCGCATGAATCCCGGCTGATCACCTACAGCCTGGAAGACGCGGGTGCCTACCTCTATGTACGCCAGGCCCAGTTCGATGACGAGGGCGTGCGCGCCACGTTGGTCACGCCCCAGGGCGAACACCATTTGCGCAGCACCTTGCTCGGTCGCTTCAACCTGAGCAACGTGCTGGCCGCCATCGGCGCCTTGCTGGGCCTGGACTACGCGCTGGACGAAATCCTCAAGGTCCTGCCCAAGCTCGAAGGCCCGGCCGGGCGCATGCAGCGCCTGGGTGGCGGCACGCAACCACTGGTGGTGGTCGACTACGCCCATACGCCCGATGCGCTGGAAAAAGTTTTGATGGCCCTGCGGCCCCATGCCAAGGGCAAGTTGTTGTGCCTGTTCGGCTGCGGCGGCGATCGCGATCGCGGCAAGCGCCCGCTGATGGCCGAAGTGGTCGAGCGGCTGGCCGACGGCGTGCTGGTCACCGATGACAACCCGCGGACCGAAGACCCGTTGCAGATTTTCGACGACATCCGTGCCGGGTTCTCGGTGGCGGATAACGTCACCTTCGTGGCCGGTCGCGGCCAGGCCATCGCCCAGCTGATCGCCGGCGCTTCGGCGGACGACGTGATCGTGCTGGCCGGCAAGGGCCACGAGGACTACCAGGAAATCAACGGCGTGCGCCATGCCTTCTCCGACCTGGTGGAAGCGGATCACGCCCTGACCGCGTGGGAGGTGGCCCATGCTTAAGGCCCTGACGCTCAGCGAATTGACCAGCGCCCTGAATGCGCGCCTCATCGCCGCGGACGCCACCTTCGACGGCGTCAGCATCGACAGCCGGGCCATTGCGCCGGGCCAGTTGTTCGTCGCCCTGACCGGCCCGCGCTTCGACGGCCATGACTACCTGAACGAAGTCGCGGCCAAAGGTGCAGTCGCGGCGCTGGTCGAGCGCGAAGTGACCAACAGCGCGCTGCCACAGTTGCTGGTCGAGGACACGCGCCAGGCCCTGGGCCAACTCGGAGCGCTGAATCGCGCGGCGTATGGCAAGCCGGTCGCGGCCATCACCGGCTCCAGCGGCAAGACCACGGTCAAGGAAATGCTGGCCAGCATCCTGCGCACCCGTGGGCCCGTGCTGGCCACCCGGGGCAACCTGAACAACGACCTCGGCGTGCCGCTGACCCTGCTGGAACTGGCACCGGAGCACACGGCCGCGGTCATCGAGCTGGGCGCTTCGCGGCTCGGCGAAATCGCCTACACCGTGGGCCTGACCCAGCCGCACGTGGCGGTGCTGAACAATGCCGGGACCGCCCACGTCGGCGAGTTCGGCGGGCCGGACAAGATCGTCGAGGCCAAGGGCGAGATCATCGAAGGGCTGCAAGCCGATGGCATCGCCGTGCTGAACCTGGACGACAAGGCCTTCGAAATCTGGAAGACCCGGGCGGGCGAACGCAAGGTGCTGACCTTTGCCTTGAGCAACCTCGCCGCCAATTTCTACGCCAGCGACCTGGACCGTGACGCACGCGGTTGCCCGGCCTTCAACCTGCACAGCCCCGACGGGGCCGAGCGAGTGCAGTTGAACCTGCTCGGCACCCACAACATTGCCAACGCCCTGGCCGCAGCGGCGGCGGCCCATGCCTTGGGCGTGTCGCTGCCAGGCATCGTCGCCGGGCTGAACGCGGTGCAACCGGTCAAGGGCCGTTGCGTCGCGCAGTTGGCCAGCAACGGCATGCGGGTCATCGACGACACCTACAACGCCAACCCGACGTCCATGTGCGCGGCGGTGGATATCCTCGCCGGTTTTACCGGTCGCACCGTGCTGGTACTGGGAGATATCGGCGAGTTGGGCGATTGGGCCCAGCAGGGCCACCACGATGTAGGGGCCTATGCCCGCGGCAAGGTCGACGCGTTGTACGCCGTCGGCCCGATGATGGCCCACGCGGTCGCCGCCTTTGGCGAGAACGCCCGGCACTTCACCACCCAGGCCGAGCTGATCCAGGCGCTGGGCGCCGAGCAGGATCCGAACACCACCTTATTGATCAAGGGCTCTCGTAGCGCAGCGATGGAAAACATCGTCGCGGCGCTGTGCGGCACCCGTACGGAGAAACATTAATGCTGCTGCTGCTAGCGGAGTACCTGCAACAGTTCTACAAAGGCTTCGCGGTCTTCCAGTACCTGACCCTGCGCGGGATCCTGGGTGTGCTGACCGCGCTGTCGTTGTCGCTGTTCCTGGGCCCGTGGATGATCCGCACCTTGCAGAACCTGCAGATCGGCCAGTCGGTGCGTAACGACGGCCCGCAATCGCACCTGTCCAAATCCGGCACCCCGACCATGGGTGGCGCGCTGATCCTGTCGTCCATCGGCATCAGTACCCTGCTCTGGGCCGACCTGGCGAACCGCTATGTCTGGGTCGTGCTGCTGGTGACCCTGTTTTTCGGTGCCATCGGCTGGGTCGATGACTACCGCAAGGTCATCGAGAAGAACTCCCGTGGGCTGCCCAGTCGCTGGAAGTATTTCTGGCAATCGGTGTTCGGCCTCGGCGCGGCGATCTTCCTTTATATGACCGCCGCTTCGCCGGTGGAAACCACCCTGATCCTGCCGATGCTCAAGGACTACAGCATTCCACTGGGCGCCGGCTTCATCGTGCTGACCTACCTGGTCATCGTCGGTTCGAGCAACGCGGTCAACCTCACCGATGGCCTCGACGGCCTGGCGATCATGCCGACGGTGATGGTCGGCGGCGCGCTGGGGATCTTCTGCTACCTGTCGGGTAACGTGAAATTCGCCGAATACCTGTTGATCCCTTACGTACCCGGGGCGGGCGAGCTGATCGTGTTCTGCGGCGCACTGATCGGTGCCGGCCTGGGCTTCCTGTGGTTCAACACCTACCCGGCACAAGTCTTCATGGGCGACGTCGGCGCGCTGGCGCTGGGCGCCGCCCTGGGCACCATCGCCGTCATTGTCCGCCAGGAAATCGTCCTGTTCATCATGGGCGGCGTGTTCGTGATGGAAACCCTGTCAGTCGTCATTCAGGTTGCGTCGTTTAAATTGACCGGCCGCCGCGTATTCCGCATGGCGCCGATCCACCACCACTTTGAACTCAAGGGCTGGCCCGAGCCGCGCGTGATCGTCCGTTTCTGGATCATCACCGTGATTCTGGTGCTGATCGGCCTTGCCACCCTGAAACTGAGGTAGAACGAGTGTCCCTGATCGCTTCCGACCATTTCCGCATCGTTGTCGGCCTCGGCAAGAGCGGCATGTCCCTGGTTCGCTTCCTGGCGAACCGGGGCGTGTCGTTTGCCGTCGCCGACACGCGGGAAAATCCGCCGGAGCTGGCCACGCTGCGGCGTGACTATCCGCAGGTGGACGTGCGTTGTGGCGACCTGGACGTCGAGTTCCTGTGCCGCGCCGACGAGCTCTACGTGAGCCCCGGCCTGGCCCTGGCGACCCCGGCCCTGCAAGCGGCGGCGGCCCGTGGGGTGAAGCTGTCCGGCGACATCGAGCTGTTCGCGCGCAACGCCAAGGCGCCCATCATCGCCATCAGCGGGTCCAACGCGAAAAGCACCGTCACCACCCTGGTGGGCGAGATGGCGGCCGCGGCCGGCAAGCGGGTCGCCGTGGGCGGCAACCTCGGTACACCGGCGCTGGATCTGCTCAGTGACGACGTCGAGCTGTACGTGATGGAGCTGTCCAGCTTCCAGCTCGAAACCACCGACCACCTGGGCGCTGAAGTGGCCACCGTGCTGAACATCAGCGAAGACCACATGGACCGCTACAGCGGCCTGCCGGCTTACCACCTGGCCAAGCACCGGATCTTCCGCGGCGCCCGGCAGGTGGTGTTCAACCGCCAGGATGCCCTGACCCGTCCGCTGCTGGGCGAGGGCTTGCCGTGCTGGTCGTTCGGCCTGGGCGTGCCGGATTTCAAGGGTTTCGGGTTACGGGAAGAGAACGGCGAGAAATACCTGGCCTTCGAATTCCAGAACCTGATGCCGGTACGCGAACTGAAGATCCGTGGCGCCCACAACCAGGCCAACGCATTGGCTGCCCTGGCCCTCGGGCACGCCGTCGGCCTGCCGTTCGACGCCATGCTCTCGGCGCTGCGCACTTTCGCCGGCCTCGAGCACCGCTGCCAGTGGGTGCGCGACCTCGATGGCGTGGCCTGGTACAACGACTCCAAGGCCACCAACGTCGGCGCCGCCCTGGCAGCGATCGAAGGGCTGGGTGCGGACATCGAAGGCAAGCTCGTGCTGATCGCCGGTGGCGACGGCAAGGGTGCCGACTTCAAGGACCTGCGTGACCCGGTGGCGGCCAACTGCCGCGCCGTGGTGCTGATGGGCCGTGACCGCGAATTGATCGCCCAGGCGCTCGGCGACGCCGTGCCGCTGGTTCGCGTCGCCTCCCTCGACGAAGCGGTGCAGCAATGCCGCGCCCTGGCTCAACCCGGCGATGCCGTCCTGTTGTCGCCGGCCTGCGCCAGTTTCGACATGTTCAAGAATTACGAAGAACGCGGGCAGTTGTTCGCCCGGGCCGCGGAGGACTTGGCATGAGCCTGATGAACGTCATCAAGCCATACCCGTCGCCGCTGATCACCGGGCGTGGCATCGACCTGGATTTCCCGATGCTCGCCGGTTGCCTGGCCCTGCTCGGACTGGGCCTGGTGATGATCACCTCGGCGTCCTCGGAAGTGGCCGCGGTGCAATCGGGCAACACGCTCTATCACATGATCCGCCACCTGATTTACCTGGTGATCGGCCTCGGTGCCTGCGTGGTCACCATGATGGTGCCGATCGCCACCTGGCAGCGCCTGGGCTGGATGATGCTGCTCGGCGCTTTCGGCCTGTTGGTGATGGTGCTGGTGCCGGGTATCGGCCGCGAGGTCAACGGTTCGATGCGCTGGATCGGCTTCAGCTTCTTCAACGTACAGCCCTCGGAAATCGCCAAGGTCTTTGTGGTGATCTTCCTGGCCGGTTACCTGGTGCGGCGCCAGAAAGAAGTGCGCGAAAGCTGGATGGGGTTCTTCAAGCCGTTCATCGTGTTGTTGCCGATGGCTGGCCTGCTGCTGATGGAGCCGGACTTCGGCGCCACGGTGGTGATGATGGGCGCGGCCGCGGCGATGCTGTTCCTCGGTGGCGTCGGGCTGTTCCGCTTCATCCTGATGGTGGCGCTGGCGGTGGCAGCCGTGACCGTGCTGGTGCAGGCGCAGCCCTATCGGATGGCGCGACTGATTACCTTCACCGATCCGTGGGCCGACCAGTTCGGTTCCGGCTACCAGTTGACCCAGGCACTGATTGCCTTCGGGCGTGGCGAATGGCTGGGCGTGGGCCTGGGCAACAGCGTGCAGAAGCAGTTCTACCTGCCGGAAGCCCACACCGACTTCGTGTTCTCGGTGCTGGCCGAAGAGCTGGGTGTGGTGGGTTCGCTGTGCACCGTGGCGCTGTTCGTGTTCGTTTGCGTGCGCGGCATGTACATCGGTTTGTGGGCCGAGAAAGCCAAACAGTTTTTTGCCGCCTACGTGGCGTATGGCCTGTCCTTCCTGTGGATCGGCCAGTTCCTGATCAACATCGGCGTGAACGTCGGCCTGCTGCCGACCAAGGGCCTGACGCTGCCGTTCCTCAGTTATGGCGGCAGCTCCCTGGTGATCTGCTGTGCCTGCCTCGGCTTGTTGCTGCGCATCGAGTGGGAGAGCCGTACCCACCTGGGCAGCGAAGAGATGGAGTTCCACGAGAGCGACTTCGCCGAGGAGCCGACTCATGGGCGCTAACGTGCTGATCATGGCCGGCGGAACCGGCGGGCATGTCTTCCCGGCGCTGGCCTGTGCCCGGGAGTTTCAGGCGCGCGGCTACACCGTGCACTGGCTGGGGACGCCGCGGGGCATCGAAAACGAGCTGGTGCCCGGCGCCGGCCTGGAGCTGCACCGGATCAACGCCAGCGGTCTGCGGGGCAAGGGCAAGCTGTCGCTGCTCAAGGCACCGCTGATGCTGCTCAAGTCGGTCTGGCAGGCGCGGGCGATCATCCGTCGGTTGCGGCCGGTCTGCGTGGTCGGGTTTGGCGGTTATGTGACCGGGCCGGGTGGCCTCGCGGCCAAACTGGCCGGCGTGCCGGTGATCGTTCACGAGCAGAACGCCGTGGCCGGTACCGCCAATCGGTTACTGGTGCCGTTGGCCGCCCGGGTCTGTGAAGCGTTTCCCGACACCTTTACCCTGTCGGGCAGCCGCCGCACCACCGGTAATCCGGTGCGTACCGAGCTGTTTCTCGATACACCGCGCCCAGCCCTGGCTGGACGCAAGGCGCGCTTGCTGGTCCTGGGCGGAAGCCTGGGGGCAGAGCCGTTGAACAAACTGCTGCCCGAAGCCCTCTCGCAGGTCGCCCCCGACCTGCGCCCGGAAGTGTTTCACCAGGCCGGCAAAAACCACGATGAAGTGACTGCCGAGCGCTATCGCGCCGCTGGCGTCGAGGCGCAGGTGCAGCCGTTCATCAAAGACATGGCCCAAGCCTATGGCTGGGCCGACCTGGTGATCTGCCGCGCAGGCGCGTTGACCATCAGCGAACTGGCTGCCGCCGGTCTGCCCTCGATGCTGGTGCCTTTGCCCCACGCCATCGACGACCACCAGACCCGCAATGCCGATTATTTGGCCCGAGAAGGCGCTGCCTTCCTGATGCCGCAAAGAACGACTGGCGCCGCGGATCTTGCCGCCCGCCTGACAGAGGTTTTGATGCAGCCGCAACGACTTGAAGACATGGCCCGCGCCGCGCGCCGCTTGGCCAAACCCGATGCTACGGCCCAAGTGGTCGACACCTGCCTGGAGGTGGCCCATGGTTGAGAATCGCAAAGCCATGCCACAGCCGGAAATGCGCCGCATCCGCCGCATCCACTTCGTCGGTATCGGCGGCGTGGGCATGTGCGGGATTGCCGAGGTGTTGCTGAACCTGGGCTACCAGGTCTCGGGTTCCGACCTGAAGGCGTCCCCGGTCACCGAGCGCCTGGAAACCTTCGGCGCCCAGATTTTCATCGGCCACCGCGCCGAGAACGCCGCCAATGCCGACGTGCTGGTGGTGTCCAGCGCCGTGAACACGTCCAACCCGGAAGTCGCCACCGCCCTGGAACGACGCATCCCGGTGGTGCCGCGTGCCGAAATGCTGGCCGAGCTGATGCGCTACCGCCACGGCATCGCCGTCGCCGGGACCCACGGCAAGACCACCACCACCAGCCTGATCGCCTCGGTGTTCGCCGCCGGTGGCCTGGACCCGACCTTCGTGATCGGTGGCCGCCTCAATGCCGCGGGCACCAATGCCCAGTTGGGCACCAGCCGCTACCTGATCGCCGAAGCCGACGAAAGCGATGCCAGCTTCCTGCATCTGCAACCGCTGGTGGCCGTGGTCACCAACATCGACGCCGACCACATGGCGACCTACGACGGCGACTTCAACAAGTTGAAGAAAACCTTCGTCGAATTCCTGCACAACCTGCCGTTCTATGGGTTGGCGGTGGTGTGCCTGGACGATCCGGTGGTGCGCGAGATCCTGCCGTCGATCAAGCGTCCGACCGTCACCTACGGGTTCAGCGAAGAAGCCGACGTACGTGCCATCAACGTGCGCCAGCAAGGCATGCAGACCTTCTTCACCGTGCTGCGCCCCGACCGTGAGCCGTTGGACGTCTCGGTAAACATGCCGGGCAACCACAACGTGCTCAACTCGCTGGCCACCATTTGCATCGCCACCGATGAAGGCGTCAGCGATGAAGCCATCGTCCAGGGCCTGTCCGGGTTCCAGGGCGTGGGCCGGCGCTTCCAGGTCTACGGCGAGCTGCCGGTGGACGGCGGCAACGTGATGCTGGTGGACGACTACGGCCATCACCCGACCGAAGTCGCAGCGGTGATCAAGGCCGTGCGCGGTGGTTGGCCGGAGCGGCGCCTGGTGATGGTCTATCAGCCACACCGCTACAGCCGTACCCGCGACCTGTACGACGATTTCGTCCAGGTGCTGACCGACGCCAACGTGCTGCTGTTGATGGAAGTCTATCCGGCCGGCGAAGAGCCGATCCCCGGTGCCGACAGCCGCCAGCTGTGCCACAGCATCCGCCAGCGCGGCCAGCTGGACCCGATCTACATCGAGCGTGGCGTGGACCTCGCGCCGCTGGTCAAGCCGCTGCTGCGTGCCGGCGACATCCTGCTGTGCCAGGGCGCCGGTGACATCGGCGGGCTGGCCCCGAAACTGTTGAAAAGTCCGTTATTCGCCGGTGCCATCGTGGCCTCCAGCGAGGGGAAACTGAAATGACTGCTGCCTACGCCAACCTGGTCTCGACCCTCGACCCGAAAGCCTTCGGCCGCGTTGCCGTGCTGTTCGGTGGCAAGAGCGCCGAGCGCGAGGTGTCCCTCAAGTCTGGCAACGCCGTACTGCAAGCCCTGCAAAGCGGTGGTGTCGACGCGTTCGGCATCGACGTGGGCGATGACTTTCTGCAACGCCTGCTGAGCGAAAAGATCGACCGCGCGTTCATCATTCTCCACGGTCGCGGCGGTGAAGACGGCAGCATGCAAGGCCTGCTCGAGTGCCTGGGCATCCCCTACACCGGCAGCGGCATCCTGGCTTCGGCCCTGGCGATGGACAAACTGCGCACCAAGCAGGTCTGGCACAGCCTCGGCATTCCGACGCCACGCCACGCGGTGCTGGCGAGCGAGGCCGATTGTATTTCGGCGGCCACGGAACTGGGCTTCCCGCTGATCGTCAAACCGGCTCATGAAGGTTCAAGTATCGGCATGGCGAAAGTGAATTCGCTGCCTGAGTTGACCACGGCATGGAAAGACGCCAGCGCCTACGATTCGCAAGTGTTGGTCGAGCAGTGGATCGCCGGTCCCGAGTTCACCATCGCCACCCTGCGTGACCAGGTTTTGCCGCCAATTGCGCTGGGCACGCCGCACACGTTCTACGACTACGACGCCAAGTACGTCGCCAACGATACCCAGTACCGCATTCCCTGCGGACTGGACAGCGCCAAGGAAAAAGAACTGATGGACCTCACGGCCAAGGCCTGTGAGGCGCTGGGTATCGCCGGTTGGGGCCGGGCGGACGTGATGCAGGACGCCAATGGGCAATTCTGGTTCCTGGAAGTCAACACCGCCCCCGGCATGACCGATCACAGCCTGGTGCCGATGGCGGCGCGTGCCGCCGGCCTGGATTTCCAGCAACTGGTGTTGTCGATCCTGGCGGCCAGTGTCGGCCCGCAAGAGCCAAGAGGTTAAGCCATGCAAGGCGCATCGCTTCGTCATCAGCCATCCGCACCCGGCCGCAAGCCGGTGCCGCGGGGTGCCAGCCGAATGGTGGCCAAGGAGCCGATGTCGGCGCGCTTGCCGAAAGCCAACTTTGGTTTTCTCAAGAGCCTATTCTGGCCGGTACTGCTGGTGGCGTTGGGGTTCGGTACGTACGAAGGGGCCCAGCGGCTGCTGCCTTATGCCGACCGGCCGATCGCCCGGATCAACGTGCAGGGCGACCTGAGTTACATCAGCCAGCAGGCGGTGCAGCAGCGGATCGCGCCATTCGTGGCGTCGAGCTTCTTCACCATCGACCTGGCGGGCATGCGCACGGAACTGGAGCAGATGCCTTGGATCGCCCATGCCGAGGTCCGGCGCGTGTGGCCCGACCAGGTGTCGATCCGCCTGGAAGAGCAGCTTCCGGTGGCCCGTTGGGGCGACGAGTCGCTGTTGAACAACCAGGGCCAGGCGTTCACGCCTCGGGAACTGGCCAATTATGAACATTTGCCACAACTGTTCGGTCCACAGCGGGCCCAACAGCAAGTGATGCAGCAGTACCAGGTGTTGAGCCAGATGTTGCGGCCCTTGGGCTTCTCCATCGCGCGCCTGGAGTTGCGTGAGCGCGGCAGCTGGTTTTTGACCACTGGCGCGGGCAGCTCGGGGCCGGGCATCGAGCTGCTGCTCGGTCGCGGCAACCTGGTGGAAAAGATGCGCCGCTTCATTGCCATCTATGACAAGACGCTCAAAGAACAGATTACGAACATTGCGCGCATCGATCTGCGCTACGCCAACGGCCTGGCTGTTGGCTGGCGGGAACCTGTAGCGCCGACGACGGCCGAACCCGCCGTCGCGAAGAATTAAGAAGAGGCAGGACCCATGGCAAACGTGCAAAGCGGAAAAATGATCGTCGGTCTGGATATCGGCACTTCCAAGGTGGTAGCGCTGGTAGGCGAGGTCGCGGACGACGGCACGCTGGTCATCGTCGGGATCGGTACCCATCCGTCCCGTGGCTTGAAGAAAGGCGTGGTGGTGAACATCGAGTCCACCGTGCAATCGATCCAGCGCGCCATCGAAGAAGCGCAGCTGATGGCCGGTTGCCGGATCCACTCGGCGTTCGTCGGCGTGGCGGGCAATCACATCCGCAGCCTGAACTCCCACGGCATCGTCGCGATTCGTGATCGCGAAGTCAGCTCCGCGGACCTTGAGCGCGTGCTCGATGCGGCCCAGGCCGTGGCGATCCCGGCCGACCAGCGGGTACTGCACACCCTGCCGCAGGACTACGTGATCGACAACCAGGAAGGCGTCCGCGAGCCCCTGGGCATGTCCGGCGTGCGCCTGGAAGCCAAGGTCCACGTGGTCACCTGCGCCGTGAACGCCGCGCAGAACATCGAGAAGTGCGTGCGCCGCTGCGGCCTGGAAATCGACGACATCATCCTCGAGCAACTGGCCTCGGCCTACTCGGTGCTGACCGACGACGAGAAAGAGCTGGGCGTGTGCCTGGTGGACATCGGCGGCGGCACCACCGACATCGCGATCTTCACCGAAGGCGCCATCCGCCACACAGCCGTGATCCCGATTGCCGGCGACCAGGTGACCAACGACATCGCCATGGCGTTGCGCACTCCGACCCAGTACGCCGAGGAAATCAAGATTCGCTACGCCTGTGCCCTGGCGAAACTGGCCGGCGCCGGTGAAACCATCAAGGTGCCAAGCGTCGGCGACCGTCCGCCGCGCGAGCTGTCCCGCCAGGCCCTGGCCGAAGTGGTCGAGCCGCGTTACGACGAACTGTTCACCCTGATCCAGGCCGAACTGCGTCGCAGCGGCTACGAGGACCTGATCCCGGCCGGCATCGTGCTGACCGGCGGCACCTCGAAGATGGAAGGCGCGGTCGAGCTGGCCGAGGAAATTTTCCACATGCCGGTGCGCCTGGGCGTGCCCCATGGCGTCAAGGGCCTGGATGACGTGGTGCGCAACCCGATCTATTCCACCGGCGTGGGTCTGTTGATGTACGGCCTGCAGAAGCAGTCCGACGGCATCTCGTTCTCAGGCATCGGCAGCCGCGACAGCTACAACAGCGAAGAGGCCAAGGCGCCGCTGCTGGAGCGGTTGCAGGCTTGGGTCAAAGGCAATTTCTGATACAGGTTTCAAGCTTCAGGCGACGAGTTTCAGGCTTGGCGCCGGAAGACGGCAGCAAACGCAGTAGGCGAAAAAACTAGAGAATGAAAGGAGAGGGAAAATGTTCGAACTCGTAGACAACATCCCCGCTAGCCCGGTTATCAAGGTAATCGGTGTCGGCGGTGGCGGCGGCAACGCTGTCAACCACATGGTCAAGAGCAACATCGAGGGCGTCGAGTTCATCTGCGCCAACACCGATGCTCAAGCGCTGAAAAACATCGGCGCGCGGACCATCCTGCAACTGGGTACCGGCGTGACCAAGGGCCTGGGTGCTGGCGCGAATCCCGAGGTTGGCCGTCAGGCTGCCCTGGAAGACCGCGAGCGCATCGCTGAAGTCCTGGCTGGCACCAACATGGTGTTCATCACCACGGGCATGGGCGGCGGTACCGGTACCGGTGCAGCGCCGATCATTGCCGAAGTGGCCAAGGAGATGGGTATCCTCACCGTTGCCGTGGTGACCCGTCCGTTCCCGTTCGAAGGCCGCAAGCGCATGCAGATCGCCGATGAAGGCATCCGCGCGCTGAGCGAAAGCGTCGACTCGTTGATCACCATCCCCAACGAGAAGCTGCTGACCATCCTGGGTAAGGACGCCAGCCTGCTGTCGGCTTTCGCCAAGGCCGATGACGTACTGGCCGGTGCCGTTCGCGGTATCTCCGACATCATCAAGCGTCCGGGCATGATCAACGTCGACTTCGCCGACGTGCGCACCGTGATGTCCGAAATGGGCATGGCGATGATGGGCACTGGCTGCGCCAGCGGTCCGAACCGTGCGCGCGAAGCGACCGAAGCGGCCATCCGCAACCCGTTGCTCGAAGACGTCAACCTGCAGGGCGCTCGCGGTATCCTGGTGAACATCACCGCAGGTCCCGACCTGTCCCTGGGCGAGTACTCCGACGTGGGTAGCATCATCGAAGCCTTCGCCTCCGACCACGCCATGGTCAAGGTCGGCACCGTGATCGACCCCGACATGCGCGATGAGCTGCACGTGACCGTGGTTGCCACCGGCCTGGGCGCGAAAATCGAGAAGCCGATGAAGGTGATCGACAACACCGTACAGACCGCCATGGCCTCCCAGCCACAGCAACAGGCTCCCGTTCGTCAGGAACAGCCTGCGGTGAACTACCGTGACCTGGACCGTCCGACCGTCATGCGCAACCAGGCCCAGGCCGGTGCTGCGACTGCCGCGAAGATGAATCCGCAAGACGATCTGGATTACCTGGACATCCCGGCATTCCTGCGTCGTCAGGCCGATTGATGAAATGTATCAGGGGGATACGGGTGATTGGTGTTCAGCAAAGGTCTGGTCTGCTATCATCGCCAGCCTTTGTTGATACCAGTTCGCAATTTGCGCTGAAGCGGCCCATGCCATGATTAAACAACGCACCCTGAAGAATATTATCCGTGCCACAGGTGTCGGTCTGCACTCGGGCGAGAAGGTCTACCTGACCCTCAAGCCCGCGCCTGTCGATACCGGCATCGTGTTTTGTCGTGCCGACCTCGACCCTGTGGTGCAGATTCCTGCTCGCGCGGAAAACGTTGGTGAAACCACCATGTCGACCACATTGGTCAACGGTGACACCAAAGTGGATACGGTGGAGCATTTGCTCTCGGCCATGGCTGGCCTGGGCATCGATAACGCCTACGTCGAGCTCTCCGCGTCCGAAGTCCCGATCATGGATGGCAGTGCCGGACCCTTCGTATTCCTGATTCAATCGGCTGGCCTGGAAGAACAGGACGCGGCCAAGAAGTTCATCCGCATCCTGCGGGAAGTGACCGTGGAAGATGGCGACAAGCGCGCCACTTTCGTCCCTTTCGAAGGTTTCAAGGTGAGCTTCGAGATCGATTTCGATCACCCGGTTTTCCGGGACCGCACCCAGAGTGCAAGCGTGGACTTTTCCAGCACTTCGTTCGTAAAAGAAGTCAGCCGCGCCCGTACCTTTGGCTTCATGAGTGACATCGAGTACCTGCGCAAGCACAACCTCGCACTCGGCGGCAGCGTGGAAAACGCGATCGTGGTCGATTCCGATGGCGTGTTGAACGAAGACGGCCTTCGTTATGAAGACGAATTCGTCAAACACAAGATCCTCGATGCAATCGGCGACCTCTACCTGCTGGGCAATAGCCTGATTGGTGAGTTCAAGGGCTTCAAGTCCGGCCACGCACTGAACAACCAGCTGCTGCGCAAGTTGATTGAGCAGAAAGATGCTTGGGAAGTCGTGACGTTCGAAGACGCCAGCACCGCACCAATCTCTTACATGCGCCCTGTCGCGGCCGTGTAAGCAAAAAACCTCTCTAGTTTTTAAAGGCTGCCTTAGGGTGGCCTTTTTTTATGCCGGTTGTTTATCAAGGGACCGTTTCGGATAAACCCCCTCGCACAGAGGTTTGGTGTAAGCCGGTTTCCGTGGCGAGGGAGCTTGCTCCCGCTGGGCTGCGAAGCGGCCCCCTGGAGCAGGCGCCTGGGTGTATCAGGCACACCACATTGACCTTTTTTGGGCCTGCTACGCAGTCCAGCGGGAGCAAGCTCCCTCGCCACGGTTGTCCAGATGTGAAGAGGGCCGGGATTACATGGCGCACACAACGCGGTTGCGGCCGCTGGCCTTGGCTTGGTACAGCGCCTTGTCGGCGGCGACCAGGAGTTGTTCGAGGTCGCCGTACGGTCCTTTGGCCCAGGTAGCGATACCGATGCTGACGGTCATCGGGGCTTCCCCCGGGACGGGAGGCGGCAGTTGTTCCACGGCCTGGCGGATATTCTGGGCCATGGTGAAGGCGCCGGCGGTGGTGGTTTCCGGCACCACGACCGCAAACTCTTCACCGCCATAGCGCGCGGCAAGGTCGGCGGGGCGACGGACGTGTTCGTCGATGAGCTGGGCCAGGCTTCGCAGGGCCTCGTCCCCGCCTTGGTGGCCGTGGCGATCGTTGTAGGCCTTGAAGTGGTCGGCATCGATCATCATGACCGACAGCGGTTGCCCCGAGCGCTGGGAACGCAGCCACTCCTGATGCAATTTCACATCCAGGGTCCGACGGTTGGCCAGGCCGGTCAGGGCGTCGATCGATGCCAGTTGTGCCAGGTTCCGCTCGGCCCGATGGCGGCGGCGCAATTCGCGACGTAGCAGCCAGGTGAGCCAGAGCAAGGCGATGCACAGCGCGCCGGTCGCGCCGCTGACCATCAACGCCGTGCGTTTCCACGAGGCGAACACTTCCTGGGACGACAACGCCACCACGACAATCAACGGCAGGTTGCCCACCTGGGAAAAGGTGTACAGGCGCGTGCTCTGGTCGACGCTGGACACGCTGGTGAAACTGCCATTGCCTTCCTTCAGGATGCGCACGAAGTTCGGCCGGTTGCTGAAGTCCTTGCCGATCAAGTCGTCGGCCAGGGGCGGCTCCTGTGCCAGCAGGATCCCGTCGCGGCTGATCAGGTTCACCGTGCCGCCGTGGCCAATGTTCAGGCTCTTGAACAGCTGGCTGAAGTAGTTCAAGCGCATCCCGGCCTCGGCCACGCCCATGAACTCACCCTGTTCATCGTTCAATCGATAGCTGAAGCTGATGCGCCAGTCCTGGGCGACACTCCTGGAGCGAAACGGACGGCTGATCATCATGCCCAGGCTCGGGTCGTCGACGTGCGCACGAAAATATTCCCGGTCGGCGTAATTGCCCTGGCGCGGGATGACCGAGGCGGAGTCGGCGATCACGTCACCGCGCTTGTCGAGCAGCAGGATGTCGCCCTTGTAGGGCGCGGCGGTGGCGCGGTCGAACAGGGCCAGGTGACGAATCGCCGGCGACACCCCGTTGAGGTCACTGCGCTTGGCCGTGGTGATCAGGCCTTGCAGCGACAGGTCATAGAGCTCGACGTTGCGCAGCACGTCGGCGTCGATCAGTTGCACGATGTTGGTGGCCGCGCGGGTAGCGGCCAGTTGTGCGCTGGTATGTTCGCGAATCAGCAGGAACGTCACGATGCTCAGGATGGCCGTGACCACCAGTGAGCTGGCGAAAACGAGTGCCCGTTCCGAGCGTATCGAAAACAGGGTATTGCCGGGTGTCGCACTGCTCGTGCTCATGGTTACAGTGTCTGCATTGTCTGTGGCGGGGATCCATCCCAAAGGGCACGCGGCTGGCAAATGAGCCGTATGCTGGCCTTTTGCTGATTGTGCTTGGATCGGTGAGGGCGGGCAATCCATCTCTGCGCAATCACCCGTTCGCCGATGTCGCAGGCCGAGATCGCCTGATTCTGATTCAATTGCCTTTCGCCCAGCATTCAATGGGCAATAGGCCGTCGGGATGCGCCGCCTGGAACGTCAGGCGGGCAAGCGGATCCCGAAGGTGTTGGCACCTCGTTCGCTGTGCACGAACACGTCGCCGCCATGCATCAGGGCGATGGCCTTGACGATCGCCAGCCCCAATCCGTGGTTGGCGCCGCTGTTGCTGCGCGAGGCATCGACCCGGTAGAAGCGTTCGAACAGGCGAGGCAGGTGTTCACCGGCAATCGGTTCGCCGGGGTTGGTGACGGCCAGGGTGATCTGGTCGGCCTGGGCCTCGATGCGCACGTCGATGACCTGCCCGGCAGCGGTGTGCTGCACGGCGTTGCTCAGCAGGTTGATCAGCGCCCGGCGCAGGTGGGCGATCTCGATGTTGGCCTGGGCATCGCCGCTGACCCGGACCTGGACCTGGGCGTCTTCCAGGATGAAGTCCAGGTAGTCGAGGGTGGTCGCCACCTCGCCGGCCAGGGAGGTGCTGGTCAGCTTGGTGGCCTTGCTGCCCTGGTCGGCGCTGGCGAGGAACAGCATGTCGTTGATGATCGAGCGCAGCCGTTCCAGCTCTTCGAGGTTTGACTGCAGTACTTCGAAGTAATGCTCGGCCGAGCGCCCGCGGGTCAACGCCACCTGGGTCTGGCCGATCAGGTTGGTCAGCGGGGAACGCAGTTCGTGGGCGACATCGGCGTTGAACGATTCGAGCCGCGAGTAGGCCAGTTCGACCCGGTCGAGGGTGGCGTTGAAGGAGCTGACGAACTGGCTCAGCTCCGGCGGCAATGGCGTCAGTTGCAAGCGCCCGGACAGCCGTGGCGGCGTCAGGCGCTGGGCTTCGTCGGACAACTTGATCAAGGGCTTGAGGCCGATCCGCGCCACCCAATACCCCAGCAGGGATGCCAGCAGCACGCCGACGATGGCCAGGCTCACCAGCGCCACCAGCAGACGGTGCTGGGTCTGGTAGAACGTCTCGGTGTCGATGCCGATCATGAAGCGCAACGGTGGGCGTTGGTCCTTGGCCGGGAACTGACTGACCAGCACTTTCATCGGATAGGGCCGGTGAGGCAGCTTCATGTCGCGCTTGCCCAGCGGCCCCTCGGCGAAGGCGCGGATCTGCGCATCCGGGTTGCCGTACTCGAAGCGTGGGTCGCCGCTGACGATCCAGAAATGGATGCGTTTGTCTTCTTCGCCCAGCAACCGCAGCTTGTTATTGATCTTCACCCAGTGTTCGGGGGTGCCGTAGCGGCCCACCGTGGATTCGAGCACGCTGTAGCGCGCATCGAGTTCGGCTTCCGGCAACAGGCCCAGGCCCTTGGCAACCTGCTGGTACAGCGCACCGCCGATCAACAGGAACACCAACGCCGCCACCAGCGTGAACATCCCGCTCAGGCGCAGGGCGAGGCTGTTACTCACTGCGGCTCTCCAGCACATAGCCCATGCCGCGGATCGTGTGCAGCAGCTTCTGCTCGAACGGCCCGTCGAGCTTGGCCCGCAGGCGCTTGATCGCCACTTCGACCACGTTGGCGTCGCTGTCGAAATTGATGTCCCAGACCATTTCGGCAATGGCGGTTTTCGATAGGATCTCGCCCTGGCGACGGGCCAGGACGCTGAGCAGGGAAAACTCCTTGGCGGTCAGGTCCAGGCGTTGCCCGGCCCGTGTCGCCTTGCGGCTGATCAGGTCGATCCACAGGTCGGCGATGGTCACCTGCACCGGTTCGTGGCCACCGCTGCGGCGGGTCAGGGCTTGCAGGCGGGCCACCAGTTCGAGGAAGGAGAACGGTTTGCCCAGGTAGTCATCGGCGCCGTCGCGCAGCCCCTTGATGCGATCCTCGACCCGTTCCCGGGCGGTCAGCATGATCACCGGGGTCTGCTTGCGGGCGCGCAAGGCCCGCAACACGCCGAAGCCGTCCAGGCCCGGCAGCATCAGGTCGAGCACGATCACCGCGTAATCGGTTTCCAGGGCCAGGTGCAGGCCCTCGATGCCGTCCGGTGCGACGTCCACGGTGTAGCCCTGTTCGCTCAAGCCGCGGTGCAGGTAGTCGGCGGTTTTTTCTTCGTCTTCGATGATCAGGACACGCATGGGCCGGCCTCAGTGTGTGGTCGCCAGGGCCGTCGGCGCTGGCTTGGGCCGATGGAACAGTCGCTCGAGCCACAAGTATATGACCGGCGTGGTGAACAGCGTCAGCGCCTGGCTCACCAGCAGGCCCCCCACCACGGCGATGCCCAATGGCTGGCGCAGTTCCGCGCCAGTGCCGTAGCCGAGCATCAGCGGCAGGGCGCCGAGCAGGGCGGCCAGGGTCGTCATCATGATCGGCCGGAACCGGGTCACGCAGGCCTGGAAGATCGCTTCCTGGGGGGCCAACCCGCCGTTGCGCTGGGCATCGAGGGCGAAGTCGATCATCAGGATGCCGTTCTTCTTGACGATGCCGATCAGCAGGACCAGGCCGATCAGGGCCATGATCGAAAAGTCCTGGCCCAGCAGCCAGAGCATGATCAGCGCGCCGAGGCCCGCCGAGGGCAGGGTGGAGATGATGGTCAACGGATGCACGAAGCTCTCGTAAAGCACGCCGAGGATGATGTACACCGCCACCAGCGCGGCGAGGATCAGCCACGGCTGGCTGGCCAGCGAACTCTGGAACGCCTGGGCCGCGCCCTGGAAGTTGCCGGTGATGGCGGCCGGCATGCCGATCTCGTTCTTGGCCTGGTCGAGCATCCACACCGCATCCCCCAACGCCACGCCCGGTGCGAGGTTGAACGACAGGTTGGCGGCCGGGAACATGCCGTCGTGGGCAATCGACAACGGGCCGCTGCTCGGTGCATCGAAGCGGGCCAGGGCTGAGAGCGGCACCATTTCGCCACTCAGGGGCGAGCGCAGGTAGAAGTACGCCAGGCTCTCGGCCTTGCCGCGTTGTGCGGTGTCGAGTTCCAGGATGACGTTGTACTGGTTGGTCTCGGTCTGGAACTCGTTGATCTGCCGCTGGCCGAAGGCGTCGTACAAGGCCTGGTCGACGTCGCTGGCGGTGAGGCCGAAGCGCGCGGCGGCACTGCGGTCGATGTTGATGTGAGTGATGCTGCCACCTGGCTGCAAGTCATTGGAGATGTCGCGGAACGCCGGGTTGCCACGCAATTTGTCGGTGAGCTTCTGGGTCCAGGCCGTGAGGCTCGGCCCGTCGTTGCTCTTGAGCACGTATTGATACTGGGCACGGCTGGGGCCGGAGCTTAAGTTGATGTCTTGCCCGGCTCGCAGGTACAGGACCACGCCGGGGATCTTCAGCAGCTTGGGGCGAATCCGGTCGATGAAGCCGCTGGCCGAGACATCCCGCTGGTCTCGAGGCTTGAGGGCGATCCAGAAGCGGCCGTTGGCGATGGTCTGGTTGTTGCCCGAAACGCCGACGGAGTGGGAAAAGGTTGCCACGGCCGGGTCGGCGGCGACGATGTCGGCCAGGGCCTTGTGCTTGGCGACCATGTCCGGGAACGACACGTCGGCGGCGGCCTCGCTGGTGCCCAGCACCAGGCCGGTGTCCTGGACCGGGAAGAAGCCCTTGGGAATGAACACGTAGCCGCCCACGGCCAGCGCCAGGGTCAGGCCGAACACGCCGATCATCAGCTTCTGATGAGCCAGGGCCCGCCGCAAGCCGCGTTCGTACCGGGCTAGCAGGCGTTCGCCGAAACCCGGCTTGCCGTGGGCATGATGCACCGGGGCGCGCATGAACAGCGCGGCGAGGGTCGGCGCCAGGGTCAACGACACCACCACCGAGATCAGGATGGTGGAGGTGGCCGTCAAGGCAAATTCCTTGAACAGCCGCCCGACCACGCCGCCCATGAACAGCAGCGGGATGAACGCGGCGATCAGCGAGAAGCTGATGGACACCACCGTGAAGCCGATCTCGCCGGCGCCCTTGATCGCCGCCTCGCGCATGCCTTCGCCGGCCTCAAGATGACGGTGGATGTTCTCCACCACCACGATCGCATCGTCGACCACGAAACCCACCGAAATGACGATGGCTACCAGGGTCAGGTTGTTCAGGCTGAAGCCCATGATGTACATCAGGGCGAAACTGGCGGTCAGCGAAACCCCCAGCACAGCCGAGACAATCAGGGTTGCCGAGAGCTGGCGCAGGAACAGGGCCATGACCGCCACCACCAGCAACACGGTGATCAGCAGGGTGATTTCCACTTCGTGCAGCGAGGCGCGGATGGTCTGGGTTCGGTCGATCAGCACCTTGACCTGCATCGCGGCGGGCAACATGGCTTGCAGGGTCGGGAGGGCCGCCTGGATACGGTCGACGGTCTCGACGATGTTCGCCCCCGGCTGCCGGAAGATCACCAGGTTGAGCCCCGGTTCGTTGTCGGACCAGGCCTGGACGTAGGCATTTTCCGAGCCGCTGATGACCTTGGCGACGTCCTTGAGGTGCACCGGTGCGCCATTCTTGTAGGACACGATCAGCTCACGGTATTCCTCGGGCTGGAACAACTGATCGTTGGTGGACAGGGTGGAAATGCTCGATTCACCGTACAGGGCGCCCTTGGCCAGGTTGAGGCTGGCCTGTTGCAGCGACAGGCGGATGTCGGCCAGGGTCAGGCCGATGGCGGCAAGCCGGTCGGCCGAGGCCTGGACCCGGATCGCCGGGCGCTGCTGGCCGGTGATGTTGACTTGTCCTACGCCATCGATCTGGCTGATCTGACGGGCAAGAAGCGTTTCGACGTAGTCGCTCAGCTCGGTGCCGGGCATCAGGGTGGAACTGATGCTGAGGATCAGCACGGGGCTGTCGGCCGGGTTGACCTTGCGCCAGGTCGGCAGGTTCGGCATGTCGTTGGGCAGTTTGCCGGCGGCGGTGTTGATGGCCGCCTGCACTTCCTGGGCGGCGGTGTCGATGCTTTTGCCGAGGCTGAATTGCAGGATCAGGTTGGTCGAGCCCAAGGCGCTGCTGGAGGTCATCTGGGTGATGCCGGGGATGGCGCTGAATTGCACCTCCAGCGGTGTCGCCACCGACGACGCCATGGTTTCCGGGCTGGCGCCGGGTAGCTGGGCGTTGACCTGGATGGTCGGGAATTCGGCTTCCGGCAACGGCGCGACGGGCAGCCGGGGGAACGCGATCAGCCCCAGCAGGACCAGGGCGAACGTCAGTAGCACCGTGGCGATCGGGTGGTTGATGCACCACGTCGAAATCGAGCCGCGGCCCTTCATGGTTGCGGCTCCGCGGACTTGGCCAGGGCCGGCGGGTCACTGAGCACCTGGATGTGGCTGCCGGGCTTGAGCCGTGACTGGCCGTCGCTGACCAGTTGGTCGCCGGGGTTCACGCCCTTGATGATGTTCAGGTCGCTGTCCTGATGAACCATCACCACCGGCACGCTTTCCACCGTATCGCCCTTGACCCGGTACACGAAGTGTTGCTCCAGCCCGCGCTGGACCACGGCGGGCGGCACCACCAGGGCGTCCTTGTCGACCGTGGTCTGGATCTTCAGGGTCACCAGTTGCCCCGGCCACAAGCGTTGCGCGGCGTTGCTGAACTCAGCCTTGGCCCGCAGCGTCCCGGTGTTGGCGTTGATCTGGTTGTCGATCAGGCTCAGCCGGCCCTCGCCGAGCAGTTCCCCGGTCGTGGCATCGGCACCGATGAACGCCTGGACCAGGGCCTGGTCGGGCGCGGCGATCAAGCGTTGCAGGGTGGGCAGCATTTGCTGGGGCAGGGAGAACTCCACCGCGATCGGGTCGATCTGGGTCACCGTGAACAGGCCTTCGGTGTCGCTGGTGCGCAGGAAGTTGCCTTCGTCGACGTTGCGGATGCCGACGCGCCCGGTCACCGGGGAACGGATCTGGGTGTAGGACAACTGCACCGTGGCCGCGTCGATGGCCGCCTGGTTGCCCTGGGCCGTGGCCTTGAGCTGATTGACCAAAGCCTGTTGCTGGTCGTAGGTCTGCTTCGACACGCCGTCGTCGACGCTCAGCAGCTTGTAGCGCTTGAGATTGACCTGGGCCACCGCCAGTTGGGCCTGGCTCTCGCCGAGCTGGGCCCTGGCCTGGTCGAGGCTGGCGCGGATCGAGCGGTCGTCGATGGTCGCCAGCAGGTCGCCTTTTTGCACCCGTTGCCCTTCCTTGACCAGCAGGCGGGTCAGGATGCCGTCGATCTGCGGACGAATGACCACGCTGTGCAGCGACAGCACCGTGCCGATGCCGCTGGCAAAGCGCGGCACGTCCTTTTGCACCACGCTGACCACCCGCACCGGAATGGCGGCGGGCGCGGCAGGCTTGGCGGTGACGGGCTTCATGAGCAACCAGAAGGCCAGGGCCGCCAGGGCGACCAGGAACGCAACGAGCAGGACGGTTTTTTTCTGGATGTGCATGGATGCGAAGAGCCGGTTCAGGACGGTGGGATTTCTACCGCTCTTATATAGCGTTGCGAGGCGGTCAGGAAGGTGACGGCTAACTGACAGGCGCGTCAGTTTCGTCCCAAGGAGCTGTCGGACGAGTGGTGACGCTGATCGAATCTGCCCGATGCATTGCCGTGGCGGGCGGGTATACTGCGCGCTTTCGTGGCTCGCTCAACCGGCCCGACACGCACCTATTGTGGGGTTGCTGCGCAGCCCAGCGGGAGCAAGCTCCCTCGCCACGGATTGATGTCCCACCTCAAGTGAACACATTGACATGACTTCCCCGACACCGTCGCTCGCCGACGACCAGGCCGAGCGGCCTGACAGCGATGTTCCCAGCGCCGAGCGCGACAAGGCGGTGATCCCGGCCTTCAAATTTCCGTTCAAGCCCGGCGAGTTGGCCGCGGCCAAAGGGGCCGCGCAACAGCCGTGGTACAAGAACGGCGCGAAGAACGGCCACACCAAGACCCCGGGCGCCGCGCCTCCCGGCACGCGTCGCTCGATGGGCAAGCGCTGAGCCGCCTCTCTTGAGCACGGGCGGTTTCAGTTCACCGCCCGTGCGCCCGCCAGGCTGCCACTCAATTCATAGGCCGTGAGCTCGGCCTGGTGCGCCGCCAGGATTTCCGGCAACGAGCCGCGCAGGTATTCGACCCAGGTCTTGATCTTCGCGTCCAGGTATTGGCGTGAAGGGTAGATGGCGTAGAGGTTCAGTTCCTGGGAGCGGTAGTTGGGCATGACCCGCACCAGCGTGCCGTTACGCAGGCCTTCGATGGCGGCGTACACCGGCAACACCCCGATCCCCATGCCGCTGATGATCGCGGTTTTCATCGCGTCGGCAGAATTCACCAGGAACGGTGAGCTGTTGATGGTGACCATTTCCTGGCCTTCCGGGCCGTCGAACACCCATTTTTCCAGCGGAATGACCGGGCTGACCAGCCTCAGGCAGGCGTGGTTGAGCAGGTCGCTGGGCTTTTGTGGGCAGCCGCTGGCCTTCACGTAGGCCGGGGACGCGCAGACGATGCTGTAGGTGATCCCCAGGCGCTGGGAGACAAAACCCGAATCCGGCAGCTCGCTGGCGAGCACGATGGACACGTCGTAGCCCTCGTCGAGGATGTCCGGCACCCGGTTGGCCAGGGTCAGGTCGAACGTGACGTCCGGATGGGTCTTGCGGTAGCGGGCAATGGCGTCGATCACGAAATGCTGGCCGATACCGGTCATGGTGTGGACCTTCAACTGCCCGGCGGGGCGCGCGTGGGCATCGCTGGCCTCGGCTTCGGCTTCTTCCACATACGCCAGGATCTGCTCGCAACGCAGCAAGTAGCGCTTACCCGCCTCGGTCAGGGCAATCCGTCGGGTGGTGCGGTTGAGCAAGCGGGTTTGCAGGTGGGCTTCGAGGTTGGAAACCGCGCGCGAAACGTTGGCCGTGGTGGTGTCCAGTTGCGCGGCGGCAGCGGTGAAACTGCCAGCTTCGGCAACACAGCTGAACGCGCGCATGTTTTGCAAGGTGTCCATGGAGGGCTCTCTTGGGAGGTAGCAAATTGTGACATGAAGTTACAGCGCTACGGGACCCCGACGATGGGATTATCGCGTTAACGGTAACAAAGATTCGCAGAAAGGTCGGCTTATCGCCGGTGAGCCTCGTACCTAGAATTGCCTCCACTGTGGCTTGGGTCCGCCTGGAGTCTGGCGCGCATCCTGTGGGAGCGGACTTGCTCGCGAAAGCGGTTGGCCTGTAATCGATGATGTTGAACGTCAGTCCCTCTTCGCGGGCGAGCCCGCTCCCACAGGTTCTTGATTCTCTCTCCTAGGAATTTCGCAAGTGCCGCGTTGCATCAGCAGAGAGCTGAAGACTCTCAGTGTTTGGGTTCTGGCGTTCACCATCAGCGGTTGCATCGGTACGGGAGGGATTGCGCCGCAGGGCGAGGCCATGTCGGCCGATCAACTGGCCACCGATGCCGCCATTCGCGAAGCCGCCCGCGATGCCCACTGGCCCGAACGCCAGTGGTGGCAGGCTTATGGCGATCGGCAGTTGGATCGCTGGATCGACCTGGCCCTGCAAGGCAACCCGAGCCTGGCGATGGCCGCGGCCCGGGTTCGACAGGCCAAGGCCATGGCCGGTGTGGTCGAGGCCGCCGAGTCGCTGCAGGTCAACGGCGAAGCGACCCTCAAGCGTCACAACTGGCCCACCGATCAGTTCTACGGCCCTGGCGAGCTGGCCAATACCACCACCTGGGACAACAATGCCGCCCTGGGCTTGAGCTATGCCCTGGACCTGTGGGGCCGGGAGCGCAACGCCAGCGAGCGAGCGGTGGACCTGGCCCACGCCAGTGTGGCCGAGGCGCGGCAGGCGCAACTGGAACTGCAGAACAACATCGTGCACGCCTACATCCAGTTGTCCCTGCACTACGCCCAGCGGGATATCGTCGTCGCGACGCTGCACCAACATGAGCAGATTCTCGACTTGGCGCAAAAACGCCTGAAGGGCGGCATCGGCACTCATTTCGAGGTGAGCCAGGCCCAGGCGCCGTTGCCCGAGACTCACCGTCAACTCGACGCCATCGACGAAGCCATTGCCTTGAGTCGCAATCAATTGGCCGCGCTGGCGGGCAAGGGACCGGGGGCGGGGGCACAATTGCAGCGTCCGACGCTGGCCCTTGGCGCGCCCTTGAAACTGCCCTCGGCTCTGCCCGCCGACCTGCTCGGCCAGCGTCCGGATGTGGTGGCGGGGC
This sequence comes from Pseudomonas sp. P97.38, assembly GCF_001269745.1. Lineage (NCBI taxonomy): Bacteria > Pseudomonadati > Pseudomonadota > Gammaproteobacteria > Pseudomonadales > Pseudomonadaceae > Pseudomonas > Pseudomonas sp. P97.38. The sequence goes on from NZ_LHVJ01000025.1 coordinate 161,514, forward strand.
GTTGGCAAGTGGCGGCCCAGGCCCGGGGCATCGACGTGGCCCACGCGGGGTTCTACCCCAATGTCGACCTGGTGGGCAGCCTGGGCTACATGGCCACCGGCGGCGGCATGCTGGAGTTTCTCACCGGCAAGAAGCTCACTTACAACGTCGGGCCGGCGATCTCGCTGCCGATTTTCGAGGGTGGGCGCCTGCGCGCGCAGTTGGGCGAGGCGGCCGCCGGCTATGACCTGGCCGTAGCGCATTACAACCAGACGCTGGTCAATGCGCTCAAGGGCATCTCCGACCAGCTGATCCGTCGCCAGTCCATGGACAAGCAACACGCCTTCGCCGCCGAGTCCGTGGCGGCCGCGCAACGCACCTACGACATCGCCCTGGTGGCGTTCCAGCGCGGGCTGACCGACTACCTCAACGTGCTCAACGCCCAGAGCCTGTTGTTCAAGCAGCAACAGGTGCAACAGCAGGTGGAGGCCGCGCGCCTGAGTGCCCACGCCGACCTGGTGACGGCGCTGGGCGGCGGGCTCGACGCCGGTAGTGATGTGCCCGCGAAATGAACTGGAACCGTACCGTGGCGAGGGCGCTTGCCACAGGGGCAGTGTTGTCCTTGGTTGAGTGCTGCCTATGACACCGCTATTTGCCTCCCTGCGCTGGCTCTACCGCCTCGAATGGCGCCGCGGCTTCTACGACTGGGCCCGCAGCGACGGGGTGACCTGGGTCTACATGTTCAAGGTCCTGCTGGCCGCCTTCCTCACGCTGTGGTTGGCGATGCGCCTGGAACTGCCACAGCCGCGCACGGCCATGATCACCGTGTTCATCGTCATGCAGCCGCAGAGTGGCCAGGTGTTCGCCAAGAGTTTCTACCGCTTTCTCGGCACCCTGGCAGGCTCGGCGGTGATGGTGGCGTTGATTGCCCTGTTCGCCCAGAACACCGAATTGTTTCTCGGCAGCCTGACGCTGTGGGTCGGTCTCTGCACGGCCGGCGCGGCGCGTTATCGCAACTTTCGTGCATACGGTTTCGTACTGGCCGGCTACACCGCTGCAATGATCGGCCTGCCTGCGCTGGCCCACCCGGAAGGGGCGTTCATGGCGGCGGTTTGGCGGGTGCTGGAGATTTCCCTGGGGATTCTCTGCGCCACCCTGGTCAGCGCCGCGATCCTGCCGCAGACCGCCAGTGCCGCCATGCGCAACGCCTTGTACCAGCGCTTCGGCGTGTTTGCCCTGTTCGTCACCGATGGCTTGCGCGGACGCAGCCGGCGGGAGGCATTCGAAGCCGGCAATGTGCGCTTCATCGCCGAAGCTGTCGGCCTGGAAAGCCTGCGCAGTGTGACCGTGTTCGAAGACCCGCACATGCGCCGCCGCAATGGCCGGCTCAGTCGCCTGAACAGCGAATTCATGGGCATCACCACCCGCTTCAACGCCTTGCACCAGTTGCTAGAACGCCTGCGTGGCAGCGCCGCCGATCACGTGGTCAATGCCATCAAGCCGGGCTTGCAGACGCTGGCGGAACGGCTGGACGGTTTCAGTGGCCGGCCGCTGACCGACACCGATGCGGGGCGGCTGGCGGTGGCGCTGGCCGAGTACAAGGCCGACCTGCCGGCGCAGGTGCGGCGGCTGCGGGCGCTGTTCCAGGAAACGGCACCGAGCGACGCCCAGCAGTTGGATTTCCATACGGCTTATGAACTGCTCTACCGCTTTGTCGACGACCTGCACGGTTATGCCCTGACCCACGCCTCCCTGGCCGACCACCGTCACGAACGTGAGCGCTGGGACGAGCCGTTCGTGCCCCAGACCAATGGCCTGGCGGCGGCCGCCTCGGGGTTTCGCGCCGCCTTCATCCTGCTGGTGCTGGGCAGCTATTGGGTGGCCACGGCCTGGCCGAGCGGCGCGACGATGACCATGATCGCCGCGGCCACCGTGGGCTTGTCGGCGGCGACGCCGAACCCCAAGCGCATGGCGTTCCAGATGGCTTGCGGCACTTTGCTTGGCGCGTTGATCGGTTTCGTCGAGATGTTCTTCGTGTTTCCTTTGATCGACGGTTTCCCGCTGCTCTGCGTGATGCTCGCGCCGGTCATCATGCTCGGGTCGTTTCTCAGTTCACGACCGCAGTACGCCGGCGTCGGGCTGGGGTTGCTGATCTTCTTCTGCACCGGCTCGGTGCCGGACAACCTGACCGTCTACAACCCCTACGCGTTCATCAACGATTACCTGGCGATGATCCTCGGCATGCTGGTGTGCGCGGCCGCCGGCGCGATCATCCTGCCGCCCAACAGCCGTTGGCTGTGGCGTCGGCTCGAACAGGACTTGCGCGAGCAAGTGGTGTTCGCCATCAGTGGCAAGCTCAAGGGCCTGGCCTCGGGGTTCGAAAGCCGTAGTCGGGACCTGCTGCACCAGGCCTATGGCTTGGCGGCGGGCCAGCCTGGGGTGCAGCGCGCCCTGCTGCGCTGGATGTTCGTGGTGCTGGAAATCGGCCACGCGATCATCGAGTTGCGCAAGGAGCAGGCGATCCTGCCGGTGCACCCGGCGTATGCCGAAAGCCAGCCGTGGCGCCAGGCCATTCGCGGGATGGGCAGGGCGTTGGTGCGGCTGTTCCGCCAGCCGGGCCGCAGCAACCTGGAGCGTGCCCTGGCGGCGGTCGATCACGCCATCGGGCGCGTGCAGGCCACTGACGAACCCTTCGCGCCGCACTTCGACACGTCCGCCCTGCGGCGGGTGAAAAGCTACCTGCATTTCATCCGCACCTCGCTGCTCGACCCGCAATCACCATTGGCGGCCTACGCACCGCCGCTGCGCCAGGAACCTGAACATGCCTCGTGAGATCGCCTTCCATGGCGTGTACATGCCCACCATGACCCTGATGTTCTTCATCGCCGCCGCCTTGGCCTGGGCCCTGGACCGTTTCCTGTCCGGGCTGGACCTGTACCGCTTCTTCTGGCACCCGGCGCTGCTGCGCCTGAGTCTGTTTACCTGTCTGTTCGGCGCGTTGGCGCTGACGGTCTACCGTTGAGATCGATGCGATGAAAAAGTTTTTCAGCCTGCTTGCGACGTTGCTGGTGCTGGCCCTGGCGCTGTGGATCGGCCGTGCGTTGTGGGAGCACTACATGAACACGCCCTGGACCCGCGATGGCCGGGTGCGGGCGGACGTCATCAACGTGGCCGCCGATGTCAGTGGTGAAGTGGTCGAGGTGGCGGTTCGCGATAACCAGCGGGTGAGCAAGGGTGACCTGCTGATGCGCATCGACCCCGAGCACTATCGCATCGCGGTCAAGCAGGCCCGCTCCCTGGTGGCCTCGCGCAAGGCCACTTGGGAAATGCGCAAGGTCAACGCCCATCGCCGTGCCGACCTCGACAGCCTGGTGATCTCCCGGGAAAACCGCGATGACGCCAGCAACATCGCCGATTCGGCCCTGGCCGATTACCAGCACGCCCAGGCGCAACTGGAGGCCGCCGAGTTGAACCTGACGCGCACCGAAGTCCGCGCGGCGGTGGACGGCTACGTGACCAACCTCAACGTCCACCGTGGCGACTATGCGCGCATCGGCGAGGCGAAAATGGCCGTGGTGGACATGAACTCGTTCTGGGTCTACGGCTTCTTCGAAGAGACCAAGTTGCCCAAGGTGCGGATCGGCGATCCGGCGCAACTGCAACTGATGAGCGGCGAGGTGCTCAAGGGGCACGTGGAAAGCATCTCCCGCGGCATCTACGACCGCGATAACCCGCAAAGCCGCGAGCTGATCGCCGACGTCAACCCGACCTTCAACTGGGTGCGCCTGGCCCAGCGGGTGCCGGTGCGCATCCACCTCGATGAAGTGCCCGAGGGCGTACTGCTGGCTGCGGGGATGACCTGCACCGTGGTGGTCGAAAACCAGGCCGAGCGGTGAATGTGGGAGCAGGGATTTGTGGCGTGCCACGAAATCTGTGGGAGCGAGCTTGCTCGCGAAGGCGGTGGGTCAGCTGGCATTGACGGTGGCTGTGCTGACGCTTTCGCGGGCAAGCCCGCTCCCACAATAGAGCCGGGGCTGAGGCCAAATCTGCGCCCGAACCACAATCCTCCTGTGGGAGCGAGCTTGCTCGCGAAAGCGGTGGTTCAGTTGGCATTGACGGTGGCTGTGCTGACGCTTTCGCGGGCAAGCCCGCTCCCACAAGAGAACCGGGGTTGAGGCCAAATTTGCGCCCAAACCACAATCCTCCTGTGGGAGCGAGCTTGCTCGCGAAGGCGGTGGGTCAGCTGGCATTGACGGTGGCTGTGCTGACGCTTTCGCGGGCAAGCCCGCTCCCACAATAGAATAGAGCCGGGGCTGGGGCCAAATCTGCGCCCGAACCACACTCTCTTGTGGAAGTGGCCGGGAGGTTTGCGGCCGTCGCGGTCCCCGTGGCGAGGGAGCTTGCTCCCGCTGGGTGGCGCAGCCGCCCCAAAAAATGCCCGGCGTTAAAGCGAGCCCCCCAGGCCAAACCGCTTCCTCAAGCCCTTCTCCAGCAACCCCTTGGGCAGCAAGCCCGCCATCAAGGGCAAGGCCCGGCTGCCGTTGCCCAGGCGCAGCAGGCGGGGTGGCTTGGGTTGTTGGGCGGCCTTGAGCAGTCCGGCGGCGAATTCGTCGGCTGGGGTCGGGTTGTCCTGGGAAGCCCTGGCCCTGGCGCGGATGCCGTCGCGCAGGGGCCACCAGGGTGATTGTTCGGTGAGCAACTGTTCGGCTTCGTGGCCGGCGTTCTTGGCGAAGCTGGAGGCGATGGCGCCGGGCTGGACTTCCATGACCCGGATGCCGAACGGCGCCAGCTCCATGCGCAAGGCATCGCTCAACGCATGCACGGCGGCCTTGGAGGCGCAGTAGGCGCCGGCGAACGGCGTGACCAGCACCCCGGAAACGCTACCGATGTTCACCACCAACCCCCTGGCCCGACGCAGTACCGGAAACAGCGCGCGCGTCACGCCGACGATGGCGAACACATTGGTCTCGAACTGGCGCTGCATGGCTGGTACGCCACCGTCGAGCAACGGGCCCATGGCGCCATAGCCGGCGTTGTTGATCAGCACATCGAGGCCGCCGTGCTGCTGGTTGATCCGCTCGCTCAACTGCTCCAGCGCCGCGCCATCATTCACGTCCAACTGAACAGCGGTAAACCCGGCGGCGCTCAGCGCCGCCACATCCTCAGCTTTACGTGCACTGGCCCAGACCTGATACCCGGCGGTCTTGAAGGCATCCGCCAGGGCGCGGCCGATGCCGCTGGAACATCCGGTGATCAACGCGACAGGCATGGTGCATTCCTTGTGCAAGAAAGTGGAGGCGTGGAATCAGTTGGAGAAACTACCGTGCAATCGCTCGGCGCGAAACTCCAGGCTCTGCGCACGATAGCCCGGACGCAGTGGCGGCAGCGGCAGGCAGTCCTGCCAGCTGGCGCCCGGTTGCAGTTCGCCGGGGCCACGATAGCGCGGTGCATCGTAGGGATTGTCGGCCAGGTTGAGGGTATCGCCGGGCGCGTAGGCTGCGACCCGCCAGTACAGCTCGGTCAACGGCACGTCATTACCGTTGTTCAGGTGCAGCGACAGTGGACGGTCGGCGGGGCAGCGCTCGGGCGCATAGGTGATGCGCAGCTCCAGGCGATCGAGCTGGCGGTTCTCGCGGTTTTCCTGCCAGAGCACCCACGCCGCCACCAGGCCCAGCCCGACGAACGCGGCCAGGGACACCGGCAACGCCTTGGCCGGGTAGCGCAGCAACAGGATGAGCCAGGTGATGACCAGCAAGACGCCGATAAGCATGGTGGAAGCCTCCGATACCGTCGTCACATCCTACCGAACGCAACGGCGGTGGCGAAGCGCTGATGCGTGTCAGGACCGCAATGCAAAAAAAAGCCCCCACCCAGGCCACTGCGGATAGGGGACGCAGTGGCCTGGATGGGGACTTTTTGTCTTGCCCGGTGTTATTGCGCGATGGTTTTCACCGATACGCCACGTTCGACCGGAGTGGAACGCCCGTAGATGTCCTCGAAGCGCTCGATGTCGTCTTCGCCCAGGTAGCTACCGGACTGCACTTCGATGATTTCCAGCGGGATCTTGCCCGGGTTGCGCAGGCGGTGGACCGACGCGATCGGGATGTAGGTCGACTGGTTCTCGCAGAGCAGGAACACGTTCTCGTCGCAGGTCACTTCGGCGGTGCCGCTGACCACGATCCAGTGTTCGGCACGGTGGTGGTGCATCTGCAGCGACAGGCACGCGCCCGGCTTGACCGAGATGTGCTTGACCTGGAAGCGGCCACCCATGTCCACCGAGTCATACGAGCCCCACGGACGATACACTTCGCAGTGGTTCTGGGTTTCGGTACGACCCTGGGCATTGAGGGTGTTGACCATCTTCTTGACGTCCTGGACCTTGTCCTTGTGGGCAATCATCATGGCGTCCTTGGTCTCGACCACCACGATGTTCTCCAGGCCGATCACCGACACCAGCTTGCCGTTGCCGTGGATCATGCAGTTGCGGCTGTCCTGGACCACCACGTCGCCCTTGGTGACGTTGCCGTCGGCATCCTTGGGATTGACTTCCCACAGCGACGCCCAGCAGCCGACATCGCTCCAGCCCGCCGACAGCGGCACCACGCAGGCGCGCTGGGTTTTTTCCATCACCGCGTAGTCGATGGAATTGTCCGGGCAGCAGGCGAAGGTGGCTTCGTCGAAGGTGATGGTGTCCGCGGTCTGCTCGCTGCGCTCAAGGGTCAGCAGGCAGGTGTCGTAGATGTCCGGATCGTGCTTTTTCAGCTCTTCCAGGAAACGGCTGGCGCGGAACAGGAACATGCCGCTGTTCCAGAAGTAGCCGCCGGCCTCGACGAACTCGGTGGCGCGCTTGACGTCGGGTTTTTCGACGAAGTGCGACACGCGGCTAACGCCTTCAGGCAGCAGCGCGTCGTTGGTCGACTTGATGTAGCCATAACCGGTTTCCGGTTTGGTGGCGGGTACGCCGAACAGCACCATTTCGCCTCGCTCGGCGGCCACGGTGGCCAGGGCCAGGGCGCGTTGCAGGGCCTTCTGGTCATCGATCACGTGGTCGGCCGGCAGCACCAGCATCAGCTCGTCGCGGCCTTCGTTGACCAGCATCATCGCGGTCAGCGCCACGGCCGGGGCGGTGTTGCGCCCGAACGGCTCCATCAGGATGCGCTGGGCTTCCAGGTTGCGGCCTGCCAGTTGCTCGTTGACGATGAAACGGTGGTCTTTGTTGCAGACCACGATCGGCGTGTCCATCCCTTCGAACACCAGGCGCTCGAGGGTTTGCTGGAACAGGGTGTGTTCGCCGGTCAGGGCCAGGAACTGTTTAGGGAATTGCTTGCGCGAAAGCGGCCAAAGACGTGAGCCGCTACCACCTGACAAGATCACCGGAATCATGTGTGTTACTCCTTTGAAGCGTAATGGTTATAGAGCTACTGCGTTCTGTCGTTTCACTCTTGTTTTTATTCCGTGCCCGACTGACGCCTCGATCAGGGTGGGAGCGGGCTTGCTCGCGAAGGCGACAGATCAGTCGACATTGATGTTGAATGTCAGACCGCTTTCGCGAGCAAGCCCGCTCCCACAGGGGCTAAGGCGTCAGTCGAGCGAATTCATCAGCGGGTCGACACTGGGCGTTTCACCCATACCGGCGACAGGCTGCTGCCGGAACCGGTGACGTAGAGCACGGCGGCTTCGCCACGCTCCAGGGCCACAGGCTTGAGGTCGCCGACTTTCTTGTCGCCTTCGAACAGCGCCAGGCTTACTTTCACCGGGTTGATTTCACGCTCGCCACGGCCCTTGGCTGCTACGTTCGGGACCACTTCGGTCTTGCCGTCGGCGGTCTTGAGGGTCAGAGCCTTGTCGCTGAGGTTCTGCACGCGCACCAGGGATTTCTGCTTGTTCTTGAACGGTGGTTCTTCGATCAGCTGAGGCTGGCCGCTGGCGTTGTTGACCAGGGTGTAATAGTGATCGGGAGCCAGTTTGACCGGGACGGTCTGGCTGCCGACCTTGGCGCTGTAGTCGCCGCCAGGCATGAAGCTGAAGTCGCTGCTGGCCAGTGGGGCCACGTCGTTGAGGTTGGTGCTGCCGACGGTGGCGCTGACTTCGGCGTTGCTGGCGTTGTAGATGCGCACGAAGCTCGAGCCTTTTGGCGCGACTGGGCCGTACAGGGCCGAGTCACCGGCAAAGGCGGAGAGCGAGAGGGCGCTCATGCTGGCTACGAGGGCGACAGCCTTGAAGGAGCGAGCGGCGAGACGGCGAGGAGTAGTGTTGAAAGTCATGGTGGACCTCTCTTTCAGTTTTGCGCCCGGTCGGGCGTCTCGGATGGGGTGTTGGCGGCTACGTTCTGTTGACGCGCGCCGGCTTGCTTGAGCTCTGCGACCCACTGCGGGTCGGCGTCGCCGATTTCGTTGTTCACAGGCAGGTAACGTTCAGGAAACTCCCAGATCAGCACCTGTGGCGGGCTGTTCTTGAAGGCGTCGCTCTTGAGGTAGCTGAGCATCGGCAGAATCGGGCCGTGGCCGTCTTCGGCGTAGTTCACGACATCGCTGTGCAGGGCTTGCTTGAGGGCACCGACGAAGTTCCAGTTGGGGTTGGCGCTGTAGCTGGTGCCGATCAGGGCCACGGGCACCTGGGCATCGGCGAACAGCGCGTCGCCTTCGGCCGGCTGGTCGTCGGCTTCGCGGGTGTTGCGTTTGACCAGCGGCTCCTGGGCTGGCATCAGGTTCTCGAACAATGGATCGAGTGGCAGGAACTGGCGCAGGTCGCCCTTGTGGGTGATTTTTTCCGCAGGCTCGGTGACGAAACGCTGTGGCTGGCCTTCCAGCGGCGTGCGTTCGGCAATCGCCTTGGCGATGTGCTCGGCCGCGACCTGGGCACCTTCAGGGGTCCAGTGGGTGTCGGTGCGCAGGAACACTTGCTGGCCGCTTTGCTTGGCCTGTTGCAGGGGGCCGAGCAGGTCGGGGGCGAGGATCTTGTCAGCCGCCACGCGGCTGTGGAAATCCTGGTAGAGGTTGGTGTGAATGCTCGAAGGCTTCACTTCACCCAGGTGCTCGGGGTACAGCCGCGCCTTGGCCGGCACGATCGCCATGACCAGGGTCACGCCTTGTTCCTTGAGCTTCTGGCGCACGCCTTCGACCAGCGAGTAGTTGCCTTGCAGGTTCAGCTCTTCGTTGACGATCGGGTTGAACTCTTCGTCGCTGTACAGCCACTGGTCGCGGCCCAGGACCACGCCCTTGCGGCCTTCGTTGAACAGCTTGTAGTCCAGCGCGGCCCAGATGTTGGTGCCCAGGCGCTTGATCGGGAACTCGTCGTCGTAGTGCGTTTCCACGGCCTTGGCCCAGCGACCGTTGAGCACGGTCGCGTCCGGGTTGGTGTTGAAGCCGAAGAAGCTGCGCATTGACCAGAGACCCAGGGCCGTCAGGATCACCATGAACAGCGTGACGTAGAAGATGCGTAATGAGCGGGTCATGTTCAGATCCCTCAGAACTGGAAGTAAAGGAACGGCGAGAAGCTTTGCGCCGAGAGTTTGAGAATCGAGGCGATGAACAGCAGCAGTACCAGGGCGCGCATCACGTAGCGCGACCAGTCCACGGTCCAGTAGGCCGGTTGCACCTGGGCTTCGACACCAACGGTGTAGCCGGGTTCGTGGATAGCCGACGGGTTGTCGCCTGGCACGGCCTTGATCAGGCCCGGTTGGGCGGTGGCCGGACCGTTGGCCTCGGTGTTCACCTCAGGCTTGGCCTTGACCGGCGGACGGTTGGTGTAGAAGTCGCGCAGGCCGAAGAAGGCGAGGGTGACGTAGGCCACCACCAGCGTGGCGATCTGCAGGCCGGTGAGGTTGGCGCGGGTCAGTTCCGACAGCGACCAGTCACCGAAGCTGAACATGGCGCCGTACATGCGACCGGCCACGTGCAGGTTCTCGGCACGGAAAATCACCCAGCCCATGACCACCAGCAGGAAGGTCAATGCCCAGCGGATTGGGTTGATGGTGCGTGGGGTGGTGTTGATGCCCACCGCCTTCTCGATGGCCAGCCAGATGCCGTGCCAGGCGCCCCAGATCACGTAGGTGATGTTCGCACCGTGCCACAGGCCACCGAGCAGCATGGTCAGGAACAGGTTGCGGTAGGTCATCAACGTGCCTTTGCGGTTACCGCCCAGGGTGATGTAGAGGTAGTCGCGCAGCCAGGTGGAGAGGCTGATGTGCCAGCGGCGCCAGAACTCGGTGATCGATTGGCTGATGTAGGGCTGCTTGAAGTTTTCCATGAAGCGGAAACCCATCATCAGGCCCAGGCCGATGGCCATGTCGCTGTAGCCGGAGAAGTCGAAGTACAACTGCGCGGTGTAGGCCAGCGCACCGAGCCAGGCGTCGCCGGTGGTCGGGTTCTGCAGGGCGAAGCAATGGTCGGCCACCACCGCCAGGGTGTCGGCGATGAACACTTTCTTGATGAAGCCCTGCATGAAGCGCGTGCAGCCTTCGGAGAACTTGTCCAGGGTGTGGGTGCGGTTGTTGAACTGGTCGGCCAGGTCGCGAAAGCGCAACACGGGGCCGGCGATCAGGTGCGGGAAAATCGCCACGAACGCCGCGAAGTCGATCAGGTTGCGGGTGGCCGGGGTGTCACCGCGATAGACGTCGATGATGTAGCTGATGGACTCGAAGATGTAGAACGAGATCCCGATCGGCAACAGCACGTGGGTCAGGATGAACGGCTCCAGACCGAAGCTGGTCATGATCGCGTTGAGGCTGTCCACGCCGAAGTTGGCGTATTTGAAGTAGCCCAGGATGCACAAGTCCACTGCCACGCCGAGCAACAGCCAGCGCTGGGCCGGTTTGGTCCGCACGCCGGCGGCGCCGACCTTCAGGCCGATCCAGTAGTTCCACAGGGTGACGGCGGCGAACAAGGCCAGGAAGTCCACCCGCCACCAGGCATAGAACACATAGCTGGCAATCAGCAGCAGCAGGTTGCGATAGCGTTGCCCGCTCAAGTAATACAGGCCGAGAAAGATCGGCAAGAACAGGAACAGGAACACATTGGATGAAAATACCATCCCGATCTCTCCATGTTGAATCAACAGTCAAGGGCCAGAGCCCCCCCAAACCCCCCCATGAAAACCGGGGGGTTTCATCACTTCAAAACACACCACATTCCCTGTGGGAGCGGGCTTGCTCGCGAAAGCGGTAGATCAGTCGACATCATTGGTGGATGTCAGACCGCATTCGCGAGCAAGCCCGCTCCCACAGGGATCCATGCTTACGAGCCTTTGCCTTTTTCGTTGGCCGGGTCATACACCTTGGTCAAGTCCCCGCCGAGGCGGAATGTCTTGAACGGTTGCATTTCATGCTTGCGTTCCAGCACATCCTCGGGGCAGCTGTAGAGGCTGCAGAACGGTTCGAGCCAGGCGAATTTCGAATCGACCTTCAAATCCTTCATGTCCTGCTCTTCGCCGTTCTTCTCTTCGAAGATCTCCGGGTCCTTCACCCCGGCCAGCACCCGGTCACCCAATCGCTTGAGGGCACCGTTGTTTTCCTGGCGCAGGTCGACACCGTTGACCTGGGCGAAACTGGCGATCATCGCCAGCGGCGGCAGGGCATAGTTGTGATACGACAAGGCCCGTTGCTTGCGCTTGAGTTCGTTGGGCAGGTAACCGTCGGCGTCGACCTGGTTGACCCCGACCTTGTATTCCTTGACGGCCCAGTCGAACAGGTCGCGGCGGTTGGTTGCCACGGAGGTGGCCATCACCGACCAGGCGGCCCAGTACGAGTGGTTGTTGGTCTTGTCCAAAGGCAGGTTGTCCCAGTCGCTGACCACCTGGTCGGCCATCTTGCTGAACCAGCTTTCGATCAGTTGCGCTTGTTCCTGATGGTTGGCCAGTGGCCGCGACTCGGAGAACTTCAAGCGCACATAGGCCGAGGCCATGCTGCCCAGGGCCCATTTGCGCATGGACTTGCCGGTGTGGTTGAAGTCCTTGGACATCAGCGCATCGGCCTTGGCCCAGGTGGTCAGCCAGTTCAGGGTGCATTCCAATTGTTCCGGGCGACCGTCACGCATGAATTGCATCACCTGCTTGCTGACGCCGCGCTCGATCTTGGTGATGTCGGCGGTGCTGTCGCGAAAGGCTTTTTCCGATTGCACGTTCAGGGTCGCGCGGGCCTTGTCGGAGCCCTCGTACTTGCTGCGAAATTGCAGGGAACCGGTGTAGGGCGTCGGGGTGGCATCGCAGCCTTGGGAGGCTTCGCCCACCTTGACCTTCTCGATCGGTGCGAAGTAGCCCTGTGGCGGGCGCAGCGGGGCCGCCGCCTGCGTGGCCCCGGCGAACATCGCCAGGGTCAGTAGGGACGGTGCCAGCAGTGTTTTCAACGTTCGGGTATGCGTGGTTCTGGTCATGAGACGAGACCTCATTGTCCGATCTGAGCCGTTTGTTCGGCTTGCACAGATGCGTTGCGTTTGCAGACTTTCGCTTCCACCTGCAGAGGGGCTGCACCGGCTTCAGGCCCCTGGACTTCCAGGGCCAGCAGGTTTTGGGAAGCCCAGTCTTCGTCGGTGCGCAGTTGGAAGGCGAAACGCCCGTCGGTTTCGGAGGTATCCGGTTTTTCGATCTTGATATCCTCGTGGCGCCCATTCATGTACCAGAGGGTGGCTTGCAAGGTTTTCACCGAGGTATCGGCGAAGCGGATGTCGATCTGGTGACTGCTGTTACGCAGGTCCATATTCTTGCTATTGACCATCAATTCGTTCTTGCCCGGCTTGAGGGCGGTCTTGCTGCTCATCAGCGCCGGCTTGCCTTCACAGCCGTTGTTGTCCAGCAACGCCATCATCTGGCGGTAGATGGTTTCCTGGTCCAGGCGATACAGCGGCGAGAACTCCCAGATGAGGATCTTCGGCGGGTTCTTCTGGAACTCTTCGCTGCCCAGGTACTGGATCATGGCACCCTCGAAACCGCCGCCGGGGAAGGCCACGTTGAGGATGTCGGCGCCGATGGCTTCTTCCAGGAAACCGGCGAAGTTGTAGTTCTTGCCGCTGTGGCTGGTGCCCACGAGGGTGATCTGCGGGTTGCCGGAATCGCCGAACAGGTCGCCGTCACCGGCCTCGCCCTTCGGCTCGGTGGTGAACTGGTCCATGTACTGGATGGCATAGCTGGTGCCGCACAGTTGGCCGGCCATGTTGTGCAGGGTGCCGGTCTTGCCCATGCGGCCGGACTTCTTGGTCTCGAATTCACGCTTGGGAATGTCGGCGAAGGCCGGGAGCTGCTTGACCTTCTCGGCAACGATCTTGGCCGTGCGTTGGGCACCGTAAGGCGTCCAGTGTTGGTCGCCACGGAAGTAGAAGTCGTGGGCCGGGAGGGTTTCAGGCAGGTTTTCGTTGGTCAGCGGCGACAGGTCCGGCACCACGTAACCCATCTGGGCGAAGCGGCCCAGCATGGTCTTGTAGTTGGTCAGGGCCTTGTCGAAATCGAAACTGGCCTTCTCCTGGGGGTTGAGCTTGTTGCGGTTCACCAGGCCACGGGTCGGCTGGTAGACCAGCACCAGTTCGACACCCTTGGCCTTGAACGCGTCATGCAGTTGTTGCAGGCGCTTGTAGCCGGCCGGGGTGGTGTTGAACTCGGTACGCAGGTCTTCCTGGGTCCGGAACAGCCAGTCGCCCTGGGCCTGGACCAGCGTGGTGAAGTTCTGCTGGTAGCGCGTGGTGTAGTTCTTCGCATCGTGGGCCGCAGGGCACAGGTTGCAGCAAGGCTCGGCCGTGAAGGTCGGTGCCTGGATTTCATCGGCGCGCGCGCCCGAGGTGGCGGCGAGAATGCCGGCAGTCAGGGCGGACAGGCCCAGAAGCTTGATCATCTGTGGGTTCATAAAGGTCATCCTCAGTCCCGCAATTCGGTCTGGCTTTCGACAGGGTCGATCAGCACGGCTTTCTGCTGGCGCACCAGCAGGTCGAGAATTTCATCCTGGCGTTCACCCAGGATTCCCGTGAAGCTGATGCCGCTGGATTTGGTCGGCGCGAGCATGGACACGCGGTACAGCTCCACGCTCAAGGGCGAGTCGATGGACAGTGGGCCGCTGCCGTTGGCAGCCAGTTCACCACCCACCACGATCAGCGAGACCTCGGCGTCGAACGGGTCGAGCTTGATGTCGCGGTCGGTGTCGGACAGGTCCTTGATGTGGCCGTAGATCCCGGTCAGGCCGTTGGCCATGGACACGTTTTCGTAGAGGCGGATGTTCACGCTGTTACGAATCCGGATGCCGTGACGCTGGTTGCTGATCACCTTGTTGTCCCACAACAGGTTGTCGGCACTCTCGTAGAGGGTGATGCCGTCGGTGTGGTTCTTGTAGATCTCGTTGTAGGCAATGATGTTGTTGACGCTGTTACGGTCGATCACCAGGCCCGAGAGCTTGTTGTCGTAGCTGCGGTTGTTGAAGATGAAGCTGTCGTTGACCTCACGGGAAATGATGATCCCGTGCTTCTTCTTCGTCCCGTAGACCGTGTTGTCGGCGATGATCAGCCGATGGGAACGGTCGTGGGGGTCGATGCCGTAGACGATGTTGTCTTTGTAGGTGTTGCTCTTGACCACGAAGTCGCGGGTCTCGTAGCAGTAGAAGCCGTACCACATGTCCGAGAACTCGGAACCGATGATCCAGCCGGTCGGTTCCGGACGCTTGAGGACCTTGGCCATGTTCGGCGTGTACTGGGAAATACTCACCCCGTACGATTTACTGTTGGAGTAACCGAAGCTGGCCATCTTGGTGTTGACGATGTAGGTCTCGGTGCCGCCCCAGGACAGCAGGAACGGACGGAATTCCTTGGGCGAGCGGAACGTGGCGGGGCCGTTGTCCTTTTCACGCCAGCCGGTGACCTTGGTGTCGCGGATGAACATCTGGCCATCGTTGACCAGGAACGAGCCGCCCTCCTGGGACAGGCGCAGTTCCTGGGTCTGTTTGTCGATTTCCAGGATGCCCTTCTGGCCGACCACGATCGGGATCTTCGCCAGGTAGACACCGGGCGAGGTCTCGATGATGTACTTGGGCACCTTCTTGGCAACGTCCTTGAGGTTCATGTAGCCGTCGTCGAGGAAGATGGCCTGGGGGATGCCGTGCTGGCGCACCACCCACTCGGCCATCTTGTTGTCGCCGCCGATGAAGTCCTTCAAGGCGTTTTCCTGCATCATCCGGCGCACGCTGACCTTGCCGGTCTTGGTCCGCACGATCTTGGCCGCGGCCGCTTCGGCGGTGAAGCCCTTGAGGTCGGGCAAGGTCGGCTTGGCCAGTTCCAGCGGCGCGGTCGGCGCGCTGTTGACGGTGTAGGTCTTGGCGCGTTGCAGTTCCTTGACCACGTTGCCTGGCTTGACCGCCGGTTCAACGTTGGCGAACGCCGGCGAGCCGGCCAGCAGCATCGCTGCGACCAACAGGCTGATCGAACCTTTCATCGCCTGGCTGTTCCTGAGGTAGCGGTTCATTTCGGGCACTCCCATGGCCATTTGCATCAGAAGCGCCAGATCACGTCGACAAAGGCGCGATGCATGTACGAATCGACCTCTTTGCCGTAGGCATCGCCTGGCTTGAACACACCGCCACGGAAGCGCACCAGCGCCGATGGCTCATCGATGGACTGGCTCAACGCAGCAGGCAACAGGCCTTGCTTGAAGTACTTGGTGACGACGAGGTCGACTTCCTGGCCCAGGTCCTTGTCGCCGTCACGCAACGGCAGGGTCGAGGTGGACAGGATGGCGCCGGTGACGTCGTCGGTGTTGTTCTGCACGGCATTGATGCCGTTGCTGCCCACCGGCTTGTTGCCGTCTACGCGCCAGAACTTGTGGTACACCAGGCTGGCGTCGTATTCGTCGCGCAACTGCCAGGAACCGAACAGGCTGGCGCTCTGGGTGTTGGCCATTTCGCCGCGGAACGCTTCGCCGAAACGGTGGACCCGCGAGCGCGTGCCGGTGAAGTTCGAGCGGTTGCTCTGCAGGCCGTTCTGTTCGTAGTCCTCGCTGGCGCGGGCATAGGCCGCACCGACTTGCCATTGCGGGTCGAGGCGCAGGCGGATACCCAGGTCGGTGGCCCAGCCGTCGACGTCATCGCTGCGCTTGGCTTGCGCCGGGCGCGTGCCGTCGGCATTGAGCGCATTGACGGTGTCGCGGTCGCCGGTCATGCCGGTGATGCTGGCCCAGTAGTTGACGGTGTTGGTGTTGCGCCAGTTGTAGGCGTCGCTGTTGGCTTCCAGGCCCAACCAGGTCAAGTCGCCGTTCTGGGTCTTGTCCAGGGTGTCGGTAGGCTCGCCCGGGGTCGGGTAGTCGAGGCTGCCGTTGTCATGGGTGTGGTGGGCACGGATCCCGGCCCACTGGCCTGGCATCCACTGGTAGCCGACGTCGCCATAGACGTGCAGGCGATCCTTGTCCTTGGGCGACAGTTCCTTGAGGTCGGTGCGGTACTCGCTGAAGCGTTCGGCAACGCCGAGGTTGGCCCGCAGCAACGTGGTGTCGAAGGTCCAGTTCAGGGCCTCGATGTTGGTGTCGCGCCATTGGCCGTCGTCGTTACGCAGGCGCTGGCGACCGAACTTCAATTGCTCGCCCGGGTACGGGGTCAGGCCGCTGTAGCCAATCCAGAATTCACGCATTGCCAGGTAGCTTTTCTTGGCTTCGCGGTCGCCGCTGTCGGTCTGTTCGGTGGCGCCGTCGGATTGTTGCAGGGTGTCCGTCTCGATGATGTCGGTGGAGGTCACGGCCTGAGCCATGGCGTAGGCGCTCCAGTTACCGCTTTCACCGTAGACCCAAGGGCGCAGGTCCAGGCCGATACCGTTGACGTCGCCACCGCTCTGGGTACCGAGGTCGCGGTCGTCTTCGGACTGGCCGGTGATCTTCACTTCCAGGCCGAAGTTCTTGGTTTCAGTCAGGGCGGCCAGCGTCGGGCAGGACCAGAGCAGGGCGCATGTCAGGCCAATACCGGCCTGCACAAAAGGATTGAGCTTCAAAGGCTTCATAGTTGTTCCTCGCCGTCATCTTCTTTTAGGGCTTGCAGTTCCAGCGTATCGGGGCTCATGGCGCCCCGAATGGCCTGCTCCTGTTTTAGCAGGCGCTGGGCTTGTGCAAGTTGCTGCGGCGGTAATTGGGCTTCGAGGGTCTGGGCAAGTTCGATGGCTTGCGGGGTGTTCTGTACCTTGGCCAACTGGCTGAATACGTAGGCGTTGACCGGGTTGGGCTTGGTGCCCTTGCCCTGGGAGAACAACTGGGCAATGGCGAAATCGGCACTGTTCTGGCCGTTGCGGGCGGCCTTGAGCAGATGGTCCAGGGCTTTTTGCGAGTACACCTGGCCCAGGTAGCCACGGCGATAGATCTGGCCGAGGTAGTAATCGGCGGCCACTTCGCGGCCCACGGCTTTCTGGAAATGTGCCTCGGCGGCCTTGGCATCGGCCGGGACCCACTTGCCTTCGTAGTACAGTTTGCCCAGCAACAGCTCGGCACGCGGCTGGTCGGCGGCGCGGCCGTTTTCCAGGTACTGCATCATCTTGTCGACGTCGCCCAGTTCAGGGAAATCGTAGAGCAGCTGCGCCAGGCTGACCCAGGCAGCGGGGTAGCCGGGGGCGATGCCTTCGAGCAGCGACTGGGCGGTTTTTTCGTCGGTTTTGCCCAGGCTGGCATCGGCCAGGACCCGGGCAACACTGTCCACGCGCTGGGCGGATACGACGCCGCGGGCGTGACCGGCCTGCATCTGCTTGATCAACTCGGCCTGCTGTTCCGGCTGGCCGCGTTTCTGATAGACCGTGGCCAGTTCGACGTAGCAGATGTCGGTGGTGGCCAGCGCGGCCTTGCAGACTTTCTCGACTTCGTCCAGGTGCTGGTCGTAGGTGCCCTGGGTGCGGTAGAGCAGGATCTGCGCCAGGCCCGCTTCCGGGTAGCCGGCGCTGCGCCATTGGCTGATCTGCTGCTGGGCGTTGACGTTCGGGAAGCTGTGAGGGTATTGCAGGTACAGCATCGCCAGCGGGATCAGGGTGTTGCCTTCACCGTTGGCGAAGGCTTTTTTCAACAGGCCTTCGGCTTCGTGCTTTTCGGCTTCGGTGGAGCCGGGTTTGGCCACCAGCAGGCGACCCAGGCGCGCCTGGGCCCGTGGCGAGATGTCGGCGGCGGCGCGGTAGGTCGCCTCGGCTTTTCTCATCTGCTCCGGATCACGGCTGTCCACCTGAATATCGGCCAGGCCGACCTGGGCTTCGCTGTAGCCCAGGTCTGCCAGTTGCTGGTAGTTCTGCTGCGCCAGCGCCGTGTCGCCGCGCTTGAGCGCTTCGTTGGCCAGGCGTTGATCGGGCAGGCCGGCGCAGCCGGCCAGGCTGATTGCCAAGGCCAGTGCGCAGTACCCCGATCGAATGTGGGAGCGAGCTTGCTCGCGATGCAGGCCGCTCGATACATCAGACACACTGCGCTGTTCCCATCGCGAGCAAGCTCGCTCCCACAGGGAATGCAGTGCGTTGTTGTTTTGTGGAGTGGTCACGGGCATATCCTCGACTTAGATACCGACAGCCATGGCTTTGTCGATCAGCCAGTTCAGGCTCGGGCCACGGTCGCTGTGGACTTCCACAGGACGGCCGGCCAGCGAGCTGTCCAGCGGCTCGTCAGGCTTGATCAGCACGCGGATGTCGGAGGAGAGGTCTTCACTTTTCAGGCTGGTGCTGCTGACGATCTTGCCGGTGCGGGTGGTGTCTTCGCCGGCCACCTGGAAGTTGACCGAAGTGCCTGGGCGCACGTCGCCGAACTGGCGATACGAGAAGCGTGCCTCGACGTTGGCTTCGGTGCCGCGTGGCACCAGTTGGAAGATCACGTCGCCCTTGCTGGCGTACTGACCGTTGGCGACCAGTTGCTGGGCCACGATGCAGTCGCATGGCGAAGTCAGGGTGCCGGTCATTTGCTTGCCGAACAGTTCCTCGACCTTGGCCGGTTGCAGCTGGTTGTCGTCCAGGTGACCCTTGAGCACGTCGAGCATGCTGGTGCTGAAGGTCGCCAGCGGGGCGCCCTTGGCGGCCACGCCGTCAGCCTTGACCAGGCTCTGCACGGTGCCGTCGCGCGGCATGGTGATGGCCATTCCGGGTACGTTCACCAGGCCCGCCTGGGCGTGGCTGACGAAGTACATGCCGTACACCGACTTGAAGATGAAGCCGAACGCGGCCAGGCCGACGACGAAGATCCCGAGGCTGAAGGTCACTGCGCGCAGGCGACCGAAAGCGCTCATGCCGCCGCTTTCGTCTTTCTGCTTGCGTGCCTTGGTGAAGTTGTCGCGCTGCAAGGTCGCCAGCACGTCGCCGACGCCGACGATGTCGCCGGCCAGGTGCGAGGTGATGATGTGACGCAGCGTGGCGATGTCCCGTGGCTCCAGGTTCTGGAACTGGCAACCGGTACGGCCGGTCTGGCGGTCGAAGGAGCGGATCTGCAATTCCACGTCCATGGCCAGGCCAAGGTTGTCGATCACGAACTGCAGGCGGGCCTTGTAGGTTTCACCCACCTTGAGCGGCATCTGGCCGGCGTTGAAGCAAAGGCCGCCAGCGGACAGGTCCAGGACCTTGACTTCCATTGGCGTGCGGTCGGGGCCGAAGAAACGCAGCTTGGCCGGGATTTTCACTCGGGCGTGCTGGCGCTGGGCTTCGGATTCATGCACTACGTTGACGTTCACGGCGGTGTTCATAGGGGCGATTTCCTAGTTAATTCATTCAAGTCCGGTCAGACCATCGTCAGCAGCACAGCGACAAAAATGCTGCCGGCGGAGAAGGTCATGGTCCGAGACGACCAAGTGTTGAACCAACGTTGAAAGCTGGCGAGATCACGGGTCAGTGAGGTGGGCTGGCGGGTCCAGGACTGCTGGTCAAGGCGGAAGAACACATAGATCTTCACCAACGCGCCGACGATCTGGTTGTAATAGAGAATCGCCGGGTAGGCAGGGCCGATCCGGTGACCGGAGCACGACAACAGCAGCGTCAGGATCAGGCGGGTGATGCCGATCCACAGCAGGTACACCAGGATGAACGCGGTGCCGTACTTGAAGCTGGCGATCAGCGCCACGGTCAGGCCCAGCAGCGAGGTCCACATCGACACGCGCTGGTCGAACAGCACCACCGAGGTGAACAGGCCCAGGCGGCGCATGCCCAAGCCCAGGGCCCGGGAGTTCTGCCGCAGGTTGTTGCCGTACCAGCGGAACATCAGCTTGCGACTGGCCTTGATGAAGCTTTTTTCCGGCGGGTGTTCAACGGTGTTGATCGCCGCATCAGGCACGTAGAAGGTGTCGTAGCCCAGGCGCATCAGGCTGAACCAGCTCGACTTGTCGTCGCCGGTCAGGAACTTGAAGCGGCCCAGGCGCCAGTGTTGCAGCGAGTCGCTCTCGACGTCGGCGATGAAGTCGGGGTTGGTCACTACCGTGGCGCGGAACACCGACATACGACCGGTCATGGTCAGCACGCGCTTGGACAGGGCCATGGAGCACATGTTGATGTGACGCTGGGCGAAACGCAGCTTGTGCCACTCGGCCATGATGTAGCCGCCGCGCACTTCGCAGAACTCGTTGGTGGTCAGGCCGCCGACGTTGCCGAACAGCTGGAACCAAGGGACGGTCTTGCGCACGACGCCTTCGGCGAGCACGGTGTCGCCATCGATCACGGCGACCACCGCGCGGTCGTCCGGCAGGTGGCGGGAGATGGCGCGGAAGCCGTAGGCCAGGCCGTCGCGCTTACCGGTGCCGGGGATGCGCACGAAGTCCAGCTTGACCCGCTCTGGCGGGTTCATGCGGGCCCAGAGGCTCTTGACCAGCAGCTCGTCGGACATTTCCACGATGGAGCAGACCACGGTGGTAGGCAGCCCGCAGTCGATGGCTTCGCGAATCACCGAGCCATACACCTGGGCGGTGGTCAGCGCATCGATCCGGAAGCTGGTGACCATCAGGTACACGTGGGATGGATCGGCGGCCTTGCCCAGTTTGCGAACCTTGCGGCGCAGATGCGGGTAGACGATGTACAGGAAGATCATGCCGCGCACGAAATGCGTTGCGCCCATGGAGTAACGCCAGATGCCCACGGCGCCGATCAGGAAGATGAAGTCCTTGGATTCGGAGTCGAACGTGGACGTGGGCAACGCCAAGGCGATACCCATCAATAAACTCAAGTAAAACAGCCAACCGGCGGCCTGAAGCAGGCCGTGCTTTAGCCTGTGCATAATCTGCATCCGTCTCTATCTCGGGCGGGCCTCGTGGGCGGCCCGATGGGTTAAGGCAGGCGAAAGGCCGGCCGGGATGTGCCCCGGCCGGCAAACAGACTTACCAGCAGATGCCTTCGGTCCGGCCACTCGGCGTGGTGGCCTTGGACATGAAGCCGACCAGGTCGATGACCTGCTTGCCTTCCGGTACGTTCTCGGTCAGCGCGCGGAACTTCTCGTCACGGTTGCCCAGGATGATGATGTCGGAGCTGTCGATGACCGAGTCGAAGTCGGAGTTGAGCAAGGACGAGACGTGAGGGATCTTCGACTCGATGTAGTCCTTGTTCGCGCCGTGGACGCGGGCGTATTCGACGTTGCTGTCGTAGATGCGCAGGTCGTAGCCCTTGCCGATCAGCATTTCCGCCAGCTCGACCAGCGGGCTTTCGCGCAGGTCGTCGGTGCCGGCCTTGAAGCTCAGGCCCAGCAGGGCGACTTTGCGTTTCTCGTGGCTGGAAACGATGTCGAAGGCGTTTTGCACCTGGGACTCGTTACTGCGCATCAGCGAGTTGAGCAATGGCGCTTCCACGTCCAGGGAGCTGGCGCGGTAGGTCAGGGCGCGAACGTCCTTGGGCAGGCAAGAGCCACCGAAGGCGAAGCCTGGGCGCATGTAGTACTGGGACAGGTTCAGGGTCTTGTCCTGGCAGACCACGTCCATCACTTCACGGCCATCGACGCCGACTGCCTTGGCGATGTTGCCGATCTCGTTGGCGAAGGTCACCTTGGTGGCGTGCCAGACGTTGCAGGTGTACTTGATCATCTCGGCGACGGCGATGTCCTTGCGGATGATCGGCGCATCGAGTTCTTCGTAGAGCGATTGCAGGACGTCGCCAGAGGCTTTGTCGAACTCACCGATCACGGTCATCGGTGGCAGGTCGTAGTCCTTGATCGCGGTGCTTTCGCGCAGGAATTCAGGGTTGACCGCGACGCCGAAGTCGACGCCGGCTTTCTTGCCGGAGCAGTCTTCCAGGATCGGGATGACAACGTTTGCGACCGTGCCCGGCAGTACGGTGCTGCGGACCACGACGGTGTGGCGGGTGGTCTTGTCACGCAGCACGAAACCGATCTCGCGGCACACGGCCTCGATGTAGTTCAGTTCCAGGTCGCCGTTCTTTTTGCTCGGAGTACCGACGCAAATCATCGACAGGTCAGTATCGCGAATCGCTTCGGCGAAGTTGGTAGTACCGCGCAGTCGACCTGTTTCAATACCTTGGGCCAACAGTTCGCCAAGACCAGGTTCAACAATCGGCGATTTGCCCGCGTTGATCATGTCGATCTTGTCTTTGGCGACATCTACGCCAACTACGTCATGGCCCCGTGCAGACAGGCAACCGGCACATACTGCACCGACGTAACCCAAACCAAATATGCTAATGCGCATCGCATTTACCTCTGTTTTTCACGCCAATAAATGGCCGGAGTTAATAGTGTTCAGCGGTCATCGTGCACTCGGAAGTGTGGAGTGCAGGCGCCACAATGCCGTTGTGCAGGCATACTAAGTTCCGAGTGTCTAAATAATTGCACTCAAGTTGTGCGCAAAGCGGCCTTGTTGTTATGACCTGCCCTGTTATGCAGCCAGTCCTCGTCGTCGGGAACGCTCGTGCAAAGGTGTTTCACTTCTGATCTCTGGCGAAAAGCCCACAAAATCAAAAACTTCCGTGCTCGGGTGAGCACAATGTAGGGGCGCAGCCTTGGCCTTTTTGGGGATAGTAATGTTGCGTTATCTCCCATCCTTTAAGGGTGGATCCAATTAGGCGACCGTTTCGCTAAGTTGCCGTGACAACTTGGTTACTCCGTCCGACGTCTTCTGTAAGTTATCTCCTACACGCTCGGCGATAATCGTTACCGGTGGTATGAGCCGTGCGATTTCACATAGTTCCGATCCGCTCATCGCGATTTTCGAAATTTTTCGAAATATTATCCAAGATGGCACTGCTTTCATTTTGATATCACGCGCCGTTTCGCCCTTTATAAATGGGGAGTTAGCGGGGGTGGATAGTTTTGTGCCACTACGGTAGAAAAAAATGTGTGCCACTACGCAAAAAACTGACGAGTGTCGAGTGAAACAAAAGTTAGCCTGCAGAGGGGACGATTTGTTGGCGTCATGAAGCTGACGAAGTGGGAGGGGAAGCAAGATGACAAGTACGGGGTTGATCGAGGCCCCCGATCAGGGAGCCTTATAAAGTTATGCTTTATTCCGGAGCATGGTCGCGCAGGAAAACCAGTTTGTCAGGGCTCGATTGTTGGGCGTTGAAGCGATAGCCCTGTACATCGAATTGCTTGAGGGCGGCAGGGTCGTTGATGCGTTCCTGGATCACGAAGCGACTCATCAGGCCGCGGGCTTTCTTGGCGTAGAAACTGATGATCTTGTACTGGCCATTCTTCAAATCCTTGAACTCGGTGTCGATGACGCGCGCTTTCAGGGCGCTGCGCTTGACCGCCGAGAAGTACTCGTTGGACGCCAGGTTCAACAGGACATCGTCACCTTGTTCGGCCAGGGCTTCGTTCAGCCACTCGCTGATACGCGTGCCCCAGAATGCATAGAGGTCTTTGCCCCGGGCGTTGGCCAGCTTCGTGCCCATCTCCAGCCGGTAGGGCTGCATCAGGTCCAGCGGGCGCAGCAGGCCATACAGGCCGGAGAGCATGCGCAGGTGCTGCTGGGCGTAGTCGAAGTCGGCCTCGCCGAAACTCTGGGCGTCGAGGCCGGTGTAAACGTCGCCCTTGAAGGCCAGCAATGCCTGCTTGGCGTTGGCCGGGGTGAAGGCCGGCGTCCAGCTGCCGAACCGTGCGGCGTTGAGGCCACCGATCTTGTCGGAGACGTGCATCAGTTCGCTGATCTGTGCCGGCGAGAGCTCGCGCAGTTGCTCGATCAGCTCCTGGGAGTGGTCCAGGTACTGCGGCTGGGTAAAACGCTCGGTGGCCGGCGGCGTTTCATAGTCGAGGGTCTTGGCGGGGGAAATCACCATCAGCATCTAGTCGTCTCCTTCAAAGGTGCGGCGATTCTAGGGGGTTGTCCGGGTGGACTCCAGCTATAGGGGCAATAGGGGATGGGTGGTGTGATGCGAGTTGTGGTCTGGAACCCGCATGTTCTTGTGGCGAGGGAGCTTGCTCCCTCGCCACAAAAGCGGGTATGTCCAGATAAGTGGTTGGAGCCGACAAGTCGTCGCCCCAGGATCAGCTATGATGCGGCGCGGGTTTCGTTATGGAGACATACCTTTTGCGTATCGCCCTTGTGTTATCGGCCTGGCTGTTGAGTTGCAGCGTCATCGCCGCGCCCAACGACATTGCGACCCTCGATCGCAGTACCTGGCCGGAACAGCTCACCAGTCCGACCTTGTTCGACGTGGCCTCGCGGGCCGAGATCCTGATGTTCGCGCGGGTGTTGCTGGACGTCGACGCCATGGATGAAATCGCCCTCAAGCAATACCTGGGGCTGCGCACGGTCAACATGGCCGCGGTGGACGCGCTTCGCGCCCGGTTGTGGCAGCGGCTGCTGGACAACTACAACTTTGCCCAACGCAGCTGCGACCAGGACGCCTCTTTCTGTTATCTGGTCGAGAACATGGCGACGCTGCGCGAAGAGGCGCGCAGGTTCCACCTCGATGAGAGTTCGTTCTATTACAAATGGGCCGGGCCGAGCCAGGTCTTCCACACCCAGTACCGCGACGAGCTGTTGCGAAAAGCCGCGCTTTTCCCGCAAACCAGCAGCGAAATCGCGCGGTTCGGTGATTACGAGCGCAACGGCGAGGCCATGCATGACCGGCTCTTCCTGCTGACCTTCGACAGTGGCGCCAACGTAACGCCGGACAATACCCCATGGCTGACGGATTACCTGCGCAAGTCGAACATGAACGGCACCTTCTTCGTGTTGGGCAAGGATATCGAGGCACGGCTGGCGGAGCATGCCGTCAACGGCCTCCAGAGCTTGTATTCCGGGCAGTGCGTGGGGGTTCAGGGCTGGGAGTTCCGTTCCCATAGTTATTGGCAGGACTGGCAGGATTCGGTGCGGCGCAGCGTCGACCTGGTCAAGGGCAAGTTGCCGGAGAACTACGTGCCGCTGTTCCGTCCGCCCCAGGGCCAGCGCCGTGGCGACGCCGAAGGGTTCTTCCGGCAACAGGGCCTGCAAGTGGCGCTGTGGGACATCGATCCCCAGGACAGCACCTTGCGGCTCAAGCCCGAGCAAAGCGCCCAGCGTGCGCTGACGCTGATGCTGTTATGGCGCCACGGGGTGATCAACTTCAATGCCAAGCAGGAGGGGGTGAAGACGGCGCTGCCGTGGCTGGTGACGCAGACGGCGCAAAGCGGGATCGGTTGGGAAGACTGCCAGGAAGCGTTTCGCTGAAAAACCTGCAAAAGGCCCGTAAACATTGGGCGGCGCGCAAATTTCGGCGCACATTCAGGGCAACCGGACTTCCGACTTTAACGGTGCGGGGGCGGTACGCCAAGGGTTATTCGTCACTCTGAAAAATAAACTTCAAAAAAGCGTCAAAGTGCTTTTTCCTGTCATGGTTTTTGGAGTATCAAGAAGTCAGACCGCCGAAACCTGCAACACAGGTGGCGTCTTCCAAGACCCAGATTGTGTGCAGTTCACCTGAACCCTCGCGGGTGAATTCGGTGGCTACCTCGAGGCGCAGCACTGTCACGGTATTGCGTCGAATGGCCCCCACAAAGGTGACCGAGTATGGATGACCACGGACGTAGCCCTTCCTCCAACCAGCCAATCCTGTATGTACTCGATACCAACGTATTGATTCACGATCCAAACGCGCTCCTGAACTTCGAAGAACACCACGTCGCCATCCCGATGACCGTGCTGGAGGAACTGGACAAGCTCAAGAGCGGGCATCACAGCGTGGCCGCCGAATGCCGCCAGGCGATCCGCCTGATCGACAAGACCCTGGGCGATGCCTCCCCCGAGGACGTCGAGCTCGGCGTGCCGATCCAGCGTGGCAAGAGCGGTCCCAAGGGCCTGCTCTCGATCCTGATGAGCAAGCGCACCGAACCGAACCTGGTGCTGCCTGAACACCTGAACGACAACATCATCATCAACCAGTTGATCGACCTGCACGCGCGCAACAAGGACCAGGCCGTGGTGTTGGTCACCAAAGACATCAACATGCGCCTCAAGGCCCGCGCCTGTGGGATCGCGGCGGAGGACTACAGCACCGACCAACTGGTCGACGACGTCTCGCTGTTACCCAATGGCTACCACACCATGACCGGCTCCTTCTGGGACCGGGTGAGCAAGGTCGAGACCCGCCAGGATCACGGTCGCACCTGGCACCAGGTGCAACTGATCGACAACCTGCCGGCGGTGCACATCAACGAATTCATCATCGACGAACAAGGATTTGTCGGCTGGATCAAGGAAATCCAGGACGACAAGCTGCTAATCCTCGACCTGCACCAGGAGCCCCTGTTGCACCAGGAGGCCTGGGGCCTCAAGCCTCGCGACATTTACCAGAGCCTGGCGCTGTTCGCCTTGCTCGACCCGGACATTCACCTGGTCAACCTGTCCGGCGCCGCCGGTTCGGGCAAGACCATCCTGGCCCTGGCCGCCGCCATCGAGCAGACCATGGTCAGCAAGCGTTACCGGCGCATCATCGCCACCCGCAGCGTGCAGGGCCTGGACCAGGAAATCGGCTTCTTGCCCGGCACCGAGGCGGAAAAAATGGAGCCTTGGCTGGGGGCCATCACCGACAACCTCGAAGCCTTGCACATGGATGACGAAAGCACCCATGGCAGCGTCGACTACATCCTCAGCAAAGTGCCGTTGCAGTTCAAATCCCTCAACTACATTCGGGGCCGCAGCTTCCAGCAAAGCCTGATCCTGATCGACGAATGCCAGAACCTCACCCCGCACCAGATGAAAACCATCATCACCCGTGCCGGTGCCGGTTCCAAAGTGGTGTGCCTGGGTAACCTGGCACAGATCGACACCCCTTACCTGTCCGCGACCAGCTCCGGGCTGACGTACCTGACCGAACGCTTCAAGGACTTCCCCAACGGCGTCCACATCACCCTGCAGGGCGTACCGCGCTCGATCCTGGCCGAATACGCCGAATCCCACCTGTAACCCAACCAGACCGGACGGCCTCCAGGCCGCCCGGTTTTTTACGGCTGTACAACAAACCTGTGGGAGCGGGCTTGCTCGCGAAAGCGCTGTGTCAGACGCCTATTGAGCAATTGACCCACAGCATTCGCGAGCAAGCCCGCTCCCAAAAAGGGGATGTGCGGTGTCTGGGGCATTACAGCGCACCCCAGGTGCGACAATCAGGCGTGCCTGAATCTGACCCACGGGTTTACAATCGACACTCCCGATCAGGAGTAACCCTGTGCTGACTCATCTCGATTCCCAAGGTCGCGCCAACATGGTCGACGTCACCGACAAAGCCGTGACGTTCCGTGAGGCCACCGCCGAAGCCTTTGTGCGCATGCTGCCCGAGACCCTGCAGATGATCGTCAGTGGCGGTCACCCCAAGGGCGACGTGTTTGCCGTGGCGCGCATCGCCGGTATCCAGGCGGCGAAAAAGACCAGCGACCTGATCCCGCTCTGCCATCCCCTGATGCTGACCAGCGTCAAGGTCGAGCTCAGCGCCGAAGGGCACGAGCGGGTGCGCATCGTCGCCCGGTGCAAGTTGTCGGGCCAGACCGGGGTGGAGATGGAAGCCCTCACCGCCGCCAGCGTGGCGGCACTGACCATTTATGACATGTGTAAGGCCGTTGACCGCGGCATGACCATCGAAGGCGTGCGCGTGCTGGAGAAACTCGGCGGCAAGAGCGGTCATTTCCAGGCGGACGCCTCATGAAAATCAACGTGAAATTCTTTGCCCGTTATCGGGAAGCGCTGGGCGTGGAAGCGGTTACCGTCGACGGTGAGTTCGCCACGGTCGAGGATGTGCGCGCGTTGCTCGCCCGCCGTGACGGTGCCGACGTGCTGCGCGAACAGAACCTGATGTGCGCGCGCAACGAAGACCTGTGCCAGCTCGACGAACCCCTGGCGGACGGTGACGAAGTGGCCTTTTTCCCCACCGTGACCGGAGGCTGAACCATGGCGATTCGGGTACAGGCCGAGCCGTTCGACCCGGGGGCCGAGGTCAATGGGATGCACGCGGCCAACGTCGGCGTGGGGGCGGTGGTCAGTTTTGTCGGCTACGTGCGCGATTTCAACGACGGCCTCGATGTGTCCGGGATGTTCCTGGAGCATTACCCGGGCATGACCGAGAAGGCCTTGGGCAAGATCGCCACCGAGGCCGAGCAACGCTGGCCGCTGCTCAAGCTGGAGGTGCTGCACCGCATCGGCGCGCTGGAGCCGGGCGAACCGATCGTGTTCGTCGCGGCCGCCAGCGCCCATCGGCAGGCGGCGTTCGACGCCTGCGCCTTTGTCATGGACTACCTCAAGACCCGCGCGCCATTCTGGAAAAAGGAAAACACCGCCGACGGCCCGCGCTGGGTCGAGGGCCGGGACAGCGATCATGCGGCGGCGGATCGCTGGAAGTCGTGAGCAGGTCCGTTTCCTTGCAGTGACTTCCAAGCGCTTTTGCGAGCAGGCGTCCTCAGCCTTGCCCCCTGTCCAATGGCGAAGACCTGAAGCCAAAAAAAACGCAGCCTCGGTGGGCTGCGTTTTTTTGTTGCGCCAGGCTCAGGAGCGCTTGCGCTCGACCGGACGCAGCAGATGCGTCGGCGGCATTTCGCAACTGATCTTGCGGCCCAGCAGCGCCTCGATGGACGGCAACTGGTAGGAGTCGTCTTCCCCGGCGAAACTGATGGACACACCTTCGGCGCCCGCGCGGCCGGTGCGGCCGATCCGGTGCACGTAGTCGTCCGGTACTTCCGGCAGGGTGAAGTTGATCACGTGGCTGATGCCGTCGATGTGGATGCCGCGACCTGCGACATCGGTGGCCACCAGGACGCGGATCTTGCCTTCGCGAAAGCCTTCCAGCGTCTTGATGCGCTTGTGTTGCGGCACGTCACCTGACAGCTGCGCGGCGTTGACGCCATCGCGCACCAGGCGTTCCTCGATGCGGCGCACTTCGTCCTTGCGGTTGGCGAAGACCATCACCCGTTCCCAGCCGTTGTCGTTGACCAGGTTGTAGAGCAGCTTGTACTTGTCGGCACCGGCCACCGCGTAGATGTGTTGCTCGACGTTTTCGCTGGCCACGTTCTCGGCTTCGATCTCGACGATGGCCGGGTCGGTGGTCCACTGCTTGGCCAGGTTCATCACGTCATCGGTGAAGGTGGCGGAGAACAGCAGGGTCTGGCGCTCGCTTTTCGGCGGGGTCTGGCGAATGATCTGGCGGACCTGGGGGATGAAGCCCATGTCGAGCATGCGGTCGGCTTCGTCCAGGACCATCACTTCGACCATGTCCAGGTGCACGTCGCCGCGCTGGTTGAAGTCCAGCAGGCGGCCCGGGGTGGCCACCAAAATGTCGCAATGGCGGGCTTCGAGGTGCTTGAGCTGCTTGTCGAAGTCCATGCCACCGACGAACGTCATGACGTTCAGGCCGGTGTACTTGGTCAGGTCGGCGGCGTCCTTGGCGATCTGTACCACCAGCTCGCGGGTCGGGGCGATGATCAGCGCCCGCGGTTCACCCATGTAGCGTTCCTTGGGCGGCGGGGTCTGGAGCAGTTGGGTGATGATCGAGATCAGGAACGCGGCGGTCTTGCCGGTGCCGGTCTGGGCGCGACCGATGGCGTCCTTGCCGGCGAGGGTGTAGCCCAGCACCTGCGCCTGGATGGGCGTGCAGTATGGGAAACCCAGGTCCTGGATGGCATGCATCAGTTCAGGGGCCAGCTTGAAGTCGTGGAAGCGGGTCTTGCCTTCCTGGGGGGCGACGACGAAATCTTCCAGCTTCCAGGCGACGGCCGGCGGTTTTGGCGCTCGTTCGCGGCGTGGCCGGGGGGATTCGTTGCGTGGTTTCTCCGGCGCCGGGGCGACGGGTTTGGCGGCGGATGGCGCCGCCGGCTGTTTTTTCTCCTGCGCCACAGGGGCGGTCCGGCGCGGCTGCTGCGCATCGGGACGGCTCGGGGCGGGGACAGGCGCGCTGGTGGCAGGCGCGAGCTGTTCGGCCTCGCTTTTACCGAACATCTTCTTGAGTGCTTTGAGCACGGTCATCTCATCGATTGGTTAAGGAATGTACGCCGGCCAGTGTAATGCAAGAAACGGGCGCGGCGTAGTGGGTTCGTCAACGGCCTGGCGTGACGATTTGCCTCTTAGCGCAAGCGCTCGGCCAGCCAATGGCCAATGTCACGAATCTCTTCGGGTAACACTTCGTGGCCCATTGGGTATTCCTGCCATGTCACGGTGACACCATGCTGCTTCAAATACTCCTTGGCGGTGCGCCCCATCGGGTTGAGCACCACTTCGTCGTACTGCCCATGCAGCGCCAGCACGGGAATGCGTTGCTGGCTGGCCGACAATTGCAGTTCGTCGCCGAACGTCGGGGCATACGTGGAGAGGGCGATCACGCCGCCCAACGGGCCCTGCCATTTCACGAACGCCGTGTGGTAGACCACTGCGCCGCCCTGGGAGAACCCCGCCAGGAAAATCCGCGAGGCGTCTATCCCGCCGGCTCGCTGGGTTTCGACGAGGTCGATGACCCGTTGCGCCGAGACTTCCAGTTGCTGTTCGTCGATGGCCCGCGCCGGGCTCAGCGCGCGGATGTCGTACCAACTGGGCATCGCGTAGCCACCGTTGATCGTTACTGGCTGGGTCGGCGCCTGGGGTAGAACGAAACGCGTGGTGAGCAGGCTTTGCTGCAGCATTTCGGCCACTGGCAGGAAGTCAAAGCGATCGGCGCCCAGGCCGTGGAGCCAGATAACGCATGCGTCTGCGGTGCCGCTGGGCTCGAGAATCAAGGGGTCGGTCATGGTGGTGCTCCAAATCTGTGCGGGCGCGCCCTATCAGTGCATTGTTACGGTGCGCGTCCGGTGTCTCAGTTAATTAGATGTCGCAAACTTACAACTTTTTGTCTTGACGTGTTTTACAAGGGCCAAGCGCAGCGGTCTGGTACGGGCTTTGCTATGAGGATGCCTGAGTGATGATTCTTACGCTGCGCGGTAACACTATCAGCTTGACGCGACGCATGGGATATCAGAAATCCGGTGATGGATGTTCGCCAATAGCCGCTACGGGCTTCGCGAACGTGAAGGGCTACAGCCCGTTCGGCCGATTGGTGAGAAGTGGCATGACCACTGCTGGTGGACGTTCTCATTAATAGACTCATAGCGAAGGTCCAGACGTCGGTTGACCCTAAAAAAAGCCAACAAGGGTCGGCAATGCCTCAAAAGGGTGCGACAGGACTCAAGCTCCGACACAACAAGAGCAAAACTGGAGGTTTGAATGAAGTTACTGAAATCCACCCTGGCTGTCGTGACTGCAGCAGCTGTGCTCGGTGTCAGCGGTTTCGCGCAGGCGGGTGCGACCCTGGACGCGGTACAGAAGAAGGGTTTCGTGCAATGCGGTGTGAGTGATGGCCTGCCAGGTTTCTCGGTGCCTGATTCGACCGGCAAGATCGTCGGTATCGACGCCGACTTCTGCCGTGCCGTGGCCGCTGCCGTATTCGGCGATGCAAGCAAGGTCAAGTTCAGCCAGTTGAACGCCAAGGAGCGCTTCACCGCGCTGCAATCGGGCGAAATCGACGTGCTCTCGCGCAACTCCACCATGACCAGTTCCCGTGACGCGGGCATGGGCCTGAAATTCCCAGGCTTCATCACCTACTACGATGGCATCGGCTTCCTGGCCAACAACAAGCTGGGTGTGAAGAGCGCCAAGGAACTGGACGGTGCAACCATCTGCATCCAGGCCGGTACCACCACCGAGCTGAACGTGTCCGACTACTTCCGCGCCAACGGCCTGAAGTACACCCCGATCACCTTCGACACCTCCGACGAAAGCGCCAAGTCGCTGGAATCCGGTCGTTGCGACGTGCTGACCTCCGACAAATCCCAGCTGTTCGCCCAGCGCAGCAAGCTGGCCTCGCCGAAGGACTACGTCGTTCTGCCGGAAACCATTTCCAAGGAACCCCTGGGCCCGGTCGTGCGTAACGGCGACGACGAGTGGCTGGCCATCGTGCGTTGGACAGGCTATGCACTGCTCAACGCTGAAGAAGCCGGCGTGACCTCGAAGAACGTCGAGGCCGAAGCCAAGTCCACCAAGAACCCGGACGTGGCTCGTTTGCTGGGCGCTGACGGTGAGTACGGCAAGGACCTGAAACTGCCGAAGGACTGGGTCGTCCAGATCGTCAAGCAAGTTGGCAACTACGGTGAAATGTTCGAGCGTAACCTGGGCAAGAGCACTCCGCTTGAAATCGACCGCGGCCTGAACGCGCTGTGGAACGCTGGCGGCATTCAATACGCACCACCAGTGCGCTGATGGTTCTATCACCCGGTGGGCCAACCACCGGGTGATGTTCTGTTCCATTCTTTGCGGGGCACTTCATGCAAAATTCAATCGGCGCACCAAAGCAGAGGCTCAGCCTCAGCGATCCAAAAGTGCGTGCGTGGGTATTTCAGATCGTCACGGTCGTGGCGGTCATCGCGCTGGGCTGGTACCTGTTCGATAACACGCAGACCAACTTGGCACACCGGGGCATCACCTCCGGTTTCGGCTTCCTGGAACGCAGTGCCGGCTTCGGCATTGCCCAACACCTGATCGACTACACCGAAGCGGACAGCTATGCCCGCGTCTTCGTGATCGGTTTGCTCAACACGCTGCTGGTGACCTTCATCGGCGTGATCCTGGCGACCATCCTCGGCTTCATCATCGGTGTCGCACGCTTGTCGCAGAACTGGATCATCTCCAAGCTGGCGACCGTCTACGTGGAGGTTTTCCGCAACATTCCGCCGCTGCTGCAAATCCTGTTCTGGTACTTCGCGGTATTCCTGAGCATGCCGGGGCCGCGGGCGGCCCATAACTTCGGCGACACGTTCTTTGTCAGCAGCCGGGGCTTGAACATGCCGGCCGCGTTGGTGGCGGACGGGTTCTGGCCGTTCGTGGTCAGCGTGGTGCTGGCGATCGTCGCCATCGTGCTGATGGCCCGCTGGGCCAACAAGCGTTTCGACGCGACCGGCGAGCCGTTCCACAAGTTCTGGGCCGGCCTGGCGCTGTTCCTGGTAATCCCGGCCTTGAGCGCGCTGTTGTTCGGTGCGCCGGTGCATTGGGAAATGCCGCAGCTCAAGGGCTTCAACTTCGTCGGCGGCTGGGTGCTGATCCCGGAACTGCTGGCCTTGACCCTGGCCTTGACGGTGTACACCGCGGCGTTCATCGCCGAGATCGTGCGCTCGGGCATCAAGTCGGTCAGCCACGGCCAGACCGAAGCGGCGCGCTCGCTGGGCCTGCGCAACGGTCCGACCCTGCGCAAGGTGATCATCCCGCAAGCCCTGCGCGTGATCATTCCGCCGTTGACCAGCCAATACCTGAACCTGGCGAAGAACTCCTCCCTGGCGGCCGGTATCGGTTACCCGGAAATGGTGTCGCTGTTCGCCGGCACGGTGTTGAACCAGACCGGCCAGGCCATCGAGGTGATTGCGATCACCATGAGTGTGTACCTGGCGATCAGTATCAGCATTTCCCTGCTGATGAACTGGTACAACAAGCGCATTGCGCTGATCGAGCGGTGAGGAAACGCGCATGACATCCCATACTTTCAAGCCTGACATGCCGCCACCGAGCAACAGCATCGGTGTGGTGGCATGGGTGCGCGCCAACATGTTCTCCAGCTGGATCAATACGCTGCTGACCCTGTTCGCGTTCTACCTGATCTACCTGATTATCCCACCGCTGCTGCACTGGGCCATCCTGGATGCGAACTGGGTGGGTACTACCCGCGCCGACTGCACCAAGGAAGGCGCCTGCTGGGTGTTCATCCAGCAGCGTTTCGGCCAGTTCATGTATGGCTACTACCCGACGGAACTGCGCTGGCGCGTAGACCTGACGGTGTGGCTGGCAGTGATCGGCGCGGCGCCGTTGTTCATCTCGCGCTTCCCGCGCAAGGCGATCTATGGCCTGAGCTTCCTGGTGGTGTACCCGATCGTTGCCTGGTGCCTGCTGCACGGTGGCGTGTTCGGCCTGGACGCCGTGGCGACCAGCCAATGGGGCGGCCTGATGCTGACCCTGGTGATCGCTACGGTCGGCATCGCCGGCGCACTGCCGCTGGGTATCGTCCTGGCCCTGGGCCGGCGTTCGAACCTGCCGGCGATCCGCGTGGTCTGCGTCACCTTCATCGAGTTCTGGCGTGGTGTGCCGTTGATCACGGTGCTGTTCATGTCGTCGGTGATGCTGCCGCTGTTCCTGCCCGAGGGCATGAACTTCGACAAGCTGCTGCGGGCGCTCATCGGGGTGATCCTGTTCCAGTCGGCCTACGTGGCCGAAGTGGTGCGCGGCGGCCTGCAGGCCATTCCCAAGGGGCAGTACGAAGCGGCCGCGGCGATGGGCCTCGGTTACTGGCGCAGCATGGGCCTGGTGATCCTGCCGCAAGCCCTCAAGCTGGTGATCCCGGGCATCGTCAACACCTTCATCGCATTGTTCAAGGACACGAGCCTGGTGATCATCATCGGCCTGTTCGACCTGCTCAACAGTGTGAAACAAGCCGCCGCCGACCCGAAATGGCTGGGCATGGCCACTGAAGGCTACGTGTTCGCCGCCCTGGTGTTCTGGATTTTCTGTTTTGGTATGTCGCGCTATTCCATGCATCTGGAACGCAAGCTCGACACAGGCCACAAGCGTTAGGAGTTGACTCATGAGTGAAGCAATCAAAAAGCCTGTGAGCCCTGAAGGCATTATTCAGATGCAGGGCGTCAACAAGTGGTACGGCCAGTTCCACGTACTGAAAGACATCAACCTGAACGTCAAGCAGGGCGAGCGTATCGTGCTGTGCGGCCCGTCGGGCTCCGGCAAGTCCACCACCATCCGCTGCCTCAACCGCCTGGAAGAGCACCAGCAGGGCCGCATCGTGGTCGATGGCGTAGAACTGACCAACGACCTCAAGCAGATCGAAGCGATCCGCCGTGAAGTCGGCATGGTGTTCCAGCACTTCAATCTGTTCCCGCACCTGACCATCCTGCAGAACTGCACCCTGGCGCCGATGTGGGTACGCAAGATGCCCAAGCGCAAGGCCGAGGAAATCGCCATGCATTACCTGGAGCGCGTACGCATTCCAGAGCAGGCGCACAAGTACCCGGGCCAGCTCTCCGGCGGTCAGCAACAGCGTGTGGCCATCGCTCGTGCCCTGTGCATGAAGCCCAAGATCATGCTGTTCGACGAGCCTACCTCGGCCCTCGACCCGGAAATGGTGAAGGAAGTACTCGACACCATGATCGGCTTGGCCGAAGACGGCATGACCATGTTGTGCGTGACCCACGAAATGGGCTTCGCCCGCACCGTGGCCAACCGCGTGATCTTCATGGACAAGGGTGAGATCGTCGAGCAGGCCGCGCCGAACGACTTTTTCGACAACCCTCAGAACGACCGCACCAAGCTGTTCCTGAGCCAGATCCTGCATTGATCGACCTTGGGCAGTGAGATAAACCCGGACGCTGTTCCGGGTTTATTGTTTGTGCAGCGGATGCTCAAGGCACCGTGAGGGTTTCGTGCTCCTTGTGCACCGTTGTCTTGAATTGCCTCAAGTCGGCGTCTTCCGCCAGCGTCTTCGCATCGACGAGCAGATGAGGGTAACGGTCGAGCAGGCGCATCAGCAGCATCAATGCCTTGGGTGGCAGTACCTCGCCGCGCTCATAACGGGAAAACGCGTTGTGACCGCCGCCGGACAACAGCGCCACCGCCTCCTTTTGCGACAGATGCAATTTGCGTCGAACGCGTTTCAACTCTTCGCCGATCATCTTCCTGGCGGCATTGACCAGCTCATCGCCCACGCGGTCATGACGTTGCGAACAGTCGGCGTCGTACTCGACTTCCCCGCACATCTGGCACTCCCAGCCAGACAGATCGTCGACCCGACGTTCCAGTCCCTTGACGGCCAGGGTTTCACCACGGCCTTCGAAATGCGACATGCCCTGAGGGGCACCACAGCTGAAACACTGCTGGGTTTTCATGCGTTCTTCTCCTTGAAGGAAACCACCGGTGGGCCGCCGCTCGGGCGATACGTCACCTTGATGTAAAGCTGCAAATCATGTGAGTGAAAGTGATAGACGTCGTGCCAGATCCGATGATTGTCATAGGTCGTCATCGACTTGTAGAACTGGCTGCGCTGGAGCCCGGCCATCACCGCTTGCATGTCGGCGAGCGTCAAGCCGAGCGCCCGTGCGGTATTTTTGGCGGTGCTGGTGAATGCGTTTCCTTTGAGCCGCCGGACATCTGCCTGGATCACCGCCAGATCGTAATGAGGTGTGTTCTTGTCCATAAGAGCCCTGAACCCTGTGAAGTAAATTACCCTCAAAGGGTAATTTTGACCAATCGAAAATTTCGCTCCATTTCCCTCCCCATGACCTTAGGCGGTTGCCGCCCTACACGAAGCTGACTAACATGTCAGAAAATTCGGTTTGTGTTTTCACCGCTGCCTGGCCGGCACTCAGCGAGCTGTACCGTTATTTTTCCAGCGTGATGGGTGTGCAATCGCCACCGGCGCCCCAGCACCATTCCTCATCAATCCTTGTCCGACTTGATCCGCAACGGGGCAAGCCCGCTGTCGATGGTTGATCAATGAACCCTGATCCAGAGCTTTCCATGCCCCGCGATTCGCTTGACCCTATTGCCCAGGCCGCGCCGAAACGCGCTGGCGACCTCGAAGAAATGCTGATCGACGCCGAAGCCGACGACGAGCAGACCCAACGGAGCCATCCGTTGGTGCGCCGCCCTTGGCTTTTGCTGCTCGGCTTGATCCTGGTGGCGCTGAACCTGCGTCCGGCGCTGTCGAGCATGGCGCCGCTGCTCAGCGAGGTGTCCGCAAGCCTTGGGCTGTCGGCGGCCCAGGCCGGTCTGCTGACGACGCTGCCGGTGTTGTGCCTGGGCCTGTTCGCGCCGCTGGCGCCGGTGCTGGCGCGGCGGTTCGGGGCGGAGCGCGTGGTATTGGGGATCCTGCTGGCGCTGGCCGGGGGGATTGTCTTGCGCAGTTCGTTCGGTCAGGTCGGATTGTTCGTCGGCAGCCTCTTGGCGGGTGCCAGCATCGGTGTGATCGGCGTGCTGCTGCCGGGTATCGTCAAGCGTGACTTCGCCAGGCAGGCCGGCACCATGACCGGCGTCTACACCATGGCGCTGTGCCTGGGAGCGGCGATGGCCGCCGGGGCCACCGTGCCCTTGAGTGAACACCTGGACCATCGCTGGGCCCTGGGCCTTGGCTTCTGGGCGGTCCCGGCCCTGCTGGCCGCGGTCTTCTGGCTGCCGCAAGTGGGTCAGAAGCACGGCGCCCACCAGGTGGCGTATCGGGTCCGCGGTCTGTTGCGCGATCCGCTGGCCTGGCAGGTGACGTTGTACATGGGCCTGCAATCGTCCCTGGCCTACATCGTGTTCGGCTGGTTGCCGTCGATCCTCATCGGGCGCGGTCTGAGCCCGACCCAGGCCGGCCTGGTGCTGTCCGGCTCGGTCATCGTCCAGTTGGTCAGCTCCCTGGCCGCTCCGTGGCTGGCCACGCGCGGCCAGGACCAGCGGCTGGCCATCGTGATCGTCATGGCTATGACCCTCGGCGGGCTGTTCGGCTGCCTTTATGCGCCCATTGAAGGCTTGTGGGGCTGGGCGATCCTGCTGGGCCTGGGGCAGGGCGCGACGTTCAGCCTGGCACTGACGCTGATCGTCCTGCGTTCGCGGGACGCCCACGTGGCGGCGAACCTTTCCAGCATGGCCCAGGGCTTCGGCTACACGCTGGCATCGCTGGGGCCGTTCGCGGTGGGCGTGGTCCATGACCTGACCGGCGGCTGGAACGCCCTGGGCTGGATCTTCGGCCTGGTGGGCCTGGGCGCGATGATCGCCGGTATCGGCGCAGGCCGGGCGCGGTACGTCGGCGTCAGCAGCGAACGGGTCACCGGGCTTCGTTGATGTCATTTTCATGGCGAATGACGATAGTCTTCGTCGCCGAGGCAGATTATCGTGCACCTCTATTCAAACGAATGCCGGAGTCTGTCCATGAGTGATGCCCACAACGCCCTGATCACCCGTTTTTATCAGGCCTTCCAGCGACTGGACGCCGAAGCCATGAGCGCCTGCTACACCGACGACGTGGTGTTCAGTGACCCGGCGTTCGGTGAGCTGCGTGGTCGTGACGCGGGCGACATGTGGCGCATGCTCACCACGCGGGCCAAGGACTTTTCCCTGACCTTCGACAGCGTGCGCAGCGATGACCGCACCGGCGGCGCCCACTGGGTGGCCACCTACCTGTTCAGCCAGACCGGCAACATCGTGATCAACGACATCCAGGCGCGTTTCGTTTTCCGCGATGGCAAGATCTGCGAGCATCACGACAGTTTCGACCTGTGGCGTTGGTCCCGCCAGGCGCTGGGCGCCAAGGGCCTGTTGCTGGGCTGGACGCCACTGGTGCGCAATGCGGTCCGGGCCCAGGCCCTCAAAGGGTTGCGAGCCTTCCAGGCCAGTCGCTGATAAGATCGCGGTTTGTTTTTGCGCACCTGTTGAACATCCCTTGACGACCGCCAACGAACTTTCCGAGTTGCCTGCACAAGGCCCCACCGAACCGGGCAAGCCCTGGTTCGTCTACCTGGTGCGGGCGGCCAATGGTGCGTTGTACTGCGGCATCAGCGATGACCCGGTACGGCGTTTCGCCAAGCATCAAAGCGGTAAGGGCGCGCGCTTCTTCCTGTCCAGCCCGGCCGTGGCGCTGGTGTACACCGAAGCCTGCCGCGACAAGGGCGAGGCCCTGCGCCAGGAGCGGCTGATCAAGAAGCTCAGGAAAAGCGCCAAGGAATGCCTGGTCGCCAGCATCAACCGCGCTGATACACCTTCATCAGGCCAGTAGGCTGCTTCTGCGTGGCGCGCTAA
This sequence comes from Pseudomonas sp. P97.38, assembly GCF_001269745.1. NCBI lineage: Bacteria > Pseudomonadati > Pseudomonadota > Gammaproteobacteria > Pseudomonadales > Pseudomonadaceae > Pseudomonas > Pseudomonas sp. P97.38. The sequence goes on from NZ_LHVJ01000025.1 coordinate 200,623, forward strand.
GCTGCAAGCCCTCATTCCTGCAGTGGCCAATTCTATGTCAGAGCTGATCCTTCATCATTACCCGACGTCTCCTTTCGCGGAGAAAGCCCGGCTGTTGCTGGGGTTCAAGGGCTTGTCCTGGCGCTCGGTGCACATCCCGCCGATGATGCCCAAGCCTGACCTCACGGCATTGACAGGGGGCTACCGCAAGACGCCTGTGTTGCAGGTCGGCGCCGATGTCTATTGCGACACGTCCCTGATCGCTCGCCGGCTGGAGCAGGAAAAGGCTTCGCCGGCGTTGTTCCCCGAGGGCCGCGAAATGATCGCGGCATCTTTCGCCGCGTGGGCCGACTCGGTGGTGTTCCAGCATGCGGTGAGCCTGGTGTTCCAGCCCGAGTCGATTGCCATGCGCTTCGCCAAGTTGTCGCCCGAGGCGATCAAGGCGTTCATCGCCGATCGTGCCGGACTGTTCAGTGGCGGCAGTGCCACGCGTCTGGCGGCCGAGCAGGCCAAGCATCAGTGGCCAACGATCATGGCGCGCCTCGAGCAGCAGTTGCAGCGCGAGGAAGGCGACTTCCTGTTGGGGGAGCCCTCGATCGCCGACTTCGCCATGGCCCATCCGCTGTGGTTCCTCAAGGGCACCCCGGTGACCTCGCCGTTGGTGGATGCATATCCGGCGGTGTCGGCGTGGCTGGCACGGGTGCTGGGCTTCGGCCATGGGGCAGCGAGCGAAATGAGTGCCGAACAGGCCCTCGACGTCGCCCGGAATGCAACGCCGGCAGCCTTGCCGGAGGAGTCGTTCGAGGAGCCGAACGGATTTGCCCTGGGGCAACGGGTGGCGATTGCCGCGACCGACTACGGTGTCGATCCGGTGGCGGGGGAGCTGGTGTTCGCCGGGCGGGAAACGCTGATCCTGCGTCGGGAGGACGAGCGCGCCGGGGTGGTGCATGTGCACTTTCCGCGGCTGGGGTTCAAGCTGTCAGCTCAGTAGCCCGGCGCCCCAGGCAGTTCAGCGCTGGATCATGGGCTGACAGGAATTTCGCACGTGATCCAGTTGTAGTCGGCATAGAAGCTTTCTTGTTTGAAGGTCGCCCTGGCCAGTGTCAGTGCGTCCTGGGTGCTGGATGCGCTCACGAAGAGGTTTTTTACGAAGACGAATCCCGGCATCGAATGGTACTTGCACAAATAGGACGCGGCTGAAGCGGAACTGGCATAGGTCCCGATGAGCAGGAACAACAGGCTCGGGCCGACGATTTGGATCAGCCGACGTTGAACAGGGCTGCGGCGTAGTGGGTTCATTTCCATAGGCTCCATCTGTTGAAGCAATCTGGCAGAGGACGGCCTCGGCGGTGTTTCTGCCGAGGCGCTGTCGTCTATGAAAATGGATTTGCCAGGGAGGGCGATACTGTAGACCTTGACAGTCCTGACCGGTGGTCAGGAGCGGGCTTGATGGGATATCAGGCCGCCCGACTCATCAATTTCGCCGTTTCAGCTGGTCCGTCAGGGACGTCGGCAACCCCTTGATGATCAATGTGCCGGCTTCTTCGTCGTATTCGATCTTGGAGCCCAGCAAGTGCGCTTCGAAGCTGATGGACAGCCCTTCGGCGCGGCCGGTGAATCGGCGGAACTGGTTGAGGGTGCGCTTGTCCGCCGGGATCTCCGGTGACAGGCCGTAGTCCTTGTTGCGGATGTGATCGTAGAAGGCCTTGGGGCGTTCTTCGTCGATCAGCTCGGACAGTTCCTCCAGGCCCATCGGTTCGCCGAGCTTGGCCTGGCTGCTGGCGTAGTCCACCAGGGTTTTGGTCTTTTCCCGGGCATCGTCTTCGGGCAGGTCTTCGCTTTCGACGAAATCACTGAAGGCCTTGAGCAAGGTGCGGGTCTCACCGGGGCCGTCGACGCCTTCCTGGCAGCCGATGAAGTCGCGGAAGTACTCCGAGACTTTCTTGCCGTTCTTGCCCTTGATGAAGGAAATGTACTGCTTGGACTGCTTGTTGTTCTGCCATTCCGACACGTTGATCCGCGCCGCCAGGTGCAGTTGGCCGAGGTCCAGGTGGCGGGAGGGCGTCACGTCCAGCTCCTCGGTCACGGCCACGCCTTCGCTGTGGTGCAGCAACGCGATCGCCAGGTAATCGGTCATGCCCTGCTGGTAATGGGCGAACAACACATGGCCGCCCACCGAGAGGTTGGATTCTTCCATCAGCTTTTGCAGGTGCTCCACCGCCACGCGACTGAAGGCGGTGAAATCCTTGCCGCCGTCCAGGTACTCCTTCAGCCAGCCGCTGAAGGGGTGCGCCCCGGACTCGGCGTGGAAAAAGCCCCAGGCCTTGCCTTGCTTGGCGTTGTAGCTCTCGTTGAGGTCGGCGAGCATGTTCTCGATGGCCGTGGACTCGTTCAGCTCGGAGTCGCGGGCATGGAGCACGGCAGGGGTGCCATCGGGTTTCTTGTCGATCAGGTGGACGATGCAATGACGGATCGGCATGGATTTCTCGGCTGATGAAAGAGAGGAGGGCGCGCTCCCCGAAAAAGGGCTCAGTGTACCGCAATCACTGGTTTTGGAACCCGGCAAAGGCTCTTTCAGAGCCGTCCGACAGCCCATATGCATTTTTTTACCGTTTTAGCGCAAGAAAGCTGACCAAATGGGTAGCTAGAGGCGGATATTTCAAAGGCATTGTGCTAGTTTTGCCCGGTCTTACGCGAAGTCACTGCGTTAAGCGTGCATTCAGCATTTGTCAGGTCGAACCAAACCCGGTTTTTGGCATCTATTACCCCGATCCGTCGCGGTGATTGCCGAGGGTGCCTGATCAAGATGGATCGGGCTCGATGGCTGACACTGCACTCTGCAATCCATATGAATTTGATAGGGAAGGAACACTACATGGCTCTTACTAAAGACCAACTGATCGCTGATCTGGCTGAAGCCGTAGACGCGCCGAAAACCACCGTGCGTGCACTGCTGGACCAACTGGGCCAAATCGTTGCCGATCAGCTGGAAAACGGCGGCGAAATCACTCTGCCAGGCGTTGGCAAGCTGAAAGTCACCGAGCGTCCTGCCCGTACCGGCCGCAACCCTTCGACTGGCGCTGCCATCGAAATCGCTGCCAAGAAAGTGATCAAGCTGGTTGTGGCCAAAGGCCTGACCGACGCGGTCAACAAGTAAGACCGCTGCAAGTAGAACCGTGCCAAGGAGCGATCCGGGCACGGTTTTTTATTGCCTCGCAAAAGTGGTCTGCGGCGAGGGGATAAATCCCTTTGCCAAAGCGTCATAGCGAGGCTTTTGTGGCGAGGGAGCTTGTTCCCGCTGCGTTGCGCAGCGACCCCAAGGCACGCTGAATCTGGTCTGCCTGATTCACCGATGTGCCAGGTCTTGGGGTTGCTGTGCCGCCCAGCGGGAGCAAGCTCCCTCGCCACAGGAGTGAGCGCCCAGCCGATTCAATCCTTGCGGACCCAGTGCGCCTGGCGCCAGGCCTGTTGTTGCGCCTCGTCCTGGAACGTCCAGGCCACGAAGCGGCTCTGTTTCTGCCCTTGGGACATTTCCACCACCTGGCTGTGCCGCGCGCCGGCCTTTTTCAGCGCGGCCTGGATCGCCGGCAGGTTCGACGCCTTCGACACCAGGGTGCTGAACCACAGCACCTGCCCGGCCACTTGGGCGCTTTCGCTGATCAGTTGCGTGACGAAACGCGCTTCCCCACCTTCGCACCACAACTCCGCCGCCTGGCCGCCAAAGTTCAGCACGGGCAACTTGCGCTTGGGGTCGGCCTTGCCCAGTGCTCGCCATTTGCGCTGGCTGCCGCGGGTGGCTTCCTCCAGGGAGGCGTGGAACGGTGGATTACACATCGTCAGGTCGAACCGCTCGCTGGCCTCCAGCAGGCCCAGCAGGATCTGCTTGCGGTTGGCTTGCTGGCGCAACCCGATGACCTTGTTCAAACCGTTGGATTGCACGATGGCCTTGGCCGAGGCGATGGCCGTGGGGTCGATCTCCGAGCCGAGGAAATGCCAGCGATAATCGCTGTAGCCGACCAGCGGATAGATGCAGTTGGCGCCGGTGCCGATGTCCAGCACCTTCACCGCTGCCCCACGGGGGATTTCGCCGTCGTTGTGGCTGGCCAGCAGGTCGGCCAGGAAATGCACATAGTCCGCCCGCCCGGGCACCGGCGGGCACAGGTAGTCGGCCGGGATATCCCAATGGGCGATGCCATAGAAGGACTTGAGCAGCGCCCGGTTGAACACCCGCACGGCTTCGGGGCTGGCGAAGTCGATGCTCTCTTTGCCGTAGGGGTTGATGATCACGAACCTGGCCAACTCCGGCGTGGACTTGATCAGCGCCGCAAAGTCATAACGGCCCTGGTGGCGGTTGCGCGGGTGCAGGCTGGCCTTCTCCCGTGGTGCCACGGTCTTGGCCTCGGTGGCGGGCTTGGGTTTCTGGCGGGCGGGTTTGGGCGTGCGAGGGGCGGTCATGGGCGAGTCGATTCGGGGATGGCTCAAAAAGTGGCGGGCATTGTCCCACATCCAGCCTGGTCTTGAGGCTTGCGCCGATTAAATGTGGGAGCGGGCTTGCTCGCGAAGGCGGTGTGTCAGTTAGCCAATGGGCGGTCTAATCCAGCGCTTTCGCGGGCAAGCCCGCTCCCACAATGAATCTTCATCGTCTGATAGAAAGTGCCGGGCATAAAAAAAGAGGTCCGATAGGACCTCCCTTTTCATAGCGAACCGCCGTTACAGGCTGGCAATCCGCGCGTGCTGTTCGGCCAGCTTGCCCAAGGCCTGTTCGGCCTCGGCCAGTTTGGCCCGCTCCTTCTCGATGACGTCGGCCGGGGCCTTGTCGACGAAGCCGGCGTTGGACAGCTTGCCGCCGACGCGCTGCACTTCGCCCTTGAGACGGCCGATTTCCTTGTCCAGGCGCGCCAGTTCGGCAGCCTTGTCGATCAGGCCGGCCATTGGCACCAGCACTTCCATCTCGCCGACCAGGGCGGTGGCCGACAGGGGCGCTTCTTCGCCGGCGGCCAGAACGGTCACCGATTCGAGCTTCGCCAGTTTCTTGAGCAGCGCTTCGTTCTCATTGAGGCGGCGCAGGTCTTCGGCGTTGGCGTTGTTCAGGAACAAAGTCAGCGGCTTGCCCGGACCGATGTTCATTTCGGCGCGGATGTTGCGCAGGCCCAGCATGAAGGTCTTGAGCCACTCGATGTCATCTTCGGCCGCTGGATCGATGCGGGTTTCATTGGCCACCGGCCAAGGTTGCAGCATGATCGTCTTGCCTTCGGCGCCGGCCAGCGGTGCGACGCGCTGCCAGATTTCCTCGGTGATGAACGGCATGAACGGATGCGCCAGGCGCAACGCCACTTCCAGCACGCGCACCAGGGTGCGACGGGTGCCGCGCTGGCGCTCGATCGGTGCGTTCTCGTCCCACAGCACTGGCTTGGACAGTTCCAGGTACCAGTCGCAGTACTGGTTCCAGATGAACTCGTACAGGGCCTGCGCGGCCAGGTCGAAGCGGAACTGTTCCAACTGGCGGGTCACTTCGGCTTCGGTGCGTTGCAGCTGCGAAATGATCCAGCGATCGGCCAGGGTCAGCTCATAGGCTTCGCCGTTCTGGCCGCAGTCTTCGCCCTTATCCAGCACGTAGCGCGCGGCGTTCCAGATCTTGTTGCAGAAGTTGCGATAGCCTTCGACGCGGCCCATGTCGAACTTGATGTCGCGGCCGGTGGACGCCAGGGAGCAGAAGGTGAAGCGCATCGCGTCGGTGCCGAAGCTGGCGATGCCGTCCGGGAATTCTTCGCGGGTCTGCTTCTCGATTTTCTTCAGCAGTTTTGGAGTCGGCTGCATCAGGCCGGTGGTGCGTTTCTCCACCAGCGCTTCCAGGTCGATGCCGTCGATGATGTCCAATGGGTCCAGGACGTTGCCCTTGGACTTGGACATCTTCTGGCCCTGGCCATCGCGCACCAGGCCGTGGACGTAGACCGTCTTGAACGGCACCTGCGGCGTGCCGTCCTCGTTCTTCACCAGGTGCATGGTCAGCATGATCATCCGGGCAACCCAGAAGAAAATGATGTCGAAGCCGGTGACCAGCACGTCGGTGGAGTGGAATTTCTTCAGGAACTCGGTCTGCTGCGGCCAGCCCAGGGTCGAGAACGTCCACAGGCCCGAGCTGAACCAGGTGTCGAGGACGTCGTTGTCCTGTTGCAGGGCCACGTCCGGCCCGAGGTTGTGCTTGGCGCGCACCTCGGCTTCGTCGCGGCCGACATAGACCTTGCCCGACTCGTCATACCAGGCCGGAATACGGTGGCCCCACCACAGCTGGCGGCTGATGCACCAATCCTGGATGTCACGCATCCACGAGAAGTACATGTTTTCGTATTGCTTGGGCACGAACTGGATACGACCGTCTTCGACCGCGGCAATCGCCGGCTCGGCCAAAGGCTTGGTGGACACGTACCACTGGTCGGTCAGCCACGGCTCGATGACGGTGCCGGAGCGGTCGCCTTTGGGCACCTTCAGGGCGTGATCGTCGACGCTGACCAGCAGGCCGGCGGCTTCGAAGGCCGCGACGATCTGCTTGCGCGCTTCGAAGCGGTCGAGGCCGGCGTATTCGGCCGGGATCTGGCCGTTGATGCTTTCGTTCAACGTGCCGTCGAGGTTGAACACCTGGGCAGCCGGCAGGACGTTGGCGTTCTTGTCGAAGATATTGAGCAGCGGCAGGTTGTGGCGCTTGCCGACTTCGTAGTCGTTGAAGTCGTGGGCCGGGGTGATCTTCACGCAGCCGGTGCCGAACTCGGGGTCGCAGTAATCGTCACCGATGATCGGGATGCGACGGCCGACCAGAGGCAGTTCCACGAACTGGCCGATCAGGGCCTTGTAGCGCTCGTCGTTCGGGTTCACCGCCACGGCCGAGTCGCCCAGCATGGTTTCCGGACGGGTGGTGGCGACGATCAGGTAATCCTTGCCTTCGGCGGTCTTCGCGCCGTCGGCCAATGGGTACTTCAGGTTCCACAGGAAACCTTTCTCGTCATGGTTCTCCACTTCGAGGTCGGAAATGGCGGTGTGCAGCTTGGTGTCCCAGTTGACCAGGCGCTTGCCGCGATAGATCAGCCCGTCCTCGTGCAAGCGCACGAAGGCTTCCTTCACCGCTTCCGAGAGGCCGTCGTCCATGGTGAAGCGCTCGCGGCTCCAGTCCACGGACGAGCCGAGGCGGCGGATCTGGCGGCTGATGTTGCCACCGGACTCATCCTTCCATTCCCAGACCTTCTCGAGGAATTTTTCGCGGCCCAGGTCATGGCGATTCTGGCCCTGGGCTTCGAGGCGGCGCTCCACCAGCATCTGCGTGGCGATACCGGCGTGGTCGGTGCCCGGCTGCCACAGGGTGTTGCGCCCCTGCATGCGACGGAAACGGATCAGGGCGTCCATGATCGCGTTGTTGAAACCGTGGCCCATGTGCAGGCTGCCGGTGACGTTCGGCGGCGGGATCATGATGGTGTAGGAATCGCCCGCGCCTTGCGGAGCGAAATAATTCTCGGACTCCCAGGTGTTGTACCAGGAAGTTTCAATGGCGTGCGGCTGGTAGGTCTTATCCATGCGCGGCGGGACCCTATTGGCATTTATTCAGGAAAAGCCGGCAAGTATAGCCCTGCGGGCAGAGGCAAGCTATAAGCTGCAAGCTGCAAGAGGAGAAGCTGGCTTTTGCTTTTGCTTTTACTTGCGGCTTAAAGCTTGGCGCTTGTAGCTGCGGCGAGCAGCCGCTCCATCCTGGCATCCAGGCGACGTTTGAGCTCGGTCTCGATGTGCGGGGCGAAGTCGTCGATGACGTCTTGCAGGATCAGTTGCGCGGCGGCGCGCAGTTCGCTGTCCAGGTGCAGCAAGGCATCAGGCCCCTTGGGCTCGGCCTTGGCAGCGGGCTGGGGTTCGGGTTGGCCGTTGATCGGGTCGAACAGCAGCGGGATCTGTTCTTCGTGCGCAGGTTCATGCACGACCGTGTCGGTCAACAATGGCGGCTGCAGGTTGTCGTCGCCGAGCAATTGGCGGATCGACTCGAGGTCATCCAGCAGGTGCGCGGGCTTTTGCGGTGGTTTTGGCGTGTCCATCGTAGGCTCAGAGTCGCTGTAAACGGTGGTCTTGCAGAGGATAGCCCTGTTCGCGGTAGAAACGGAAACTCTCCCGCGCGGCTTGTCGGATGGCCGGGTCTTCCACCACCACTTCCGCCACCCGGGCGAAGCGCGAGGCGAAGGCCGGTACTTTCAGGTCGAGGTTGACCAGCAGGTCCTGGTGCTGGCCGCAATCGGTCCCCAACCCCAGGACGATCAGCCCTTCGGGCTCGCTCTCGGCCGGGCCGTGGGGCACGAAGCTTTCGCCTTTGAAGGCCCACAGGCGCGCATCGAGGTCGTCGCGCTGGGCGGCATCGCTGCAATGCAGGTAGATGCGATGCCCCATGCGCCAGGCCTTTTCCGTGAGCTTGCAGGCGAAATCCAGCCGTGCCGACGGATCGGCACTGGGCAGGATGTAGAAATCGACTTTGGTCATTGCGGTTCCTGAGCCGCCGCCGGCGTCACCCGTGGGCAACGCCGGCGACGGTCATTGGTGTCAGGCCTTGGCGCGGTCCAGCAGGTACTGGGTCAGCAGGGGCACTGGACGACCGGTGGCGCCCTTGTCCTTGCCGCCGCTGGTCCAGGCCGTGCCGGCGATGTCCAGGTGCGCCCAGTTCAGGTTCTTGGTGAAGCGCGAGAGGAAACACGCTGCGGTGATGGTCCCGGCTTTCGGGCCACCGATGTTGGCGATGTCGGCGAACGGGCTGTCCAGTTGTTCCTGGTACTCATCGAACAGCGGCAGTTGCCAGGCGCGGTCGTCGGCCAGTTGGCCGGCATTGAGCAGTTGGCCGATCAGCTCGTCGTTGTTGCCCAGAAGCCCGGAAGTATGGGCGCCGAGGGCGACGACGCAGGCGCCGGTCAGGGTCGCGATGTCGATCACCGCCTGCGGCTTGAAGCGCTCGGAGTAGGTGAGGGCGTCACACAGCACCAGGCGGCCTTCGGCGTCGGTGTTGAGGATCTCGACGGTCTGGCCGCTCATTGTCGTGACGATGTCGCCTGGGCGCGAAGCGGTGCCGCTCGGCATGTTCTCGGCGCAGGCCAGGATGCACACCAGGTTGATCGGCAGTTGCAGTTCGAGCACGGCGCGCAGGGTGCCGAACACACTGGCGGCGCCGCCCATGTCGTACTTCATCTCATCCATGCCGGCGCCCGGCTTGAGGCTGATGCCGCCGGTGTCGAAAGTGATGCCCTTGCCGACCAGCGCGTAAGGCTTCTCGGATTTCTTGCCGCCGTTGTATTGCATGACGATCAGGCGCGGCGGCTGGGCGCTGCCCTGGCCGACGGCGTAGAACGAACCCATGCCCAGGTCCTTGATCTTCTTCTCGTCGAAGACTTCGACCTTCAGGGCCTTGTATTCCTTGCCCAGGGCCTTGGCCTGTTCGCCGAGGAACGTCGGGTGGCAGATGTTCGGCGGCAGGTTGCCCAGATCGCGGGTGAAGGCCATGCCGTTGGCGATCGCGGTGGCGTGGGTCACGGCGCGCTGGACCTCGGCCTGGGCAGCCTTGATGGTCAGCAGGGTGATTTTTTTCAGGGCGCGAGGTTCGGCCTTCTGGCTCTTGAAGCGCTCGAACTGATAGTCGCCGTCCACCAGGGTCTCGGCCAGCAGGCGGTTCTTGCCGTAGCTGTCGCGGCCCTTGACCACCAGTTCGTCCAGCGCCAGGGTGGCTTCGCCGCCGCCCAGGCCCTTGAGGGTGCCCAGCGCTGCGGCAATGATCTTGCGGAAGGGACGGTCGCCCAGCTCGGTGTCCTTGCCCACGCCCACCAGCAGCACGCGCTCGGCCTTGAGGTTGGGCAGGCTGTGCAGCAACAGGCTCTGGCCGACCTTGCCGGCCAGGTCGCCGCGCTTGAGCACCGCCGAGAGGGCGCCGCCACTCAGGGCGTCGAGCTGGGTGGCGACGACGCCGAGCTTGCGGTTTTCGCCGACGGCAACCACCAGCGTGGCGGTTTTCAACGTTTCTGGGCTGACGCTTTTTACAACCAGTTCCATGTCCGGATCCCTGAGTGATTGGTCAAGATGCCAGGCGCTGACTGTGGCGAGGGAGCAAGCTCGCTCGCCACCCGTCCTGAGTGAAGCAGTCACGGTCGCGCCGGCGACAAAGGCCGCAGTTTGAACCCCGGCGCCCGAGCCTGACAACCCTCGGCGACGCTAACTTCACGGCTTTAAGCAGCGGCTTAAAGCGTGCGAAGTGACAGGCGCCTCCAATCACAGGATAATGCGGCTCTTTTTTCGGCGGCGCGCTGTGGTGGGCCGGCTCGATCTGTTCGCTTGTTTGGCCACCTTAGGTTTTTGTCTGAAAAGTCGCGCAGGCACTTTTCGTGCAAACCCTAGCCTGACAATCCTGGAGTGTCTGGTGTGATCGTCTTTCGTTATCTATCCCGTGAAGTCCTGCTGACCCTGAGCGCGGTCAGCGCCGTGCTGCTGGTCATCATCATGAGCGGGCGCTTCATCAAATACCTTGCCCAGGCGGCTTCCGGTGCCCTGGACCCGGGCTCCCTGTTCCTGATCATGGGGTTCCGCCTGCCGGGCTTCCTGCAACTGATCCTGCCGCTGGGCTTGTTCCTCGGTATCCTGCTGGCCTACGGCCGCCTGTACCTGGACAGCGAGATGACCGTGCTGTCGGCCACCGGCATGAGCCAGCAACGCCTGTTTCGCATGACGCTTTTCCCGGCCACGGTGGTCGCGCTGTTGGTGGCGTGGCTGAGCCTGAGCCTGTCGCCCCAGGGCGCCAACCAGTTCCAGTTGCTGATCAACCAGCAGGACGCGATGACCGAATTCGACACCCTGGTGCCGGGGCGCTTCCAGGCGCTGCGCGACGGGACGCGGGTCACCTACACCGAACAGCTGTCGGACGACCGGATCAACCTGGCCGGCGTCTTCATCACGCAAAAGAACCTGTCTGCCGACGGTAGCAAGGACCGCGGCATTTCCGTGCTGGTGGCCGAGAAGGGCAAGCAGCAGATCAGCCCCGAGGGCAATCGCTACCTGATCCTGGAAAACGGCTACCGCTACGACGGCAAACCGGGGCAGGCCGACTACCGGGCCGTGAAGTACGACACCTATGGCGTGTTGCTGCCCAAGCCCGAAGTCAGCGAAGAAGTCACCGACCGCGATGCAATGCCCACCGCCAGCCTGCTGGGCAGCGATGACATTCGCGCCCGTACCGAGCTGCAATGGCGCCTGTCGCTGCCGCTGCTGGTGTTTATCGTGACCCTCATGGCGGTCCCGTTGGCGCGGGTCAACCCACGCCAGGGTCGTTTCCTCAAGCTGCTGCCGGCGATTCTCCTGTATATGGCTTACCTGACCATCCTGATTTCCGCCCGCAGTGCCCTGGAGAAAGGCAAGATCCCGCCGACGCTGGGTCTGTGGTGGGTGCATGGGATATTCCTGGCCATTGGCCTGGCGCTGCTCTATTGGGAGCCTTTGCGCCTGAAGCTGGCCAGTCGTCGCAGCGCGCTGGAGGTGGCCCGTGGTTAAACTCGACCGCTACATCGGCAGCAGCGTGTTCATGGCGATCCTCGCGGTACTGGGGATCATCCTTGGCCTGGCGACCCTGTTTGCGTTCATCGACGAGATGAGCGACGTCAGCGATACCTACACCCTGGTAGACGTGGCCAGCTACGTGCTGCTGACCGCGCCGCGCCGGCTCTACGACATGCTGCCGATGGCCGCGCTGATCGGTTGCCTGATCGGCCTGGGCAGCCTGGCCAGCAACAGCGAGCTGACCATCATGCGCGCCGCCGGCGTATCCATCGGTCGGATCGTCTGGGCGGTGATGAAGCCGATGCTGGTGCTGATGCTGGTGGGGGTGCTGATCGGCGAGTACATTGCCCCTGCCACCGAGAACACGGCCCAGGCCAATCGCTCCCTGGCCCAGGGCGGCGGCGATGCGCAAAGCGCCAAGCACGGCCTGTGGCACCGCCAGGGCGACGAGTTCATCCATATCAACTCGGTGCAGCCCAACGGCATCCTCTATGGCGTGACCCGCTACCGGTTCGACGACCAGCGGCACATGCTTTCGTCGAGCTTTGCCAAGAAGGCCAACTTTGCCGAGGACCACTGGCAACTGAGCGACGTCACCACCACCCTGTTCCACGACAAGCGCACCGAAGTGGTTGCCGCGGCGCAAGAGCGCTGGGACGTGTCCATCAGCCCGCAATTGCTCAGTACCGTGGTGATGGCGCCTGAATCCCTGTCGATCACCGGCTTGTGGGGCTATATCCACTACCTGGCCGACCAGGGCCTGAACAACGGCCGCTACTGGCTGGCTTTTTGGGTCAAGGTGTTGCAGCCGCTGGTGACCGCCGCGCTGGTGTTGATGGCGATTTCCTTCATCTTCGGCCCGTTGCGCTCGGTGACCCTTGGTCAGCGGGTGTTTACCGGTGTGCTGGTGGGCTTCACCTTCCGCATCGCCCAGGACCTGCTCGGGCCGTCGAGCCTGGTGTTCGGCTTCTCGCCGCTGTTCGCGGTGCTGGTGCCGGCCGGCGTGTGTGCCCTGGCCGGGCTCTGGCTGCTGCGCCGGGCGGGTTGATTCAAACTCAAGGCGAGCGGGCTTCTGTGGCGAGGGAGCTTGCTCCCTCGCCACATGTTGCCATCGACAGGCGAACGTGACGCTCGCGCGGTCTATCAGGTACAATCGCCGGCTATTTTTCGGCGGGCTATGCCTGCAGCCTTTTTGAGTGTTGACCCGTGAGTGATTTGAGTCATATCCGCAATTTCTCCATCATCGCCCACATTGACCATGGCAAGTCGACGCTGGCCGATCGCTTCATCCAGATCTGCGGCGGCCTGGCCGAGCGTGAAATGGAAGCCCAGGTGCTCGATTCCATGGACCTCGAGCGTGAGCGCGGGATCACCATCAAGGCCCACAGCGTTACCCTTCATTACAAGGCTCGCGACGGCATCACCTATCAACTGAACTTCATCGATACCCCCGGCCACGTTGACTTCACCTATGAAGTCAGCCGGTCGCTGGCGGCCTGTGAAGGTGCGCTGCTGGTGGTCGATGCCGGCCAGGGCGTCGAGGCACAGTCGGTCGCCAACTGCTACACGGCCATCGAGCAGGGCCTGGAAGTCATGCCGGTGCTGAACAAGATCGACTTGCCCCAAGCCGATCCGGACCGTGTGAAGGAAGAAATCGAGAAAGTCATCGGCATCGATGCCACCGACGCCGTGACGTGCAGTGCCAAGACCGGCCTGGGCGTGGACGAAGTGCTCGAGCGCCTGGTAGCCACCATTCCCGCGCCGACCGGCAACATCGAAGATCCGCTGCAAGCGCTGATCATCGACTCCTGGTTCGACAACTACCTGGGCGTGGTCTCCCTGGTTCGCGTGCGCCAAGGCCGCGTGAAGAAGGGCGACAAGATCCTGGTCAAGTCCACCGGCAAGATCCACCTGGTGGACAGCGTCGGCGTATTCAACCCGAAACACACCGCTACCACCGACCTCAAGGCCGGTGAAGTGGGCTTCATCATCGCCGGCATCAAGGACATCCACGGGGCGCCGGTCGGCGACACCCTGACCTTGAGTTCCACCCCCGACGTCGATGTGCTGCCCGGCTTCAAGCGTATCCAGCCCCAGGTCTATGCCGGTCTGTTCCCGGTCAGCTCCGACGACTTCGAGGATTTCCGCGAAGCCCTCCAGAAGCTGACCCTGAACGACTCGTCCCTGCAATACACCCCGGAAAGCTCCGACGCCCTGGGCTTCGGCTTCCGTTGCGGGTTCCTGGGCATGCTGCACATGGAGATCATCCAGGAGCGCCTGGAGCGCGAATACGACCTGGACCTTATCACCACGGCCCCGACGGTGATTTTCGAGCTGTTGCTCAAGAACGGTGAAACCATCTACGTCGACAACCCGTCCAAGCTTCCGGACCTGTCGGCGATCGAGGACATGCGTGAGCCGATCGTGCGGGCCAACATCCTTGTGCCTCAGGAGCACCTGGGTAACGTCATTACCCTGTGCATTGAAAAGCGTGGCGTGCAGCACGACATGCTGTTCCTCGGTTCGCAGGTCCAGGTGACCTACGACCTGCCGATGAACGAAGTGGTGCTGGACTTCTTCGATCGCCTGAAATCCACCAGTCGCGGCTATGCTTCGCTGGACTATCATTTCGATCGTTACCAATCGGCTAATCTGGTGAAGCTGGATGTGCTGATCAACGGTGAGAAAGTCGATGCCCTGGCATTGATCGTGCACCGTGACAACGCGCACTACAAAGGTCGTGCATTGACCGAGAAGATGAAGGAACTGATTCCGCGGCAGATGTTCGACGTGGCAATCCAGGCCGCCATTGGCGGGCAGATTGTGGCGCGTACAACCGTCAAGGCGCTCAGAAAGAACGTATTGGCCAAGTGCTACGGTGGCGACGTCAGCCGTAAGCGCAAGCTGTTGGAAAAGCAAAAGGCCGGTAAAAAACGCATGAAGCAGGTCGGTAACGTGGAAATTCCACAGGAAGCCTTCCTTGCAGTGCTCAGGTTGGAATAGTTAGGTCCTATGTCGCTAAATTTCCCGCTGTTGCTGGTTATCGCCGTGTTTGTCTGCGGCTTGTTGGCGTTGCTTGATCTGTTGTTCCTGGCGCCCCGGCGCCGGGCGGCCATTGCCTCTTATCAGGGCAGCGTCAGCCAGCCTGACGGTGTGGTGGTCGAGAAACTCAACAAGGAACCGCTGCTGGTCGAATACGGCAAGTCGTTCTTCCCGGTGCTGTTCATTGTGCTGGTGCTGCGTTCGTTCCTGGTGGAACCGTTCCAGATCCCGTCTGGCTCGATGAAGCCGACCCTGGACGTGGGCGACTTCATCCTGGTAAACAAGTTTTCCTACGGGATCCGCCTGCCGGTGATCGACAAGAAGGTCATCGAGGTGGGTGACCCGCAACGCGGCGATGTGATGGTGTTCCGCTTCCCGAGCGACCCGAACGTCAACTACATCAAGCGGGTGGTCGGCCTGCCAGGCGACACGATCCGCTACACCGCCGACAAGCGCCTGTTCGTCAACGGCGAATCGGTGGCCGAACAGTTGCTCGGCTCCGAGCCGGGCACCTTGGGCAGCGCCGAGCTGTACAAGGAAAAACTCGGCGCGGTCGAGCACCTGATCCGCAAGGAAATGAGCCGCTACCGCGCGACGCCGGACCATTCGTGGACCGTCCCGGCGGGGCACTATTTCATGATGGGTGACAACCGCGACAACTCCAACGACAGCCGGTACTGGGATGATCCGAACATTCCCAAGGACCTGCTGGGCATGGTCCCCGACCGCAATATCGTCGGCAAGGCCTTTGCAGTCTGGATGAGCTGGCCGGAACCCAAACTCAGCCACCTGCCGAATTTCTCGCGGGTTGGCCTGATCAAGTAATCCCACACGGCGCTGTTGAACACAGCGCCGAATGCATTTCTGGAGCCTGCATAAGGCTGCCCGAAAGCTTGAAGCCAACGATAGTCAGGACGTTATTTTTGAACACAGCGTTAATTGTCCCAAGCCAACGGCGCTTTGCCGACCTGGCAGTGGAATCCAGCCACGAACTCTACGTGGGTAAACCGTGAGCGTTTCTCTAAGCCGTCTCGAGCGCCAGCTCGGCTATACCTTCAAGGATCCGGAGTTGATGCTCCTGGCCCTCACTCACCGCAGTTTTGCCGGTCGCAACAATGAGCGCCTGGAATTCCTCGGTGATGCGATCCTCAACTTCGTCGCCGGCGAGGCGCTGTTCGAGCGCTTCCCGCTGGCCCGTGAAGGCCAGTTGTCGCGTTTGCGCGCGCGCCTGGTAAAAGGTGAGACCCTGGCCGTGCTGGCCCGTGGTTTCGACTTGGGTGACTACCTGCGCCTGGGTTCCGGTGAGTTGAAAAGTGGTGGTTTTCGCCGCGAGTCGATCCTCGCCGATGCCCTGGAAGCGTTGATTGGCGCGATCTACCTGGACGCCGGCATGGAAAAGGCTCGCGAGCGCGTGCTGGCCTGGCTGACCTCCGAGATCGACAGCCTGACGCTGGTGGACACCAACAAGGACCCGAAGACGCGCCTGCAGGAGTTTCTGCAGTCGCGCAGTTGCGAGCTGCCGCGCTACGAAGTCGTGGATATCCAGGGTGAGCCGCATTGCCGAACCTTCTTCGTCGAATGCGAAGTTGTCTTACTGAATGAAAAAAGCCGAGGCCAGGGTGTGAGTCGTCGTATTGCCGAACAGGTAGCGGCCGCCGCAGCACTGATTGCCCTGGGCGTGGAGAATGGCAATGACTGATACAACCCTGACCCGTTGCGGCTATGTCGCCATTGTTGGCCGGCCGAACGTGGGCAAGTCCACATTGCTGAACCACATCCTCGGGCAGAAGCTGGCGATCACCTCGCGCAAGCCCCAGACCACCCGCCACAACATGCTGGGCATCAAGACCGAAGGCGCCGTGCAGGCGATCTACGTCGACACCCCTGGCATGCACAAGGGCGGCGAGAAGGCGTTGAACCGCTACATGAACAAAACGGCGTCGGCGGCGTTGAAAGACGTCGACGTGGTGATCTTCGTGGTCGACCGCACCAAGTGGACCGAAGAAGACCAGATGGTCCTCGAACGCGTCCAGTACGTGACCGGTCCCTTGATCGTGGCGCTGAACAAGACCGATCGCATCGAGGACAAGGCCGAGCTGATGCCGCACCTGACCTGGTTGCAGGAACAGCTGCCCAACGCCCAGATCATCCCGATCTCGGCCCAGCATGGCCATAACCTCGACGCGCTGGAGCGGGTGATCGCCGAACACCTGCCGGAAAACGATCACTTCTTCCCGGAAGACCAGATCACCGACCGCAGCAGCCGTTTCCTGGCCGCCGAGCTGGTGCGCGAGAAAATCATGCGCCAGATGGGCGCCGAGCTGCCGTACCAGATCACCGTCGAGATCGAAGAGTTCAAGCAGCAAGGCAAGACCCTGCACATCCACGCCTTGATCCTCGTCGAACGTGACGGCCAGAAGAAAATCATCATTGGCGACAAGGGCGAGCGCATCAAGCGCATCGGTACCGAGGCGCGCAAGGACATGGAGCTGCTGTTCGACTCCAAGATCATGCTCAACCTGTGGGTCAAGGTGAAGGGCGGTTGGTCGGACGACGAGCGGGCGTTGCGTTCGTTGGGTTACGGCGACCTGTAACCCCCAGTTCATGCGGGCGGGCTCTTGTGGCGAGGGAGCTTGCTCCCGCTCGGCTGCGAAGCAGTCGTGAAATCAGGCAATGCGGTGTGTCTGGCTGAACGAAGCCACTGGTTTTGGGGCTGCTTCGCAGCCCAGCGGGAGCAAGCTCCCTCGCCACATGGTTCCCCTCAACCATTGATATCTTTTGATACTCAGGCTCCTGATGTCGCCCACCCAACCCATCGCCCAATCCGCCTACGTCCTGCATTCGCGCGCCTACCGCGAAAGCAGCGCCCTGGTGGACTTCCTCACGCCGCAAGGGCGGCTGCGGGCGGTGTTGCGTGGGGCTCGGGGCAAGGCCGGGACGCTGGCGCGGCCGTTCGTGCCGCTGGAGGTCGAATTGCGTGGGCGCGGCGAGCTGAAGAATGTCGGGCGCATGGAAAGCAACGGCATCGCCGCCTGGCTCAACGGCGAAGCGTTGTTCAGTGGCATGTACCTCAATGAGCTGCTGATCCGCCTGCTGCCTGCCGAAGACCCTCACCCGGCTGTTTTCGACCATTACGCCGCCACGCTGCAAGCCCTGGCCGAAGGCCGTCCCCTGGAGCCGTTGCTGCGCTCGTTCGAATGGCGGCTGCTGGATGACCTCGGCTATGGTTTTGCCCTGGACACCGACCTGCATGGCGCGCCCATCGCGGCCGACGGCCTGTACCGCTTGCAAGTGGATGCCGGCCTCGAGCAGGTCTACCTGTTGCAACCGGGCTTGTTCAACGGCGCCGAACTGTTGGCCATGGCCGAAGCCGATTGGACCGCGCCAGGCGCCTTGTCGGCGGCCAAGCGTCTGATGCGCCAGGCCCTGGCGGTTCACCTGGGTGGCAAACCGCTGGTCAGTCGCGAGTTGTTTCGCAAGCCTTGATCAACCCGTATGCTGTGGGCCGTCCATTTGCCCATTCAGGAGCGCTTTTTCGTGAGCACCAGCCAACGCATTCTTCTCGGCGTGAACATCGACCATGTCGCCACCCTCCGCCAGGCCCGGGGCACGCGCTACCCTGACCCGGTCAAGGCCGCACTGGACGCCGAAGAGGCGGGCGCCGACGGCATCACCGTGCACCTGCGTGAGGATCGCCGGCATATCCAGGAGCGCGACGTACTGCTGCTCAAGGATGTGCTGCAAACCCGCATGAATTTCGAGATGGGCGTGACCGAGGAAATGATGGCGTTCGCCGAGCGCATCCGCCCGGCGCACATCTGCCTGGTGCCTGAGACGCGCCAGGAACTAACCACCGAAGGCGGCCTGGACGTGGCGGGGCAGGAAGCGCGGATCAAGGCGGCGGTAGAGCGGCTGGCGAAGACCGGTGCCGAGGTATCGTTGTTTATCGACGCCGACGAGCGGCAGATCGAAGCCTCCCGACGTGTCGGCGCCCCGGCCATCGAACTGCACACTGGTCGCTATGCCGACGCCGAAACCCCGTCCGCCGTGGCCGATGAGCTGCGGCGGGTGGCCGATGGCGTCACCTTCGGCCTGGCCCAGGGCCTGATCGTCAACGCCGGCCACGGCCTGCACTACCACAACGTCGAGGCCGTCGCGGCCATCAAGGGCATCAATGAACTGAACATCGGCCATGCGCTGGTGGCCCATGCGCTGTTCGTCGGGTTCAAGTCGGCGGTCTCGGAAATGAAAGCGCTGATCCTGGCGGCTGCTAAGGCTTGATCCATCGCCACACTCTGTGTGGCGACTCCTTTAAGCTTGCCGGATCCATTGTGGCGAGGGAGCTTGCTCCCGCTGGGCTGCGAAGCGGCCCCAAATTTTTGCGGTTGCTACGCAACCGAGCGGGAGCAAGCTCCCTCGCCACAGGTTCATCACAGCATCAGCGATTGTGTGGGGCTTTCAGAGCGGCGGGGTTTCCTGGTTCGGCTTGCTCTTGTCGACACCCGGCACGTGCAGGTTGCCCTCGGCCACCTGGTTGCCTTCGAGCTGCGGCTGCGTGACCCAGGTCAGGATGTCGTAGTAGCGCCGGATGTTCGCCACGAAATGCACGGGTTCGCCGCCTCGGGCGTAGCCGTAGCGGGTCTTGCTGTACCACTGCTTCTGCGACAGGCGCGGCAGGATTTTCTTCACGTCCAGCCACTTGTTCGGGTTCAGCCCTTCCTTGGCCGCCAGCTTGCGGGCGTCGTCCAGGTGACCGCTGCCGACGTTGTAGGCGGCGAGGGCGAACCAGGTGCGGTCCGGTTCTTCGATGCTCTCGTCCAGTTGGTCCTTCATGTAGGCCAGGTACTTGGCGCCCCCCATGATGCTTTGCTTGGGGTCCAGGCGGTTGGACACGCCCATGGCCTGGGCCGTGTTCTGGGTCAGCATCATCAGACCGCGCACGCCGGTCTTGGACGTGACCGCCGGTTGCCACAGCGATTCCTGGTAGCCGATTGCCGCCAACAGGCGCCAGTCGACCTTTTCCTGCTTGGCGTAGGTCTTGAAGTGTTGCTCGTACTTGGGCAGCCGCTGCTGCAGATGCTGGGCGAAAGTGGTGGCGCCCATGTAGCCGAGAACATCGACGTGCCCGTAGTAACGATCCTTGAGGCGCTGCAGGGTGCCGTTCTTCTGCACCTTGTCGAGGTAGCTGTTGATCTCGTTGAGCAGGCTGTTGTCTTCACCGGGGGCCACCGCCCAGCTCTGGCTGCGAGCGTCGCCCAGGTCGAAGGCCACGCGCACGTTGGGGAAGTACACCTGGTTCATAGCCACTTCGTTGGAGTCCACCAGGGTCAGGTCGATCTGGCCCTCGTCGACCATGCGCAGCAGGTCGACCACCTCCACGGCGTCGGACTCTTCGTATTCGATGCCGGGGTATTGCTGTTTCAATTGCGCCAGCTGCTCGGCGTGGGTGCTGCCCTTGAGCACCATGATCTTCTTGCCCGCCAGGGCCGCCGCGTCGGTGGGGCGCGACTGGCCGTTGCGGTAGATGACCTGGGGCGTGACCTCCAGGTAGGCGTGGGAAAACCGCACCTGCTTCTTGCGCGGCTCGCTGCTGACCAGGCCTGCGGCGGCCAGCACCGGGCCGTTGGGCTTGCCGATCTGGCTGAACAGGTCGTCGAGGTTGTCGGCGGTCTCGATCTTCAGCTCCACCCCCAAATCGTCGGCGAAGCGCTTCACCAGCTCGTATTCGAAGCCGGTTTCACCGTTGCGATCCTCAAAGTAGGTGGCGGGGCTGTTCCGGGTGATCACCCGCAGCACGCCATCCTCCTTTACGCGCTCCAGTGTGTTGGGTTTCTCAACACAACCACTGAGCACCAGGAAGAGTCCGGTTGCGATCAGCCACTTGGCATATCGCGGACGCAAAGCCGTTGGGGAAAACATCTGCGCAGTATACGCAAACGGCCCTTACCGCCATATCTCGACAGCAAATGGCCAGTCTGCTAGCGATTGCAAAACATGTCCGCAACTCAGGCCGGCCGGCGCGCGGCGGGTTTTATGGCACTGAAAAAAATCTCTGCACGAACATTGGAACGTGCGTCCAATCCGGTTTTTCGGGCAAAGACCGACATTCGGGGCGCATCCGGGGTGCCGTTTCGGGTGCCGTTGCCGGCGGTTTAGGCTAGAATGCACGGCCTCAAAGCACACCCCCTTCCCGAGGCTGTCCCGAAGATGTTGATCCTGCGCGGCGCTCCTGCCCTTTCTGCCTTTCGCCACAGCAAACTTCTTGAGCAACTGGGCCGATGCGTCCCGGCTGTCAGCGGCTTGTATGCTGAATTCGCTCACTTCGCCGAAGTCACCGGCGCTTTGACCGGCGACGAACAGCAGGTGCTCGCGCGCCTTCTGAAGTACGGTCCCAGTGTTCCCGTCCAGGAGCCCACCGGCCGCCTGTTCCTGGTACTGCCACGGTTCGGCACCATTTCGCCGTGGTCGAGCAAGGCCAGTGACATCGCCCGCAACTGCGGCCTGGCGAAAGTCCAGCGCTTGGAGCGCGGCATTGCCTTCTATGTCACCGGTGAGTTCAGCGAGGCCGACGCCCGGCTGATCGCCGAGAACCTGCATGACCGCATGACCCAGATCGTACTGGGCAACCTGGAAGAGGCCGCCGGCCTGTTCAGCCACGCCGAGCCCAAGCCACTGACCGCCATCGATGTGCTGGGCGGCGGGCGCGCCGCGTTGGAAAAAGCCAACGCCGAGCTGGGCCTGGCCCTGGCCGAAGACGAGATCGATTACCTGGTCAACGCCTTCCAGGGTCTGCAGCGCAACCCCCACGACATCGAACTGATGATGTTCGCCCAAGCCAACTCCGAGCACTGCCGCCACAAGATCTTCAACGCCAGTTGGGACATCGACGGCCAGAGCCAGGAAAAAAGCCTGTTCGGCATGATCAAGAACACCTACCAGATGCACAGCGAAGGCGTGCTGTCTGCTTATAAGGACAACGCCTCGGTCATCGTCGGCAGCGTGGCCGGCCGCTTCTTCCCGGACCCCGAGACCCGCCAGTACGGCGCGGTCCAGGAGCCGGTGCACATCCTGATGAAGGTCGAGACCCACAACCACCCGACCGCGATTGCCCCATTCCCGGGCGCGTCCACCGGTTCCGGTGGCGAGATCCGCGACGAAGGCGCCACGGGTCGCGGTGCCAAACCCAAGGCTGGCCTGACCGGTTTCACCGTGTCGAACCTACAGATCCCGGGCTTCGAACAACCGTGGGAAAAGCCCTACGGCAAGCCTGAGCGCATCGTCAACGCCCTCGACATCATGATCGAAGGCCCCCTGGGTGGCGCTGCGTTCAACAACGAATTCGGCCGTCCGGCGCTCACCGGTTATTTCCGCACCTTCGAACAATCCATCGCCACCCCGCGCGGTGAAGAAGTGCGCGGCTACCACAAGCCGATCATGCTCGCCGGCGGCATGGGCAACATCCGCGCCGAACACGTGCAGAAAGGCGAGATCGTGGTCGGCTCCAAGCTGATCGTCCTCGGTGGCCCGGCCATGCTCATCGGCCTGGGCGGCGGCGCTGCGTCCTCGATGGCCACCGGCACCAGTTCGGCGGACCTGGACTTCGCCTCGGTCCAACGGGAAAACCCGGAAATGGAACGCCGTTGCCAGGAAGTCATCGACCGTTGCTGGCAGTTGGGCGACAAGAACCCCATCAGCTTCATCCACGACGTCGGCGCGGGCGGTCTGTCCAACGCCTTCCCGGAGCTGGTCAACGACGGCGGCCGTGGTGGCCGCTTCGAATTGCGCAACATTCCAAACGACGAGCCGGGCATGGCCCCGCACGAAATCTGGAGCAACGAATCCCAGGAGCGTTATGTCCTGGCGGTCGGCCCGGCCGACTTCGACCGCTTCAAGGCCATCTGCGAGCGCGAGCGCTGCCCGTTCGCCGTGGTCGGCGAAGCCACCGCCGAGCCGCAACTGACCGTGACCGACAGCCACTTCGGCAACAGCCCGGTGGATATGCCGCTGGAAGTGCTGTTGGGCAAGGCCCCGCGCATGCACCGTTCGGCCGTTCGCGAAACCGAGCTGGGCGATGACTTCGACCCGTCCACCCTCGACCTCGCCGACTCCATCGAGCGCGTCCTGCATCACCCGGCCGTGGCAAGCAAGAGCTTCCTGATCACCATCGGCGACCGCACCATCACCGGCCTCGTGGCCCGTGACCAGATGGTTGGCCCGTGGCAAGTACCGGTGGCCGACGTCGCCGTGACCGCCACCAGCTTCGACGTCTACACCGGTGAAGCCATGGCCATGGGTGAGCGCACGCCGCTGGCGCTGCTGGACGCCCCGGCGTCGGGCCGCATGGCCATCGGCGAGGCCCTGACCAACCTCGCGGCCTCGCGCATCGGCAAAATCTCCGACATCAAGCTGTCGGCCAACTGGATGTCCGCCGCCGGTCATCCGGGTGAAGACGCCCGCCTGTACGACACCGTCAAGGCTGTCGGCATGGAGCTGTGCCCTGAGTTGGGCATCACCATTCCGGTGGGCAAGGACTCCATGTCCATGGCCACGCGCTGGAAAGACGAAGGCGTGGACAAGAGCGTGACCTCGCCGCTGTCGCTGATCGTGACCGGTTTTGCCCCGGTGACCGATGTCCGCCAGACCCTGACCCCGCAACTGCGCATGGACAAGGGCACCACCGACCTGATCCTGATCGACCTGGGCCGTGGCCAGAACCGCATGGGCGCCTCGATCCTGGCCCAGGTGCATGGCAAGCTCGGCAAGCAGGCACCGGACGTTGACGATGCCGAAGACCTGAAGGCGTTCTTCGCCGTGATCCAGGGCCTCAACGCCGACGGTCACCTACTGGCCTACCACGACCGTTCCGACGGCGGCTTGCTGACCACCGTGATGGAAATGGCCTTCGCCGGTCATTGCGGCCTGAACCTGACCCTCGACAGCGTGGCCGAGTCCGCCAGCGAAATCCCGGCCATCCTGTTCAACGAAGAGCTCGGTGCAGTGATCCAGGTGCGCCAGGACGCCACCCCGGACATCCTCGCCCAGTTCAGCGCCGCCGGCCTGGCCGAGTGCGTCTCGGTGATCGGCCAGCCGATCAACAACGCGCACATCGACATCACCTTCAACGGCGACACCGTCTTTGAAGGCCAGCGCCGCCTGTTGCAGCGTCAGTGGGCTGAAACCAGCTACCAGATCCAGCGCCTGCGCGACAACGCCGAGTGCGCCGAGCAGGAGTTCGACGCGCTGCTGGAAGAAGACAACCCGGGCCTGAGCGCCAAGCTCAGCTACGACGTCAACCAGGACGTGGCCGCGCCTTACATCAAGAAAGGCATTCGCCCACAGGTGGCGGTCCTGCGCGAGCAGGGCGTCAACGGCCAGGTGGAAATGGCGGCGGCGTTCGACCGCGCCGGTTTCAACGCGATCGACGTACACATGAGCGATATCCTCGCCGGTCGTGTCGACCTGAACGACTTCAAGGGCCTGGTTGCCTGTGGCGGTTTCTCCTACGGTGACGTGCTGGGGGCCGGCGAAGGCTGGGCCAAGTCGGCGCTGTTCAACAGCCGCGCCCGTGACGCGTTCCAGGGCTTCTTCGAGCGCAACGACAGCTTCACCCTCGGTGTGTGCAACGGTTGCCAGATGATGTCCAACCTGCACGAGCTGATCCCCGGCAGCGAGTTCTGGCCGCACTTCGTGCGCAACCGTTCCGAGCAGTTCGAAGCCCGCGTGGCGATGGTCCAGGTGCAGGAGTCGAATTCGATCTTCCTGCAGGGCATGGCCGGCTCGCGCATGCCGATCGCCATCGCCCATGGCGAAGGCCATGCGGAATTCGAAAGCGAAGAGGCGTTGCTCGAAGCCGACCTGTCCGGTTGCGTGTCGCTGCGTTTTGTCGACAACCACGGCAAGGTCACCGAAACCTACCCGGCCAACCCGAACGGTTCGCCGCGCGGGATCACCGGCCTGACCAGCCGCGACGGCCGCGTCACGATCATGATGCCGCACCCTGAGCGTGTTTTCCGCGCGGTGCAGAACTCGTGGCGTTCGGACGACTGGAACGAAGACGCGCCATGGATGCGCATGTTCCGCAACGCTCGCGTCTGGGTGAACTAAAGGCGTGTACAAGCTCTGCTTCTTCGTCCCGGCCAGCCATGTGGACGAGGTCAAAAGCGCCGTATTCGCTGCCGGTGGCGGGCGAATCGGCGACTATGACCACTGCGCCTGGCAAGTGCTGGGCCTGGGCCAGTTCCGCCCCCTGGACGGCAGCCAGCCGTTCATTGGCGAAGCGGGGCAGGTTGAGCAGGTCGAGGAGTGGAAGGTGGAGCTGGTTGTCGCTGATGAGCTGATTCGTGGGGTAGTGGAGGCTTTGAAACAGAGCCATCCCTACGAGACGCCGGCGTATGAGGTGTGGCGGTTGGAGGATTTTTGATCTTCCTGCGCTTGAATCGCTTAAATGAAAAACCCGCTGAGTGGATCGGCGGGTTTTTTATTGGGGGTGAGATTTGGGTGTATATCCGTTGCTGCGGTCATGGCTGCTTGCGGTTTCGCCCTTACGGCGGCTTACTTTTTTTCAGACGCCAAAAAAAGTAAGCAAAAAAGGCTTGGCCCCACCACTGGGCACCTCGCCCAGGCGAGGTGCCGAGTGGTGGGGCCAGCGTTCTTTGCTTACTTTCTTCTGGGCCGGCATTCCGGGGCGTTTGAAAGAAAGTAAGTCGCCGTAAGGGCGAAACCGCCAGCAGCCATTACCGCAGCAACGGATATGTCCCCCAAAAAATGTATGAAACATCCATAATTCCATGTGGCACTGGGCGTGGCGCAGATGATCGAGCTGGGCACGTTGCTGGCGAACAAATGCCTGGACCGGGCAGAGCTCCGGGTTTGATGCCATAAGCACCGGCCCCGTTGTCGGACTGGCCCAGCGGTCGCAGACCCCCTCGCCACAGCAGGGCGGGGGGGGCGTACAAGGCCTCAAGTGGACCCGTGGCGTCGGCTTGAAACTATTGGTGGACGTTCTCGAGTCGGCAAACTTCTTTTTCAATGCCGATGCACTCGACCG
Source organism: Pseudomonas sp. P97.38 (assembly GCF_001269745.1). Taxonomy (NCBI): domain Bacteria; kingdom Pseudomonadati; phylum Pseudomonadota; class Gammaproteobacteria; order Pseudomonadales; family Pseudomonadaceae; genus Pseudomonas; species Pseudomonas sp. P97.38. Next base: position 226,241 of record NZ_LHVJ01000025.1, read on the forward strand.
GTTCACCCACGCCTTTGTCGAATCGCCGCGCATTCATCAACAACCCGCCCTTGATGCCGCCGATAAATGCGAAGGCGCCTTCACGGTTGCCGGTATAGCGCCCGGACAGATCCACTGCAACGCTGTTGGGCCTGACTTCATACACCCAGCCACCGTTTTCGGCTTCCGTGACGGCCCAGATCTTGGCGTCGCTATAATCGCGGAACGCCATGACGAGAGATCGCGCAAAAGTGGATTCCGGGTGGTTCGCCAAACGCAGGTCCGGTGGCAAGGAGTTCCAGCTTCGCAAGCCTTGGGTCAGTGCATCCGCACCCTGCACCGGGTTGATTTTCACGGAGCTTACTGCCCACAGCGATTGCTTGTTCGTGACCCAGGCCAGCCCTTCGACAGGTACGAGCTTGTTCCAATCGATGGGGGTCGCGGCAACCTCCTGCATCGTCTCCTGGCCGGTGGGCTCGCGGTAGTTCGGGTTCGCAACGCAGTCGCGTGGGTCGTTTTTCTTGCAGGCCTGCTTGATAAAGATCCCTTTGACCCCCCCTGGGTAGCTGATTTCTTCCTCTGCCGGAATGGGGCCACCCGATTGCACTTGGTCGATACCGTGGGGCGCCTTGAACTCGAACACCCATTCCTTGGCGAACTTCTGTGCGATTTCCTGGCTGCGAGTCGTACTGCTGTAGACCGACCGTGGGGCGCCGGCCCCATGACCAAACCAGTCGTACATCCATGTGTCTACGGGGAAGGCGACGGATTTAGGCAGCAGCCCTTGCTGGAACGCCTCCAGACCCTGGCTGGTGGTGTCGCCCCGATAGAGCGTGTCCATGTCGGTTCGCCAGCGCAGGGAAGGGGTGGTCGCACGGATGTCCACGCTCGGGTCTGCCGTGACCTGAAGCCAGGCCTGATACCAGGGCTCTTCTTTCTGCGCCGAGCCCTGGGTTGCCGCCCACGCATAAGAACCCGCTTGCCAGGCGCCAGCCAACACCACGGCGACCGCCGTCGCCCGGATGAAACCGTTACTTCTACTCATGATTTGGACACCTCACCTGATACGAGGATGCCAATCGAATCACATACTTCATTACGACCTATTCTTCGAATTGACAGTTTAACTGCTGATTGCACAGTGCGAAGACCCCGCTGGGGTGCGCCTCGGTTCACTGCGTGAGACTGAGAATAGATGAAGGATTAGGGTTCGATGGCTTGATCTTGTAACAAGCTGATAGTCGAGGAATGGCAGGGGCAGGGTGGTGTGCGTCACTGGTCGGAAATATCCGTTACCTGTTATTTCTGACAGTAGATAAGCGTTGTGCGATGACTTTTAATCGAGGGTTTCAGGCGCGGTGGGGCACCCGATTGCATTGCGCCTGTTGAGTTGAGGGATGGCCGGGAAAGGGGTGTCGGCTGGTAGGGTGCTTTCGCGGGCGAGCCCGCTCCCACGGAGCAAATGCATTCGGGCATGCTTCGGCATGGCCGGGTTCCTAGAGGCTGGGATGCTCACTCCGCGTATGGCTGCGCCCACCGGCCCCTTCGCATCGCGGTGCTACGGCCGAATCTCGATCATCGTACCGTCGGGCACCAGGTTCCAGACTTCGCGCATGTCGACGTTGCGCATGGCGATGCAGCCGTCGGTCCAGTCCAGGGTGTGGAACAGTTCTTCAGGGTTTTCCTCGGTGTCCGGCGTGCCGTGGATCATGATCATGCTCCCCGGTTCCACCCCTTCGCGCCGGGCGCGGGCGGCGTCGCTGATGTTGGGGTAGGAAATGTGCATCGACAGGTAAAAGCGATCGCTGGTCTTGCGCCAGTCGATCCAGTAGAAACCCTCGGGGGTGCGCTTGTCGCCCTCGATCAGCTTGGGGCCTTTCTTGGCGCCCTTACCCAATGAAATGCGGTAGGTCTTGAGCGGTTTGCCGTCGTTGATCAATTGCAATTGATGGGCGGACTTGAGCACCAGCACTTTTTCGATGAGCTTGCCGTCGTAGGTTCCCAGCGCAGACGCCTGGGACAGGGCGGTGAACGACAAGCAGAACAGCACAAGCAACCAGCGCATTGACAGGGTATTCCTATGGGGTTTCAGGTATTGGCAGGTTGAGCCAGCGGCGGGATCGATTCGCTGCGCACCGGGTAGGCCTCGGCGCGACGGTCCGCGTAGAAATATTCCAGGGTGCGCCCCACGGTGCGAAACGCCAGTTCATCCCAGGGAATGTCGGCTTCTTCGAACAGTTGCACTTCCAGGCTCTCGGGACCGGCGGCGAAATCCTCGTCCACCAGTTCAGCGCGGAAGAATACATGCACCTGGCTGATATGCGGTACGTCTATCAGCGTATAGATGCTCAGGTTGCGCACCCGGGCGCAGGCTTCTTCGGCGGTTTCGCGCACGGCGGCCTGTTCGACGGTCTCGCCGTTTTCCATGAAACCCGCCGGCAGCGTCCAGTAGCCGCGCCGCGGCTCGATGGCGCGCCGGCACAGCAGGACTTTACTGCCCCAGGTCGGTACGCAACCGGCCACGATGTTGGGGTTCTGGTAATGGATGGTGTGGCAGGTGTCGCAGACAAACCGCAGGCGCGAGTCGCCTTCGGGTATGCGTTGGGTCACCGGGTTACCGCACTGGCTGCAGAATTTCATGCTGGGGTTCCTGAATGCTGCGCCTATCTTGGCGTGCGCGGGCGGGGTCGGCAAGTTGTCGTTTCGCGACACGACGCGGTGTCGGGGGTTGGGCCGCTTGAACGATTGGTGCATGATGCAAGGTAGCGAATAAATCGAGAAGTCTCATGCTGGACGAGCTACTGCATCGAGTAAGCAACCATACCCCGCGTGACCTGCAGGCCGACCGTCGCTTCCCTGAAGCCGCGGTGCTGGTGCCGATCACTCGCGGTGACGAGCCGGAGCTGGTATTGACCTTGCGCGCCAGTGGGCTCTCGACCCACGGCGGCGAAGTGGCGTTCCCTGGCGGACGCCGCGACCCGGAAGACCCGGACCTGATCTTCACCGCCCTGCGCGAAGCCGAGGAGGAAATCGGCCTGCCCCCCGGCCTGGTGGAGGTGATCGGCCCGCTCAGCCCGCTGATCTCGCTGCATGGGATCAAGGTCACGCCGTATGTCGGGGTGATTCCGGATTTTGTCGAGTACCAGGCCAACGATGCCGAGATCGCCGCGGTGTTCAGCGTGCCGTTGGAGTTTTTCCGCAAGGATCCCCGCGAACATACCCACCGTATCGACTACCAGGGCCGCAGTTGGTACACGCCCAGTTACCGTTATGGCGAATACAAGATCTGGGGTCTGACGGCGATCATGATCGTCGAGCTGGTCAACCTGCTGTACGACGCGGGCATCGACCTGCATACGCCGCCCAAGAGCTTCATCAACACCTGACGCCCCGAGGATTGCCATGAAATACCGTTTGGGCGATGCCCGTGTCGAAACCCATCCCGACAGTTGGGTCGCACCCAACGCCACGCTGGTGGGCAAGGTCCGCCTCGAAGAGGGCGTCAACGTCTGGTTCAACGCCGTGCTGCGCGGCGACAACGAACTGATCCTGATTGGCCGGAACAGCAACGTGCAGGACGGCACGGTGATGCACACCGACATGGGGTTCCCGCTGACCATCGGCACCGGCGTGACCATCGGCCATAACGCCATGCTTCACGGTTGCACGGTGGGCGACTACAGCCTGATCGGCATCAATGCGGTGATCCTCAATGGCGCCAGGATTGGCCGCAATTGCATCATCGGCGCCAACTCGCTGATCGGCGAGGGCAAGGAGATCCCCGACGGCTCGCTGGTGATGGGCTCGCCCGGCAAGGTGGTGCGCGAGTTGACCGAGGCCCAGAAGAAAATGCTCGAGGCCAGCGCCGCCCACTATGTGCACAACGCCCAGCGCTACGCTCGCGACCTGTCCGAGCAGGACCAATGAACGCGTCCGAGCGCCCGGTCCCTTCGCCCTGCGTGAGCATCTGCGCGCTGGACGATGACGACATCTGCACCGGTTGCCAGCGCAGCGTGGCGGAAATCACCCGCTGGAGCCGGATGGATAACGAAGAGCGGCGCAGCGTCCTGGCGTTGTGTCACGAGCGGGCGAAGGCCAGTGGGTTGGTGTGGATGTTGCCCGCACGATCCTGAATGTGAATACAGCCCCCTGTGGCGAGGGAGCTTGCTCCCGCTGGGCTGCGAAGCGGCCCCAACACAGTCGGCTCAATCTGCCTGACACACCGGGGTGGTCCATTTTAGGGCTGCTTCGCACTGGAACGCCAGCCCGGCCCAGCGGGAGCAAGCTCCCTCGCCACAAAAGCGTGTTCACTTGGGTTCAGCGCAACGCCCCAACCACCGATCCAACCCCACCACCCCCAGCGCAATCACCACAAACCCCGCCAATATCCCTCCGGCATTGATGAACACCTGTGGATAACCCAGGTTGGCCACATCAATGAAGGGGTAGGGATAGGCCGCCAGCAGATTGCCCCGCAACAAGATGTAGGCGAAATACACCAGCGGGTAGAGGATCCACAGCCCGATGTGGCCCAGGCGCAACGAGCCCTTGGGCACCCATTGCCACCAATAGATCAGGTAGAGCAGCGGCACCACGTCGTGCAGCAGCTCGTCGACCACGAACTGCCAGCCTTCGGGTTGCCACAGGTGCCGCAGCAGCAGGTTGTAGGCCAGGCTCACCAGGGCAATGCTGGCGGCGATGCCGCTGCGCACGGCGGGCCGCAGGAACCAGCGGCGCACGGCCGATGGCCGTGGGGTCTGTTCCCAGGTCAGCACCACGGCCACCAGGGTGTTGGTCAGCACGGTGAAGAAGCTGAAGCAATTGACCAGCCCACCCAACAGGCTCGCGCCCAGTTCCCAGCGCCCCAGCAGGATCAGGTACAACTGGATGCTCAGCCCCACCCAGGCCAGCAGCGCCGTCACCGACACGAAGTGCTGCCGCAGCGCGATGCGCCCATCCGAGCCCATGGCTCAGACCGGCCGCTTGGTGCGCATCAATTTGATGTAGAGACGTTCGACTTTCTCCCGCGCCCAAGGGGTCTTGCGCAGGAAGGTCAGGCTCGACTTGATGCTCGGGTCGCTCTTGAAGCAGCGGATGTCGATGCGCTCGGCCAGCCCGGACCATTCGTAGTGCTGCACCAGGACGTTGAGGATCTGCTCCAGCGTCACGCCGTGCAGCGGGTTGTTGTTGGGTTCGGTCATGGGGAGGCCTTTACGCGAAAAGGGTGAAAGCCGCGCACCTTAGCCGAGGTGCCCGTGGGGTGGAAGCCTAGCGTGCGCCATCGGGCGTCCGTGCGGTAGCTGTCGAGGTACACTGTTACCGATTTCGCGATGATCCATGTCAACAAAAGCACTTTCTCTATCTGTAACAGAACATTATCCTTGCGCCGCTTGCTGAAACGCTTCTTTTGGCGCGCTAGAGCCTTTTCGCTGTTCTCGATGTTCTGCCTTCAATCTTAAAAGACAGCGCTATCTCTGCATCCGCGGCGATCTGCTTTTCTGTGGGAGCGGGCTTGCTCGCGAAAGCGATTTCATATTCAGCCTCATTAATCGACTGATTCACCGCTTTCGCGAGCAAGCCCGCTCCCACAGGGGCTCGTAACATCCGGACACTTTTAACTGAACCATGCCCCCAAAGGATCGTCATCTACAGTGACACTTTGCGCGGGACTCCTTAAAACCTCACGGAGAATCACACTATGAGCACTGAGGGTGCTTTGAGTCGAAGCCGTCTGCTACCGAGCCTGCTCGGCATTCTGCTTCTATTGATGGGCCTGGCCCTGCTGGCCGGCGGAGTCAAGCTGAGCACGCTTGGCGGCTCATGGTATTACCTGCTGGCGGGTATCGGCCTGGCGCTGACCGGCGTGCTGCTGATCATGGCCCGGCGCGCGGCCCTGGGCCTGTACGCGCTGGTGCTGTTTGCCAGCACCGTGTGGGCGCTGTGGGAAGTGGGCCTGGACTGGTGGCAACTGGTGCCGCGTCTGGCCCTGTTGTTTGCCTTGGGCATCGTCATGTTGCTGCCATGGGTGCGCCGTCCGTTGTTGACCGCCGACGCGTCGCCCATGGGCACCCGCGCATTGAGTGCGGCCGTGATCATCGCCGGTATCGCCGCGCTCGCCAGCCAGTTCACCAACCCGGGTGAAATCAAGGGCCAACTGGACCGCGACACCGTAGAAGGCATGACCAACACCGCCCCGGCGATGCCGGACGGCGACTGGAACTCCTATGGCCGCAGCGCCCATGGCGACCGTTACTCGCCGCTGGCGCAGATCACCCCGCAGAACGTCAGCAAGCTGGTACCGGCCTGGACCTATCGCACCGGCGACCTGCCAGGGCCGAACGACCCGGGCGAGACCACCGCTGAAAACACTCCGCTCAAGGCCAACGGCATGCTCTACGTGTGCACGCCCCACAGCCAGGTGATTGCCCTGGAGCCGGAAACCGGCAAGGAAATCTGGCGTTTCGATCCGAAGCTTTCCACGCAAAAAGCGGAAAACTTCAAGGGTTGGGCGCACATGACCTGCCGTGGCGTGAGCTATCACGATGACGCCGCGTACGCCTCCGCCGAACAGAGCCCCACTGGCGCTGCCAGCGCTGCGCCAGTCAGCGCCGTGTGCCCGCGCCGGATCTTCCTGCCGACCGCCGACACCCGCCTGATCGCCCTCGATGCCGACACCGGCAAGATGTGCGAAGACTTCGGCGACAAGGGCCAGGTCGACCTGAGCGCCAACATCGGCGGCTTCACGGCCGGCGGTTACTATTCCACTTCGCCATCGGCGGTCACCCAGAACCTGGTAGTGATCGGCGGCCACGTTACTGACAACGTGTCCACCGACGAGCCGAGCGGCGTGATCCGTGCCTATGACGTGCACACCGGCAAGCTGGTGTGGAACTGGGACAGCGGCAACCCGGACGACACCACGCCGATTGCCGAAGGCCAGACCTATACCCGCAACTCGCCGAACATGTGGTCCATGTTCAGCGTCGATGAAAAACTCGGCATGCTGTACCTGCCGATGGGCAACCAGACCCCCGACCAGTTCGGTGGCATGCGCACCCCGGAATCGGAAAAATACGCCGCCGGCCTGACCGCCCTGGACATCGCCACCGGCAAGGTGCGCTGGTACTTCCAGTTCACTCACCACGACCTGTGGGACATGGACGTGGGCGGCCAGCCGACCCTAATGGACATGAAGACCGCCGAGGGCGTGAAGCCGGCCGTGCTGGCCTCGACCAAGCAGGGCAGCATCTACGTGCTGGACCGCAGCACCGGCCAGCCGATCATCCCGATCAAGGAGATCCCGGTGCCGCAAGGCGCGGTGGAAGGCGACCATACCTCACCGACCCAACCGATGTCCGACCTGAACTTCGTGCCGCCGGTCCTCAAGGAGCGCGACATGTGGGGCGTGACTCCGTTCGACCAGATGCTCTGCCGGATCGACTTCAAGTCGCTGCGCTATGACGGCATGTTCACCCCGCCGTCGCTGCAAGGCTCGATCGTGTACCCGGGCAACTTCGGGGTGTTCGATTGGGGCGGTATCTCGGTGGACCCGGTGCGTCAGATCGCCTTCGTCAACCCGAGCTACATGGCGTTCAAGTCGAAGCTGGTCCCGGCGGCGGAAGTGGCCGGCGGCCCGGGTCGCAAGAGCGAAACCGAGGGCGTGCAGCCGAACAAGGGCGCGCCGTATGGGGTGATCCTCGAAGCGCTGCTCTCGCCCATGGGCCTGCCTTGCCAGGCGCCGGCATGGGGTTATGTGGCGGCGGTGGACCTGACCAACCACAAGACCCTGTGGAAGCACAAGAACGGCACCGTGCGTGACAGCTCGCCCGTGCCGATCCCGCTGAGCATGGGCGTACCGAGCCTGGGCGGCACCTTCACCACCGCCAGCGGCCTGGCGTTCCTGAGCGGCACCCTCGACCAGTACCTGCGTGCCTATGACGTGAAGAACGGCAAGCAACTGTGGGAAGGTCGCCTGCCAGCCGGCGCCCAGACCACGCCGATGACCTACACCGGCAAGGACGGCAAGCAATACGTGCTGGTCGTCGCGGGTGGCCACGGCTCCCTGGGCACCAAGCAGGGTGACTATGTGATTGCCTACAAACTGCCGGATTAAGCCCGACCGGCGGACATGAAAAAGGCGACACCTTTACGGGTGTCGCCTTTTTTTGCAGCATCGGGTTTTGGTGAGCGCAGGCCTTTGGGCGGTTGAGCTTTTGTGGCGAGGGAGCTTGCTCCCGCTGGGCTGCGCAGCAGCCCCCTCTCAAAGCTCACTCAATCAACCTGACCCACCGCGTCGCCGGGTTTCAGGGCCGCTGCGCGCCCCAGCGGGAGCAAGCTCCCTCGCCACAGGTTTGCATTCAGCCAGCTTACAACTCGATCTTCACCGCCTGCGAAGCCCGGGTCGCCTTGGCGCGGGCGGCGTCGATGGATTCGTCGCGGGCCAGGGCCACGCCTAGGCGGCGTTGGCCGTTGACCTCCGGTTTGCCGAACAGGCGCAGGGCGGTGTCAGGCTCGCTCAGGGCGGCGCCGAGGTTGGCGAACGCGGTCTGGGTCGACTGGCCTTCCACCAGGATCACCGCCGAGGCCGACGGGCCGAACTGGCGGATCAGCGGGATCGGCAGGCCGAGGATGGCGCGGGCATGCAGGGCGAACTGCGACAGGTCCTGGGAAATCAGCGTCACCAGGCCGGTGTCGTGTGGCCGTGGCGACACTTCGCTGAACCACACCTGGTCGCCCTTGATGAACAACTCGACGCCAAACATCCCGCGCCCACCCAGGGCCTCGGTGACGGCCTTGGCGACGCGCTCGGATTCGGCCAGGGCTGCCGGGCTCATGGCCTGGGGCTGCCAGGATTCCTGATAGTCGCCTTTCTCCTGGCGGTGGCCGACCGGGGCACAGAAGGTGGTGCCGCCGGCATGACGCACGGTGAGCAGGGTGATTTCGTAGTCGAAGTCGATGAAGCCTTCGATGATCACCCGGCCCTTGCCGGCCCGGCCGCCTTCCTGGGCGTAGTCCCAGGCTTTCTGCACGTCATCATCGCTGCGCAGCAGGCTCTGGCCCTTGCCCGACGAGCTCATCACCGGCTTGACCACACAAGGGAACCCCAGGCTTTGCACGGCCTTGCGGTAGTCTTCGACGGTGTCGGCGAAGAAGTACGGCGAGGTCGGCAGGCCCAGCTCCTCGGCGGCCAGGCGGCGGATGCCTTCGCGGTTCATGGTCAGTTGCGCGGCGCGGGCAGTGGGGATCACCGTGAAGCCCTCGGCTTCCAGTTCCACCAGGGTGGCGGTGGCGATGGCTTCGATTTCCGGCACGATGTAGTGCGGCTTCTCGGCCTCGATCACTGCGCGCAGGGCTGCGCCGTCGAGCATGTTGATCACATGGCTGCGATGGGCCACTTGCATGGCCGGCGCATTGGCATAGCGGTCCACGGCAATCACTTCGACGCCCAGGCGCTGCAGTTCGATTACCACTTCCTTGCCCAGCTCACCGCTGCCACACAACAAAACGCGGGTCGCGGTCGGCGACAATGGAGTACCGATACGGGTCATCTGAAAGTCCTCAAGCAGGAGCGGATCGTCGAGGGTCGCGCGCCGGGCGAGCTTCCCGTGGGAGAAAGCGCGGCATTTTACATGAACCGCAGGTTTTGGCTTCAGCTGGCGACGGCCTGTTTGCGTAAACGCCAGGCCATGATCAGCCAGACCGCCGTGACCCCGGCGAACTTGGAGGCCAGGGCGGTCCCGACCACGCCCGGCGTCAGGGCATCGATCAGGCCGAAGAAGATGAAGGTGTCCAGGGGAATGCTCAAGGCCGAGCTGATCCACAGCCGATCATGCAGCGGGCGCCGGGTGATGGTGAACACCAGCCAGTCGATGCACTCGGATACTGCGAAGGCCGTGGCGCTGGCCAGGGCGATGGTTGGGTCCGAGGTGACATAGGACAACACCAGCGCCGCCAGCATCGCGACGATGGCGCCGTGACCGAAGCGGGTCTGCACCATGTCCCGCAGGATAAACACCAGCCCACCCCAGGCCGACCAGATGATGTCCAGGTGCGGCGCGGCGGAAAAGGCGTAGTTGATCAGCACGACGCTGCTGATGTAGGCGAGCAGGAAAAGCATGGGGGGACCCGGTTCAGCCGATATTCGAAGGCGAATGATAAACCGGTGGCGAAGCGATTTATCGGTGGAGGGGGATTTATCTGTGGTGAGAAGATTTATCTGTGGAGAAGGGATTTATCTGTGGCGAGGGAGCTTGCTCCCGCTGGGCTGCGCAGCAGCCCCATCCAGGCTTCCTGACAACGATTACCAGGGGCCGCTGCGCGCCCCAGCGGGAGCAAGCTCCCTCGCCACGGGGCACAAGTGCATTCACTCCTCGTCGCCATCGTCCGCCTTCCAGTAGCCCACGGCCTTGACGTAATCCGGGTCCAGGCCTTTCTCTTCCAGCAATACCTTGCGAATGCGCCGCGACACTTTGCTTTCGGTGGCGACCCAGGCGTACAGCTTGCCGGCGGGGACTTCCAGTTGCCTGACCGTGGTCACCAGATTGTCCTGGCGGCCTTCGCGCAGCACCCAGATCACATGGACCTGCGCCGGGCTTTGCAGCACTTGCTGCTCGGCGCCATTCTCCACTTCCACCACCACCAGGGCCCGGCGGTTCGGCGCCAGGCCTTCGAGGCGGCGGGCGATGGCGGGCAGGGCGGTTTCATCGCCAACCAACAGGTAACTGTCGAACATGTCCGGCACGATCATCGAGCCCCGCGGCCCGCCGATGTCGAGGTATTGCCCCGGCTTGGCCTGGGCCGCCCAGGTGGCTGCCGGACCGTCGCCGTGCAGGACGAAGTCGAGGTCCAGCTCCAGGGTGTCCAGGTCGTAGCGGCGCGGGGTGTAGTCGCGCATGGGCGCCATTGCCGCCTGCCCTTTGCCGGCGCTGGGGTCGAAGTGCTCCAGGGCGGCGTGCTGCGCGGCGTCCTGCGGGAAAAACAGCTTCACGTGATCGTCCGTGCCCAGGCTGACGAAGCCTGCCAGTTCCGGCCCGCCGACGGTGATGCGGCGCATGCGCGGGGTCAGGTCCACCACCCGCAGCACTTGCAGGCGACGACGCTTGATCTCGTGGTTGACGCGGTGAATGGTGGTTGGATCGACTTCAGTCATGGCTTGACTCCGAAACAGGTGGACGGTCGGGGCCGTCGATGATGGCTTTGGCAGTCTCGTTGAGCAGGTCGCGGATGCGCAGGATTTCTTCTGGATTCCAGCGCGCCTGGTGCATCTGCAGCGCGCGACGCAAGTTGACCACCGCTTCGTGGATTTCCGCCGGCCGCCCTTGCTCGCGCAGGACACGCTTGCTGGCCTCGATGCGTACCCGCACACCGTCCAGCGCCTCGGCCTGGTCTCGAAGGAATAGACGTCCGGCGTCGGTGGCGCTGTAACATTTTTTTCCGCCCTCGGCGTCGCGCAGGACCATCTTACCCATTTCCAGCTGTGTCAGCGTCGGGTAGATCACGCCGGGGCTGGGGGTGTAGGCGCCGTCGAACATGGACTCGATCTGGCGAATCAACTCATAGCCGTGGCAAGGCTTTTCGGCGATCAACGCCAGCAACAGCAATTTCAACTCGCCGGCCGCGAACATCCGTGGGCCGCGCCCGCCGCGTTCGCGGCCGGGCGAGCGCCGTTCGAAGCCATCGTGATGACCCTGGTCGCGAGGGGAGGGGAAGTAAGGGGCTGTCATCTTTCTGCTCTCTGTTCGGCATCAATAGAACCGAGATATATCTTTGATTTCAGATATATCTTCGCCTATAGATATATCTTGTCTCGGCGATATATCTTAGTTGCGTCCTACACTAAGTGAAATAAGACCTTACCTGAATCCCCCATGGTTGCGGGATGAATCGAAAGTGTCTGCGAGCCTTTTCCCCTGTGGCTCTTGGGAATGTGGGAAGCCTCTTACATTAAAAGTTACGCTTTATCGAAAGTTGCGTCTTTTTCGCTCTTTCGCATGCGCGATTTACTACATGACTGTGCGAACTTTCCTGCTTATTTTTAATTAAAGAGCGACGATCATGCAGCGGCGTTGAGGGGGCATGCCAAGGTGTATTTGGCCTGCCACTTCAACCCTTCTCTCTTTATTGCTATGAACAGGTGTTAACCCATGCTCATGAAAATCGTAACCGCCGCTTCCCTGACTGCTGCGGCCCTGAGTTCTTCGCTGGCTTTCGCTCTGGATGATGCACGTTCGGCCATCCACATCACCGCGAACATCCCGACCCAGCAGTTCCATGTACAACCGCGCGACGGGAACTGGGGTAAGGACGAAACCATGAACTACAACACGGTCAGCGGTACGCTGACGTCGCTGCGCCAGACCTATGACGTGAAGAACACCGAAGGTTCGGTCAATGCCTACATCGAAGGCGGCCCGGCTTCGCTGTACAACGGCAGCGATGCCATCGCCCTGACCACCACCTTCAATGGCATCACCCTGACCGCCCTGTCCCAGGAAGTGGTCGACGACGCCACCTCCACCCCGGGCACCCAGGCTGAGATGACCATCACCGCAGCCAAGCCGCTGGCGACCCAGAACGGCCTGTACACCGCCGACATGACCGTCATTTTCGACGCCGTGCCGCGCCCGTAAGGCCCCCGCTGCCCGGTGATCCCCACCTCGTCCCAGGGCAGCAGCAGGTCGACCGGTTCTCCCCGACCGGTCGACCCACCCCGAAACGCCCAGAAAGCTCGCTGATTATGAGAGTCCGTTGATGTTTCCGATGACACCCATCGCGGGTGCGTTCGCGCTGCTGTTGTGCGCCAGCGCATTGGCCGCGCCGACTGCCCCCGGTACCACACCGACTAGCCTGCTGTCCCAGGCCAAGGGCCTTCCGGCGGAATTTGAAGCCCACTTCTTCGACGTGCCCCTGGCGGTTCGTATTGAGCTCAATCAGCAGTACCTCGGTGAAGCCATGGTGGTCTTGACGCGGGACGATCGCATTACCCTGCTGGAATTCACCGACACTCACGACAGCACGGTCAAGGCCGTGGAGCGGGACCAGTGGGAGCAGACGCTCAAGCAAGGGCAACGGCTGGGCGCTTGTGAACAAAACTGCACCGGCGGCTTGCTGGCCGTGCACTACAGTCTTGAGAACTCGCTGGTATCGATCCTCACGCGCGATGTCGAACGCGGTACCCACACCCAGCGTTATCACGACCAGCCCCAGGACGGCAGCCTCGGGCTGATCTTCAACAACCAGCTCAATCTCAACGGTGGCCAGCAACAGGACACCGGCGGCCGCTATGGCCTCAACGCCAGTTCCAGCGTCGGCAACTGGAGCCAGTCCCTGGACCTCCAGCTCTCGCGCCTGGGTGGGCCGGACGACAAGCTCTACCACGCCGTCTATGAACTGTTCACCCAACGTGAACTGGAAGGGCATTTTTTCCGCCTGGGGTATTTCACCCCCAGCTCTGATGGCTTGAACCGGCAGATCCGTTCGTTCGGCGCCAACCCGGACACCGCCCTGGGCGTGATGTACGGTAGCTCCGACAGCCTGGTGATCGACAACCCCAAGCCCAGCGTCTACCCCATTTACGTCACCGCCAGCCGCCAGGCGTCGGTGGAGATCTATCGCAACGGCCTGCTGATCAACAGCCAGGCCGTCAGCGCCGGCTTGCAAAGCCTGGACACTCGTCCGTTGCCCGGCGGGATCTACGAAGTGGAAGTGCGGCTGATCGAGGACGGGCAAACCACCGCCACCAGCCAGGAGCTGGTCTACAAGCCGAATAATTGGAGCAGCACCGAAGAGCGCTGGCGCTACAACCTGTTCGCCGGCCGCGAGACCCGGCTCTGGAGCAACTGGGAAGACCAGCCCTCGGGGTTCACGACCGCGGGGGTTGGCGTCAACTACCTGCTGCACCCACGGGTGATCGTCGGGGGTTCCACGCGCCAGGTGCAGGACAAGCTGCAGGTCGGCACGTCGATAGATTGGACACTGGCCTCCCACACCAGCCTGTACGCCAACGTTTACCACACCGAGCAGTACGGCAACGGCATGGACGTGCAGGCCCTGTACAGCTATGGCTTGGGTAGCGTCGTCGCCAGCCACAACCGCAGTTGGCTGGACACCCGCAACACCTACGAAACCCTGCCGGATGGCACCCGCATTCGCCAGCGCAACGTGTACGTCGGCCAGACCAGCAATTCCTCGCTGTCGGTCAATCACCGCTTGAGCAGCAAGTCCTCGATCAACGGGCGGCTGGCCTACAGCGAAGGCAACGTCCAAGGCACGGGCCTGGACCTGGGTTGGACCCAGCGCGGCAAGCTGCGTGGCAGCGACGCCAACTGGCGGCTGTCGGTGTTCGACCGCCCTGGCACGTCGAGTACCAATGACCGGCGCAATCGCGGCGTGGACCTGAGCGTCAGCGTCGCCCTGGGCGGGCCGGGCGAATACTGGTCGGGCAGCATCGGCACCCGCACTTCCCGCGAGGGCGACCGGGACAACAATGCATCGCTGACCTATCGCCGGGACCTTGAGGATCATGTGCTGCAAAACGTCTCCGCCACGGCCCTGGCCGACACCTATGGCGTGGGCCTGTCCGGCATCGCCAGCTTCAGCACCGAATCGCTCTACGGCGACGGCTTCCTGCAGCGCTCTTCCTATAACGACAACCTCACCGGTGGCCTGAACCTGAGCAGCACGGTGGCCATCGGCGGCCAGAAAGCCGTCTTCACCGGCCTGCCCCAGGGCCGTGGCGCGGGGATGATCGTCGACGTGGAAACCGACCTGGACGACATCATCCTGCGCGCCGACGACCTGACCGGTGGCTCCACCACGTTGCACCCGGGCCGCAACTTCGTACCGATCACCGCCTACCGCAACAGCATGGTGACCTTCGACTTCGAGGGCGTGCACCCACCGGCGGCGAGCATCGAGCCGGCACGCACCCGCTATCACCTGAACAAGGGCGGCGTGGATTACCGCAAGATCAGTGTGATGAAAACCGTGACCGTGCTCGGGCGCCTGCTGGACGAACAGGGCGAGCCGCTCAAGGGCCATCACGTGATCAATCACGCCAGCCGCGGTGTGAGCGAGGCGGACGGGTTCTTCTCAATGGAGATGAATGCCGCCTCGCCGACCCTGGAAGTGCGCTACGGCAACGAGCTGTTCTGCCGCTTCCGCCTCGACCCGGAAAACGCCAGCAACGAAGGCGATGTGCTGATGATCGGCGACCTGCGCTGCACGCCGGACAGCCTGGCCGATAGCTCGCTGGCGGCGGCCCACAACGACCGGCAGCGCTCCTGAATCCTCATGTGGCGCGGGAGAGCAGGGCGCTCCCCGCGCGAGGATTCTTCCCCCAACTTGCAGGGATTCGCTTTGATGGATGAGGTTGTATAGATGAAATGTTTACCGGTGGCTGTGAGCAGCATCGTCTCGATGTTGTTGCTTGCCTGCGTGCCTGCTGCCAATGCCGTAAGCCGGGATATCACTGCGATATTCAGGCCGGATGCTTCGAAGCCCAACCTGAATCAATTTACCAATACCACTCCGGTCAGTGGTTACTGCACAGCCTATCCGGCCGATTGCGCATCCTCGAAGATGTTCAGCATCCAGTTGCCTATCCGCTTCAGTTCGGTCGGTCCTATCCAGGCCAACCACACCGACTACCGACAGGGGGCAACGTTCAAGGTGCCCGCCAATTGGCGTCCTGCACAAGTGACTCATGCTGTTACAGGTGAAACCGAAACTGTCGAAGTGCGCTTTTCAGGAATTGGCTCGAGATATCGACTTCCGATGAGCGTGCTCGAACTGATAGGTAATCCAAGCATAGACCTCACGCTGGCACATAACCGGTTATGGGGGGGCTATGGGCATAGCTGGGTGAACCCACCGACTCCTTGCAGGTATACCGGGCATGGGGGCCTAAACGCGACGACTTATATGTTTTTTTGGAAGACTCCAGTCGAAGCGGCTTGCTCCAAAAAGAGCAGTTTTTTGATCCCTAGCCTGGTCTACGACTATTTGGATTTTGCTTACGAATTGCGCACCCCGAATCCCTTGAAAATGTCGAGTGGCCTGTACACGGGCTCTTTGACCTACGGCATCGGGCCGGGTCAGGATCTGGACATGGGCGATATCATGATCCCCTCCGATCCGATATTGACCTTCGATTTCAAGCTGACTGTCGAACACACCCTCAAGGTCGAAGTTCCTCCCGGCGGCAATCGCGTGGAACTGGTGCCCCAGGAAGGCTGGCAGTCCTGGCTCAACAGCGGGCGCAAGCCTACGCGGCTGTTCCGCGACCAACGCTTCCATATTTCCGCTTCTTCGCGTTTCAAGATGGCAATCGAATGCCAGTACATCAGCGGCAACACCTGCGCGATGTCCGAAACCGACACCGGCCACGCCGTGCCGGTGGACGTCAGCGTGACCCTGCCCGATGGCTTGACGGATGCCGGGGGGCAACCGGTCAACCGTCGCCGATTGCTGCGCGATGGCAGTGGTACCGAGCTCTTCCAGCCGGGACTGTATGTCGACCGCAGGCCGGGAATGCTGCATTTCGAAGTGGCTCGCAGCAGTGTCGAGGACATGCTCGACAGCGGCGCGAAAGCCTACACCGGCAACGTCACGGTGATCTGGGATTCGGAAGTTTAAGGGGCATGGATTGTCCAGCCTGAGGCGAAAGGACGGTGATTGATGAAAGGTCTACCAATAGCAGTGCGTGGCATGGTTTGGGTTTTGGCGTTGGCCGGCACATCGGCGGCCCATGGCGTGAGCAAGGAGATCACCGCCGTCTTCAGGCCCGACCCCTCGAAACCCAACGAGAACACCTTTCGCAACACCACACCGGTCTCGGGTTACTGCGCGTTTTACCCGGCCGATTGTGAAAGGGAGAACATGTCCAGCCTGCAATGGAACATCAACTCGTATTCCAACGCCCCCATCCAAGCCAATCATGCGGACCTGCGGCAAGGGGCGATATTCCATGTGCCCGCCAACTGGCGTCTGGCACAAGTCACCCACACCGGCACGGGCGAGACTGAGATCGTCCAGGTGCGCATCGCCGGCATCGGCTCGATGTACTTCCTGCCTGTCAGCGTGATCGATCTGGTCGGAGGCGGCGTGGACATGGGAACCGCTCATGCGATGTTGTGGGGTTCGACCTGGAAGTACGCCCCTGCACCTTGTCGGTCCAGCAGTGAGTCGGGTTTGAACGACCGCGCCTACTTTTTCTTCTGGAAAACCCCGGTCGAAGGCAACTGTGCCAAAAGAGCCCGTTACCTGATTCCGGGCATGGAATACACCTCCATGAACTTCGGCTATGAACTGCGTACGCCCAATCCTTTGAAGATGTCTTCCGGCCAATACACCGGCTCCCTGGTCTACAGCATCGGCCCGGGGCAGGACTTCGACTTCGGTGACCTGATGATCCCCAACGAATCGGTGATCACCCTCAATTTCAAGCTCGACGTCGAGCACAATCTCAAGGTGGAGGTGCCTCCCGGCGGCAATCGGGTGGAGCTGGTGCCCCAGGAAGGTTGGCAGGCATGGCTGAACAGCGGGCGCAAACCGACGCGGCTGTTTCGCGACCAGCGCTTTCATATCTCGACTTCTTCGCGTTTCAAGATGGGGCTCGAATGCCAATACGTCAGCGGCAACACCTGCGCGATCAGTGAAGCCGCTACCGGTCATGCGGTGCCGGTGGATGTGCGCGTGAGCCTGCCCGAAGGCTTGGCAGACGCGGGCGGCCAACCGGTCGACCGACGTCCGCTGTTGCGTGATGGCAGCGGGACCGAGCTGTTCCAGCCAAGTGTTTACGTCGATCGTCGGTCCGGGATGCTGCATTTCGAAGTGGCCCAGGGCAGCGTCGAGCAGATGCTGGACACCGGCGCCAAGGCTTACTCCGGCAGTGTCACGGTCATCTGGGATTCGGAAGTCTGAATGGCCTGCCGGCTAAATTTTTTGTGAGTTGCGTTTAATGCATGAGGTCAAGCAAGTGATGAAACAACTATGGGCATGGGTGGGGTTTTCCCTGTTTTGCGGCGTGGCCCAGGCCAGTCCGCAGATCGGCGTCGGGGTGGTCTACGACTACCTGGACGGCAACAAGACCACCTACATGAAACGGGTGTTCAACGGCGGGACGTCGACGGCCTTCGTCAAGGTGAACATCCTGGAGATCATCTACAACGAGGACGGCACCTACAGCGAGGTGCCGCTGCAGAACCAGACCAGTGCCCAGGCCAGGGACGGTCTGATGGCCAGCCCGGCGCGCCTGATCGTGCCGGCCAACGGTGTGCAGGGCACGCGGTTGCTGTTCATGGGCAACCGCGACAAGGAGCGTTACTTCCGCGTGCGTTTCGTGCCGGTGGTGCCGGAAGCGGAAGACGAATTCGCCGTCAGCGCCGAGGAACGCGAAGCCTATAAGAAAGAGCGCGTGGCCGCTGGGGTCAAGGTGTTGGCTGGGTACGGCACGGTGTTTTTCGTGCGGCCCAAGGACACCCGTTTCGACACCGTGATCGATCACAGCGCCACCCGCTACCAGTTGCGCAACAACGGCAACAGCGTGGTGGTGATCGACGAGTTCAAGGACTGCGAAGCGAAGAAAGAAAACGAATGCCGACCGACCACCAAGCATCACGTCATGAAGGGCCGCACGTTCGCGTTCGACAAGGAGGCGGGACGTGAGTACCGCTTCACCCTGATCGAAGGCAGCAAGACCCAGAACGTCGAGATCAAGGGCTGACGGCTGTCGCCGAACCGTCGTTGACGCAAGAGGTAAATCAAAATGATCAAGACACGGCTACGCCCCCTCGCATTGACCGCCCTGGTCATGCCCTGGTCTTCGACCTGGGGGGCTGTCGAGCGGGAGACGTTCGAACTCTACGTGACCATCCCGACGGCCGACTTCTATGTGTTGCCCCTCGACCCGCAGTTGGTCCAGCGAGAACAACGGCTGCCGTTCAGCACCATCACCTCGGACCTGAGCCCGTTGCGGGCCATTTATGAGGTGAAGAACAGCAACGGCTCCATTGGCGCGCGCCTCGGGGAAGAGGCCTACCTGTCCAATGGCCGCGACCGCATCGACTTACGGGTGCGCTTCAACGGCGTCGAACTGACCCTGGATTCCGCCCTGGTGGTCTCGGCCACCGAAGCTCGCCCGGGCCGTCAGGTTCCCCTGGAAATCGCCGCCATCAAGCCCGATGACGACTACAAGCCTGGCGACTACTACGGCACGGTGCACATGGTGTTCGACGCCACGGCGCCATAGCACTGGATAAAGATCATCGAAACAACACAAAACCCTGTGATGCAGATCATTTGAAGCAGCACCGATCGCCTGTGGCGAGGGAGCTTGCTCCCGCTCGGCTGCGCAGCAGACGCAACGTATCCGAAGAACGCGGTGTTTCAGGAGAAGAGCGGGGGCGGCTGCGCCCCCCAGCGGGAGCAAGCTCCCTCGCCACGAATGCGAGGGCATCACGAAAAAGGGCACTCGACACCGCTCCGTTGCCACGGTTGGCAGTGATGGCATGGATGCTTCTTTAAAAACAACGATGAAAAAAGGTAGCAAGCATGTTGAAGAAATGTATATCCGTCATGGCCCTGGGCGCCGCGACCATGAGTCCGTCGCTGGCACTCGGGGCCGATGATGCGCGTTCAGCCATTCATATCAAGACGAACATTCCCACCCAGCAATTCCATGTCCAGCCACGGGACCCGGAGTTCGGCAAGCACGAGGTCATGCATTACAACCCCTTGAACGACGACCTGGGCATCTTGCGCCAGATCTTCGATGTGAAGAACACCGAGGGTTCGATCCACGCCTACATCGAGGGCGGCGCGGCGTTCCTGTCCAACGGCAATACCAGGATCCCGTTGAGGGTCCGGTTCAACGAAGTCCGTCTGGACGGCTTGCCGCGGGAAGTGGTGGACGATGCGTCCTCCACGCCCGGCACCCAGGTCGAAATGACCATCTCTGCCGATGCGATGCCGGTCCAGCGCAGGCCGGGCTTCTACACCGGCGACTTTACGGTGATCTACGACGCCGTGCCGCGGATCTCCGCCTGACCCACCCAGTTTCTCTACGGCTAAAAGGTATTTGCCATGTTCAATAAAAAGGTCTTTGCAATGGCTCTGGCCCTTGTTGCCTCGAGCGTTTCGCCGCTGCACGCGGCCGATGATGCCCGTTCGCCGATTCACATCACGGCAAACATTCCCACCCAACAGTTCCATGTGCAGCCCCGGGATCCGGAGTTCGGCAAGGATGAGGTCATGCATTACGACCCGGTGACGAGTCAGTTCAGTACGATACGCCAGACCTTTGATGTGAAGAACACCGACGGGTCGGTGCATGCGTACCTGCCGGCTGGCCAGCCTGCGTTGACCAACGGCAGCAGCGCCATTCCGCTGCTGGTGCGCTTCAACAACGTCACCTTGACCGCCTCGCCCCAGGAGGTGGTGGACGACCCCACGTCGACGCCAGGTACCCAGGCCGACATGGTCATCAGGGCTTCGGCCTTGCCTCTGCCCGGACAGACAGGTGTGTTCAATGCCGATTTCACGGTGATCTTCGACGCCGTGCCGCGGGTGAACCCGTAATCCGCGCGCCCGTCACTGGCGCGCCACCAACGGCTTGCACTGGGTATGACTGCCCGGCTGCAAGTAAGGCGAGAGGAACGGTGCCATGCCCTTGAGTACCTGTACCGGCAAGGCCGAGGTGAACCTGAAGTTCTGCGCCGATGCCCCCGGGACATAGGCGGTGAGGGTGCCGAAATGGCTGTCGCCGATGTAGAAGACGAAGGTGGCCGTGCGATTGATCGACTTGGAGCTGAGGATGCGCCCACCGGCGCCGATGGCTTCGATGCGGTTGTCGCCGGTGCCGGTCTTGCCGCCCATGGCCAGTGGCGTGCCGTCGTCCAGCTTGAAACTGCCGGCCACCCGTTTCGCAGTGCCGGCATCCACCACCTGGGACAATGCCCCG
This sequence comes from Pseudomonas sp. P97.38, assembly GCF_001269745.1. Taxonomy (NCBI): domain Bacteria; kingdom Pseudomonadati; phylum Pseudomonadota; class Gammaproteobacteria; order Pseudomonadales; family Pseudomonadaceae; genus Pseudomonas; species Pseudomonas sp. P97.38. The sequence goes on from NZ_LHVJ01000025.1 coordinate 247,179, forward strand.
CGCAGGGCCCGGGCCACGTCCACTGGCATCACCCGCTTGCCGTTGTCCGGGTCGCTGACCAGTCGGGTTTCATACGGCGTGCCCACCGCGAAATCCAGGCTGTCGACCCGCAGCGCTGGTTGGCGGATGCCGTCGTTGAGGATGGTGCCCACCAGTTCGGCCAAGGCCGCCGGGCGGTCGCCGGAGCTGCCGATGGCGGTCGCCAGTGACGGCACCAGGTGGTCGAACGGATAGCCGACTTTCTGCCAGCGCTGGTGGATATCCAGGAAGGCTTCGATCTCGAGCATGGTGCGAATGCGACTGTCGCGGGCGCTCTTGTGCCGGCTCTTGAACAACCAGCTGTAGACCTCCTGGCGCTCGAATTCGCTGGCCTTGACGATCTGGCTGAACTTGGCGTCAGGGTTGTTCAACAGGTAACCCATCAACCACAGATCCAGAGGGTGGACCTTGGCGATGAAGCCCTGGTCCGGCAGGTCGTAGGCGCCGGGGCCATAGCTCTGGTAGAGCCGCTCCAGGCGTTCGTCGGTGAGTTTCTCGCTGCTCTTGACCGACTTGAGGTGTGAACGCACGAACAGGTTGAAACTCTCCTGGCTGTCACCGGGAAAGAAATAGCGGTGCACGGCGGCCAGGCGGATTGCCGTGGGGTGCATGCTGTCGAGGAAGGTTTCCAGGCGTTCACCGGTGTCTTTCTTCTGGTATTTCTTCCAGAACCTGAGCAGGAACGAGGTGCCTTCGCGGTCGGCGAACTGGGCCAGGTATTCCTGGCGGCGCGGGTCGCTGTCGTCCTTGAGCAACTCGGCGCTGTTGCTGGGGCTGGCGTAGGTGGCATAGCGCACCAGGTCGCGCATCAGGCGGATGAACGGCAGGTTGATCGATTCGCGCAGGGCGTCGCGCAGGGTGGGGTTGCGGCCGTTGTCCTCGTTGCGAAAGTTGTGGAAGGTGTGCAGCCCGCCGCCGGTGAAGAACGCCTCGCCGGGGCTGGCCGAATAGGTACGGTCCAGGGCCGCTTCGAGCATTTTCGGCAGGCTGCGGTCGCTGTTCTGGCTCAGGTAGTCGACGGCCCAGCGGGACAGGCGGTCCTGCTCGGCGATGTCGGTTTTTCTCAGCTCCGCCGGGGTCTTTTGGGCGTAGCGATCGTGCAGCTCGGCGATGATCTGCAGGTAGGTGGTGAGCACCCGCAGTTTGGCGGTGGAGCCCAGCTCCAGCTTGCTGCCTTCATTGATGTCGAAGGGCTGGTCGGTGCTGTCGGTCTGCACCCGCACCCGCGAGCCGTCCGGGGTCAGTTCCAGCAGGGTGAAGCTGTAGCGCACCTGGGCGGTGCTGGTGGGGGTCAGCAGGCGCTCGCCCATGAGGCCGATCTCGGCCGCGAACGCCGGGTCGGCCAGGCGCTTGAGGTACTGGGTGGCTTGGGCCTGCAAGTCGCTTTGCAAGGTGCTGGTGGCGGACAGGTCCAGGCGGTCGAGGTCATAGAGTGGGCGGTCGAGCAGCGTGGCGAGGCGACTGCGGGCGGCGCTGATGCCTTTGTTGGTCTCGTTGGGCTGGATCGTCGGTTGTTGCACCCAGTCGCGGTAGCTGACCTTGCTCGCCAGGGCGGCAGCGGACAGGTCTGCGTCGATCACGCCGTTCTGGGCCAGCAGGCGGATGTGGCTGTCGGTCAGGCGCGCCAGTTCGTCGTGACCCTTGGTCAGGTAATGGGAAGGGCGGCGCTGGGCGATCATCAACGACAGCATTTCCCGCAGCGCCAGGCCTTTTTCGGCCAGCGTCTGTGGGTCGGTGGCGGTGCTGAACAGGCGTTCGTTGGCCCGGTTGAAATCGGCGCCGTACCAGACCCGCAAACCTTCGGCCATGCCATGCACTTCACCGTGCCCCGGGACGGCCGAGAGCGGCACGCTGTTGAGGTAGTCACGGATCACCCGCTGCCGCGCTTCGAGGGTTTGCGGGCCGCCCTGGTAGGCGCGCACGCTGGCGGAGATCATCTGGCGGATTTTCTCCGCGCCCGACACGGTGAGTCCTTCAGGGGAGTGGCGGTATTTTTCCAACTGCGTCGCCAGCGTGCTGCCCCCGGCGGACTGCCCCGGCAAGCTCAGCAGCTTGGCCACCTGCGACCACGCCGCCATGGCGAAGCGCGGCCAGTCCACCGCCGGGTTGGCCAAGGGCTGCTGCGGGTCGAGCAGGAAGCGGTTCTCGATGAACAGCAGGCTTTGCACCACCACCGGCGGAATCGCGTCGAAACTGCCGTACAACTGCTGCGGGTACTTGAACTGGTACACCGGCGCGGCGCGGCAATCGGTGATGGTCAGCCCGGCCTGGATCTTCTCCGTGTAGGGCACGAACAGGCCTTTGTCGACGTAGTCCATCAGGGCCGGTGAAAAGCGCGCCTGGGCCTGGATCACGTAGTCGCGCTTGAGCAACCGCGGCAGGAACTCGCCCAGCGAGCTGTAGCCCAGGCGCCGGTCGAACGGACCCGCGCCGGGATAGACGATGGCATCGCTGGGGCCAGGTTGAACCGAATAGGAAAGGGAGTCGGCGTACTTGCTGATTTCCCGGGCCTGAAACCGCGAGGTGCGCATTTCCTTGGCCACCGCCAACCCGACCACCACCACGATGATCAGCAACAACAACCAGAACGCCCGCCAGCCATGCCGTACACGGGGCTTTTTTTGGGGTGAGGGCGCGTCTTCCATACGTTCAGTCGGGACCATAGGTTTGTTCGAATCGGTATGCCATAAAGCGCCCATAGTCGACTGATCCAATTAAGCAGATTGATCGGACTTGCTTGAAGCTTAGACGGTGGTTGGCGTGGGGGGAGGGGAAATTGCCGGGTATGCATCGCCCAAGGGCCAATCGTGTGTTTTGAGCGACGGGCTTTTGTGGCGAGGGAGCTTGCTCCCGCTGGGTGGCGAAGCCGCCCTCGCTTTGTTTGCCAGTTGGGGAATGTCCGGACCGACAAACGTTGCGTCTGCTGCGCAGCCGAGCGGGAGCAAGCTCCCTCGCCACAGGTACTACATTGTTTTCGGACATTTCGCTCTGTAATCAGCGCGCCGGATTGTCGTGGGTAAAGCTACCGTGATCAGTCCCTAAATCACGGGAAGCGAAGGAGTGCGTCCTCTACGTCCAAACTCTCATCGACTACGTCATGGCCGCTTCTCGGAGCGTGGACGCGGTTACCTCATCACGACGGTCGTTCACGACCGTGCGCCTGTTTTCCGAAACTGGGAACTGGGTCGCTTAGTGGTTGCAGAAATGCGTCACGCTCATGAGCGAGGCCAGGTTACCTCGCTCGCCTGGGTCGTGATGCCCGATCATCTGCATTGGTTGGTGCAGTTGGAGGAAGTCCCGCTCGCTCAAGTGATGCAAGCGGTTAAATCCCGTAGCACCCTTGCCGTCAACCGAGCGATGAATAGAAGCGGTGCGTTCTGGCAAAGCGGCTTTCACGACCGGGCGCTCCGTGATAGCCAGGACCTGCTGCCGTTTGCTCGCTATATCATCGGCAATCCTCTTCGTGCCAGGTTGGTGGAGCGTATCGGCGATTACCCGCTGTGGGACGCGGCCTGGCTCTGATCAGTGTTGGTTCTGGGGGCTGACCCGCTCTTGTGGCGAGGGAGCTTGCTCCCGCTGGGTGGCGAAGCCGCCCTCGCTTTGTTTGCCTGTTGGGTAATGTCCGGACCGACAGACGTTGCGTCTGCTTCGCAGCCGAGCGGGAGCAAGCTCCCTCGCCACAGGGGGTGTGTTTGTAAGCCTTATTTTAAAGCCTTCGCCCTGTGGCCTAGGCATGACGCGGCACCCTCCTGCGCAATACTGGCTGTCGATGTGGAATTTACAGTAATCTCAGTTAATCCATCCCCAAAAACCGGGGTTCTATTGAGGCTTATCCCTGTATTTTCCAGGTTTTACAGTGAAACTCTCTATCCCAGGCTTTTTATACTGCATGGCCCGCTGATCCTGAGGCTGTTCCACAGGACGGCCTGTCCACAAGACAGGCCCGGTTTCGGCAAGGTGGCAGGCTTATCGGCATGCGCCTTGGAGACTCGGTGGTTAATCCAATAACAAGACGAGGTTGTATCCCTATGCCAGTCGGCAATCATCTGCCCCATGGCGAGACCGCTCAGGGTGGTCCGCTCAAACGTGAGCTCGGCGAGCGGCATATCCGCCTGATGGCGCTTGGCGCGTGCATCGGTGTCGGGTTGTTCCTCGGTTCGGCCAAGGCCATTGAAATGGCCGGCCCGGCGATCATGCTGTCGTACATCATTGGCGGCCTGGCGATCCTGGTGATCATGCGCGCCCTCGGCGAGATGGCCGTGCATAACCCGGTGGCCGGTTCGTTCAGCCGTTATGCCCAGGATTACCTCGGCCCGCTGGCCGGCTTCCTGACCGGTTGGAACTACTGGTTCCTGTGGCTGGTGACCTGCGTGGCGGAGATCACCGCCGTCGCGGTGTACATGGGCATCTGGTTCCCCGATGTGCCTCGCTGGATCTGGGCCCTGGCGGCGCTGGTCAGCATGGGTTCGATCAACCTGATCGCGGTCAAGGCCTTCGGTGAGTTCGAGTTCTGGTTCGCCCTGATCAAGATCGTGACCATCATCGCCATGGTCATCGGCGGCGTTGGCATCATCGCGTTCGGGTTCGGCAACGACGGCGTGGCGCTGGGTATTTCCAACCTCTGGGCCCACGGCGGCTTCATGCCCAACGGCGTGACGGGCGTGCTGATGTCCCTGCAGATGGTGATGTTCGCGTACCTGGGTGTGGAGATGATCGGCCTGACCGCCGGTGAGGCGAGGAACCCGCAGAAAACCATCCCCAACGCCATCGGCTCGGTGTTCTGGCGGATCCTGCTGTTCTACGTCGGCGCCTTGTTCGTGATCCTGTCGATCTACCCCTGGAACGAGATCGGCACCCAGGGCAGCCCATTCGTGATGACCTTCGAGCGCCTGGGCATCAAGACCGCCGCCGGGATCATCAACTTCGTGGTGATCACCGCCGCACTGTCGTCCTGCAACGGCGGCATCTTCAGCACCGGACGGATGCTCTACAGCCTGGCGCAGAACGGCCAGGCCCCGGCCGGCTTCGCCAAGACGTCCACCAATGGCGTCCCGCGCCGTGCATTGCTGCTGTCCATCGCCGCACTGTTGCTGGGTGTGTTGCTCAACTATCTGGTGCCGGAAAAAGTCTTCGTCTGGGTGACCTCCATCGCCACCTTCGGCGCGATCTGGACCTGGGTGATGATCCTGCTGGCCCAGCTCAAATTCCGCAAAAGCTTGAGCGCTTCCGAGCGTGCGGCCCTGAAGTACCGCATGTGGCTGTACCCGGTCAGCTCGTACCTGGCCCTGGCGTTCCTGGTGTTGGTGGTCGGCCTGATGGCGTATTTCCCGGATACGCGAGTGGCGTTGTACGTGGGGCCGGCGTTTCTGGTGTTGCTGACGGTGTTGTTCTATACCTTCAAGTTGCAGCCGACCGGGCGAACCCGAGGTTCGATAGACGCAGTTTCGTAAGTTTTGCGCCAATTCATTAAAAAAGCCCTGTTCGGATGAACGGGGCTTTTTTAATTTGGGGTGTCTTATGAAAATTCCGGTGAGTGGGTAACTCCCCATTCGTCTGTACAACGACCAAATAAAGGATGGGGACCTGTAAGTTCTTACAGTGGATGACTCGCCCATAGGTCTCTAGACTAAGCACTTATCTGGGGCGGTGATGAGTATATGAATCGACAGGGTAAGTTCCCGACGAAGGAACTCGACCTTTCGCTTATTCGGTTCAGTGCCGTGATTCACAAATAAGAGTCGAGGTGGCAATGGTCTGGGCTGAGAGGATATTAAGCAAAAGGGAGGTGCTGGTTTTTTTTATCGGCGCCTCTCTCATTTATGTTTTTCCTTTTGTCCATGCCGATTATGCTTATGTGGATGACGCCTGGAGATCATTGCTGCTGGGCGATGATGGTTGGCGTACGCATGGTCGAGTGCTGCTGGAATGGGTGGTTAAATTTTTGGCTTTTAACAATGCAACCATTAATATATTTCCGCTTCCTTTGTTGATCGCCACCTTCCTGATGTCGTTGGCAATGAGTAGGTTAACCTTCTGGTATTTTCCTGCTCCAAATCTGGCTTCGTGTCTGGTTGTAATGCCTATGTTATGTAATCCTTTTTTCTTGGGGAACATTACTTATCAGTATGATGGGCCGGGAATGATGCTCACCGTAGTGGCTGCCATTTATGCCGTGACCCTTGAAAAGGGAGGCGTTCTGTTTCGAGGGTTTTGTACGATCGTATTAATAGTTTTTATTCTAGGCGTCTATCAACTTTCGATAACGATTTTTATAGGTTTGTGCTGTGTTGAGTTTTTTTGGGGGCTAAGGAATAAAAGGCCTATGCAGGAGGTGGTGGCGGGTGCACTTCAACGCGGTTTCCAACTCGCAGTTGGTGGATTTTTATATTATGCGACAATCTTTCAGATGGCCGTTAACCAACGTATGAATTTTTCAAATTTCAATCAGTTTTGGTTGGAGCGCATAATTGAGAAGCTGGCCTTTTCCTTGCGGAAAATTTTGGAGTTGGTGAATGCTGGGAATGTATACTTCGTTGTCCCATTGATTGTGTTTGCTTGCGTCGGTTTTGCTTTGATTATGAAGGATCTACGAGTGTCGGATGGCGATCCGTGGGGGAAAGTTGCCGCTCTCATTTTGTGTATTTGCGCAGTTTGCGTGATGGTGGTGGGCGTACCTGGGGCTATGTTGTTTGCTGCGGAGCCGAATCTTGAAGCCAGAAATTATCTGGCTTTTTCCGTGGTTCTATTGTTTATCTTCTTGCTGAATTATGAAGTTTCAGTGCGATTCTGGCCTGCATTACGAATGTTTTTGGTTGTTCCGGTTTTATGCATGTTCTCGTTGTGTTATTCCTATGGGCAAATCATTGTTGCAAAGAAGGAGCTTGAAACGGCCTTGGCAACGTTCATCTCTTATGATGTGGTGAGCGCACCTGAATTGAGAAGTGTCAGTGTTTTTTACTTTTTAGGGGCGGCTCATGGAGGCGTCTGGTTGCCTCGGGGGCATGGTGCGATGACTTATATGCCCGTGTTGAAATATATTTTGAGCGATTCAAGCACGATGTTGCGCCCGCATTTTTTAACCCGGTTGGGCGTTAATAATGTTCTGGATGGGAAGCGAGAGATGTTCAAGATTATTGCGGCTGGAGATAAAACTTTCAGGCCAGTATTGGATAGAAAGTTTTACTCCATTTATGTTTCGGAGGTCGGTGGTTTTATCGCCATGAAAAATATGGATGATGCTGACGTTTACATCGAGCAGCCTTAAGCGGCAGCAGTGTCCATCGGCTCAAAACTGTCCGCCCGCGCCATCTGCCACATCCGCGAATAAAAGGCTCCATTGACCTCTCCCGTCAGCAGTTCCCCGGGTTTCAAGAACACATGCAACTGCGAGAACAGTTTCACCTCGGTGGCCGACATGCGTCGCACCAAGTGCTTGGGCTGCAATTGCGACGGGTGTTCCAGGCCGGCGGCGGCGAGCATTTCGGCCAGGGCCTTGAGGGTGTTGCGGTGGAAGTTGTAGACCCGCTGGGCCTTGTCCGGGACCACCAGGGCGCGTTGGCGCAGGGTGTCCTGGGTGGCGACGCCGGTGGGGCATTTGTTGGTGTGGCAGCTTTGCGACTGGATGCAGCCGATGGCGAACATGAAGCCGCGTGCGGCGTTGGCCCAGTCGGCACCGATGGCCAGGACACTGGCGATGTCGAAGGCGCTGACGATCTTGCCGCTGGCGCCGAGCTTGATCTTGTCCCGCAGGTTCAGGCCCACCAGGGTGTTGTGCACGAACAGCAGGCCTTCGCGCAGCGGCACGCCGATGTGGTCGGTGAACTCCACCGGTGCTGCGCCCGTGCCGCCTTCCTTGCCGTCCACGACGATGAAGTCGGGCAGGATCCCGGTTTCCAGCATAGCCTTGGCAATGCCCATGAACTCCCATGGGTGGCCCAGGCAGAACTTGAAGCCCACCGGCTTGCCGCCGGACAGTTCACGCAGTTGTTGGACGAATTGCATCAGTTCCAGCGGCGTGGAGAACGCGCTGTGGCGCGACGGTGAAATGCAATCCTCGCCCATGAGGATGCCGCGGGTCTCGGCGATTTCCCGGGTGACCTTGTGCTTGGGCAGGATCCCGCCATGGCCGGGCTTGGCGCCCTGGCTCATCTTGATTTCAATCATTCGCACCTGTGGGTCTTGTGCCTGGACGGCGAAGCGTTCCGGGTCGAAGCGCCCGTCGCTGGTGCGACAGCCGAAGTAGCCGCTGCCCACTTCCCAGGTCAGGTCGCCACCGTGTTCGCGATGGTAAGGGCTGATGCTGCCCTCGCCGGTGTCGTGGGCAAAATTGCCCAGCTTGGCGCCCTGGTTCAGCGCGCGGATGGCATTGGCGCTTAGCGAGCCGAAGCTCATGGCCGAGATGTTGAACACCGAGGCTGAATAGGGCTGGGTGCACTGCGGGCCGCCGACCGTCACGCGAAAACCGCTGGGGTCGCTCAACGGCGCCGGGCGCATGGAATGGCCGATGAATTCGAAGCCGGTCTGGTAGACGTCGATCAAGGTGCCGAACGGTTTGTCGGAGGTCTCGTTCTTGGCCCGGGAATACACCAGCGAGCGCTGGGCCCGGGAAAAGGGCAGGGCGTCGCTGTCGGATTCGAGCAGGTACTGGCGGATCTCCGGGCGGATGCCTTCGACCAGGTAGCGGATGTTGCCCAGGATCGGGTAGTTGCGCCGCACCGCGTGACGGCTTTGCAGCAGGTCGAACAGCCCGAGCAGGCTCAACAGGCCTGTCACCAGCGTGATCGGCCAGAGCCAGTCGTGTTGCAGGAACGGCAGGCTGGCGAGGGTGAAAATCACACAGCCGGCAAAGAAGGCGTAACGGCTCAGCAGAGACAGGCTCATACGGGTTCCTTGGGCAAGCATTGGGTAGGGCACTGGGTATTCTGGATACCTATAAACCCGTGGCGAGGGAGCTTGCTCCCGCTCGGGCGCGCAGCGGCCGTGTTGAGGATTGCTCCGCAATCCAGCGGGAGCAAGCTCCCTCGCCACAGTGATTAGGGCTTCATGGCATCGGGGCATTCTGCGCTGGCAGTGAAACCCTGGGCAACCCTGCGGGCAGAAGCTTCATCCTGGCGCGCCTTGGCCCCCAGGCATAACCGCTCACCCCACCACCTTCATCTGCCGCACCGGCAACTCCACCCTGAAGGTCGTGCCGACTCCCACTTCGCTGCGCACCGTGATCTCGCCGTTGTGTTTTTTCACGATGCCGTAGGACAGCGACAGCCCCAGCCCCGTACCTTGGCCGATGGGCTTGGTGGTGAAGAATGGGTCGAAGATTTTCTGCAGGGTTTGCGGTGGAATCCCCGAGCCGTTGTCGGCGACTTCGATCCAGACGGTATCGCCGTCGACGCCGTTGCGCAGGGTGATGGTGCCGCGCTCGGGGCCGATGGCCTGGGCGGCGTTGACGATCAGGTTCATGATCACCTGGTTGATCTGCGACGGCAGGCATTCGACTTCCGGCAGCGGCGTGTATTGCTTGACCACGTCGGCCTTGTACTTGATTTCGTTGGCGACGATGTTCAGCGTCGAATCCATGCCCTGTTGCAAATTGGCCATCTGCCATTCCTGGTTGGAGTCGACGCGGGAGAAGTCCTTGAGGTCCTTGACGATCTGCCCGACCCGACCGATGCCGTCCTTGGACTCCTTGATCAGCAGCGGGATGTCCTCCACCAGGAAATCCAGCTCCACCTGCTCGCGCAGCGTCCTCAGGTGCTCCCGTTGCTCCGGTGACGCGATGGCTTGCTCGGCGCTGCCGTAGGCCGCGAGCATTTGCTGGAGCTTGCTGAAATAGCCGTCCAGGGCCCCCAGGTTGGACGAAATGAAGCCGATGGGGTTGTTGATTTCGTGGGCCACCCCGGCGGCCAGTTGGCCCAGGGAGGCGAGTTTTTCCGATTGCACCAGCTGGGTTTCGAGCATCTTGCGTTCGTCGATTTCCATCTGCAGCAGCTCGCTGGCCTGCTTGAACGCCTGGGTTCGTTGTTCCACCAGGTCTTCGAGCTTGCTCATTTTCAACTGGGCGCGGGCGGTCATGGCCCATTTGGTGGTCAGGGTGTTGGCCATCTGCTGGACTTCGATGTTGTCGAAGGGCTTCTTCAGGATCAGCAGGCGGTCGTGGCCATTGAGGCGTTCCAGCAGTTCGTCCCAGGAGTAATCCGAGTAGGCGGTGCAGACCACCACCTGCAGCAGCGGTTCGCGCTTCCACAGTTCTTCGATGGTCTTGGCGCCGTCCCAGCCTTCGGGCATGCGCATGTCGACGAAGGCCAGGGCATAGGGGCGTTCCCTGGCCTGGGCGTCGAGCAGTTTGTTGAGGCCTTCCTGGCCGCCATAGGCCGAGTCGAGTTCGAACACAGTGGCGACCGGTTTCGGTGCCTCGCCGAACAGCGCGTTCTCCATGTCCTGCAGGTCGGTGTTGGTCTCGTTCTCGGGAGTGAGGATCTTGCGGAAATCCTCATGGATGGCCGGTGTGTCGTCGATCAACAGGATGCGGCGGTTGCTCAGGGTGTTCATGGCTCACCCTCCGCGAGTTTCAACGGCACCTGCAACTGGAACGTGGCCCCTTTGCCGGGGCCTTCGCTGTGGGCGGTCAGGCGCCCGTTCATTTCGATGGCCGCCAGGGCGCAACTGTGCAGGCCAAACCCGTGGCCGTCCTTACGCGTGGTGAAGCCGTGGGCGAAGATGCGTGTCATGTTTTCCTCCGGGATGCCTTCGCCTTCATCCTTGACGCTGATCTGCAGGGTCTCGCCATCCACCACGGCCACCTTCAGCGTCATGTTCCGCGCATGATTGGACACCCCCGCCATGGCGTACTTGGCGTTGCTGATGAGGTTGATCAGGATCAGCAGCAAGCGGTGCTTGTCGCCCATGATCCGCGGGACGTCGCCGTATTCCTTGATCACCGTGACATGGTGGCGGGTCAGGGCGCCGGAGTTCATGCGCAGGGCGTCTTCGAGCAGCTCGCTGACCACCAGGGGCTCCAGCAGGCTGTTGGCCCCGGCGTAGGATTGCTGGGTCGAGACGATGTCCTTGATGTGGTCCACGCTCTTGCTCAACTGCCCCAGCTCGTCGATCAGGCTGTGCTGTTCCGCGGCGATGGCGTCCACCAGTTGATTGAGGTAGCCGGGCAGCAGCTTGCCTTTTTCGTCCTCGGTGAGGAAACGCCCGAGGTCGTGGGGGTGTTCGTTGACCAGTTGCATGGCCTTGCCCAGCCCCAGCGCCTTGCTGCTGCGCAATTTGCGGCTGACCAGGTCGGCGGAAATGTTCACGCTGTTGAGAACGTTGCCGACGTTGTGCAGCACGTTGGTGGCGATTTCCGCCATGCCGGCCTGGCGGGCGGTGTCCATCAGCTCGCTCTGGGTGTCCTTGAGCTGGCGGGTGCGTTCTTCCACCCGTTGCTCCAGTTCGTCGTTGGCGGTTTTCAGGGCGCTGTTGACCCGCTTGATCTCGGCGAAGCTGCGCACCAGACGGATCGCCAGCCAGATCAGGATCAGCACCAGGAACATCGCGAACACCATCAGGTAGATGTGGTTGCGCTGGTGGAGGGCGGCGGCGGTTTCCTGATCCTTGTCGAGCAGGCTGGTGATGGTGTCCAGCCGGTCCGCCACCGGGACTGCCTCGATGCCCTGCAGCAACTCGTTCACCTGGGGTTGTTCGCGCAGGACCATCGCGATGTGCCGGCTCATGGTGGTCACGGCGCTCTGGAACCCTTCGGGCAGACGCTCCTTGTTGACGTCCAGCCGGTTCAGCCCAAGCAGTACCTCGGCGGCCGTGTCCGGGGTGGTGAGCTGGGCGAATTCCATGCTGCTGAGCAACAGGTCGTAGGTGTCGATGGCGACGTTTTGCAGCTGCAACCGTTGCTCGTCGGTGAGCCGGGCGAACTGGCCCTGGATATCGTCTTCGGCCGTTGGCAGGAAGGCCAGGGAGTTGCGCAGTATCGCGTGGTGCGACTTGAATTTTTCCACCAGTCGGGTCTTTTCCTTGACCGCCTCCAGGTACGCGTCGCGCTGGGTTTCCCAAAGCGTGGGCGCGTGGCGGCCCGAGGCCGACTCGATGGCGTCCAGGCGCTGCCAGAGCCGGGTGATTTCATGCAGCGGCGAGACCAGGGGGTCGTAGTTGTGGGTCAGGGCGATCCGGGTCTTGAGCACTTCGTTGTCCCAGATCGCGTCCTGTTGCTTCAACTGCCGGACCAGGTCCCGGGACTCGATGTACGAAGCGGCCTGCTGCGCACCCGACTGGATGTACATGAACAGCAGCACCGAAACGAGCAACACGCCGATGAGCGCCAGGCCAAGTCGACGGAGGGCCTTCATAGGGGTTTGCCCTCCCATTCGCCGGTCAGGGTCTTGAGGAACTCGACGATCAACTCGGTATCCTTGCCGGCCGGTTCACGGCCCAACTGGTACTTGAACATCACTTCCACGGCCTGCTCCAGCGTCGCCGCGGAGCCCTTGTGGAAATACGGTGCGGTGACGGCGACATTGCGCAGGCTGGGTACCTTGAACACCTGGCGATCACCTTCATCGCCGGTGACGTTGAAGCGCCCTTCATCGGCCCGGGTGGCATTGCCCCGGTCCGCGATGTAGTCCCCCATGACACCGAACTTCTGGAACATGTTGCCGCCGATGTTCACGCCCTGGTGGCAGGCGATGCAGCCGTATTCCTTGAACCGCTCATAGCCGAATTTTTCCCGCGGCGTGAGGATGTCGGTGTTGCCCAGCAGGTATTGGTCGAAGCGTGAGTTGGGGGTCAGCAGGGTGCGTTCGAAATCGGCCAGGGCGCCCTGGATATTGGGCTTGGTCACGCCGTCGGGGTAGGCCGCGCTGAAGTCCCTGACATAACCCGGGTCGTCGGCGATGCGCTTGACCACGGTGTCCCAGTTGCTGCCCATTTCCGTGGGGCTGGTGACCACGATGTGCACCTGCTCTTCCAGGGTGTCGGCGCGGCCGTCCCAGAACTGATGGAAATTCAGGCTGGCGTTGAACACCGTGGGCGTGTTGACCTCCACCGGCTTGCCGTCGAAGCCCAGGGACAACGCCTTGTCGTCGGCACCGCCCTTGTCCAGGCGATGGCAACTGGCACAGGACAGGGTGTTGTTCACCGACAGCCGTGGGTCGTTGAACAGCCGCTGGCCCAGTTGGACACGCTTGGGGTCCAGCGCGGGGACGGGAGGCAGCGGCTTGAGCGGTTCGTCCAGGGGGTCGGCGTGGGCGGCCACACTGAGTCCCATGAACAGGCCGAGAGCCAACAAGAGTCCTGGTGACGCCATCGCAGACTTCCTTGAACGTGGGTTGATGGAGCAGGCTGTTTTTCAGGAAAACGGGTTCGGGCGCTGCTCCCACTCGGCCATCCATTGGACGAAGGCATGCGGTTGCACGGCCTTGCTGAAGTAATAGCCCTGGGCTTCCTCGCACTGGTGGGTCCTGAGAAAATCCAGTTGCTCCAGGGTTTCCACGCCTTCGGCAATGATGTGCAGGTTCAGGCCCTTGCCCAGGCTGATGATGGTGCTCACCAGCTTGGCGTCATTGCTGTCGATGCTCAGGTCACCGACGAACGACTGGTCGATCTTCAGGACATCCACCGGGAATTTCTGCAGGTAGCTCAGGCTCGAGTACCCGGTGCCGAAATCGTCGATGGCCAGCCGCACGCCCAGTTGCTTGATGGCCTTGAGAGTGGCGACGGTGGTGTCGATGTTCTGCATCAGCACGCTTTCGGTGATCTCCAGTTCCAACTGTGTCGGGTCCAGGCCGGTTTCCTTGAGGGTGCGGGCAATGCCTTCGACGAAGCCGCGCTGGCGAAAGTCGATGGCCGAGACGTTGACCGACAGGTACAGCGGTCGCATGCCCTGGTCTTGCCAGGTGCGGGCCTGCTGGCAGGCTTCCTGGAGCACCCATTGGCTCAGCGGCACGATCAGCCCGCTGTCCTCGGCCACCGGGATGAAGTCCGACGGGTAGACCAGGCCGTGCTCCGGGCGATTCCAGCGCACCAGTGCCTCGACGCCGACCACTTTGCCGCTCGTCAGGTCGAGCTTGGGCTGGTAGTGCAGCACGAATTCCTTGCGTTGCAGGGCCAGCCGCAGGCCAGACTCGATGGTCTGTTGCTGGCGGGCCCGGCGGTTCATGTCTTCGGTGAAGAAACGGTAGTCGTTAGGGCCGGCTTCCTTGACGTTGCGCATCGCCGTCTCGGCTTTCTTGATCAGCGCCACGGCGTCGAAACCGTCGGTGGGGTACACGCTCACCCCCAGGCTGGCGGTGACGGTCAGGTCATGGCCGTCGATCGGTTGGGGCGTGCTGACCGCGGCCAGCAGTTTTTCCGCCACGCCCTTGGTCTGCTGCGGGTCGGCGATATCCCCCAGCACCACTACGAATTCATCGGAACCGTAGCGAAACACCGAGTCGGACTCGCGCACCACGGTGGCCAGCGCCCGGGCCACGCGCTTGAGCATCTCGTCGCCGACCGGGTGCCCCAGCGCGTTATTGACCCGCTTGAAACGGTCCAGGCCGAGGAACATCACCGCCAGTTGCCGGTCATGCCGGCGGCACTGGGCCATGGCCTGGGTCAGGCGGTCGCCGAGCAACATGCTGTTGGGCAGTTCGGTGAGCACGTCGTATTGCAGCAGGTGGGAGACCTTGAGCAGTTCCTGGACCCGCTCCTCAATCGTGCGCTCCAGGCTGCGCATCTTGCGCGCGGCATCCTGGGCCAGTTGCCATTTCCAGGTCATGGCGCTGGCCATCTGGCGGATTTCCAGGGTGTCGAAGGGTTTCTTGAGAATCAGCAACTGATCGTCGAACTCGATCCGTTCCGACATGGTTTCCCAGGTGTAGTCGGAGAACGCCGTGCACAGGGCAATTTGCAGCCGGGGGTCGGCTTCCCACAGTTTTTCGATGGTCTGCAGGCCGTCCCAGCCCGGCGGCATGCGCATGTCGGCGAACACCAGGGCGTAGGGCTGGCCTTCGGCCTGGGCGCGTTTGACCAGTTCCAGCGCTTCTTCGCCCTGGTATGCGGAGTCGATCTGAAACTGCGGCCGGCTGACCTGGGGCGTGCCGAACAACAGGCTCTCGGTATCGTCCAGCGACTCATCACTGCCGCCGCCGGCGCTGAGGATCTTGCGAAAGTCCTGGTGGATGGCCGGGGTGTCGTCCACCACCAGGATTCGCCTGTTCGCGGGTACGGACAAGGGGTTCATGGGGTGCTCTCCGATAGCTGGCTCGGGGGGCGTGTCCAGTGGTCGACCGCCGGAACGATGCTGCCGGCCTTGAGCAGCTCGGCGGCCTGGTGTCTGTCCACGACCGTGCTGAAGTAGTGCCCCTGGGCTTGCATCGTCCCACCGCTGGACATCAGCGTGGTGCGCTGCTCCTGGGTCTCGACGCCTTCGGCGATGATCCCGATGCCCACGTCCCGGGCGAAGTTGAGGATGGCCCGCAGGGTCGTGGCGTTGCCGGGGTCGGCGTTGGCACTGTCGAGAAACCGTTGGGCGAGCTTGAGGTGGTTGACGCGATAGGTCTTGAGGTAATCGAACGAGGAATATTCGGTGCCGAACTCATCGATTGCGATCTGCACGCCCAGTTCGCACAGGCGCGGCAGCACGTCGTTGTGGGTCCACTTGGTCTGGGCCAGGGTGGCTTCGGTGACGTCGAAGCGCAGGTCCCACGGGGCCAGTTCCCAGCGGGCGGTGGTGCGCAGCACATCGTAGATCAGTTCCGGGCCGGTCTTGAGCTGGGTCAGGGACAGGTCGAGGGCGATCACCGGCGGCGCCATGTTCTGGTCGCGCCACTGGCGCATCTGCCGGCAGGCCTGGTCCAACGCCCAGTGGCCCAGGCCGATGATGAGCCCGGTCTTCTCGGCGGCCGGCATGAACACCGCCGGCTCCAGCCAGCCGCGCTCGGGGTGGTTCCAGCGCACCTGCACGCCCATGCCGAGGATTTTGCCGGTGCCCAGGTCGACTTCCGGCAGGTAATGCAGGTGCAGTTCGTTGTGCTCAATGGCCTGGCGCAGGTCATTGGCCAGGGCGACCCGGTCGGTGACTTCCTGGTTGATCTCTTCGTTGTGGAAATGGTACTGGTTGCGGCCCTTTTCCTTGGAGCGGTACAGGGCCATGTCGGACTGCGCCATCAGGCTGTCGGCACTCAGGCTCTGCGGCGTGTACAGGGCGATGCCGATGCTCACCGAGATCCGCACGTCGTTGCCGTCCAGGGCGTAGGGCACCACCAGGGCGTCGCGGATCTTCGCCGCCAGCGCGGCGCAATGGGTGGCCTCGTGAACGTCCAGTTGCAGGATGGCGAACTCGTCGCCGCCCAGGCGCGCGACCACGTCGTTCTCCCGGGTGCAGGCCTTGAGGCGTGCGGCGACTTCCTGCAAGAGCAGGTCGCCGATGGGGTGGCCCAGGGTGTCGTTGATCCGCTTGAAGTGGTCCAGGTCCAGGTAGAACATCGCGAACGCCGGTGCCCCCCGGCGCGCGGCGGCGAAGGCCTGGTGCAGCCGTTCGATCATGGTGGCACGGTTGGCCAGCCCGGTCAGGCCGTCGGTGCGGGCCAGCAGGGCGATCTTCTCTTCGGCCAGCTTGCGTTCGGTGATGTCGAGGATGATGCCTTCGACCTCCAGCAACAGGCCTTGCTCGTTGCGCACCGGAATGTAGCGGTTCTCCACCCAGCGGTAGGTGTCGTCGCCGGTGCGCAGGCGAAACTCGATGGAGGCTCCGGCATTGTCCCGGTCCAGGACGCGGACCATGGCGGCGTCGATCTTGGACTGGTCATCGGGGTGGATGAGCATCTGCGCCCAGTCCGGCGCACCCACCAGATGCGCCGCGGCATGCCCGAACTTGGTGATGTTGTGGGAGATGTACATCAGCGGGAACGGCGGCTCCCCCCGCAGGCGATAGAGGATGGTCGGGCTGTTCTGCACGATGATGTTGGCGTCGGCCAGTTCCCGGGTGCGCGCTTCGACCGCCCGTTCGAGCATGTCCATCTTCAGCGCGGCGTCCTCGGTCATCTGCCATTTGACCGTCAGCGTGCTGGCCATCTGGCGGATCTCGATGGCGTCGAAGGGTTTCTTCAGGATAAGCAGGCGGTCACCCAGTTCCAGGCGGTCGGCGAGGTCTTCCCAGGAATAGTCCGAATAGGCGGTGCACAACGCCACTTGCAACTTGGGGTCGGCGCGCCACAGCCGCTCGATGGTTTCCAGGCCGTCCCAGCCGGGTGGCATGCGCATGTCGATGAAGGCCATGGCGTAGGGCTGCCCTTGCTCCAGCGCCGCCTCGACCTTGTTCAGGGCTTCCATGCCCTGGAAGGCCGAGTCGAGGATGAAGCTCTGGGCGGCGACGGCCACCGGCGCCCCGAACAGGGCTTCTTCGGCACTGCTCAGGTGGTCTTCGGACGGCGCGTGGGGGCTGAGGATCTTGCGAAAATCCTCATGGATCGTCGGCGTGTCGTCGACGATCAGGATCCGCCGGTTGGCTCTTTCCGATGGCAGGCTCATGGCCGTGCACCGTGCCGATGCTGACAATAGAACCCTGGGAACATCTGATATCCCTTTCGCTGGCATGAGAGTTCTGGCCCGTACATGGCCCTCCATGGGGTACAGCATAGTCGGCTCATCGGGATGCGCTCGGCCGATGATGGCAAATCGTGCCTAAATGCCGGCAATCTACTAGCCTGTCTTGTGGGGGACGGTAAACGGTCGTCATCAATAGGAGGGGGTAGCAATGGAAGATCAATCGCCGGACGTTCCGGTCAAAAAACCGACGGTGCTGTTGGTCGATGACGAAGAGTCGATCCTCAACAGCCTGCGTCGGCTGCTGCGCAGCCAACCCTACGAAATCCTGCTGGCCGACAGTGGCGCCAAGGCCCTGGAAATCCTCAAGGAGCGGCCGGTCGACCTGGTGATGACCGATGCGCGCATGCCCAACATGGACGGCGCCACGCTGTTGGCACAGATCCGCCAGTTGTACCCATCGACCTTGCGCATCCTGCTCACCGGCTACGCCGACGTCGACATGATGACCAAGGCCATCAACGAGGGCGGCTTGTACCGCTACCTCAGCAAACCGTGGAACGACGAGGAAGTGGTGCAGGCCCTGCGCCAGGCCCTGGCCCACCAGCATTCCGAAAGCGAACGCCAGCGCCTCGAAGCGCTGACCCGCGAGCAGAACCAGCAACTCAAGTCGCTCAACGCCACCCTGGAAAAACGCGTGGCCTCGCGCACCTCCGAGTTGCAGCAGACCGCCGACATGCTCGACCTGGCCTACGATGAACTCAAGCGCAGCTATGTCACCAGCACGGAAGTGTTCTCGCTGATCGCCAACCTGCGCCTGCCCAAGGCCAAGCAGACCAACCGGCAGATCATCGAGTTGATCCGGGTCTACAGCCGCCTGCATTTCCTCGACGAGTCCACCGATCGCGACCTGACCATGGCGGCGGCGCTGTACAACATCGGCAAGCTGAGCTGGACCGACAACATGATGGTCACCCCGGCCGACCTGCTGCACCACACCGAGCTGGACCTGTACCGCGCCTATCCGAAGCAAAGCGAATCACTGCTGATGACCCTGGACCCGATGAAGGACGCGGCCCGGATCATTCGCCATCACCAGGAACGCTGGGACGGCAGCGGCTTCCCCGAACACCTCAGGGGCGAGGCGATCCCGTTCGGTTCGCGGCTGTTGAAGCTGGCGGTGGACTTCATCGAATTGCAGCGCGGGTTGATCCTCGAACGGCAGATGAACAGCGACGAAGCCCTGGTCTACATCCGCAAATACGCTGGCAAGCTGTACGACCCGGACATGGTCGAGGATTTCATCAAGGCCTGCGGCGAATACCTGGACGACGTGACCCTGTCGGACCCGACGGTGAAGGTCTTGAACACCCGGGAGCTGGCGGCCGGGATGGTCCTGGCGCGCAACCTCAATGCCGACAACGGCATGTTGTTGCTCAACGCCGGCAAGGTCCTGAGCGGTCCGTTGGTGGAAAAACTCATTGCCTTCGAAGCGATGGAGTGCGCCCGCTACAGCGTGTTCGTCAAGATTCCCGAAGAATCTTCGGCGCCCAGGCCGATCCTGGGGTGAACACAGCTCAACCTGTGGGAGCGGGCTTGCTCGCGAAGGCGGTGTGTCAGTTAAGGATGTATTCCCTGACACACCGCCTTCGCGAGCAAGCCCGCTCCCACAAGAGACGGTGTTGATCTTGAGGCTTTGCTCCAACCGCTGCGATCTGTAATCTCCCGGGCATTTTTTGCCCGAGGCCAATTCCCATGACCGATTCGCTCATCCGCATCGCCGCCGCCCTGTTGATCGGGCCGGATGGTCGGACCCTGCTGGTGCGCAAGCGCGGCACCCTGGCCTTCATGCAGCCGGGGGGCAAGATCGAGCCCCATGAGCAACCGGTCCAGGCCTTGGCCCGGGAGCTGGAGGAAGAGCTGGGCCTGGCGATCGATCCTGCCCAGGCCCACTACCTGGGCGCCTTCAGTGCGCCGGCCGCCAACGAGCCAGGCTTTACCGTCCAGGCGCAGGTGTTCCTGCTGAAAATCGACGCCGCTGTTTCACCGGCTGCCGAGATCGAGGAAGTGCGCTGGATCGATCCGGCCGGCGAGCACGACCTGCTGCTGGCGCCGTTGACAGGCGAGGTCATCCTGCCGTTTTATCGAGCGTCGCCTTCCGTGGCCTGCTGATTCCAGGAACAACGCCCATGATTGCACTGCCAGACCTGCTGATTTTCGCCGCCGCCGCGTTGCTGATGGTGCTCACGCCCGGTCCGAACATGATCTACCTGATTTCCCGTTCGATCTGCCAGGGCCGCAAGGCCGGCGTCACTTCCCTGCTGGGAGTGGTGGCGGGCTTTTTCGTGCACATGTTCGCGGCGGCAGCGGGGCTGACGGCGGTGTTCCTGGCGGTGCCTCTGGCCTATGAAATCCTGAAGTGGGCCGGTGCGCTGTACCTGCTGTGGCTGGCCTGGCAGGCCGTGAAGCCCGGTGCTCGCTCACCGTTCGAGGCGCAGCAGTTGCCGGCGGACTCTACGCGCAAGTTGATCACCATGGGCTTTCTCACCAGTGCCCTGAACCCCAAGATCGCGGTGTTCTACCTGTCGGTGTTCCCGCAGTTCATCAGCCCGGAGCACGGCTCGCTGTTCACCCAGAGCCTCATCCTCGGGCTCACCCAGATCAGCATCAGTTTCAGCGTCAACCTGCTGATTGCGCTGTTTGCCGCCGGGATTGCGTCCTGGTTCGCCCACAACCCGACCTGGCTGGCGGTACAGCGTTATTTCATGGGCTTTGTGCTCGCTACGTTGGCGCTGCGCCTGATGCTTGAGCAACGGCGCGGGGCATGAACATCCGGCGGCTGCGGGCCGGCGATGCCAGCGCGTATCGCGAGCTGATGCTCCAGGCCTATGCGCAGCATCCGCAGGCCTTTACTTCCAGCGTCAGTGAGCGGGCGGCGCTGCCGATCAATTGGTGGGAGTCGCGGCTGACCAGCCGGCTGGACGTGGTGCTGGGGGCGTTCGAGGCGGGGCAACTGGTGGGGATGGTCGGCCTGGCCCTGGAGCCTCGGGCCAAGGCCCGGCACAAGGCGACCCTGTTCGGCCTGTACGTCAGCGCCGCCCATGGCCGCCAGGGGCTGGGCCAGCAGTTGCTGCAAGCGGCCCTCGACGAAGCTCGCCGCCACCCTTTCCTGCGTCTGGTGCAGTTGACCGTCACCGCCGGCAACGACCCGGCGGTCAAGCTCTACCAGCGTTGCGGCTTTGTGCTGTATGGGCTGGAGCCGATGGCCATCCGGGTAGATGACGAATACTTCGACAAGATCCATATGTGGCTTGAACTGTAGGGCCCCTTCGCGGGCAAGCCCGCTTGTGTCTGAGTAAGGGAATAAACTCTGGGGTGAGAGGGGTAGATGGCAAGCTGTGAGTCCGCGGTGCTTGAAGCACGAGTGGGAGCAAAGCTGCCATCTACCTTTCTACTCTGGCCCATAAGCCCGAACAGTTGTACGAGCGGCACTCGAATCACAAGCGTGGGCAAAGCCAGAGCACTCTCATTTCTGAGTGTAAGAGGGTTTTGCCATGATTTCCTGGGTCGGTATCGATATATCCAAATCAAATCTCGTCGTTTGGGTTCGACCACAGAACCAAGGCTATGAGGTCCCCAATACGTCTGAGGGTTTTGCACAGCTGGTCGAACAGCTAAGCCAATACACGATTGGCCGGGTGTTACTGGAAGCCACGGGCGGCTATGAACGAAAGGTTATGGCAGCACTGCAGGAGGCAGGTTTCAATGTGCTCAGGATCAACCCTCGCCGGGCTAGAGCCTTCGCCGTAG
>NZ_LHVJ01000026.1:0-62890 GCF_001269745.1 Pseudomonas sp. P97.38
ATCGATGGGGTCGGTCTTGGCATTCTTGCCCATAGCTACGGCGAAGGCTCTAGCCCGGCGAGGGTTGATCCTGAGCACATTGAAACCTGCCTCCTGCAGTGCTGCCATAACCTTTCGYTCATAGCCGCCCGTGGCTTCCAGTAACACCCGGCCAATCGTGTATTGGCTTAGCTGTTCGACCAGCTGTGCAAAACCCTCAGACGTATTGGGGACCTCATAGCCTTGGTTCTGTGGTCGAACCCAAACGACGAGATTTGATTTGGATATATCGATACCGACCCAGGAAATCATGGCAAAACCCTCTTACACTCAGAAATGAGAGTGCTCTGGCTTTGCCCACGCTTGTGATTCGAGTGCCGCTCGTACAACTGTTCGGGCTTATGGGCCAGAGTAGAAAGGTAGATGGCAGCTTTGCTCCCACTCGTGCTTCAAGCACCGCGGACTCACAGCTTGCCATCTACCCCTCTCACCCCAGAGTTTATTCCCTTACTCAGACACAAGCGGGCTTGCTCGCGAAAGCGGTGTAGCAGGCGAAGGAAATCTACCGCTGATGCACCAATTTACCGGCCGCGTAAGTCTCCATCACCGTCCGGTCATCCCCCAGGGTCATCAGCACGAACAACCGCTCGGCAATGTCCCGGGCCTGTTTAAGGCGATAGCCCAGCAGTGGCGTCGCGTTGTAGTCCAGTACCAGGAAGTCCGCGTCGGTGCCTGGCTGCAAGGTCCCGATCCGCTCTTCCAGGCGCAGGGCCCTGGCGCCGCCGAGGGTCGCCAGGTACAGCGATTTGAACGGGCTCAACCGCGCACCCTGCAACTGCATCACCTTGTAGGCTTCGTTCAGCGTGTGCAGCAGTGAAAAACTGGTGCCACCCCCCACGTCGGTGCCCAGGCCGACGTTCACCTTGTGCTTCTCGGCCATGGGCAGGTTGAACAGGCCGCTGCCCAGGAAGAAGTTCGACGTCGGGCAGAAGGCGATGGCCGAACCGGTTTCGGCCAGGCGTGCGCACTCGTCGTCGCACAGATGCACGCCGTGGGCGAACACCGAGCGCTCGCCCAGCAGTTGGTAGTGGTCGTAGACGTCCAGGTAACCCTTGCGCTCGGGAAACAGCGCCTTGACCCATTGCACTTCCTGCAGGTTTTCACTGATGTGGGTCTGCATGTACAGGTCGGGGTACTCGCTCAGCAACTGGCCGGCCAGCGTCAATTGTTCCGGGGTGCTGGTGGGGGCGAAGCGGGGCGTCACGGCGTAGTGCAGGCGGCCCTTGCCGTGCCAGCGCTCGATCAGCGCCTTGCTCTCGGTGTAGCTGGATTCGGCGGTGTCGGTCAGGTAGTCCGGGGCGTTGCGGTCCATCATCACTTTGCCGGCGATCATCCGCAGGTCAAGCTTCTGGGCCACTTCGAAGAAGGCGTTCACCGACTGTGGGTGCACGCTGCCGAACACCAGCGCCGTAGTGGTGCCATTGCGCAGCAGTTCCTTGACGAAAAGATCGGCCACGGCCGCGGCATGGGCCGGGTCGGCGAACTGGCTTTCGCAGGGGAAGGTGTAGGTGTTGAGCCAGTCCAGCAATTGCTCGCCATAGGCGCCCACCATGCCGGTTTGCGGCAGGTGTATGTGGGTGTCGATGAAGCCGGGGGTGATCAGCGCGTCGGGGTAATGGTTGATCTCGATGTCCGCAGCCAGGGTCGGCAACAGGTCATGGGCGTGGCCGATGGCGCTGATCTGGCCGTTTTCCACCACCAGCAGGCCGTCTTCGAAATACTCATAGGAGGCTTCGATCCCTACTTCGGCCGGGTCGGCGAGGCTGTGGAGCAGGGCGGCGCGGTAGGCTTTGCGTGTCAGGGGCATGAAAGGTTTCTCAATGAAGAATCAACGGTTGGCCTGGCTGCGGCGCGAGGCCGGCAGCAGCTTGGCGATCGGTTCGGCGCGCGCGGTGTGCTGGCCGAAGTCGGCGTTATAGGTGGCGATGATTTCGCCGGCGATGGAGATGGCGATTTCCACAGGCAGCTTGCCTTTGACTTCGCCGATGCCCATCGGGCAACGCAGGCGTTGCAAGGTGCCGCTGTCGAAGCCACGATCGCGCAGGCGATGTTCGAACTTGACCCGCTTGGTCTTCGAACCGATCAGGCCGAAGTAGGCGAAGTCGTTGCGCTTGAGGATCGCGGCGCTCAGTTCCAGGTCGAGCGCGTGGTTGTGGGTCATGACGATGCAGTAGCTGCCGGCGGGCAGTTCGTCGACTTCATCCAGTGGCTCTTCGGTGACGATCTTGCGTACGCCGTGGGGCAAGTGTTCGGGGAATTCCGCTTCCCGCGAGTCGATCCAGCACACCTTGCAAGGCAGGCTCGCCAGCAACGGCACCAGGGCGCGGCCGACATGGCCGGCACCGAACACGGCAATCTGCGCTTGCACCTGGCCCATGGGTTCGAACAGCAGCACCGTCACGCCACCGCAGCACTGGCCGAGGCTGGCGCCGAGGCTGAAGCGCTCCAGGTGGGTCGCTTGCTGGCCGCTGGCAAGCATCTGCCGGGCGATTTGCATGGCCTTGTATTCCAGGTGCCCGCCGCCGATGGTGTCGAACGTCTGGCTGGCGCTGATGACCATCTTCGAACCGGCGTTGCGCGGTGTGGAGCCGAGTTCTTCGATGATGGTCACCAGCACGCAGGGTTCGCCGCGGGTTTGCAGGTCGGCGAGGGCGCTGATCCAGTTGTACATGTTCACCTCGACATCTCTTTTGTCTGTTCCGGCCTCATCGCGAGCAAGCCCGCTCCCACATTGGATCGGTGTTCACAAATACCCTGTGGGAGCGAGCTTGCTCGCGATCGGCCGCGCCGTGGTCTAGAGCGAAGCCACTTCGACTTCAGCGTTCTCAGCCTTGACCGCCTTCAACCCACGCATCTGCTCGCAACCCCACAACACCCGTTCCGGTGTCGCCGGCGCGTCGATCTTCGGCTGGTGCCGGTAATCGCCCAGGCTCGCCACGGCGTCCTTGATGGCGCACCAGGCGGCGATGCCGAGCATGAACGGCGGCTCGCCCACGGCCTTGGAGTGGAACACGGTGTCTTCGGGGTTCTTGCGGTTTTCCACCAGCTTGACCCGCAAATCGAGCGGCATGTCGGCCACGGCGGGGATCTTGTAGCTGGCCGGACCGTTGGTCATCAGCTTGCCCTTGTCGTTCCACACCAGCTCTTCCATGGTCAGCCAACCCATGCCCTGGATGAAGCCGCCTTCGACCTGGCCAATGTCGATGGCCGGGTTCAGCGAGGCACCGACGTCGTGGAGGATGTCGGTGCGCAGCATCTTGTACTCGCCGGTGAGGGTGTCGACGATCACCTCGGCGCACGCCGCGCCATAGGCGTAGTAGTAGAACGGCCGGCCGCGGGCCTGGCTGCGGTCGTAGTAGATTTTCGGGGTCTTGTAGAAGCCGGTGCTCGACAGCGAGACCTGGGCGAAATACGCCTGCTGCACCAACGCCTCGAAGGTCAGGATGTGATCGCGCACCCGCACATGGCCGTTGTGGAAGACCACGTCTTCCTCGCTGACCTTGTACTGCCGCGCGGCGAATTCCACCAGGCGCCGCTTGATGATCTCGGCGGCATTCTGCGCCGCCTTGCCGTTGAGGTCGGCACCGCTGGAGGCGGCGGTGGGCGAGGTGTTGGGGACCTTGTCGGTGTTGGTCGCGGTGATCTGTACCCGGTCCATCTCCACCTGGAACACTTCGGCCACCACTTGCGCGACCTTGGTGTTCAGGCCCTGGCCCATTTCGGTGCCGCCGTGGTTCAGGTGGATGCTGCCGTCGGTGTAGATGTGGATCAGGGCACCGGCCTGGTTGAGGAAGCTGGCGGTGAACGAAATACCGAACTTCACCGGCGTCAACGCCAGGCCCTTTTTCAGGATCGGGCTATTGGCGTTGTAGCGCCGCACCGCTTCGCGGCGTTCGGCGTACTGGCTGCTTTCTTCCAGTTCGCGGGTCATTTCCTCGAGCATGTTGTGCTCGACGGTCTGGTAGTAGTGGGTGACGTTGCGCTCGGTCTTGCCGTAGTAGTTGGCCTTGCGCACGGCCAGAGGGTCGAGCGCCAGGTGCCGGGCGATGGCGTCCATGACTTCTTCGATGGCCACCATGCCTTGGGGGCCGCCGAAGCCGCGGTAGGCAGTGTTCGACGCGGTGTTGGTCTTGCAGCGATGGCCGTTGATGGTCGCGTCGCCCAGGTAATAGGCGTTGTCGGCATGGAACATCGCTCGGTCGACAATCGAGGCCGACAGGTCCGGTGAGCAGCCGCAGTTGCCGGCCAGTTCCAGGGCGATGCCATGCAGGCGCCCGGTGCTGTCGAAGCCCACGTCGTATTCGATGTAGAACGGGTGGCGCTTGCCGGTCATCAGCATGTCTTCGACCCGCGGCAGGCGCATCTTGGTCGGCTGCCCGGTGAGGTGGGCGACCACCGCGCACAGGCAGGCCGGGCTGGCGGCCTGGGTTTCCTTGCCGCCGAAGCCGCCGCCCATGCGGCGCATGTCCACCACCACCTTGTTCATCGACACGCCCAGCACTTCGGCCACCAGCTTCTGCACTTCGGTGGGGTTCTGGGTGGAGCAGTAGACGATCATGCCGCCGTCTTCGGTGGGCATCACCGAGGAGATCTGGGTTTCCAGGTAGAAATGTTCCTGCCCGCCGATGTGCAACGAGCCCTGGATGCGATATTCGGCGCTCGCCAGTGCGCCGGCCGAGTCACCGCGCTGATGGGTGTGGCTGTCGAGCACGAAGTGGCGTTTGCGCAATGCTTGGACCACGTCCAGCACTGGCTCCAGGTCTTCATATTCGACGATGGCCGCCATGGCTGCCTTGCGTGCGGTTTCCAGGTCCCGGGCGGCGACGGCCAGCACCGGCTGGCCAACGAATTGCACATCGTCGATCGCCAGCAGCGGGTCGCCGGGCAGCAACGGGCCGATGTCCTTGAGGCCCGGGATGTCTTCGTGGGTGATGGCAATGCGCACGCCTTCGAAGGCATAGCAAGGCGTGGTGTCGATGCGCAGGATCCGCGCGTGGGCACGGTCCGAGAGGCGCGCGTAGACGTGCAACTGGTTGGGGAATTCGAGGCGGTCGTCGATGTACTGCGCCTCGCCGGACACATGCTTGGCGGCGCTGTCGTGCTTGACGCTGCGGCCTACACCGGTGCTCAGGTCGCGGGCGAACAGCTCGGCCAGCTCGGCTTGGGTCTTCTCTACGGCGTGGTGGTTAGACATAAGCGGTCACCCGAGTCTCGATGTGCGGCGTTTGCAGTTCGATGAAGTACTTGCGCAGCAGGTTGCGGGCGCTGAGCAGGCGGTATTCCTTGCTGGCGCGAAAGTCCGAAAGCGGCGTGAAGTCTTCGGCCAGGGCCGCGCAGGCACGTTCGACGGTGCTGTCGTTCCACGGCGCCCCGATCAACACGGCTTCGCAATGGGTGGCGCGCTTAGGGGTCGCGGCCATGCCGCCGAAGGCCACGCGGGCATCGCGGACCACGCCGTTGTCGATGCGCAGGTTGAACGCCGCGCAAACGGCGGAAATGTCGTCGTCCAGGCGCTTGGACACCTTGTAGGCGCGGAACGCCTGCTCGGCGCTGGCACGGGGCACGATGATCTTCTCGATGAACTCGCTTTCCTGGCGGGCGGTCACCCGGTAGTCGATGAAGTAGTCTTCCAGCGCCAGGGTGCGGCGGGTCTGGCCCTTGCACAGGACGAGCTGCGCGCCGAGGGCGATCAGCAGGGGCGGCGAGTCGCCGATCGGCGAAGCGTTGCCAATGTTGCCGCCCAAGGTGCCCTGGTTGCGGATCTGCAAAGAGGCGAAGCGTTGCAGCAGGTCACCAAAGTCCGGGTATTCGGCCTTCAGGGCTTCGTAGCAGTCGGACAGCGCGGTGGCGGCGCCGATCTCCAGGCGATCGTCGAAACGCTCGACGCGCTTGAGTTCGGCGACGTTGCCGACATAGATCATCACCGGCAGGGTGCGGTGAAACTGGGTGACTTCCAACGCCAGGTCCGTGCCGCCCGCCAGCAGGCGCGCCTGGGGGTAGGCGTCATAGAGGTCGGCCAGGTCGGCCACGGTCAGGGGCACCAGGCAGCGCTTGTCGCCGCTGTTGAGTTCGCCGGTTTCGGTGGGGGCGATGGCTTTGAGGCGGGCGATGGTCTGGTCTTGGCGAGCGTCGAACTGATCCGGCTGGCTGGCGCAGCAGGCCAGTTCGGCGGCGGCCAGAATCGGTCGGTAGCCGGTGCAGCGACACAGGTTGCCGGCGAGGGCTTCATGGGCCTTGTGGGCGTCGGGTTGGGCGCTGTTCTTCTGCAGGGCGAACAACGACATGACAAAGCCCGGCGTGCAGAAGCCGCATTGCGAGCCATGGCAATCGACCATCGCTTGCTGGACGCTGTGCAACTGGCCCTGGTGCTTGAGGTCTTCGACGCTGATCAGCTGTTTGCCATGCAGGGACGAGACGAACGTCAGGCATGAGTTGAGGCTGCGATAGCGCAGGCCTTCGCGGCCGTTCTCGTCGGTGTGCAGTTCGCCCACCACCACGGTGCACGCGCCACAGTCGCCGCTGGCGCAGCCTTCCTTGGTACCGGATTTGCCGAGGTGCTCGCGCAGGTAATTGAGCACGGTCAGGTTCGGGTCCAGGGCATGCTCGCTACGGAGCTCCTGGTTGAGTAAAAACTGGATCACGGAAGGCCTCGCAGACTCATTATTGTTGTATCGACGTGGGCCGAATTTAGCAGGTCTGACTTTTCGGTCAATGATTTTCTGACTTAAAGGTCAGGAAAATTCGGTTTGTCGATTTACAACGGGTGAATTGAGTATTGACCCTCGGGCCATACCCTGCTTTTTTGCTTATATCGTGCCAAAACCCGGTACAGGCCCTGCGCCATGACGTAGTGAGTGCGCTACACTGCGCCGCTTGTGCAAATCGAAGAGTTTGAAGGAAAACCATGACGTTCAAGGCCCCGGACAGCCTCGCCGAGCAAATCGCCCATCATCTCGCCGAGCGCATCATTCGCGGTGAAATGAAGCCGGGAGAGCGCATCCAGGAGCAGAAGGTCACCCTGGCGCTAAACGTCAGCCGTGGTTCGGTCCGCGAGGCCTTGCTGATCCTGGAGCGGCGCCACCTGGTGGCGATCCTGCCGCGCCGTGGCGCCCACGTCACCGAACTCACTGAACACAAGGTGCGCAGCCTGTGCACGCTGATGAGCGAGCTGTACATCCTGCTGGGCAATGCCGTGGCCCATGGCTGGCAGCAACCGGCCGACATGGCGCCGTTCGTGGCGATCCAGCAGCGCCTGACGGACGCCTTCCAGCGCCAGGACATCCGCACCTTCGTCGATGAAAGCTTCAGCGTGATGCGCGCGGCGTACCCCTTTGCCAACAACCCGTACTTGCAGGAAACCGTCGAGAACCTGCAACCGGCCATGAGCCGTGCCTATTTCCTGGCGCTGGACCAGCGCAAGGCCGAAATGAGCGAGTTCCTCGATTTGTTCCAGCGCCTGCTCGTCGCCGTGCTGGCCCGTGATTTGCCGCAGATCCGCATCGTGCTGACGGCCTACGCCCAGCGCAGCTGCGACCTGGTGGTTTCTGCCCTGACGGCGGCCTGACGTGCGACTCAAGTGCATCAAGCTGGCGGGGTTCAAGTCCTTCGTCGACCCGACCACGGTGAACTTCCCCAGTAACATGGCGGCGGTGGTCGGCCCCAATGGCTGCGGCAAGTCGAACATCATCGACGCCGTGCGCTGGGTGATGGGCGAGAGTTCGGCCAAGAACCTGCGCGGCGAGTCGATGACCGACGTCATCTTCAACGGCTCCACCAGCCGCAAGCCCGTCAGCCAGGCCAGCATCGAACTGGTGTTCGATAACTCCGACAGCACCCTGGTGGGCGAGTACGCGGCCTACGCGGAGATTTCCATTCGCCGCAAGGTTACACGCGACAGCCAGAACAGTTACTTCCTGAACGGTGCCAAGTGCCGGCGCCGGGACATCACCGACATTTTCCTGGGGACCGGCCTGGGCCCGCGCAGCTACTCGATCATCGAGCAGGGCATGATCTCCAAGCTGATCGAGGCCAAGCCTGAAGACCTGCGCAACTTCATCGAAGAAGCCGCGGGTATTTCCAAATACAAGGAACGACGTCGGGAAACGGAAAACCGTATCCGCCGCACCCATGAAAACCTCGCTCGCCTGACCGACCTGCGCGAAGAGCTCGAACGGCAGCTCGAACGCCTGCACCGTCAGGCCGAGGCGGCCAAGAAGTACCAGGAATACAAGGCCGAGGAGCGTCAGCTCAAGGCCCAGCTCTCGGCCCTGCGCTGGCAGGCGTTGAACGAACAGGTTGGCCAGCGCGAGGCGGTCATCGGCAACCAGGAGGTCAGCTTCGAAGCACTGGTGGCCGAGCAGCGCAACGCCGACGCGGCCATCGAACGGCTGCGGGACGGGCACCATGACCTGTCCGAGCGCTTCAATCTGGTGCAAGGACGCTTCTATTCCGTGGGCGGCGACATCGCCCGGGTCGAACAGAGCATCCAGCATGGCCAGCAGCGGCTGCGCCAGTTGCAGGATGACTTGAAGGAAGCCGAACGCGCGCGGCTGGAAACCGAATCCCACCTGGGCCATGACCGTACGCTGCTGCTGACCCTTGGCGAAGAGCTGGAACGGCTCACGCCGGAGCAGGAAATCACCAGTGCTGCCGCCGAAGAAGCCGCCGCGGCCCTGGAAGAAGCCGAAGTGACCATGCATGGCTGGCAGGAACAATGGGACAGCTTCAACCTGACTTCGGCCGAGCCACGCCGCCAGGCCGAGGTCCAGCAGTCACGCATCCAACAGTTGGAAACCAGCATGGAGCGCCTGGCCGAGCGCCAGCGCCGTCTGGCCGAAGAGCGCGCCTTGCTGGCGGCGGACCCGGAAGACGCGGCGATCCTGGACCTGAGCGAGCAACTGGCGACCAGCGAAGCCACCCTCGAAGACTTGCAGGCCAGCGAGGACGCCCAAGTCGAGCGCCTGGAGCAGTTGCGCCAGGCCTTGCAGGCGGCTTTGCACAACCAGCAGCAGGCCCAGGGCGAATTGCAGCGGCTCAATGGCCGTCTTGCCTCGCTGGAAGCCTTGCAGCAGGCCGCGCTGGACCCGGGCACGGGCACCGCCGAATGGCTGCGCGACCAGCACCTGGCCGAGCGACCGCGGCTGGCCGAGGGCCTGAAGGTCGATGCCGGTTGGGAACTGGCGGTGGAGACCGTGCTGGGTGCCGACCTGCAAGCGGTGTTGGTGGACGATTTCGGCGGCTTCGACCTGTCGGGCTTCAGCCAGGGCGATTTGCGCCTGCTCAGCCCGGCGGGCGATGGGGTGCGCGTGCCCGGCAGCCTGCTGGACAAAGTCGAGGCCCAGGTCGACCTGTCGCCCTGGCTGGGCCAGGTCAAGCCGGTGGAGAGCCTCGAACAGGCCCTGGCGCTGCGAGGGCAACTGGCGCCGGGCGAGAGCCTGATCAGCCGCGACGGCTACTGGGTTGGCCGGCATTTCCTGCGGGTGCGCCGGGCCAGCGAAGCCGAGAGCGGGATGCTCGCCCGGGGTCAGGAAATCCAGCGCCTGGGTGCCGAGCGCGAAGAGCGCGAGGCCAGCGTCGAAGCCCTGGAAAGCGAATTGCAGAACCTGCGGGCGCAACAGCGTCAGCAGGAGAACGGCCGCGAACACCTGCGACGGCTGTTGCAGGACGAAGCTCGCCAGCAGGGCGAACTGAAGGCTCAGTTGTCGGCGGGCAAGGCCAAGGTCGAACAACTGGCGCTGCGCCGCACGCGGCTTGAAGAAGAGATCGCCGAGCTGGGTGAGCAGCGGGCGCTGGAGCACGAACAGATCGGCGAGGCGCGCCTGCAATTGCAGGAAGCCCTCGATGCCATGGCCCAGGACACCGAGCAGCGCGAGTTGCTGCTGGCCCAGCGCGACAGCCTGCGCGAGCGCCTGGACCGGGTGCGCCAAGAGGCGCGGCAGCATAAAGATCACGCCCATCAACTGGCCGTGCGCCTGGGCTCGCTCAAGGCGCAATACGATTCCACGCGCCAGGCGCTGGAACGCCTGGAAATGCAGTCCGAGCGCCTGACCGAAAAACGCGAGCAGTTGAGTCTCAACCTGGAGGAGGGCGAGGCGCCGCTGGAAGAGTTGCGCCTCAAGCTCGAAGAGTTGCTCGACAAGCGCATGACCGTCGACGAAGAACTCAAGACGGCGCAGATTGCCCTGGAAGACGCCGACCGCGAGCTGCGTGACGCCGAGAAGCGCCGTAGCCAGGCCGAGCAGCAATCCCAGTTGATCCGCACCCAGATGGAACAGCAACGCCTGGAATGGCAAGCCCTGACCGTGCGCCGCAAGGCCTTGCAGGACCAGTTGCTGGAGGATGGCTACGACCTCGACGGCGTGCTCGCCACCCTGGTGGCCGGCGCGAACGAGAAGGACGCCGAGGAAGAGCTCGAACGCATCGCCCAGCGCATCCAGCGCCTGGGTGCCATCAACCTGGCGGCCATCGACGAATACCAGCAGCAGTCCGAACGCAAACGCTACCTCGACGCGCAGAACGATGACCTGGTGGAAGCGCTGGAGACCCTGGAAAACGTCATCCGCAAGATCGACAAGGAAACCCGCAACCGCTTCAAGGATACCTTTGATCAGATCAACGGCGGTTTGCAGGCCCTTTTCCCAAAAGTTTTCGGCGGCGGCAGCGCGTACTTGGAACTGACGGGCGAAGATTTACTCGATACAGGGGTGACAATCATGGCGCGTCCTCCTGGCAAGAAGAACAGCACCATCCATTTGCTCTCCGGTGGCGAGAAGGCGTTGACCGCCCTGGCCCTGGTTTTTGCCATTTTCAAACTGAATCCGGCGCCGTTCTGCATGCTCGACGAAGTCGATGCACCCCTGGATGACGCTAACGTGGGCCGTTACGCACGACTGGTGAAGGAAATGTCCGAAACGGTGCAGTTCATCTACATCACCCACAACAAGATCGCCATGGAAATGGCCGACCAGTTGATGGGCGTGACCATGCACGAGCCGGGTTGCTCGCGGCTGGTGGCAGTGGATGTGGAGGAGGCCATGGCAATGGTGGATGCGTGAAGGGTGGGCCTGTAGGGCATCTACTTGGAGCGCTGTAGGTATTTTTTACCCTGACGCCTTCACAGATTGGCACAAGGCCATGCGACAGACGGTGTAAAGTTATCTTTGGTCGTGCTAGTTTAATGTCAATTTTTCGTATGCGTGGGCAAAAGGCCATTCAGAACATAGAGTTGGCGCCACGTTTTAAAGCGGTTTGCAATTAGCTAAGCCCCTTATTTTTCAGCATTTTTATAGAGGCACGGGATTACATGGAAATCGGTCTGCGCGAGTGGCTGATCGTCATCGGCATCATTGTCATTGCCGGTATTCTTTTCGACGGCTGGCGCCGCATGCGCGGTGGCAAGGGGAAACTGAAGTTTCGCCTGGACCGCAGCCTGTCGAACCTGCCGGATGACGATGGCAACGCCGAACTGCTGGGCCCGCCCCGAGTGCTCGACACGCACAAAGAGCCGCAGCTCGATGAGCACGACCTGCCGTCGATGAGCGCCCCGGTGCGCGAGCCCCGTGAGTCTGGCTCCAAGCGCGGCAAGCGCAACAGCGAGCCATCCCAGGGCGACCTGAACCTCAACCTGGACCTGGACGGCGGCCCGAGCCTGAACAGCCGTGACGACGATTTCCCGGACGAGAACAGGACATCTAGCGCCGACAAGGATCAGGCCCAGGCCGAGGAAGTGCTGGTGATCAGCGTGATCTGCCGCGACCCGGCCGGCTTCAAGGGCCCGGCGCTGTTGCAGAACATCCTGGAAAGTGGCCTGCGCTTCGGCGAGATGGACATTTTCCACCGGCACGAAAGCATGGCCGGCAACGGCGAGGTGCTGTTCTCCATGGCCAACGCCGTCAAGCCGGGTGTGTTCGACCTGGACGACATCGACCATTTCAGCACGCCGGCGGTCAGCTTCTTCCTCGGCCTGCCAGGCCCGCGTCATCCCAAGCAGGCCTTCGATGTGATGGTGGCCGCGGCTCGCAAGCTGTCCCAGGAGCTCAATGGCGAACTGAAGGATGACCAGCGCAGCGTGCTGACCGCCCAGACCATCGAGCACTACCGCCAGCGCATCGTCGAGTTCGAGCGTCGGGCGTTGACCCAGAAGCGCTGAAGTCATCAGAGACGTGTAGCTGAGGGACTTTGTGGCGAGGGGATTTATCCCCGTTGGGCTGCGTAGCAGCCCTAAAACCTGACGCTCCGGCCTGATCAGGCTAATTGAATGGATGGCTTTGGGATTACTTCGCAGCCCAGCGGGGATAGATCCCCTCGCCACAGGTTCTGTATGGGTAGGTTCGGGTGCGAACTGCCGAAGATTTTAAAAGATTGAGCAGCCTAGGCTGCTTTTTTGCTTTATGAGAGAACACTATGAAAGCCGCTGAAACCCGCATCCTAGAGCTGCGCACCGAACTGGATCAGCACAATTACCGCTACCACGTCCTCGATGAGCCGAGTATTCCGGACGCCGAGTACGACCGCCTGTTCCACGAGCTCAAGGCCCTGGAAGAGCAACACCCGGAGCTGGTGACGAGCGACTCCCCGACCCAGCGGGTCGGCAGCGTGGCGCTGTCGGCGTTCAGCCAGGTGCGGCATGAGATCCCGATGCTCAGCCTGGGCAACGCCTTCGACGAAACCACGATGCGCGAATTCGACCGCCGGGTGACCGAAGGCCTCGATTTGCCGATGGGCGATCTGCTGGGTGGCGGGGCGGCGGTGGAGTACAGCTGCGAACCCAAGCTCGATGGTCTGGCGGTCAGCCTGTTGTACCAGGATGGCGTGCTGGTGCGCGGTGCCACGCGCGGTGATGGCACCACCGGCGAAGACATCAGCGTCAATGTGCGCACCGTGCGCAACATCCCGCTCAAGTTGCAGGGCAGCGGCTGGCCGCCGGTGCTGGAGGTGCGTGGCGAGGTGTACATGTCCAAGGCCGGCTTCGAGCGCCTCAATGCCTCGCAGCTGGAGGTGGGTGGCAAGACCTTCGCCAACCCGCGCAACGCGGCGGCGGGCAGCTTGCGACAACTGGACTCGAAGATCACTGCCAACCGTCCCCTGGAATTCTGCTGCTACGGCATTGGCCAGGTCAGTCGCGACATCGCCGACACGCACATCGGCAATCTCAAGCAGCTCAAGGCCTGGGGCATGCCCATCAGCCGCGAGCTGAAGCTGGCCCATGGCATCGATGAATGCCTGGACTACTACCGCGACATCGGCGAGCGGCGCAACGCACTGCCCTACGAGATCGACGGCGTGGTGTTCAAGGTCAACAGCATCGCCTCCCAGCGCGAACTCGGTTTTCGCGCCCGTGAGCCACGTTGGGCGATCGCCCATAAATTCCCGGCCAGTGAAGAGCTCACCGAACTGCTGGACGTCGAGTTCCAGGTCGGTCGCACCGGTGCGGTCACGCCCGTGGCCCGGCTCAAGCCGGTGAAAGTGGCTGGCGTGACCGTGGCCAACGCCACGCTGCACAACATGGACGAAGTGGCGCGGCTGGGCCTGATGATCGGCGACACGGTGATCATTCGCCGTGCCGGTGACGTGATCCCGCAGGTGGTGCAAGTCGTTACCGAGCGGCGTCCGGAACATGCTCGTTCGGTGGAAATCCCCCAGCAGTGTCCGGTGTGCGGCTCCCATGTGGAGCGCACGCAACTGATCAAGCGCAGCAAAGGCCGCGAAACCATCAGCGAAGGCGCGGTGTACCGCTGCGTGGGTCGGCTGGCCTGCGGGGCGCAGCTCAAGCAGGCGATCATCCATTTCGTCTCGCGCCGGGCCATGGACATCGAAGGCCTGGGCGAGAAGAGCGTCGAACAGTTGGTGGATGAAGGCCTGGTGGGGTCGCCGGCGGACCTGTATGCGCTGACGTTCGAGCAGGTGGTCGACCTGGAAGGCTTCGCCGAGCTGTCGAGCAAGAACCTGCTGGCGGCGATTGCCGACAGCAAGAAACCGAGCCTGGCGCGTTTCGTCTACGCGCTGGGCATCCCGGACGTGGGCGAGGAAACCGCCAAGGTCCTGGCCCGTTCCCTCGGCTCCCTGGAGCGCGTCCAGGCGGCCTTGCCGCAGGTGCTCACGTACCTGCCGGACATCGGCCTGGAAGTGGCTCACGAGATCCACAGCTTCTTCGAAGACCCGCACAACCGCCAGGTGATCAAGGACCTGCTGCGCCACGGCCTGGACATTCAGGATCAGGGCGAGCTGGGGGCCGAGTTCTCTGCCAGTACCACCCTCGGTGGCTTCCTCGACAAGTTGCACGTGCCATCGGTCGGGCCGGGTGGGGCGCAGAAACTGGCGGACAAGTTCGGTTCGCTCGAAGCAGTCATGGACGCCGACTGGCTGGACATGCGCCAGGCGTTGCCGGAAAAACAGGCCAACGCCGTGCGCGAGTTTTTTGCCAGCGCCGAGAATCGCCAGCAAGCGCAGGCCGCCGAGCAGCAGTTGCGCGATTTCGGCATGCACTGGCAGAGCGAGAAGAAAGTCGTCGAAGGGTTGCCCGAGGCGGGTCACACCTGGGTGTTGACCGGTTCGCTGGAACTGATGAGTCGCGACGTCGCCAAGGAGAAGCTGGAGGGGCTGGGGGCCAAGGTCGCCGGTTCCGTGTCGGCGAAGACCCATTGTGTCGTGGCCGGGCCGGGCGCGGGTTCGAA
Source organism: Pseudomonas sp. P97.38 (assembly GCF_001269745.1). Classification (NCBI taxonomy): domain Bacteria; kingdom Pseudomonadati; phylum Pseudomonadota; class Gammaproteobacteria; order Pseudomonadales; family Pseudomonadaceae; genus Pseudomonas; species Pseudomonas sp. P97.38. The sequence goes on from NZ_LHVJ01000026.1 coordinate 14,712, forward strand.
GTTGACCAAGGCCAATGAGCTGGGGCTCAAGGTGCTGGATGAAGAAGCGTTTGTCGCGTTTCTTGGCCTGCATGGCATCACGGTCTAGCTGGCAGCGACCGGGGTGGCTGTGCCGCCCAGCGGGAGCGAGCTCCCTCGCCACGGGAACGATCGGGGGATGTGGATGATCTAGTCTTGCAGACTCCCGGGAGAGATCGCCATGTACCGCTTCTTCGAACAACTGAGCTCACGCATCGCCGCGCCGTTCCTGGGGGACCGTTCGCGTAACAGCAAGGTCTGGCCGTGTCGGTGCGGGCAGTCATTGTTTTTTCGCAACAGCCAATGCCTGGCCTGCCTGGCGGTGCTGGGCTATCAACCGGAACAGAGCCGTCTCTGCTCCTTGCAACCCGGCGAGCAACCCGACACCTGGACCCTGGATGCCGACCCGCAGGCCGGATTTTTCCGTCGTTGCGCCAATCTGGACACTCCGGCTGGGTGCAATTGGTTGCTGCCAGCCAACGACCACGACACTTTGTGCATCGCCTGTCGCCTGAACCGCACCATTCCCGACCTGTCGATCCCGGAGAACCCCGAGCGTTGGCGCAAGGTCGAGATCGCTAAGCGTCGCCTGGTAGCGCAGTTGATCACCCTCGGCTTGCCGGTCGTCGCGAAAACCGTCGACGAGACGGCCGGCCTGGCTTTCGATTTCATCGGTGTCGACCCGGACGGCAAACCGCCGATGACCGGCCACGCCAGTGGGCTGATCACCCTCGACATCAAAGAGGCGGACGACGCCCATCGCGAATACGTGCGCCAGCAGATGCGCGAACCTTATCGCACCTTGCTCGGGCATTTCCGTCACGAGGTGGGTCACTACTACTGGGATCGGTTGATCGCCAACAGCCATTGGCTCGAAGCGTTCCGGGCGCTGTTCGGCGACGAGCGCGCCAGCTATGCCGAAGCCCTGGATCGTCACTACCAGCAGGGCGCACCGCTGGACTGGCAAACGCACTACGTCAGCGCCTACGCGACCATGCATCCCTGGGAGGACTGGGCCGAGACCTGGGCGCACTACCTACACATGATGGATGCCGTGGACACCGCACTAGGCTTCGGCATGAGCGCCCGGGAAATGGATTTCGACTACCAACCGTTCCCGCCCGAGACCTTGTACGACCCGGGGCATGCCGGGGGCGCGGCCTTTCTCTCGTTCGTCAACGCCTGGATCGAACTGGCCGGCATGCTCAACGAACTTTCGCGCAGCATGGGCCAGCCGGATTTCTACCCGTTCGTCGTACCGGCTGCGGTCATCACCAAGTTGCATTTCATTCATCTGGTGATTCAGGAGGAGGGTGGTCGGGCAGATGAGGTGCTGTTGTAGCCTCTTTGGCGTAGTCCATTGAAGACAGTTAAGTAATGCCGTTTGTGTATACGGCGCTTTGAGTTTGAAGTTTCTTTTACCATACGAGCCGCCATGGACGATGGCTTACTAATTATGGATGAAACGATGAAACTTCATGAACAGCATCAAACCACGATCATTCCCAATGCGCCGCGCCGACTTTCCCAGGCTGGCCAAAGCCGCTACAGCCTTATATTGGCGTGGCAGATTCCCGATAACGTCCGGCCCGAACAGTTGGCCGCACACACGTTCAAGGTGACTGCGCTCGCTACAGGGCAGCCCCAGCACGTCCCCGCAACCACAGTGCGCCCGGACGGCCGAGGCTGGTACCGGCACGAAATACGCGTCAGCGGGGGAGCCCAACCCGTGTCGTTCAATGTTCAGGTCAGGGCCCAGGCACTCAACGGGGAATACGGTCCTTTTTGTCCTGCACTGGTGTGTACAACTTCCTCTTGAGGGTTGTGAGGATTCAGGGGTAGTCACTTGTTGAATTTTGCTCGGGTTGCTGTAATCCAGACACCTGTCCCTGACTTCGAGAGTAGCAATGCGTGGGGGCGAGCTTGCTCGCGAAAGCCCGCTCCCACGCGACCTCGATGCCGAACCCGCCTCCACCCTCCCAAGTGGCCGCCGCTCCCCCAGCAAGTGCTTGAGCCTCTTCGATTTTTAATCCATGGCGAACGGTTGTAACTTCTCGCCAGATAGGTACAATGGCGCGGCTCGCCGTCAGGCAGCGTCGTTATGGTGACCCCATCGGTCCCCCCGCAACGATTACCCGTGAACCTGGTCAGATCCGGAAGGAAGCAGCCACAGCGGGAACATTGTGTGCCGGGGTGTGGCTGGTGGGGTTGCCTCCATAACGCTCTCAAGCCTTCGTTCGCAAGGTTCGTAAAATTCCCTTTTTTAGTTGCCCGATCGACAGATCGCTGCTTTCTGCTGCCCGGACATCGGCTGGCAGGGCAACCGATTGCCCACGCAAAAGCCTGGCTGCCGTCTCGCCGGCAAACCAGGCTTTTTTGTGTTTCACAACTGCATCAAGGCTTGGACATGGCCTGGTCAACCGCTGCGATCAGCTTTCCCAGATCCTTCGGGGTGGCTTTGTGTATGACACCGAACAGATACGCTCGCTGTTCTTCTTCATCGGCCATGTCGCTAAAAAAGGCCTTCAACTGCACATCCAGTACGTCGGCAAGCATGAACAAGGCTTCGACGCTGGGGGTGTAGGTGCCGGTTTCGAAACGGCTGATGGTTTTGGGGTCAAAACCGGTTTTTTCGCCAAGTTCAGCCTGAGTTAGCCCCGCTACTTTGCGATAGCGTCTGATGGCTGGACCCAAACTTGAAATTTGCATCGCTTAATTCCCATTTAGAATCAAGAACTTAACGATAGATTTTTGCATTAGGCAACCGCATGATTCATCACCTTGCTTTGCAAAATGTGATGTGTTTCGTAGAATCGGCCTTTGGTATGGGCATTTGGTGACCTGTTGCAGAGGTCGGCATGCGCGAAAAGAATCCGCCATGCACGTCAGCTCGTGACCAACGGTATGGGGGTTGGTCCTCCGGATCGTGCTGCCAGGGCCCGGATCCAGCTTACCTCAAGGTCTTTGAGCCTAGTTGATTTTCGCCTCTGCGAGGGCGGCAACCGCGCGCGCCAAATGAGCCTGACTCATGGATGACTGCTTCGATGGATAAGAAGTACCGCAGAGCCGTTGACGCTGCCGCGATTTTCTCCGAAACCGATTTGAGCGGGCGCATTACCTACGTCAACGAGCCGTTCTGCCAACTGTTCGGCTATTCGCGTGAGGAGCTGCTGGGGGCGAACCATCGCCTGCTCAATTCCGGCCAGCACCCTGACGAGTTCTTCAGTGCCATGTGGCGCACCATTACCCTGGGGCAGGTCTGGAAAGGCGAGATCTGCAACCGGGCCAAGGACGGTACGTTGCATTGGGTCGATACCACCCTGGTGCCGGTGATCGACGACGATACCGGGCAGATCGAGCGCTACCTGGCGATTCGCTTCGACGTCAGCGAAAAGCGCCGACTGCTGCACTCGTTGCAATGGCGAGTCGGCCATGACGTGCTGACAGGCCTGCCCAATCGCACCTACCTTTCCGAACTGCTGGACCAGGCCCTGGCGTTTTCCCGGGCGGAAAACCTGCCCCTGGCGGTCTGCATGCTCGATCTCGATGGGTTCAAGGCCGTCAACGATGGGCATGGCCATGCCAGTGGCGATCAACTGTTGGTGGAGGTCGCCCGGCGCCTGCGCAGTATTGTGCGTGGCGAGGACGTGGTCGCGCGGCTGGCTGGGGATGAATTTGTACTGGTGTTGCGCCATGTGCGCGGCATCGATGAACTGAACGCGGCGTTGAACCGGGTGTTGATCGCCGTTTCCATGCCCTATTCCATTGATGGCAAGAGCGTCAAGGTCTTCGCCAGCATCGGCGTCACGCTGTTCCCGTGGGATGACGAAGACGCCGAGACCTTGTTGCGCCACGCCGACCAGGCGATGTACGTGGCCAAGCAAAGCGGCCGCAACCGTTTCCACCTGTTCGATGTATCCCGCGACAAGGAAGTGCGCGCCACCTATCAAACGGTCGAGCGGGTACGGCAGGCACTGGTGAACGATGAGTTGCGCCTGCACTTCCAGCCCAAGGTCAACATGCGCAGTGGCACCGTGGTCGGCCTGGAGGCGCTGCTGCGCTGGAAGCATCCGCAACGGGGCCTGGTGCCGCCTGGGGAGTTCCTGCCGCTGGTGGAGGAAACCGACCTGATCGTCGAGATCGGCGAGTGGGTCATGGGGCAGGTCCTGACCCAACTGCAGCAGTGGCAGCAAGCGGGGCAGGGGTGGCCGGTGAGCATCAATATCTCGGCCCGGCATTTCCAGCGAGCGGACTTCGTCGAGCGGCTGCGGCAGGTGCTGGAGCGATATCCGGCGGTGTCGCCGCGCCTGCTGGACCTGCAGATCGTCGAGTCCGTCGCCGTGGAAAACCTCGTCCATGTCAGCGCCTGCCTCCAGGCCTGCCAGGCACTGGGCGTGAAGTTTTCACTGGGCGGCTTCGGCACCGGTTTTTGTTCGCTCAATGACCTCAAGCGCTTACGCACGCAAACCATCAAGATCGACAAGGCGTTCGTCCGCGACATCCTGCATGACCAGGATGACCTGGCGCTGACCGAAGCGGTGATCGGCCTGGCCCGGGCGTTTGGTCGCGAGGTCGTGGCCGAGGGGCTGGACAGCCTCGAACATGGGCAACTGCTGTTGCGCCTGGGCTGCGAGGTCGCCCAGGGGTATTTCATTGCCCGGCCCATGCCGGCCGAACGGGTACCGGGCTGGGTGACGAGCTTCATTCCTCCGACGCAATGGCGGCAGCGGTCGGACGGTCAAGGCGATCGGGTGTCGCTCGCCGACTCCACGTTGCGACCGGTGTAGAGCTGGATGATCGTGTCGATTTCCCCTGACAGTTTCATTTTCAACAGGGTACGCAGGATGCGTTGGGCGGGGATTGTCGGATCGTTGCGCACATAACAGCTCAGTTCCCGCTCCTGGAGCACTGCTACCTCCTGCAATTGCCGGTCGGCGGCGTGCCGTTGATTGAACCAGTCCAGCGCCCATTGGTTGCTCACCGCGTAGCGATACCGCCCGGCCAGCAGTTTCGCCAGCACCTGATCCTGGCTGCGGGCGTCGTCTCGCCTTAGCTGGCCGCTGTCGAACAGCGGTTGCAAGGTTGGGTAGGAATAACTGAGCACGGTGCCGATGGGTTGCGGTTCCAGTCGCGCCGGTACCACGCCCTCGGGGCCGCCTGGGGGGCCGACGAGCAGGTCGCGCTGGAAGAACAACGGGATGCTCCAGAGATAATTGCGACTGTCGTCATGCACCCATTCCGGGGTGACATAACAGCGCAAATCGGTTTCACCGTTTTTCATGGCGCCGTCCAGTCGGGCGCGGGACAGCACGTGAAATTCGGCCGGCATGCCGACCTGGGTGGCCAGGCTGAGCAGGATGTCGGGCAATATGCCCTGGGTCGGCCGGCCGCGTTCGATCTGCACCATGGGCATGGCCCAGCCGTCGGTGATGGCGATACGCAAGGGTACTTCTTCTGCCAGACAACTGGTCCCCAGCAACAGCAAAGCCCCCATGGCTGTGCGCATAAACTCTCCTGACCAAGCCAAACCGTGTCGACAACCGAGCCCCAGACCCAAGCTTAGACATATTAGACGAGCGCACCGGATGCAATTTCGCCCCTGCTCCGCTAGCATTAGCCGCTTATGTTCCTTCGTTGCGACGGTTTTCGATGAGTTATCAGGTTCTTGCACGTAAATGGCGTCCGCGCTCGTTCCGCGAAATGGTCGGCCAGACCCATGTGCTCAAGGCTCTGATCAATGCCTTGGACAGCCAGCGGCTGCACCACGCCTACCTGTTTACCGGAACCCGTGGCGTGGGCAAGACCACGATCGCGCGGATCATCGCCAAATGCCTGAACTGTGAAGCCGGTATCACTTCGACCCCGTGTGGCGAGTGTTCGGTCTGCCGGGAAATCGACGAAGGCCGTTTCGTCGACCTGATCGAGATCGACGCCGCCAGTCGTACCAAGGTCGAGGACACCCGCGAGCTGCTCGATAACGTGCAGTACGCCCCGAGCCGTGGGCGCTTCAAGGTCTACCTGATCGACGAAGTGCACATGCTCTCCAGTCATTCCTTCAACGCGTTGCTCAAGACCCTCGAAGAGCCGCCGCCCTACGTCAAGTTCATCCTGGCGACCACCGACCCGCAGAAACTTCCTGCGACGATCCTGTCCCGTTGCCTGCAGTTCTCCTTGAAGAACATGACCCCGGAGCGGGTGGTCGAGCACTTGACCCACGTCCTGGGCGTGGAGAACGTGCCTTTCGAAGACGATGCATTGTGGCTGCTCGGTCGCGCCGCCGATGGCTCGATGCGCGATGCCATGAGCCTGACCGACCAGGCCATCGCGTTCGGCGAGGGCAAGGTCATGGCGGCCGATGTGCGGGCCATGCTCGGCACCCTCGATCATGGCCAGGTCTATGACGTGTTGCAGGCGCTGATCGAAGGCGATGCCAAGGCTCTGCTCGAAGCTGTGCGTCACTTGGCCGAGCAAGGCCCGGACTGGAATGGCGTGCTTTCGGAAATCCTCAACGTGCTGCACCGGGTCGCCATCGCCCAGGCCTTGCCCGAGGGCGTCGACAACGGCCACGGCGACCGTGACCGGGTGCTGGCGCTGGCCCAGGCGCTGCCGGCCGAAGACGTGCAGTTCTACTACCAGATGGGCCTGATCGGTCGGCGCGATCTGCCCCTGGCGCCGGACCCGCGCGGTGGCTTCGAAATGGTCCTGCTGCGGATGCTCGCGTTCCGCCCGGCCGACACGGCGGACGCCCCGAGGCAACTGCTAAAGCCAGTGGGGATCAGCCAGGCCACAGCTGATTCCGCCAAGCCAGTGGCTGCCGCGCCCGTCGTTGCGCCGGCAGTGGCTTCTGCTCCGCCAGCGCCGGCACTTGTGGCAGAGCCGGTCTTGGCGCCGGCCGTCGCACCTGCCGCGCCCGAGCCTGAGAAAGTGCCCGAGGCCGAACCCGAGCCAGTCGCCGAGGCGGTGGTCGATTTGCCCTGGAACGACCCGGTCGAGCCGCCCATCGTCCAGCAGCCAGCGGTGGAGCCCGTACTGGAAACCGTCGCCGAGCAGCCCGAGTTGCCGCCGATGCCCTTGCCGACGCCCGACAGCGTGGTGCCCGAGGCGCCCGAGTGGGTCGCCGCCCCGGTGCCGGAGCCGACAGTGGCCGACGTCGCGATCGCCACGCCGGGCATGGACCTGGATGACGAACCGCCGCTGGACGAAGACTATATTGAACCGGACCTGGACTCGGCCTACAGCTACCTGGACGACCTGGCCAGCGAGCATGCCGCCGAACCGGCTCCCGAGCCGGAACCGGAACCGGCGGCGATGCCGGCCACCGGTCTGGCCTTGCAATGGCTGGAGCTGTTCCCGAAACTGCCGATCACCGGCATGACCGGCAGCATCGCCGCCAACTGCACGTTGATTTCCGTGGAAGGGGACCACTGGTTGCTGCACCTGGACCCGGCCCACAGCGCATTGTTCAACGCCACCCAACAGCGTCGCCTGAACGAGGCGTTGAACCAGTACCACCAGCGCACCCTGACGCTGAGCATCGAGCTGATCAAGCCTGAGCAGGAAACCCCGGCCCAGGCCGCGTCCCGTCGCCGTGCCGACCGTCAGCGCGAGGCCGAGGAGTCGATCCACGGTGATCCGTTCATCCAGCAGATGATGCAACAGTTCGGCGCGGTGGTGCGTCACGATACTATCGAACCTGTCGAGGCCCCGGTCACCCAGGGCTCATAACTGAGGGCGTCGGGCCGAATGGGCCGGCGCTTTGTTTACCCAAGTACTTTCGAGGTGATTCCCATGATGAAAGGTGGCATGGCCGGCCTGATGAAGCAGGCGCAGCAGATGCAGGAAAAAATGGCCAAGATGCAGGAAGAGCTGGCCAACGCCGAAGTCACCGGCAAGTCCGGCGGCGACATGGTGACCGTGGTCATGACCGGCCGCCATGACATCAAGCGCGTCAGCATCGACCCGAGCGTGGTCGAAGGCCTGAGCGAAGATGACAAGGAAATGCTCGAAGCGCTGTTCGCCGCTGCCGTGAACGACGCGGTGCGCAAGATCGAAGCCAACAGCCAGGACAAGATGTCCGGCATGACCGCTGGCATGCAACTGCCACCGGGCATGAAACTGCCGTTCTGATTCGCCATCCCGTTCGGGATGGGCTACACACAATGCCAGGCATCGCGCCTGGCATTTTTGTTTCTGCTGCGCAGCGGGCACCGTTGTGGGCGCGAGCCTGCTCGCGAATGGGGCCCTGCGAACAAACATCGAACGCCGCCCCCCCGGTAATGGTCTGCTCCCTATAACTGTTCACTCAACGATCAAGGAGACGCTTCCATGTCACAAGCATCGACCTCCAACCAGCGCATCGTCCTCGCGTCCCGTCCCAAGGGGGCTCCCACGGCGGAGAACTTTCGCATCGAGCAAGTGACGTTGCCTGACCTGGCGGACGGACAAATCTTGCTCAAGACCCTGTTCCTGTCCCTGGACCCCTACATGCGTGGGCGAATGAGCGATGCGCCTTCCTACGCGGCGCCGGTGCAAATCGACGAGGTGATGACGGGTGGGGCGGTCAGTCGCGTGGAGCGTTCGCGGCATCCGAAATTCCAGGAGGGCGACCTGGTGGTCGGGGCCACGGGCTGGCAGAGCCACAGCATCAGCGACGGACGCGACGTGATCCCTGTCCCGTCCGGGCTGCCCAGTCCGTCGATGGCCCTGGGCGTGTTGGGCATGCCAGGCATGACCGCCTACATGGGACTGATGGACATCGGCCAACCCAAGGCCGGGGAAACCCTGGTGGTGGCGGCAGCCTCGGGTGCCGTCGGTTCGGTGGTCGGCCAGGTGGCGAAGATCAAGGGCCTGCGTGTGGTCGGCGTGGCCGGCGGTGATGAGAAATGCAAGTACGTGGTCGACGAGCTCGGGTTCGACGCCTGTATCGATCACCGCAGCGAACATTTTGCTGAAGAACTGGCCCAGGCCTGCGACAAGGGCATCGACATCTATTACGAGAATGTCGGCGGCAAGGTTTTCGACGCCGTGGTGCCACTGCTCAACGCCAAGGCACGGATCCCACTCTGTGGCCTGATCGCTTCCTACAATGAACATCAGCCGCCCAGTGGCCCGGATCGCTTGCCGCAATTGCAGCGAACGTTGCTGACCAAGCGCGTGCGGATGCAGGGCTTCATCGTGTTCGACGACTACGGTGACCGACAGCCGGAGTTCATCAGCGCCATGGCGCCCTGGGTCCGGGATGGCAAGGTCAAGTTCCGCGAAGACGTGGTCGATGGCCTGGAAAATGCGCCGCAAGCTTTCATCGGCCTGCTGGAAGGGCGCAACTTCGGCAAGTTGGTGGTACGGGTCGCTCAGGATTGAGTATTTGACGCTAATCGGAGGCGCGGGTATAAACCGCGTCTCGTTGTCATGTCGGACATTTCCTCGATGAGCTTCAGCCCTTTGATTCGCCAACTGATCGATGCCCTGCGAACCTTGCCGGGTGTAGGTCAGAAAACTGCCCAGCGCATGGCGTTGCAATTGCTCGAGCGTGATCGCAGTGGCGGTTTGCGTTTGGCCCAGGCCCTGGCCCAGGCCATGGAGGGGGTCGGGCATTGCCGTTTGTGCCGCACCCTCACCGAAGATGACCTGTGCCCGCAATGCGCCGATTCGCGCCGGGACGACAGCCTGTTATGCGTCGTGGAAGGGCCGATGGATGTGTACGCGGTGGAGCAGACCGGGTTCCGCGGGCGCTATTTCGTGCTCAAGGGGCATTTGTCGCCGCTCGATGGCCTGGGACCGGAAGCCATCGGCATTCCCCAATTGATCGCGCGCATCGACGAGGCAGGTACCTTCACCGAAGTCATCCTCGCCACCAACCCGACGGTCGAAGGCGAGGCCACCGCCCATTACATCGCCCAACTGCTGAACAACAAGGGCCTCATCGCCTCTCGCATCGCCCATGGCGTGCCGCTGGGCGGGGAGCTTGAGTTGGTGGACGGCGGGACGCTGGCGCACTCGTTTGCCGGGCGCAAGCCGATTACCCTCTGACAAGCACCCGAAAACCCCTGTGGGAGCGGGCTTGCTCGCGAAAGCGGTGGATCAGCCACATTTATCTGGCAGACACACCACTTTCGCGAACAAGCCCGCTCCCACAGTCGGTTAGCGTTCGCTCAGGGAAAATTGCGTCAGGCAATACGTCGGGATGCCCATGTCTTCCAGGCGCTGGGAGCCCAGCAGTTCCGGCAGGTCAATGATCGCTGCCGCCTCGTGGACCTTGGCGCCCATGCGGCGGATCAGGTTGGCGGCGGCGATCAGCGTGCCGCCGGTAGCGATCAGGTCATCGAACATCACCACCGAGTCCCCTTCGCACAGGCTGTCGGCGTGCACTTCCAGGAAGGCTTCGCCGTATTCGGTCTGGTAACCCTCGGCCAGCACGTCCGCTGGCAGCTTGCCTTGCTTGCGAAACAGCACCAGCGGTTTGTTCAGTTGATAGGCCAGGATCGAGCCGATCAGGAAACCGCGCGCGTCCATCGCACCGATATGGGTGAACTCCGCCTCGACATAGCGGTGGGCGAAGCTGTCCATCACCAGGCGCAGGGCGGTCGGGGACTGGAACAGCGGGGTAATGTCGCGAAAGATCACGCCTGGCTTGGGGAAGTCGATCACGGGGCGGATCAGGGATTTGATGTCGAAGGAATCGAAGACCATCGTCGAAGTGTCCTGGCAGGGCTGCAAACGCGGCAGTATAGCGCGGCTGGGGTAATCCCTCAGCCGCGCTCGTCCATCAACCGTCGATCGAGCCGCCGGCCAGGGCGCACAGCTGGATCGGGTCGAGGATGTGAATTTCCTTGCCTTCGGCGGCAATCAATTCGTTCTGCTGGAAGCGGGTGAAGACCCGGGACACGGTTTCCACCGCCAGGCCCAGGTAGTTGCCGATTTCGTTGCGCGACATGCTCAGGCGGAACTGGTTGGCCGAAAAGCCCCGGGCGCGAAAGCGTGCGGAGAGGTTCACCAGGAACGTGGCGATGCGCTCGTCGGCGGTTTTTTTCGAGAGCAGCAGCATCATCTGCTGGTCGTCGCGGATTTCCCGGCTCATCACCCGCATCAACTGGCGACGCAACTGCGGCAATTGCAGCGCCAGTTCGTCGAGGCGTTCGAACGGGATTTCGCACACCGAAGTGGTTTCCAGCGCCTGGGCCGAAACCGGGTGGGTCTCGGTGTCCATGCCTGACAGGCCGACCAGCTCGCTGGGCAGGTGGAAACCGGTGAGCTGTTCTTCGCCCCCATCGCTCAGGTTGAAGGTTTTCAAGGCGCCCGAGCGCACGGCGTAGACGGAATCGAAGGTGTCGCCCTGGCGGAACAGGAATTCTCCTTTTTTCAACGGGCGTCCCCGTTTAACGATCTCGTCCAGCGCGTCCATGTCCTCCAGGTTCAACGAAAGTGGCAGGCAGAGGGGGGCCAGGCTGCAATCCTTGCAATGAGCCTGGTTGTGGGCGCGCAGTTTGACTGGCTCGGACATTTCTTAAATCCTTGTGGGAAAACACACATAGGCCGTAAGGGTACCCCAGCACAGGGGGTTGGGCCAGTGTGGTTTTACCGTCAAATTGTCGCGCTTAGATGACGCGGGAGAATCTTTGTCGGGTGTGCTGCTCCAGATAGGCGTCAAAGACCATGCACACGGCGCGCACCAGCAGGCGTCCGGCGGGCAGCACGGCGATGTGGTGGTCGTCGAGTTCGATCAGGCCGTCCTGCGCCATGCTGAGCAATTGCGGCCACAGCGGTGCGAAGTAGGCGCGAAAATCGATGCCGAAGGCGTGCTCGATGTCGGCGAAGGCCAGGTCGAAATGGCAGATCAACTGCTGGATCACCGCGCGTCGCAGGCGATCGTCGGCGTTGCAGATCAACCCGCGGCTGGTCGCCAGTTGGCCGTCGGCGAGGGTGTTCTGGTAATGGGCCAGGTCGCTGCTGTTCTGGCAATACACGTCGCCGATCTGGCTGATGGCCGATACGCCGAGGCCGATCAGGTCGCAGTGGCCGTGGGTGGTGTAGCCCTGGAAGTTGCGTTGCAGGGTGGCTTCTTCCTGAGCGATCGCCAGGTCGTCGTCGGGCAGGGCGAAGTGGTCCATGCCGATGTAGCGGTAGCCGGCGGCGGTCAGTTGTTCGATGGTGCCTTGCAGCATCGCCAGTTTCTGCTCCGGGTTGGGCAGGTCCTGGCCGTTGATGCGCCGTTGGGGCATGAAGCGTTCCGGCAGGTGGGCATAGTTGAACACCGACAGACGGTCCGGTTGCAGGTGGATGACTTCTTCGACGGTGCGGGCAAAGTTTTCCGGGGTCTGCTTGGGCAGGCCGTAGATCAGGTCGATGTTGATCGAACGGAACTGCAAGGTGCGCGCGGCTTCGATCACGGCGCGGGTTTCGTCCAGGCTTTGCAGGCGGTTGACCGCGCGTTGCACGGCGGGGTCGAGGTCTTGCAGGCCGACGCTGACCCGGTTGAAACCCAGCTCTCGCAACAGCCCCATGGTCGACCAGTCGGCTTCCCGGGGATCGATTTCGATGCCGTAGTCGCCCGAATCGTCGTCCAGCAGGTTCAGGTGCTTGCGCAGCTTGCCCATCAGTTGGCGCAGTTCGTCGTGACTGAGGAAGGTCGGGGTGCCACCGCCCAAGTGCAACTGCTCCACCCGCTGGGCCGGGTCCAGGTGGCAGCCGATCAGTTGGATTTCCTGCTCCAGGCGTTGCAGGTAGGCGTGGGCACGGCCCCGGTCCTTGGTGATGACTTTGTTGCAGGCGCAGTAGTAGCAAATGTTCGCGCAGAACGGCACATGCACATACAGCGACAGTGGTCGCAGGGCCTTGCGGCTGTCACGCAGGGCGTGGAGCAGGTCGAAGGTGCCCACCTGGCTGCCGAACTGCGCCGCAGTCGGGTACGAGGTGTAGCGCGGTCCCGCCAGGTCGTAGCGGCGGATCAGGTCTGAGTCCCAACGAATGGCGTCGAGCATGCGGGCGTTCCCCGGATAGGCTGGCATGGGCGGAGTCTAGGGGGGCGGACGGCGGGGCGTGTTGATTTGCATCAACGGGGGCGGCCGGCAAGGACCGCTGCACGTCCTCTGTGGGAGCGGGCTTGCTCGCGAAGGCTGCGGTACATCCAACATTACCGAAACAGATAGACCGCTTTCGCGAGCAAGCCCGCTCCCACAGGGGGGGGGCGGGGAATCCCTGTCAATGCCCCATGAGCCAATGCTGGTGCGGCCCTGGCAGTGTCCAGAGGCCGAAAAGTATCACCAGCAAGCCGCCGGCCATGCGCACGCTGCGTTTGCGCAGCAGGGCAGTGATGCGTTCGGCGGCCAGGCCGGTGGCGAGCAGCACCGGCCAGGTCCCGAGACCGAAAGCCAGCATCAGCAGGGCGCTGTCCAGCGCATTGCCCTGGCTGGCGGACCACAGCAGGGTGCTGTAGACCAGTCCGCAAGGCAGCCAGCCCCACAGCGCGCCGAGCAACAAGGCCCGGGGCAGGCTCGACACCGGCAGCAGGCGGTTGGCGACGGGTTGGATGTACCGCCACAAGCCGCGGCCCAGGCCTTCGATGCGGGTCAGGCCGCTCCACCAGCCCGCCAGGTACAGGCCCATGACGATCAGCAGCAGGCCGGCCAGTATCCGCATGAACATCGCCGCCGGGCTGTTGGCCACGGCCCAGCCGGCCAGCCCGATCAACAGGCCGGCGCAGGCATAGCTCAGGATCCGTCCCAGGTTGTAGGCCAGTAGCAGCCGCAAGCGCCGGCTGCGCTGTTGCTTGGGGATCGCCAGGGTCAGGGCGCCCATCAGGCCGCCGCACATGCCCAGGCAATGGCCGCCACCCAGCAGGCCGAGGATCACCGCCGAAACCAGCAAGGGTGCCAGGTCATGCATGGGGCGGGGCCTTGTCGTCCGGCCCGCGGGCCTGGCCGTCGGCTTCATCCACCGCGGCCTGGTGATTAGGGTCCTGGTCGTCGAACAGGATGCTGTGGGCCGGGCCGTCGAGGTCATCGTACTGCCCGCTGTCCACGGCCCAGAAGAAAATGTACACGGCGATGGCCACGATCAGCAGCGCGGCCGGGATCATCACGTAGAGAGCTGGCATCTGGGAACTCCATGCCCGCGCGGCTCAGGCCGGCAGCGGGCGGGTATCGGGCGTGGTGTCGAACACTGGCGTGCGCGGCTGACGGGTCAGCCTGAGCGCGTTCAACACCACGGTCAACGAACTGATGGACATGCCGACCGCCGCCCACACCGGCGTAATCCAGCCGAGGGCGGCGAACGGCAACATGAGGCCATTGTACAGGCCTGCCCACACCAGGTTCTCGATGATTACCCGGCGGGTGCGTCGGGCCAGGTTGAAGGCGTGGACCAGGGCGTCGAGGCGGTTGGACAGCAGCACGGCGTCGGCGCTGGTCTTGGCAAGGTCGGTGGCCGAACCCATGGCAACGCTGATGTCCGCTGCCGCCAGCACCGGCACGTCGTTGACCCCGTCGCCGAGCATCAGCACCTTGCGGCCCTGCTGGTGCAACTGCTGCAACACGGCCAGTTTGTCGTCCGGACGCAGGCCGCCCCGCGCCTCGTCGATGCCCAGGTCGGCGGCGACACTGGCCACCATCGGCGAACTGTCGCCCGACAACAGCAGTGTCCGCCACCCCCTGGCCTGGCAGGCGGCCAGCAGGGCCGGGGCATCGGCGCGCAGGCGGTCGTCCAGGACGAACCAGGCCAGCGGCCCGCCGGCATCGCCCAGCAACAGCCATTGCCCGGGTTCGTCCGGCATCGTCGGTACGGTTGCGCCGCTCAATTGGCAGACGAAACCGGGTTGGCCGATGCGCAGGCGTCGCTCTTCCACCAGGCCTTCCAGCCCCAGCCCGGGAGTGCTTTGGACGTGCTCGGCGGCCACGGGGGCGCGGCCGAAGGCCCGGGCGATGGGGTGCTCGGAGCGATTTTCCAGGGCCGCGGCCAGGGCAAGGCATTGGTCGCTGTCGAGGGCGGCCAGCGGTCGGATGGCACGCAACGCCAGGCGACCTTCGGTGAGCGTGCCGGTCTTGTCGAAAATCACCGTGTCGATCTGGTTCAGGCCCTCCAGCACATGGCCGCGGGTCAACAGCAAGCCGAGCTTGTGCAGGGTGCCGGTGGCGGCGGTGAGCGCCGTCGGCGTGGCGAGGGACAGCGCGCAAGGGCAGGTGGCGACCAGCATCGCCAACACGATCCAGAAGGCCCGGGCCGCGTCCAGTTGCCACCACAGCAAGCCGATCGCCGCTGCGGCGACCAGGGAGAACAGCAAGAACCACTGGGCGGCGCGGTCGGCGATCTCCGCCAGCCGCGGTTTCTCGGCCTGGGCCCGCTCCAGCAGGCGCACGATGGCCGACAGGCGGGTGTCCTGGCCGAGCGCCAGCACTTCCACCGTCAGGGCGCCTTCGACGTTGAGCGTGCCTGCTGTGACCACATCGCCCGCCTGGCGTGGCTGGGGTAGGTATTCGCCGGTCAGCAGCGACTCATCGATGCTGGATTGGCCCTCCAGGATCCTGCCGTCGGCCGGCAGCACCGCCCCTGGATGCACCAGCACCCGGTCGCCGTTGCGCAACTCACTGAGCAGGATCCGTTCGCTCTGGCCGTCATCCGCCAGACGCAGGCACGAGGCCGGCAACAGGTTGACCAGTTGCGCGGTGGCCGCGGCCGTGCGTTCCCGAGCCCGGCGCTCCAGGTAACGGCCGGCCAGCAGGAACAGGGCGAACATGCCCACGGCATCGAAATACAGCTCGCCGGCACCGGTGATCGATGTCCAGATCCCGGCGATGTAGGCACTGCCGATGGCCAGGGACACCGAGACGTCCATGGTCAGGTGCCGGGTGCGCAGGTCGCGCATCGCGCCCTTGAAGAAGGGCGCACAGCTATAGAAGACGATGGGCGTGGTGAGGAACAGGGCCACCCAGCGCAGGATGGTGTGCATCTCCGGGCTCAGGTCGATGTTGAATTCCGGCCAGGTGGCCATGGTCGCCATCATCGCCTGGAACCACAGCAGCCCGGCCACGCCCAACTGGCGCAGGGCCAGGCGATTCTGGGCCGCCAGCTGCTCGCTGGCCTGGTCGGCCTGGTACGGATGAGCGACGTAGCCGATCTGGCGCAATTGGGCCAGCAGCGTGCTCAGTGGCAATTGAGCGTCGGCCCAGCGCACATGCAGGCGATGATTGGACAGGTTCAGCCGCGCCTCGGCCACCGCCGGCAGGCTGCGCAGTTGCTTTTCGATCAACCAGCCGCAGGCGGCGCAACTGATACCTTCCATCAACAGGGTGGTTTCGGCCAGCTCGCCTTCATGGTGCACGAACGACTGCTGCACATCCGGGCGATCGTACAGCGCCAGCTCATCGGTCAACTGCACCGGCAGGGTTTCGGGGTTGGCCGACGCTTCGCTGCGGTGCTGGTAATAGCTCTCCAGGCCGCCTGCGACAATCGCCTCGGCCACCGCCTGGCAACCCGGGCAGCACATCTCGCGGGTTTCACCCAGGACAACGGCGGTGAAGCGGCTGCCGGGAGGGACGGGCAGGGCGCAGTGGTAGCAGGGCTGGGGAGTGGTCATGGTTGTCGCATGAAGGCCTTTATGGCTGGGGCGTTTGCGGGTTTATGGGCGCTGTTGTGGCGAGGCGGGCTTGTTCCCGCTCGGCTGCGCAGCAGTCGTAGTCGGATGAGCCGGTCAGACGAAGAACGGGGCCGCTTCGCGACCCCGCCACCCAGAGGCGATTTACTTCTTCAGGTCTTCGGCGCCTTGCAGCGGTTCATCGCCCAGCAGGATGTCCTGGCCATGGTTGACCTGTTCTTCTTCGAACAACCGCCAGGTCTTGTCGTTCTCCACCCCCAGCAATTCGACAAAGCGTCGGCCTTCGATCTTGTCCGCCAGTTGGCCGACGTAGCGACCGGGTTCGCTGTCATTGCGGGTCAGGACGATCTTGCGGTCCTTCTCCGGTTGGGTCGGGGAGATCAGGCTCAATGCCAGCGTCTGCGGGCGGCTGTTGCCGTTCAGGTGCAGGTTCACTTCGCCGGTGACGTCGTCCAGTTGCACGTTGGCATGCAGTTGCAGGGTCTGGGCCAGCAATTCGCGCTCCAGCGAACGGTTGATGCCCTTGCCGGCCTCGTAATAGTTGTCGTTGACCAGGTTGTCCGGGTTTTTCACCGCAATGGTCACCATCGTCAGGCTCAGTGTCACCGAACAGGTCAGGATCCCGATAATGATCCACGGCCAGAGGTGCTTGTACCAAGGGCTGGTGGCGGTTGCTGCAGGCATGTTCAGTTCTCTCAACGAGTTTGTGGGCCGATGAATCGGCTCTTGGCTTCGACGTGAACGCTTTCGTCATCGGCATCCTTGAGGATGAAGGTCACCTCGTTGGTGCTCGATGGCAATTGCTCCGGTGCGCTGGACAATTCGACCGGCTGGCTGAAGATCTCGCCGGCCGCGACCTTGATTTCCCTGCGGCCTTGCAGCTTCAGGTCGGGCAGGCCGGCAGCTTCCAGGACGTAGGTGTGGTCACGCTGGTCCTTGTTCATGATCTTCAGGCTGTAGACGTTCTCGATCCGCCCCTCGGCGTTTTCGCGGTACAGCACGCGGTCCTTGCTGACGTCGAAACCCACCAGCGAGCGCATGAAGAACGCCGCGACCAGCAAGCTGATCATGGCCAGCAGCACCAGGGCGTAGCCGATCAGCCGCGGACGCAGTTTATGGGTTTTTTGCCCGGACAGGTTGTGTTCGGTGGTGTAGCTGATCAGGCCGCGGGGGTAATCCATCTTGTCCATGATGTTGTCGCAGGCATCGATGCAGGCCGCGCAGCCGATGCACTCGATCTGCAGGCCATCGCGGATGTCGATCCCGGTCGGGCAGACCTGGACGCACATGGTGCAGTCGATGCAATCGCCCAGGCCCAGGGCCTTGTAGTCGACGCCTTTCTTGCGCGGGCCACGGCTTTCGCCGCGACGCGGATCGTAGGATACGATCAGGGTATCCTTGTCGAACATCACGCTCTGGAAGCGGGCGTAAGGACACATGTAGATACACACTTGTTCGCGCAGCCAGCCTGCGTTGCCGTAGGTGGCGAGCGTGAAGAAACCGACCCAGAAATACGACCAGCCGTCGGCCTGGCCGGTGAAGAACTCGAACACCAGCTCGCGGATCGGTGTGAAGTAACCGACGAAGGTCATGCCGGTGACGAAGCCGATCAGCAGCCAGAGGCTGTGCTTGGCGAACTTGCGCAGGAACTTGTTGGCTCCCATGGGCGCCTTGTCGAGCTTGATGCGTTGGTTGCGGTCACCCTCGGTGACCTTCTCGCACCACATGAAGATCCAGGTCCACACGCTTTGCGGACAGGTATAGCCGCACCAGACTCGCCCGGCATAGACGGTGATGAAAAACAGCCCGAAGGCGGCAATGATCAGCAGCCCGGACAGCAGGATGAAGTCCTGGGGCCAGAAAGTCGCGCCAAAAATAAAGAATTTGCGTTCAGGCAGGTTCCACCAGACGGCCTGGTGGCCGCCCCAGTTCAACCAGACCGTACCGAAGTACAGCAGGAACAGGACCGCTCCACCCACCATCCGCAGGTTGCGGAACAGGCCGGTGAAGGCACGGGTGTAGATTTTTTCCCGAGAGGCGTACAGGTCGACGCTTTTGTTCGCGTCCTTGGCAGGCGGGGTGACGTCATGTACCGGAATCTGATTACTCATCAAAATGCATCCCACGGCAGTGGAAAAGTGCCAAGGCCAGTACGTGCCGACCACGGTCACAAAGGGGTGTTGCAGTGGCGCAATGATACGCCTGTCGCTCTAGCTCAAGGGTGCGACCTTTGGTCGCGTTGGGCGCAAGGGTCGAATGGTGTAGCGGATGTAACAAGTCATGATCCAGATCAATTGACTTGTCGAGTATAGCCGTCCAGCCGCGGCGGACGACGCCAATGGGCACCCCCTTTGACGCCGCTTGAAAGGCTACCGGACCTCAACGGTGTGACTGGCGACAGGATTGCGCCAGTCGTTGTCGGCAATGATGTGCACGGTCAGGTGTTTCCTGTCGTCGGAGAGCTTGGCATGCAGCCAGGTTTTCCGGACAGCCGAGCCGCTGGTGAACAAAGGCACGTCGCCGTAGGTGTAGTTGGGCGGATGGGCCCCGGGCTTGTTGTTCCCGTCGACGGAAAATACAGCGGTCACGCCATGATCCTCGATCAATTGCTTGAAACGGGTGATCTCAGCCACCGGGACTGGCCAGCGGAACGGCTGGTTCAGGCTCAACAGAATGATTTTTCCCTGAGAGCGCGCCTGTTGCAGGTCGCGCTCCAGCCAATCGAGGGACGCGGTAATTTCGTAGGCGGTGGTATTGAACACGGCGTGGGTGGAAAAATTCACCGAATAGGTGGGTTGGTTATGCAATTGAACCAGGTGCACATCCCCAAAATCCCTGGCGTAGGCCAGGCTTCCATACCAGGTTTTCGTCAGGCCTGAAGCCCTGGCCGACAAGTCCATGTTCCGGGCTTTTCCCCAGTAGCGTTCTTTGAAGTCGTCGACACTTCCGGCCGCACAACTGGCGCAACTTTCGACATTGAAGTCGTAGTCATGATTGCCCAGGCCGTAGTCATAGCTATTGTTCAGTTTGTTCTGCAAGACCGTCTTGATATAAGAACGCTCGCTGGCCTGACCTGACCGGGTCAAGTTGCCGTTGATCATGACAGGCACCGCGGCAGGCCCTCCTGATTGCGCACGGAACTCGGCGATGCTGGTGTACTGTGCGTCGATCAGCCAGCGGGAGCGGGACGCCGTATCGCTGGCCGATTCGGCCTCATCGTTTTCGGATTTTTCGCTGGAGGGGTACTTCGGGCTGGCGGCAAATACGATAGCACTGGGTGCTACATCCGCCGCCCATGAATGAGCGGCCGGCACGCTGTAGAGAACTAACAAGGCGGATAGAAGTTTCAAGTCAGTCAGTTTTTTCATGGAAATCCTTTTCTATGAATAATGGATGTTTGTTCCAGGGACGACTGTAGCGAGATGAACTTACGCGTGCCAGAGTGGAGGGCGGTGGCATTGATAGTGTTTGTGTCAGTGAGATAACAGGACAATTTCGGTGGCGTACGCCCGGAAGATCTTCACTGAGGCACGAGGGCGGGCGTTCAGGAAGTTTTCGAGTTTGTAGGAAATAACGTTGAACAGGTCCATTTAGCCCCCGGGCGTCCTTTACTAATCTGAGAATTTGCCGTCTTCTTCCGTCCACCTAGGTCGCAACCGATGCTTGTCTTCAAAAGACAGTATGAGCTCTGCTGACATAGTCGTGGCCTCTAATCGCTGTGCGGTCTGCCCGCTACCGTAAAGGTCAGTAAAGTAATGATGTCGCTAACATTATTGTTGACCACCAAGCCATGAAGAAAAGTCAGAGATATAAATTTCATCTAGCCTCAAGTCTGGCGGTATATCTTCAATGCTGTCAGCGATTTCATCATAGGGGGAAGGTAATACGTAAGAAAAGCCGAAGTCCTCATCGAGGATAAGTGAGCCGTTGAAGATTCTTTGGCGCCCCGTAAGATTTTTTATTTGGCCAAATGACATGCCTGTGGAAAGTGCATCTCTATACAGTCCCTTGTAGTGGGTATTGCAACCAATGGAGAAAATTGTTCCGTCGGGAAGTGTCGAGATTGTGATGGTGTTATCCACCACGTACGCTGTTCTCGTTTCGTTATCGGGCAGGTTGTAGAGTTTTACTTCGACTTTGTATTTTTCATACAGCTCATTGGCATAGGTTGAAATATTTTCCCCAAGCAAGATATTGGCTGCGGAATGTTTTGATTTTATCTCTGCCCTAAAATCAATCATTTTATGATCCATTCATCAGTGTGCCGTTTACATAGACAGGGGAGTCTTTGATAAGGTCGTAATTTTTAAAGTCGCCATGGCCGATTCGGCCGAATACGACATCTTCTCCGGCTTTGTTGGATTTGTACACTTTCCAATAGTCATTGCCGTGAATATTGGGCTGGGTGGGGCTACCACCTGGATGGTAGTCAAGTTTGTAGGTGGCTCCGGATTTTGTGGTTCGAACATATTGAACGTGTTGGATAGCATCAGGTCTGCCTGCCTGGGGATAGGTTTTTGTCCAGCCTCGGGCTGTCAGGTATCCATCGACATCGGCGGGGGTTTTACCGGACAGTTTCCCAACCCATCTTTTAGTGATCGTGTTTTTTCTGGCGAAGCCTTTCGCCGTTGAACAGCTTAAGCCTAATGGATCGACATAACTGGCGGGGTTTGGCGCGTAGACATAGAAATTGAGTCCCCCCGCCAACCCAATCGGATCCGGCGTCGTAAACCTTCCGACATCCGGATCATAAAACCTGAACGTATTGAAATGCAGCCCCGTCTCCCGGTCCAGGTACTGCCCCTGGAACCGCAGGTTTTGCTCTTCGATGTAATACGGCTCGCGCACCTCTTCCAGCGTCTTGCCCCACACACGATAGGTCGCTTGCCAGGCGCTGTGGCCATCGGCTTCGGTGAGTTGTTCCGGCAGGCCGTTGAGGTCGTTGTGGTAGTAGCGGACCTTTTGCAGTGGGCCAGTGCCGTCTACTCGGGCCAGGGGCTCGTAGCCGTTATCTTCGTAAAGGTACAGGCTGGATTGCTGGTGGCGATGTTCCAGCAGCAGCCGCAGGCCGTCCCAGGTGAAGTGGGTTTCGCCCAGCGGGTAGCCGTTTGTGTCGTGTTCGATCTTGGCGATGCGTCGGCCCAGCGGGTCATAGGTCATGCGCACAACGGTGCCGTTCTCGTTGCGCACTTCGATCAAGCGGCTTTCGGCGTCGTAGGCGAAGCGCTGCAGGCCGCGGGCGGCACTGCGCTTTTCGATCATCCGGCCAAAGGCATCGTAGCGGAAACGCTTGTCCTCATACGTCAGCAACTTGTTGTGAACCACCAGGCCAGCGCCGGCTTGCGGGCCGTCCAGCAGGTTGGCGGCGGCGTCGTAGGCGAAGGCCTCGCGCTGGCCGTGCAGGCTGTCCTGGCTGGCGATGATGCGGCCGGTGGCGTCGTAGTGCAGCAGTTGGCGGTGCTGTGCGGCCGGTTGCTGGTCGAGTTTGCCGATCAGGTTGTCGGCGGGGTCGTATTCGAAGTGTTTTTGCACCGCCGCCGGCAGCCGCGAAGGCTGGCCGGTGTGGTGGCGTTGGCGCGAGCGAAGGCGGCCGCTGCGGTCATATTCGCTGCGGGTGCTGATCTGCCCTTGGGTGCGCAGCACTTCGCGGTGCAGGCGGTCGCGTTCGAAGTCGCTGATGACCTGGCCATCGAGGTTGATCTGGTGCAGGTGACCGCTGCCGTAGTACAGGCGATTGATCCAGCGGCCATCGGGCAGTTGAGCCTGGATCAGGTTGCCGAGTTCGTCGTAACGGTGTTGCAAGCTGCCGGCGGCGCTGTTTTCGGTCAGCAACTGGCCGAGGGCATCGTAGGCGAAGCTCAGGCGTCGGGTAGAGCCCTGACGGTCGGTGAACGTGACCGCGATGAGCCGCTCCAGCGGGTCATAGGTGTATTCGGTGCGGCCATCGTCGGTGATTTTGGCGATCAGCCGACCCACGGCGTCGCGCTCCAGTCGATGGACGATGGGCGGCTGAGGCGCTTCGGAGACGACTGCCAGGCCGGTGCCGTGAGGGGCCGGAACGGCCTTCACCGCCGCGAGGTTGTTTAGTCGGTCGTAGGCGTAGCGCTTGGCGCTGCCGTCCAGATCCTGTTGTTCGGCCAATCGGTCGCCAGCATCCCAGGCAAACCGATAGCTTTCCCCATTCTCATTGACCAGGGCTTGCAGTCGTCCATAGCTGTCGTACGCAAACTGCACCTGTCGGCCTTGGGCATCGGTACGTTGGCGCACCTGGCCACGGCGGTTGTGTTGGTAGAGCGTGGTGTGTCCGGCCGGGTCGGTGTAGCCAGTCAACTGGCCGGCGACGTCGCGCTGGTAAAGCTCGCTGCGGCCGTCCGGCAGTTGGCTACCGAGCAAGCGGCCTTGGGCGTCGTAGCTGAACTGGGTGCGTTCGCCGAGGGCGTCGGTGATGGTTTGCAAATAGCCGCGCGAGTCGTAGCTGAAGCGCGTCGGGTAGCCTGAGCAATCGATGTGCTCGACGAGTTGCCCGAACGGGTTCCAGCGCAGCTTCTTGCGCTTGCCAGTGGCGTCGATGATCTCGATGACTTGGCCGTGGGCGTCGTAGCGGTAGCGGGTGACGTGGCCCAACGGGTCGGTTTCGGTGATGCAGTTGCCGCGCTGATCGTAGCGGTACGTCCAGCTGTGGCCGGCGGCGTCGGTGTCGGTCAGTGGCAGGGCCCAGTGTTCCAGCCACAGGGTGGTGTTGCTGCGGCCCAGTGGATCGGTTTCGCCGATCAGGTTGCCGGCCTCGTCGTAGCTGTACCCATAGCGTCCGCCTTGTGGGTCGGTGGCGCTGAGCAACTGGCGTTCGTCGTTCCACTCGAACAGCCAGGTCTGGCCGAGGTTGTCGGTCGAGCGGATGATCTGGTGCTGGTTGTTCCAGTGACGGGTGCTGGTGCGTTGCAAGCTGTCGGTGATGCACGTGGTACCGGCCGCCAGGTCATAGTCGAACTGATAGGCGTCGCCTTCGTCGGTCCAGTGCCGGATTACGCGCCATTCCTGGTCGTCGATCAGCGCCCATTCGTAGAAGCAGCGCAGGCTGGTGGGCAGTTGGTGCTCCACCATCCGCCGCCCGGCGTCGTAGCGGAAGCGCCGTTGCACCTGGCCGGTGGCATCGCGTACTTCGGCGAGGTTGTTGGTCGCGTCGTAGCCGTAGCTGACCAACACGTCCCGCGACTGGTCGGGGTAGAGGCGCTCGATGCGGGTGACACGCTCGCCTTCGCGGATCAGTTCGACCTGCACCAGATCGAAGGTGTCGCGCAGTCGCACCAGGCGCCCGGTGTCGTCATAGTCGAGGTGGATGCGGTTGTCGTTGCGGTCACCCAGTTGGCTCAGGCGCAGAAGCGCGGCCCGGCCCGGGGTCGGCTCGAACAGGCGGTACAGGCCGTCGTCGCTTTCGATCAACAACTGTCCGTTGACGTGCCGGCGCACGGCGAGGCCTTCGCCGGCGCTGAACACCGCGCCGCCCGAGGGGATCGTGCCCATGTCGATAGGGCGGGCCTGTTCGGCGGTGTAGATCAGGGTTTCGCCGCCGTCAGGGTGGGGACGGATCTCGACCTGCACCTCGTAGCTCACGCTCCAGCCGACGCCGAACAGCCCTTCACGGCGCTCGTCGCGGCTGTTGTAGAAACGCTGCCAGTCGATCGGCAGGATGCCCGGCAGGACGAAGTCCAGCTCTTCATCGCGCCCCAGCACCTTGGCCCCGGTGGCGGCGTGCACCGGGTTCGACGAACCCATGGCCGCGTTGGCTGCCGCGCCCATCGCGCTGCTGACCGCCATCGACGCCGCTGCACCGGCCAGCATGCACGGCAGCTTGCTGAAGAACTTGCCCTTGCCGCCCTTGATCATCAGCAGCGCCGTGACCGCCAGCCCCACGCCCGGCGTCTTGCCGCTGCGGATCTCGCGCACCACCACGGTACCGCCGCCGATGGTCACGTCAGGGGAAATCAGCCCCGATGACACAACCTTGGCGTCGCAAGTACTGCGGTCACCGCTGCGCACGGCGGGCTGGCCGTTGATGGTGACCTTGTCCGAGCCTTCGGCCAAAAACTGCGGCGGCATTGGCGGATGCTTCAGGCAGGTGATCATGTCCAGCGGCTTGGGCACGGCGCCGGGCGCGGGCGTGGCGACCGTGGGGCGCCACATCTGCGAGAAGAAGCTCTCGGCCATGTCCAGGTAGCTGGGCTCGGGCTGCGGCTCCTCGAGTTCGGTGCCGGCGGGCGCGACATGGGACTCGATGGCCCCGGCGGCGCGGGCGGCGGGAATGTTGTTGGTCAGGGTGTCGGTGGCGCCAGTGAGGATATTGGCCTGCACCGTGGGCGGAAAGAGGGCGTTGCCGATGCCCTCGCATAAATTGCTCAAGCCTTTGTCGGCCCCGGTCTTGCTCATGGCGATGCCCACCACTGCACCGACCACCGCGCCAAGCAGGAAGCAACCGAGCCCGCCAGTGGCGACGGTGATGCCCGTGGCGGCCACCACGGCGGCGGTGGCCAGGGCCGTGATGGCGATGTTCGCGGCTACTTCGAGCACACCACCGAGGATGTCGGCCATCATCGAGGTGTGTTCCAGCGCATCGCCCAGGCGGGCAGCCCAAAGTGCGTCAGACATGCCGGAGCCCCGGACGTTTGACGGCCATTTGCTTGAAGGGGTCTATACCTAGCACTACGCCTGTCTCCTTGGCGATGAGTTGAGGATCCGTTGTAACGTTATTTCAGCTTGACCACGGATTGAGCAGCGCCACGCCACTGCCCTGGAAATCGTTCACGTTGCGGGTGACCAAGGTCAGCCCGTGGACCAGCGCGGTTGCGGCGATCAGTGCGTCGCATTCATTGCAGCGGTCCGGTACCTGCAGCCGGGCGCAGCGCAGCGTGACGGCGCGGTCTATCGTCAGGATTCTACCTGCGAACGCAGGCATCACATGGTTATCCAGCCATTCACGCAAGCGGCTGCCTTGAGCGGGGTCTTTGCGTTCGAAGCGCAATACGCCGGCTTCCAGTTCCAGTACGGTAATTGCCGAGACATACAGGCTGGGGGCAGGAACGCTGCGCGCCCAGGCTTGGACGTTTCTATCTGCTTGAGGTTTGCGCAGTTCCGAAATGACGTTGGTATCGAGTAAGAACATTCAGGACAGGTTCACCGAGCGGGGAGTGATGACGGCTCGCTCGGTCTCGAAATCGATATCCGGCGCATCGGGCATGACCAGCAACTCGACAATGCTGGCGTTGACGCCGGTCAGTTTCTGGTACTCCTCAATGCTTAGCAGCACGTGGGCCGGCTTGCCACGGTCGGTGATGATAACCGGCCCGTCGCGGGTGGCTTTTTTGGCACCACTTGTGTCGTGGTTGAATTCACGGCTGGAGAGTGTGGTGATGGACATGGCGGTGCCCCACATTGAGCTTGAATGTAGGCACGTTACTACTTGTGCCAATGGCCGACAAGCGCAGCAGGACAGGTTTCGCGACACCGTGAACGAAAAGGCCCCGTCAATGTGCATTGACGGGGCCTTTTGTGTTTCAGGCGAAAGCCTTACTGGGCGTCAGCGGCCGGAGCCTTTTCGCCGTGGGACAGGCTGTAGACATAGGCGGCCAGCAGGTGGACCTTGTCGTTGCCTTGCAGATCGGCCTGGGCAGGCATCTGGCCCTGGCGACCGTAGCGGATGGTCTGCTGCAGTTGTGCGAAGCTCGAACCGTAGATGAACGCGCCAGGGTGGGTCAGGTCAGGTGCGCCCATGGCCGGCGTGCCTTTGCCGGCCGGACCATGGCACGCCACGCAGTTGGCCGCGAACAACTTCTGGCCGTTGGCCGGGTCGGCCTTGGCGCCTTCCGGCAGTTTGCGACCGTGCAGGCTGGTGACCAGGTAGGCGGCCACATCGGCAACCCCTTGCTCGCCAACCACGGCAGCCCAGCCCGGCATGACGGCGTGACGACCGCCCATGATGGTGGTCTTGATGGTTTCCGGCTCACCGCCCCAGCGCCAATCGGCGTCGGTCAGGTTGGGGAAGCCGTAGGCACCCTTGGCGTCGGAACCGTGGCAGACCGAGCAGTTGGAGGCGAACAGGCGGCCACCCATCTTCAGGGCTTGCGGGTCCTTGGCGACTTCTTCGATCGGCATGGACGCGAACTTGGCGAAGATCGGACCGAACTTGGCATCCGAACGAGCCATTTCCTTTTCCCACTCGTGAACGCCCGTCCAGCCGGTCTGGCCGTTGGCGAAAGCGGTCTGTTTCTCGGTGTCCAGGTAGTTATAGCCTGGCAGCAGGCCTTTCCAGTTGCCCAGGCCCGGGTAGAGCACCAGGTAGCCGAGGGCGAACACGATGGTGCCCACGAACAGCATGAACCACCATTTGGGCAGTGGGTTGTCGTACTCCTCGATCCCGTCGAAGGAGTGGCCGACCGTCTCTTCGGTGGCTTCGCTGCGCTGGCCCTTGCGGGTCGACAGCAGCAGCCAGGTCAGGGAGAAGATCGTTCCCAGGCTGAGGACTGTGACGTACAGACTCCAGAACGTAGTCATTCTTTGTTACTCCTAGAAGCTTGCTCGACGTGCTTGATGGCTTCGGGATCATCCGCGAACGGCAGCAAGGTCGCGTCGTCAAACTCCGACTTGCGCTTGGGGCTGAACACCCACAGGGCCAGGCCGATAAAAGCCACCATCACGACGACGGTGCCCAGGCCGCGAATCATCCCGATATCCATTAAGAATCACCGTTTGCTTTTGATGATGGTGCCCAGGCCTTGCAGATAGGCCACCAGCGCGTCCATTTCAGTCTTGCCCTTGACGGCATCCTTGGCACCGGCGATGTCTTCGTCGGTGTAAGGCACGCCCAGGGTGCGCAGGACTTCCATTTTTTTCGCAGTGTCTTTGCCGTCGAGCTTGTTTTCTACGAGGAACGGGTAGGCCGGCATCTTCGATTCCGGCACGACGTTGCGCGGGTTGTACAAGTGCGCACGGTGCCAGTCGTCGGAGTAGCGGCCGCCAACGCGGGCCAGGTCCGGACCGGTACGCTTGGAACCCCACAGGAACGGGTGATCCCAGACGCTTTCGCCGGCGACCGAGTAGTGGCCGTAGCGTTCGGTTTCGGCGCGGAACGGACGGATCATCTGCGAGTGGCAGCCGACACAGCCGTTGGCGATGTAGATGTCGCGGCCTTCCAGTTCAAGGGCGGTGCGCGGCTTCATGCCTTCGACCGGCTTGTTGGTGACGTCCTGGAAGAACAGTGGAACGATCTGGGTCAGGCCGCCGATGCTCACGGCGATGACCATGAAGAAGGCCAGCAGGCCGATATTCTTCTCTACTGCTTCGTGCTTCATCAGTGAGCTCCAACTACGGCGATCTTGGCGGCGGCTTCAGCTTCAGCCGGGTCAGAGGCACGAACGGTGCGGTACACGTTGTAGGCCATCAACAGCATGCCGCTGGCGAAGAACGCGCCGCCCAGGGCACGCACGATGTAGCCAGGATGGCTGGCCTGCAGCGCTTCGACGAACGAGTAGGTCAGAGTGCCGTCGTCGTTGATCGCACGCCACATCAGGCCCTGGGTGATGCCGTTGACCCACATCGAGGCGATGTAGAGCACGGTACCGATGGTGGCGAGCCAGAAGTGCGCGTTGATCAGGCCGGTGCTGTGCATCTGCGCGCGACCGAACAGTTTCGGGATCATGTGGTAGATGGCGCCGATGGAAATCATCGCCACCCAGCCGAGCGCACCGGCGTGTACGTGGCCGATGGTCCAGTCGGTGTAGTGGGACAGGGAGTTGACGGTCTTGATGGCCATCATCGGGCCTTCGAAGGTCGACATGCCGTAGAACGCCAGGGACACCACCAGGAACCGCAGGATCGGGTCGGTGCGCAATTTATGCCAGGCGCCCGAGAGGGTCATCATGCCGTTGATCATGCCGCCCCAGCTTGGCGCCAGCAGGATGATCGACATCGCCATGCCCAGGGACTGCGCCCAGTCCGGCAGCGCGGTGTAGTGCAGGTGGTGCGGACCGGCCCAGATGTACAGGGTGATCAGCGCCCAGAAGTGGACGATGGACAGGCGATAGGAGTAGATCGGACGCTCGGCCTGTTTCGGCACGAAGTAGTACATCATCCCCAAAAAGCCGGTGGTCAGGAAGAAGCCCACGGCGTTGTGGCCGTACCACCACTGGATCATCGCGTCGGTCGCGCCCGAGTAGGCCGAGTACGACTTGAACAGGCTGACCGGCAGCGACATGTGGTTGACGATGTGCAGCATGGCCGTCACGACGATGAAGGCACCGTAGAACCAGTTACCGACATAGATGTGCTTGGTCTTGCGCTTGACGATGGTGCCGAAGAACACCAGACCGTAGGTCACCCAGACAATGGCCAGCAGAATAGCCAGGGGCCATTCCAGTTCCGCGTATTCCTTGGTGGTGGTGAAACCCATTGGCAAGGTCACGATCGCGCCGACGATGACCGCTTGCCAACCCCAGAAGGTGAAGGCGGCGAGGCTGTCGGAGATCAGTCGCGTTTGGCAGGTTCGCTGCACGACGTAGTAAGAAGTGGCAAACAACGCACAACCACCGAAGGCGAAGATCACCAGGTTGGTGTGCAGCGGGCGCAGGCGTCCAAATGTCGTCCATGGCAGATCGAAGTTCAACTCCGGCCAGACCAGTTGCGAGGCGATGAAGACACCGAGCCCCATGCCAAGGATCCCCCAGACCACCGTCATGATGGCGAACTGGCGGACTACCTTATAGTTATAAGCAGTCGGACTGATTGCTGTGCTCATTCTAAGGTTCCACGGTTTGGGTGTTTTATTAGGATAAAAATCGGTCGCAAGTATGGAGAAAGCGGGGGGTCATTGCAACGCGCCATGACCTGGGTCAATGCTTTCCGACGCTGATTCTGCGGCCTTTCCATGTTCCGTGTAGGGACAAAATCGGCCCACGGAAAAATGTCGCGACAAAGGAAAGCGGCGAGGGGTTCAGGTCGGTTGTAACGGGGTGTGTTCAAACGCTGCGTTCGAGGGATGCCGGGCAATTGTCGCAACAGCCGGTATTCCCTGCCTTTGCGGCTTTTCTTGTCGAACGATTGTCGGACACATCGGGTCGGGTCGACCTGAAACAGGCAGTCGCCAATGCACGCAAAGGCAAGCTTAGACCCGATTCTCAGGAACCGAAAGAAAGACCTTGGGAGGGTGCGACAAATAGAAGCAGCTACGCGTTTCGAGCTGCAAGCTGCAAGCGAGCACGCGTCGCTTGCAGCTTTTGCTTTTGCTGTTACTTGAGGCTTGCAGCCTGCGGCTTGCCGCTCAACTGCGTATCACTTTTGGAAAGGCTGTAAACGTAAGCGGCAAGCAGTTGCACCTTGTCATTGCCGAGCATTTCATTCTGCGCCGGCATATGGCCCTGGCGACCGTGGCGAATGGTCTGTTGCAACTGGGCCAGGCTGGTGCCGTAGATGAAACCGGCCGGTTGCGTCAGGTTAGGCGCGCCCATGGCTTCGGTGCCCTGGCCGTTGGCGCCGTGGCAGGCGACGCAGGTGGTGTTGAAGGCCTGCTGGCCGGCTTGCAGATCGGCGCCGCTGTCCGCTGGCAACGGCAGGCCGGCCAGGTCATGGCGCACGTACGCCGCGACGTTCTTGACCCCGGCGTCCCCAAGCACCTCGCCCCAGGCCGGCATCGCCGCCATGCGGCCACCCATGATGGTGGTCTTGATGGTGTCGGCCGCGCCGCCCCAGCGCCAGTTGTTGTCGGCCAGGTTCGGGAAGCCGAAGGCGCCCTTGGCGTCCGAGCCGTGGCAGACCGAGCAGTTGGAGGCAAACAGGCGAGCGCCCATTTTCAGGGCTTGTGGGTCCTTGGCGACTTCTTCCACGGGCATCGCGGCGAACTTGGCGAAGATCGGCCCGAACTTGGCGTCGGCCTTGGCCATTTCCTTTTCCCATTCGTGGGCACCGGTCCAGCCATTCTCGTAGCCGGGCAGGATGCCTTTCCAGTTGCCCAGGCCCGGATACAGGACGAGGTAGCCGACGGAAAACACCAGGGTGCCGGCGAACAACAGGAACCACCATTGCGGCAGCGGGTTGTCGTACTCCTCGATGCCGTCGAAGCTGTGGCCCATGGTCTGGTCGACGCTGCCCTTGGTCTCGCCCTTGCGGGTACCGATCAGCAGCCAGGTCAGGCCGATCAGGCTGCCGAGGGTCAGTACGCAGATCCACGTACTCCAGAAGGTGGTCATGGCCGGGTACTCCTTGTTGCAGGGTCTTGGGGATTGGCGGTATCGGCGGGTGGCTCGTCGGCGAACGGCAGCAGGCGCGCCTGGGCGAATTCCGGGCCGCGCTTGCTGCTGAACGCCCACAGGAGCAGGCCGATGAAGGCGACGAAGACCACGATCGTGCCCAGGCCGCGGATCATTCCAGTGCTCATTTCAAGAAACATGGGGCTCACCTCTTGCTCTTGATGGCAGTGCCGAGCACTTGCAGGTAGGCCACCAGGGCGTCCATTTCGGTCTTGCCCTTGAGCGAGGCCACGGCGCCTGTGATGTCATCGTCGGTGTACGGCACACCCAGGGTGCGCATGGCCCGCAGCTTGGTCTCGGTGTGGCTGCTGTCCACGGCCTGGGTCACCAGCCATGGGTAGGCCGGCATCTTCGACTCGGGCACCACGTTGCGCGGGTTGTACAGGTGCGCACGGTGCCAGTCGTCGGAGTAGCGTGCGCCGACGCGGGCCAGGTCCGGGCCGGTACGCTTGGAACCCCACAGGAACGGGTGGTCCCAGACGCTTTCACCGGCGACCGAGTAGTGGCCGTAGCGCTCGGTTTCGGCGCGGAACGGACGGATCATCTGCGAATGGCAGCCGACGCAGCCTTCGCGGATATAGATGTCACGGCCTTCCAGTTGCAGGGCGGTGTAGGGCTTCATGCCATCCACCGGCTTGTTGGTGACGTCCTGGAAGAACAGCGGCACGATCTGGGTCAGGCCGCCGATGCTCACGGCCAGCACCATCAGCAGCATCAGCAGGCCGACGTTTTTTTCGATTGTTTCGTGTTTCATGGCGGACTCCTCAGGCCATCTGCGCGGCAGCGGCGGCTTCGGCAGGCTGGTAGGCCCGCAC
Source organism: Pseudomonas sp. P97.38 (assembly GCF_001269745.1). Lineage (NCBI taxonomy): Bacteria > Pseudomonadati > Pseudomonadota > Gammaproteobacteria > Pseudomonadales > Pseudomonadaceae > Pseudomonas > Pseudomonas sp. P97.38. The sequence goes on from NZ_LHVJ01000026.1 coordinate 46,421, forward strand.
GGTGCGCCAGGTGTTGTAGGCCATCAGCAGCATGCCGGTGAGGAAGACTGCCCCGCCCACCAGCCGTACGATGAAGCCCGGGTGGCTGGCCACCAGCGTCTCGACGAAGGAGTAGGTGAGCGTGCCGTCCTCGTTCACCGCGCGCCACATCAGGCCCTGGGCGATGCCGTTGACCCACATCGAGGCGATGTAGAGCACGGTACCGATGGTCGCGAGCCAGAAGTGCGCGTTGATCAGGCCGATGCTGTGCATCTGTGGCCGGCCGAAGACTTTCGGGATCATGTGGTACAGCGCGCCGATGGAAATCATCGCCACCCAGCCGAGTGCGCCGGCGTGTACGTGGCCGATGGTCCAGTCGGTGTAGTGGGAGAGGGCGTTGACGGTCTTGATGGCCATCATCGGGCCTTCGAAGGTCGACATGCCGTAGAACGCCAGGGACACCACCAGGAACCGCAGGATCGGGTCGCTGCGCAACTTATGCCAGGCGCCCGAGAGGGTCATCATGCCGTTGATCATGCCACCCCAGCTCGGTGCCAGCAGGATCAGCGACATCACCATGCCCAGCGACTGCGCCCAGTCCGGCAGCGCGGTGTAGTGCAGGTGGTGAGGACCCGCCCAGATGTACAGGGTGATCAGCGCCCAGAAGTGAACGATGGACAGGCGATAGGAATACACCGGACGTTCGGCCTGTTTCGGCACGAAGTAGTACATCATCCCCAGGAACCCGGCCGTGAGGAAGAAGCCTACGGCGTTGTGCCCGTACCACCATTGCACCATCGCGTCCGTGGCCCCGGCGTACACCGAGTAGGACTTGGTGAAGCTCACCGGCAGTTCCAGGTTGTTGACGATGTGCAGGATCGCCACGGTCAGGATGAACCCGCCGAAGAACCAGTTGCCGACGTAGATGTGCTTGGTGTTGCGCTTGGCCACGGTGCCGAAGAAGACGATGGCGTAGGCGACCCAGACAATGGTGATCAGGATGTCGATCGGCCATTCCAGCTCGGCGTATTCCTTGGAACTGGTGTAGCCCAGCGGCAGGCTGATGGCCGCCAGCAGAATCACCAGTTGCCAGCCCCAGAAGCAGAAAGCGGCGATTTTCGGCGCAAACAGCTGGGTCTGGCAGGTGCGCTGCACCGAATAGAACGAACTGGCGAACAGCGCGCAGCCACCGAAGGCGAAGATCACCGCGTTGGTGTGCAGCGGACGCAGGCGACCGAAGCTGGTCCAGGGCAAATCGAAGTTGAGCTGTGGCCAGACCAATTGGGCGGCGAGAAAAACCCCGAGCCCCATGCCGACGATGCCCCACACCACCGTCATAATGGCGAATTGGCGGACCACCTTGTAGTTGTAGGCGGTACTGATAGAAGTGTTCATGGTTCCCCATCCACGGTTCAGCCGAAGTGAGCGCCTGCGCAAGGCAGGGCGGCGTGCTTCGCCTGGAGTTATAGGCAGACTAAAAGCGAGGCAAGCATGGACAAACAGCACAAGGCCAGTATTGACGGGGATCAATGGGCGCGGTGCGTGGCCCAACACGGTTGGCTGTGGACGCCGGCACAACCGGTGGACGACGGCGATCCGCCGACCCTGATCCTGGCCCATGGTGCGGGTGCGCCGATGGACAGCGGTTTCATGGACGACATGGCCGCACGTCTTGCTGCGCAGGGCGTCAACGTGTTGCGCTTCGAGTTTCCCTACATGGCCCAACGACGCCTGGACGGCGGCAAGCGCCCCCCCAACCCGGCACCGAAATTGTTGGAATGCTGGCGCGAGGTGTACGCCACAGTGCGGCCTTATGTCGCGGGTCGACTGGCGATTGGCGGCAAATCCATGGGCGGGCGGATGGCGAGCCTGTTGGCTGACGAACTGGGGTGCGACGCGCTGGTGTGCCTCGGGTATCCGTTCTATGCGCCGGGCAAACCGGAGAAGCCGCGGGTCGAGCATCTGGCCGAATTGAAGGCCCCAACGCTGATCATCCAGGGCGAGCGCGACGCATTGGGCAATCGCGAGGCGGTGGCGGGGTATGCGTTGTCAGCCAGTATCGAGGTGGTGTGGCTGGAGGCGGGGGATCATGACCTCAAGCCGTTGAAGGCTTCGGGGTTCAGTCATGGGCAGCATTTGGAGACGGCGGCGCAGGCGGTGGCTGGGTTTCTTCTTCGCCGTTGAGCGTGTCTGGCGGGGCCTCTTCGCGGGCAAGCCCGCTCCCACAGAGGAATGCGGCGTTCATGCGAGCGCATTGCAAATGTGGGAGCGGGCGTGTTCGCGAAGGTTTGTAACGCAACACCACTTTTGAGCGGGCAAAAAAAACCGGGAAGCACTGTCTTCCCGGTTTTTTATCCCGCTAAGCCCTGTCAGCGGTTGAACCGTTCCACCAGCGAGTACTGGGTATTGGCCGTGCGGGTCAGTTCTTCGCTCAGCAGCGCCGAGCTGTGAGCCTGCCCTGAAGTCTGGTCGGCCAGTTCCGAGATGTTGCTGATGTTGCGGCTGATCTCCTCGGCCACCGAGCTTTGCTCCTCGGTCGCTGCGGCGATCTGGGTGGTCATGTCGGTGATGTTGGCCACCGCTTCGCTGATGCCCACCAATGCCTGGTCCGCTTCCATGACCCGCGCCACACCCTCTTCGGCCTGGCGATGGCCGGCGTCCATGGTTTGCACGGCGTTGGTGGCGGTCTGCTGGAGCTTGGCGATCAGGGCGTGGATCTGCCCGGTGGATTCGCTGGTGCGCTGCGCCAGTTGCCGCACTTCGTCGGCCACCACGGCAAAGCCGCGGCCCATCTCACCGGCACGGGCCGCTTCGATGGCGGCGTTCAGGGCCAGCAGGTTGGTCTGGTCGGCGATGCCTTTGATCACGTCCACCACGCCGCCGATCTCGTCGCTGTCCTTGGCCAGTTGGGTCACGGTCTGGCCCGTTTCACCCACGACAACCGACAGTCGCTCGATGGCCTCGCGGGTTTCCCCGGCAATGTCGCGGCCGCGACCGGTCAGGCGATTGGCCTCTTGGGTCGCATCGGCGGTGCGCTGTACATGGCTGGCGACTTCCTGGGTGGTCGCCGCCATCTGGTTCACCGCCGTGGCCACCTGCTCGGTTTCCACTCGCTGGCGCTCCAGGCCACTGGAGCTGTCGTGGGCCAGGGAGTTGGACTGGCGAGCCTGATCGTTGAGGTGCTCGGCGGTGTCCTGCAACCGGGTCAGGCAGGTTTTCAGGCGCGCTTCCTGGCTGAGGATCGACATCTCCAGGCGTGCCTGGGCGCCACGGCTGTCGGTGTACATCTGGGCGATCAGCGGGTCGGAAGTGGTCTGTTCGGCCAGGCGCAGCAGGCGCTTGATCCCGCGTTGCTGCCATTGCAGCCCCATCAGGCCCAACGGCACCGACAGCACCGCCGCGAGGGCGAAGCCCCAGTGGGAGTTGAGGAACGCGCCGACGACGAAGCTCAACTGGCTGACCAGGATGAACGGCAGCCAGTCCTGCAGCATGGGCAGCCACTTGTCGCTGCGTGGAACCGCGGGCTTGCCCTGATTGATGCGGCGATACAGCGCCTCGGCCCGGGTGATCTGCTCGGCGGTCGGCTTGACCCGTACCGACTCGTAGCCGATCACCTGGTTGCCTTCGAATATAGGCGTGACGTAGGCGTTGACCCAGTAATGGTCGCCGCTCTTGCAGCGATTCTTGACGATGCCCATCCATGGCAAGCCTTGTTTCAGCGTGCCCCACATATGGGCGAACACGGCGGAAGGAACGTCGGGATGGCGTACCAGGTTGTGCGGTGAACGAATCAGTTCCTCCTTGGAAAACCCGCTGATTTCGACGAATGCGTCGTTGCAGTAGGTGATCACACCTTTGGCGTCGGTGGTGGAAATCAATCGTTGCTGGGCCGGGAAGGTCCTTTCGCGTTGTGTAATGGGTTGGTTATTACGCATGGTGTGTAGATCCGCAAGGCTTTGAAAGGTTGTCGGCGTCTTCAGGTTTAAGTTGAAGTTATTTTTGCCTGTCGCTATCACGCCAGCATCGGGTAGGTAAATAGGGCGAAATGAAGCAGGTTGAGGGCAAAATGCGTGGCGATTGCCGCGCCCAGGCCACCAAAACGGTACGCCAGGCCATAACCGATCCCCGCCAGGCCCGACAGCAACACCCATTGCCAGCCAGCGCCGGCATGTACCAGGCCGAATACCAGCGAGGCCAGGAGCAAGGCCAGGTTGTCGCCATAGGCCAGATGCTTGAAACGCCGGCTCAGGCCTCCCTGAATGTAGCCACGAAACAGCGCTTCCTCCACCAATGTCACCAGTAAAAGATTATTGGCCAGCCAGATCCACGCCTGGTCCGGCCATTTCGGCGCCCAGTGGATCATGCCCAGCAGCAGTGCCCCGCCCAATGCAAGGACTGCGCTCACGCCCAGGCCCAGGGCCGTGGCGAAGACCGACAGGCGCAGCGAGCGCCGGCCGACGACCCACGGGCAGGCCAGTAGCAGCCAGAAGCCGATCAGGGGTTTGTCCTGGTTCAAGTACAGCGCGAATCGCGCGGCGTCGTCAGTCAGGCGCTGTGGAGGGATCACCCGACCATTGAAAAAACCAGGCATCCAATGCATCGCCAACGCGAGGGCCATCACCAGGAACAGGACGTGCCCGAGAAACCGGCCGACCGGCATCGCTTGCTGGCGAACGGCATAACCGGCGAACAGCAGCAATACCAGCGTAATGGCGGCCGTCCACGCCAAATGCCCGTAGACCAGGGCCAAGGCATAGCCAAGAGAAAGAAGGGCCAGGTAAGGCCAGGGGAGAGCAGGCATATAACATCCTTTTAGGCGGTGGCGCTTTGGGCGAACGTGGTCGCCGCGTCTACGACGCTGCCATGTCACGCAAAGAGCACAAAGGGTGTCCACGCCGACTCATGGACGCGCGCGGGCACCTCGCGGCTGACACCGTTCCTTGAGCGTCAGTGGGGAGGGGATTATAAGCAGGTCGATACAAAAACGGCGATTGAACCGTTCATCCGGGGGGGAAAGCCTTGTGGGAGCGAGCTTGCTCGCGAAAGCGATCGGTCAGTCATCGAGGTATTGACTGGCCCGACGCCTTCGCGAGCAAGCTCGCTCCCACAAGGGATGGCATTTAGCTGGCGATCAACTGCCGCAGCACGTAGTGCAGGATCCCGCCGGCCTTGAAGTACTCCACTTCATTGAGTGTATCGATCCGGCACAACACCTCGATCCGCTCCTGGCGCCCGTCCTCGCGGGTGATCACCAGGGGCAGGTTCATCCGCGGGGTCAGCTCGACACCATCCAGGCCGAGGATGTCCAGGGTTTCCTTGCCTGTGAGGTTCAGGCGCTTGCGGTTCTGGTCGAGCTTGAACTGCAGCGGCAGCACGCCCATGCCCACCAGGTTGGAGCGGTGGATGCGCTCGAAGCTTTCGGCGATCACCGCCTTGACCCCCAGCAGGTTGGTGCCCTTGGCCGCCCAGTCACGGCTCGAACCGGTGCCGTATTCCTGGCCGGCGATCACCACCAGCGGCGTGCCCGTGGCCTGGTACAGCATGGCGGCGTCGTAGATCGGCATTTTTTCGCCGCTGGGTATATAGATCGTGTTGCCGCCTTCTTCGCCGTCGAGCATTTCATTGCGTATGCGGATATTGGCGAAGGTGCCGCGCATCATCACCTGGTGGTTGCCGCGCCTTGAACCGTAGGAGTTGAAGTCCCTGGGTTCCACGCCCTGTTCGCGCAGGTAGCGACCGGCGGGGCTGTCGGTCTTGATGTTGCCGGCCGGGGAGATGTGGTCGGTGGTGACTGAATCTCCGAGCAGCGCCAGGACCCGGGCGCCTTCGACGTTCCTGATGGCCGGTGGTGGCCCGCCAATGCCGTCGAAGAACGGTGGGTGCTGAATGTAGGTCGAGTCGTCCTGCCAGACGTAGGTCGCCGCTTGCGGCACTTCGATGGCCTGCCACTGCTCGTCACCGGCAAACACGGCGGCGTATTCCTTGTGGAACATGCTGGTGTTGACCTTGGCCACGGCCTCGGCCACTTCCTGGCTGCTGGGCCAGATGTCCCGCAGGTACACCGGCTTGCCGTGCTGGTCGTTCCCCAGCGGCTCGCTGCTGATGTCGATGCGCACGGTGCCCGCCAGGGCGTAGGCGACCACCAGGGGCGGCGAGGCCAGCCAGTTGGTCTTCACCAGTGGGTGCACCCGGCCTTCGAAGTTGCGGTTGCCCGACAAGACTGACGCCACGGTCAGGTCGGCTTTCTGGATGGCTTTCTCGATCGGGTCCGGTAGCGGCCCGGAGTTACCGATGCAGGTGGTGCAACCGTAGCCCACCAGGGCAAAGCCGAGCTGGTCCAGGTACTCGGTCAGGCCGGCGGCCTTGTAGTAGTCGGTGACGACCTTGGAGCCGGGCGCCAGGGAGCTCTTGACCCAGGGTTTGCGCGTCAGGCCCTTTTCAACGGCTTTCTTGGCCAGCAGCCCGGCGGCCATCATCACGCTGGGGTTGGACGTGTTGGTGCAGGACGTGATGGCGGCGATCACCACCGCGCCGTTTTTCAGCCGATGGGTATGGCCTTCGAACTCATACTCGGCTTCACCGACCTGATCGGCGTTGCCCACCGCGACACCACCGCCACCTTCGCTTTCCAGGCGACCCTCTTCCTTGCTGGTGGGCTTGACCTGCAGGCCCAGGAAGTCGCTGAAGGCCTGGCCGACGTTAGGCAGCGAGACCCGGTCCTGGGGGCGTTTCGGCCCGGCGAGGCTGGCCTCGACGCTGCCCATGTCCAGGGCCAGGGTGTCGGTGAACACCGGCTCCAGGCCGGGCAGGCGCCACAGGCCCTGGGCCTTGCAGTAGGCTTCCACCAGTTTGACGGTTTCCGTCGGCCGGCCGGACAGGCGCAAATAGTCCAGGGTGACGTCGTCCACCGGGAAGAAACCGCACGTGGCACCGTATTCCGGGGCCATGTTGGCGATGGTGGCGCGGTCGGCCAGGGGCAGGTCGGCGAGGCCGTCGCCATAGAATTCGACGAATTTGCCCACCACTCCTTTTTTGCGCAGCATCTGCGTGACCGTCAGCACCAGGTCGGTGGCGGTGATGCCTTCGCGCAGTTTGCCGGTGAGCTTGAAGCCGATCACTTCGGGGATCAGCATCGACACCGGTTGACCCAGCATGGCCGCCTCGGCCTCGATTCCGCCGACGCCCCAGCCCAGCACGCCGAGACCGTTGATCATGGTGGTGTGGGAGTCGGTGCCCACCAGGGTGTCTGGAAAGGCATAGGTGCGGCCGTCTTCTTCACGGGTCCACACCGTGCGGCCCAGGTACTCGAGGTTGACCTGGTGGCAAATGCCGGTGCCCGGCGGCACCACGCTGAAATTATCGAAGGCGCTCTGGCCCCAACGCAGGAAGGCGTAGCGTTCGCCGTTGCGCTGCATCTCGATGTCGACGTTCTGTTCGAATGCGTCGCGGCTGGCGAAGCGATCGACCATTACCGAGTGGTCGATCACCAGGTCCACCGGTGACAGCGGGTTGATCCGCTGCGGGTCGCCGCCGGCCTGTTCGACGGCGGCGCGCATGGCCGCCAGGTCAACCACCGCCGGGACGCCGGTGAAGTCTTGCATCAACACGCGGGCCGGGCGGTATTGGATCTCGCGGTCGGAACGACGGTCCTTGAGCCACCCGGCCAGGGCCTTGAGGTCGGCGCCGGTGACGGTTTTTTCATCTTCCCAGCGCAGCAGGTTTTCCAGCAGCACTTTCAGGGACATGGGCAGCTTGTCCAGGTCGCCGAGGCTGCGGGCAGCGTCCGGGAGACTGAAGTAGTGGTAAGTCCTGGCGTCGACTTGCAATGTTTTAAGGGTTTTCAGGCTATCGAGGGACGGCATTGAAATCACTCCTTTGAGTCCGCACGGCTACGGACTGACGGGGACGGACAGAGCCTTTAACCTAGCCCTGTTTCGAGCGTATGACTAATCACTGGACTCTATGGACAGGTTCGGGGTTCCGAAGTCCGCTATCATGCGGCGGTTTTCGTGACAGGCTTTGCTACGGAGTTTCAATGAACACGCTTTTCATGCACTGCCGGCCCGGCTTCGAGGGCGAGGTCTGCTCCGAGATCGCCGAGCACGCGGCCCGGCTCAACGTGGCCGGCTACGCCAAGGCCAAGCCGGCCAGTGCCTGTGCCGAATTTGTCTGCACCGAAGAGGACGGCGCCGAGCGCCTGATGCGCGGCCTGCGTTTCGCCGAGCTGATTTTTCCGCGTCAGTGGGCCCGCGGCACCTTTATCGAGCTGCCGGAAGCCGATCGCATCAGCGTGATCCTGGCGCACATGGCGCAGTTCCCCGTCTGTGGCAGCCTGTGGCTGGAGGTGGTGGACACCAACGATGGCAAGGAACTGTCGAACTTCTGCAAGAAATTCGAAGGCCCGCTGCGCAAGGCGCTGACCGCCGCCGGCAAGCTGGTGGACGACCCGCACAAGCCTCGCCTGTTGCTGACCTTCAAGAGTGGCCGCGAAGTGTTCCTGGGGCAGGCGCCGGCCGATAATTCGGCGATGTGGCCGATGGGCATCCCGCGCCTGAAGTTTCCCCGAGAGGCGCCGAGTCGCTCCACCCTCAAGCTCGAAGAGGCCTGGCACCATTTCATTCCTCGCCAGGAGTGGGACGAGCGCCTGCACAGCGACATGACCGGGGTGGACCTGGGCGCGGCGCCGGGCGGTTGGACCTGGCAGTTGGTCAACCGCGGCATGCTGGTCACGGCCATCGACAATGGTCCGATGGCCGAGAGCCTGATGGAGACTGGCCTGGTGCAGCACCTGATGGCGGATGGCTTCACCTTCAAGCCCAAGCAGCCGGTGGACTGGATGGTCTGCGACATCGTCGAGAAACCGGCGCGCAACGCGGCGATGCTGGAGGAGTGGATCGGCGGCGGGCACTGTCGCGAGGCGGTGGTCAACCTCAAGTTGCCGATGAAACAGCGCTACGCCGAAGTCAAGCGCCTGCTCGAACGCATCGCCGAGGGCTTCAAGGCCCGCGGCATCAAGGTCGAGATCGGCTGCAAGCAGCTGTACCACGACCGCGAGGAAGTGACCTGCCATTTGCGGCGACTGGACACCGGCAAGCCCAAGTCCCGTTAGGACGGGTTCTGTGGCGAGGCGAATTTGTTAAGAGCCCCGGCATTGCGCGACAATGCCGGTCAGTATCTGGAGTAGAACATGAGTGAAATGAACGACACACCGGTCGACGGCACGCTGGATGCCACCGGCCTCAATTGCCCCGAGCCGGTGATGATGCTGCACCAACACATCCGCGACCTGGTGCCCGGCGGGCTGCTGAAAGTGATCGCCACCGATCCCTCGACGCGTCGCGACATCCCCAAGTTCTGTGTGTTTCTCGACCACGAACTGGTGGGCCAGGACGAAGTGGATGGCACCTACCGCTACTGGATCCGCAAGAAACTCGCCTAGCCTCGCGTACGGCTGATGCGAATCTGCTGGCGTGCGCTGCGTGCCAGGCGGATCGACAGCATCAGCGCCGCGCAGCTCAAGCCTACGATCAAACCCTGCCACAACCCGCTCGGGCCGCTGGCCGCGCCGAGCCAGTCGGTGAGGCCGAGGGCATAGCCCACCGGCAGGCCGATGCCCCAATAGGCAAACAACGTCAGGATCATCGTCACCCGCGTGTCCTGATAGCCACGCAGTGCGCCCGCCGCCGTCACCTGGATCGCGTCGGAAAACTGGAACAGGGCCGCGTAGACGATCAGCATCGACGCGACCTCGATCACCACCGGGTCGGCGGTATAGATCGCGGCGATGGGGCCGCGCAGGGCGAACATCAGGCTCGCCGACAGGCATGCATACGCCAGCGCGGTGCCCATGCCCACGCCCGCGGCGAAGCGCGCTTCACGGGGCTGGGCGCGTCCCAGTGCCTGACCGACCCGAACCGTCACGGCCATGCCCAAGGAGTAGGGGATCATGAACACCAGGGAGCTGAAGTTCAGGGCAATCTGGTGCCCGGCGACCACGGTGGCGCCAAGGCTGCCGATCAACAATGCAATCACCGCGAAAATACTCGACTCGGCGAATACCGCGATACCAATCGGCAAGCCGATGCCGAGCAGGCGCTGGATGACGGCCCAATGCGGCCAGTCGAAACGACTGAACAGATGGCTCGATTGATAGGCCGGCGCCCACCGGGCCCAACCGGCCATGCCCAGGGCCATGACCCACATCACGATGGCCGTGGCCCAGCCGCACCCGACGCCGCCCATGGCCGGCACGCCCAAATGCCCATAAATGAAGATGTAGTTGAGCGGAATGTTCAGTGCCAGCCCGCACAACCCCAGCACCATGGCCGGTCGGGTGCGTCCCAGGCCGTCGCTGAAGCAGCGCAGTACGTGATACAGCGCCACCGCCGGAAGGCCGGTGCCGATGCCGCGCAGGTACTCCATGCACGGGCCGATCAGTTCGGGATCGACCTTCATGATGTGCAGGATCGGCTCGGCGCTGAACAACGCCAGCGTGGCGATCAGCCCCACCACCAGCGCCAGCCACAGTGCCTGACGCACCAGCGGGCCGATGTCGCCAAACGCACCGGCGCCGAAGCGCTGGGCGACTTTCGGGGTGGTGGCCAGCAATGTACCGGTCATCAACAGGAACACCGGCACCCAGATCGAATTGCCCAGCGCCACCGCCGCCAGGTCCCGCGGGCCGACTCGGCCGGCCATCACCGCATCGACGAAGCCCATGGCGGTGGTCGCCAGTTGCGCCACCATGATCGGCAATGCCAGGGCCAGCAATGTCTTGAGCTCCAGGCGGACCCGGGCCGGGCGAGAGAGGAGGGCGGGTGTGTCGATCACAGGTTTCACAGGCGAAGCGTCCGAAAGAATAAGCGCAAGGCGGCGAATTCTACGCGTTGACGCAGTGGTCAGGAAAAAACCTGTGTTAGGGATTTGTAAACACGGACAGAAATGTCTGAGTACCTTGTGGCGAGGGAGCTTGCTCCCGCTGGACTGCGAAGCAGGCCCGAAATACCAGCGACTGTTGTGCAGCCGAGCGGGAGCAAGCGCCCTCGCCACAAAAGCTTTGATTGAAGACATGCACGGATTTACCGGAACGCCTACACTGCCCACCCCCGCCACAGGAGCTTCGCCATGCTGATCGTCGCCGACGAAAACATCCCCCTGCTCGATGCATTTTTCCAAGGTTTCGGTGAAATCCGCCGAGTGGCCGGACGGGGGATCGATCGGGCGATGGTCGAGCAGGCCGATGTGCTGCTGGTGCGCTCGGTCAGCCAGGTCAATCGGGCGCTGCTGGAAGGCAGCCAGGTACGCTTCGTGGGCACGTGCACCATCGGCACCGATCACCTGGACCTGGAGTATTTCGCCGAAGCCGGGATCCGTTGGGCCAGTGCCCCAGGCTGCAATGCCCGGGGCGTGGTGGACTACGTGCTGGGCAGCCTCATGGCCCTGGCTGAAATCGAGGGCGCGAACCTTGAACAACGGACGTTCGGCGTGGTCGGCGCGGGCCAGGTGGGCGGGCGCTTGATCAAGGTACTCAAGGGGCTGGGCTGGACCGTGAAGGTCTGCGATCCACCGCGCCAGGCCGCCGAGGGCGGTGACTATGTCAGCCTGGAGCAGATCATCGAGCAGTGCGATGTCATCAGCCTGCATACACCGCTGACCCGTGACGGCGAGCAACCGACCTGGCACCTGTTCGACGAAGCGCGTTTGAACCGGCTCAAGCCTGGGACCTGGCTGATCAATGCCGCCCGGGGGCCGGTGATCGACAATGCGGCGTTGCGCGAGGTGCTGCTGGAGCGCGAAGACCTGCAAGCGGTGCTGGACGTCTGGGAGCAGGAGCCGACCGTGGATGTGGACCTGGCCGACCTGTGCGTCATCGCCACCCCGCACATTGCCGGCTACAGCCTCGATGGCCGTCAGCGCGGCACGGCGCAGATCTACCAGGCTTTGTGCGATTTCCTGCAACAGTCGGCCGTCGTCAGTCTGCATGACCTGCTGCCCCGGCCCTGGCTGGGCGGCGTCAGCCTGGATGCCGCTACCGACCCGGCCTGGGCCCTGGCCGCGCTGTGCCGCGGTGTGTACGACCCGCGCCGCGACGATGCGGATTTTCGCCGCAGCCTGGTGGGCACGGTCAGTGAGCAGCGCAGCGCCTTCGATGCGTTGCGCAAGCACTATCCGCCGCGCCGGGAGATCGACAGCTTGAACGTGGCTATCGAAGGGCAGTCGCCGGCCTTGCAGCAGATCGTGACCGCGCTGGGCGCCACCCTGTTGTAATCAGGCACAAAAAACCCGACACCAAGGTCGGGTTCAGGCGAAGACGGGCTGTATCACTTTTGTTCGGCAGGTTTGACCAGTCGTTTTTCCAGTTCGCTGCAAGCCTTCTGGATCATGTCCTCGGTGATCGGTACTTCGCGCCCTTGGGCATCGATGAACGAACAGCCCAGGGACTGGTCCGGTTGCGTGCGGATTACTTGGATCTTGTCGTCGCTGCTGTGTTGCAAGGACATGGCCTGTCTCCTCATCAGGTTGTGTGCCTACTGTAATGTCGCCAGGTGACCGAGCCATGACACTCCTTGTGGGTTCATGGCGACACCTGTACTCAACCAGAAACACAGTCGCGTTTCCAGCCAGACTTTAGACCGATAACATCTAGCCGCTAGTCGTTGCGGTCATATTCAACCGGACTCATTCTGATTCAACTTGGTTCCCTTGTTTTTCGATGCCGTTGGCGGCCTTTTTCCCTTTATCGGACGTTTCTGATGCTTTCTTCCCAACATCGCCGTGCCATACGCCTGGCCAGCGGCTTCATCGCGCCGTATCGCAAGCAAGTGGCTGGCGCATTGTTGGCACTCGTTGTCACTGCCGGCATCACCTTGTCCATGGGGCAAGGCATCCGATTGCTGGTGGACCAGGGCTTCATGACCCGATCACCGCACCTGCTCAATCAGTCCATCGCCCTGTTCATGGTGTTGGTGATCGCGCTGGCGATGGGCACCTTTGCCCGTTTCTATCTGGTGTCGTGGATCGGCGAGCGGGTGGTGGCCGACATCCGCCGGCAGGTCTTCAACCATTTGGTATACCTGCACCCGGGCTTCTACGAAAACAACCGCAGTTCGGAAATTCAGTCGCGCCTGACCGCCGACACCACGTTGCTGCAGTCGGTGATCGGCTCGTCGCTGTCCTTGTTCCTGCGCAACGCCTTGATGGTGGTGGGCGGCATCGTGCTGCTGTTCGTCACCAACCCCAAGCTGACCAGTATCGTGGTGATCGCGCTGCCGTTGGTGCTGGCGCCGATCCTGCTGTTCGGTCGCCGGGTGCGCAGCCTCTCGCGCCAGAGCCAGGACCGCATCGCCGACGTTGGCAGCTATGTTTCCGAAACCCTTGGCCAGATCAAGACCGTGCAGGCCTACAACCACCAGGTCCAGGATGAGCAGCGGTTCAGCGTAACGGTGGAGCAGGCTTTCGATACCGCACGCAAACGTATCGTCCAGCGGTCCTGGCTGATCACCCTGGTGATCGTACTGGTCCTGGGGGCAGTGGGCGTGATGTTGTGGGTGGGCGGTATGGACGTGATCGCCGGGCGTATCTCTGGCGGCGAACTGGCGGCCTTCGTGTTCTATAGCCTGATCGTCGGCAGTGCCTTCGGAACCCTGAGCGAAGTGATCGGCGAGTTGCAACGGGCGGCGGGCGCGGCGGAGCGTATCGCCGAGTTGCTGCGTTCGGAGAACATCATCCAGCCGCCGAGCACCGGCCTGGTGACGTTGCCGGAACGGGTCCGGGGCGATCTGCGCCTGGAAGGCGTGCGTTTTTCCTATCCGTCCCGGCCGGACAGCTACGCGGTCGATGGCCTTGACCTGACCGTCCAGGCTGGCGAGACCCTGGCCCTGGTCGGGCCTTCCGGGGCGGGCAAGTCGACGGTGTATGACCTGTTGCTGCGCTTCTACGACCCGGCGCAGGGGCAGATTCTCATCGACAATGTGCCGCTGACCCAACTCGACCCCTTGGACCTGCGTCGCCATTTCGCCCTGGTTTCGCAAAACCCGGCGCTGTTTTTTGGCACGGTCGAAGAAAATATCCGTTACGGCAACCCACAGGCGACGTCCGAGCAGGTGCGCGAAGCCGCGCAGATCGCCCACGCCCACGACTTCATCGAGAAAATGCCCGACGGCTATCAAACCCACCTGGGCGATGGCGGCCTGGGGTTATCCGGCGGACAGCGCCAGCGCCTGGCGATCGCTCGGGCGCTGCTGGTGGATGCGCCGATACTGCTCCTGGACGAAGCCACCAGCGCCCTCGATGCGCAAAGTGAACACCTGATCCAGCAAGCCCTGCCGAGCCTGATGAAAAACCGCACCACCCTGGTCATCGCCCACCGCCTGGCCACGGTCAAGAACGCCGACCGGATCGCAGTGATGGACCAGGGCAAGGTCGTTGCCGTGGGATCCCACCAGGAACTGGTCGCCAGCAACGCGCTGTATGCGCGATTGGCGGCGTTGCAGTTCAATGTGGGGGTAGAGGCGGCGACCGACTAAGCACAGCGGGCTCTTGAGTGTTCGCAGATTCAGTGTTCACCAAAGGTCTGCGGGAGCGAGCTTGCTCGCGAAAGCGGTGTGCCAGTCGATGGAGATGTTGGACAGGCCGGGCCTCTTCGCGGGCAAGCCCGCTCCCACAGGTTGATCCGTGGCGGGCACAAGATGTGTGTTCAGCGTACATCCTTTGTGGGAGCGAGCTTGCTCGCGAAAGCGGTGTGTCAGTCGATGGAGATGTTGGACAGGCCGGGCCTCTTCGCGGGCAAGCCCGCTCCCACAGGTTGATCCGTGGCGGGCACAAGATGTGTGTTCACCGTACATCCCTTGTGGGAGCGAGCTTGCTCGCGAAAGCGGTGTGTCAGTCGATGGAGATGTTGGACAGGCCGGGCCTCTTCGCGGGCAAGCCCGCTCCCACAGGTTGATCCGTGGTGGGCACAAGGTTTGTGTTCACCGTACATCCTTTGTGGGAGCGAGCTTGCCCGCGAAAGCGGTGTGTCAGTCGATGGAGATGTTGGACAGGCCGGGCCTCTTCGCGGGCAAGCCCGCTCCCACAGGTTGATCCGTGGCGGGCACAAGATGTGTGTTCACCGTACATCCCTTGTGGGAGCGAGCTTGCTCGCGAAAGCGGTGTGTCAGTCGATGGAGATGTTGGACAGGCCGGGCCTCTTCGCGGGCAAGCCCGCTCCCACAGGTTGATCCGTGGCGGGCACGAGGTGTGTGTTCACCGTACATCCTTTGCGGGAGCGAGCTTGCTCGCGAAGGCGGTGTGTCAGTCGATGGAGATGTTGGACAGGCCGGGCCTCTTCGCGGGCAAGCCCGCTCCCACAGGTTGATCCGTGGCGGGCACAAGATGTGTGTTCAGCGTACATCCTTTGTGGGAGCAACTGTCTTACCTCTGTCACCCGTCACCGCCATTCAGTGCCGTCTCGAAGCATGGCATTCAGTCTGATTAGCAATATTCGCATGCAGGCGATGAGCGCGACTTTCGCGCTCTTGCCTCGCCCTCGAAGTGCTTCGTACCGGGCCTTGAAGTCGGCGTGATAGCGGATGACAACCCAGCACGACATATAAAGCGCACGTCTGACCCGCGCTCTTCCTCCGTAAATCTGACGTTTGCCGCTGTGATTGCCACTGTCGTCGTTGTAGGGGGCGATTCCCGCCAGGGCCGCGATCTCTCTGCGATCAAGCTCACCGAGCTCAGGCAGGTAAACCAACAAACTAGCAGTCGCCACAGTGCCGATCCCTTTAACTGATGTGAGTCGGTCGGCTTTCTCCGCATCCAGCTTACGCATGCTTTGATTAATGGCTTTGCCAAACTGCTTGATTTGGATTTGCAGGTAGCGAATATGATCTTTGATCACCTCGATAACCGCCGGAAGCTGAGCCTGCTGTAGTCGGCGCTTGTTGTCATCTCGTTGCTGGACGAAGTGTTCGCGCAGCTGAATCAGCTCCCGCAGTGCTTCACGCTCAGGTGAAATGGGCTTTTCGTGAGACGCATGCAGAGCTTCGGCAAAATCGGCAAGAACAGCCGCATCGATGGGGTCGGTCTTGGCATTCTTGCCCATAGCTACGGCGAAGGCTCTAGCCCGGCGAGGGTTGATCCTGAGCACATTGAAACCTGCCTCCTGCAGTGCTGCCATAACCTTTCGTTCATAGCCGCCCGTGGCTTCCAGTAACACCCGGCCAATCGTGTATTGGCTTAGCTGTTCGACCAGCTGTGCAAAACCCTCAGACGTATTGGGGACCTCATAGCCTTGGTTCTGTGGTCGAACCCAAACGACGAGATTTGATTTGGATATATCGATACCGACCCAGGAAATCATGGCAAAACCCTCTTACACTCAGAAATGAGAGTGCTCTGGCTTTGCCCACGCTTGTGATTCGAGTGCCGCTCGTACAACTGTTCGGGCTTATGGGCCAGAGTAGAAAGGTAGATAGCAGCTTTGCTCCCACACATGCTTAAAGCACC
>NZ_LHVJ01000027.1:0-274282 GCF_001269745.1 Pseudomonas sp. P97.38
CGCCACAGTGCCGATCCCTTTAACTGATGTGAGTCGGTCGGCTTTCTCCGCATCCAGCTTACGCATGCTTTGATTAATGGCTTTGCCAAACTGCTTGATTTGGATTTGCAGGTAGCGAATATGATCTTTGATCACCTCGATAACCGCCGGAAGCTGAGCCTGCTGTAGTCGGCGCTTGTTGTCATCTCGTTGCTGGACGAAGTGTTCGCGCAGCTGAATCAGCTCCCGCAGTGCTTCACGCTCAGGTGAAATGGGCTTTTCGTGAGACGCATGCAGAGCTTCGGCAAAATCGGCAAGAACAGCCGCATCGATGGGGTCGGTCTTGGCATTCTTGCCCATAGCTACGGCGAAGGCTCTAGCCCGGCGAGGGTTGATCCTGAGCACATTGAAACCTGCCTCCTGCAGTGCTGCCATAACCTTTCGCTCATAGCCGCCCGTGGCTTCCAGTAACACCCGGCCAATCGTGTATTGGCTTAGCTGTTCGACCAGCTGTGCAAAACCCTCAGACGTATTGGGGACCTCATAGCCTTGGTTCTGTGGTCGAACCCAAACGACGAGATTTGATTTGGATATATCGATACCGACCCAGGAAATCATGGCAAAACCCTCTTACACTCAGAAATGAGAGTGCTCTGGCTTTGCCCACGCTTGTGATTCGAGTGCCGCTCGTACAACTGTTCGGGCTTATGGGCCAGAGTAGAAAGGTAGATGGCAGCTTTGCTCCCACTCGTGCTTCAAGCACCGCGGACTCACAGCTTGCCATCTACCCCTCTCACCCCAGAGTTTATTCCCTTACTCAGACACAAGCGGGCTTGCCCGCGAAGGCGGTGGGTCAGCCAACCTCTTCATCAACTGATTCACTGCATTCGCGGGCAAGCCCGCTCCCACAGGGTCCAGCAAGCGAGCAAAAAGAAATGCCCGCATCTTTCGACGCGGGCATTTTTTCTTCTCAGCAACAGCTTCCGTTAGTAATCACTGATCATCAAAGTACCGCTCATGCCAGTCCACCAACGGCTGCGGTGAGTTGAGTTTCTGGCCGTAGATCACCGAGTACGACAAGACGTTCTGCACGTATTGGCGCGTTTCGTCGAAGGGGATGCTTTCCACCCAGACGTCGAAGCTCAGGTGGTCGGCGCCGCGTAGCCACTGGCGCACGCGGCCTGGGCCGGCGTTGTAGGCCGCCGAGGCCAGGACGCGGTTGCCGTTGAACTGGCTGTGGACCTGGCTCAGGTAGGCCGCGCCAAGCTGGATGTTCTTGTCCGGGCTCAGCACTTGCTGCGGCGACGCCAGCGGAATGCTGAACTTGCGTGCGGTTTCCTTGGCCGTGCCGGGCATCAGTTGCATCAGGCCGGCAGCACCGACGCCGGAGCGGGCGTCGTCCATGAAGGCACTTTCCTGGCGGGTGATCGCGAACACCCAGCTCGAATGCAGGCCACGGACCTTGGCTTCGCGTACCAGGGTGTCGCGGTGGGCCATCGGGAAGCGGATGTCCAGGTCGTCCCAGTACTTGGCCTGGCTGATAGTACGGATGGCCGGGAAATACCACTTCAGGTCGTAGGCCAGTTTGGCCTGGGCGACCATTTCGTCCCGATTGAAATGACGGCTGACGTGGTACCACTCGCGGCGACCATCGACGATGTCGCCGCGGGCGTGGAATTCCAGTGCACGGCGCACGCCAGGGGTGTTGCGTACTTTGTTGATCAGCGCCTGGCTCATCACCAGCGGCTTGTTGACGAGCGAGTAGGGCGACTGGGAGCGGTCAGCGGCCAGGAAACCGTAGAAATCGCGCTCGCGGGCCAGGTGCTTGTAGAGCGTCAGTGCCTCGGGGTTCTGGGGTTGGGCCAGTTCGAGGGTGCGGGCCTGCCAGTAGCGCCAGCGGTTGGTGCTGGCCAGCGATTCGGGCAGGCGGCGGGTCAATTGGTAGGCGTCGTCCCAGCGAGCCAGGCGCAGCAGCAGGCGCAGGCGCCATTCGGAAACGGTATCGTCCCGCAGTTCCGGGTCGTATTGGGTCATTACGGCCAGGGCGCGACTGTCGAAACGCTTGGCCAGGGTCAGGCCGATTTCCCGGGCGATCGCGACTTTCTCATCCCGGGAAAAACGCATGGTGCTGGCATAGCCGTCCAGCAGGGCCATGGCTTTGTCCGGGTCCTGGCGGGCCAGGCGACGCAGGCCCAGGCTGACGATATCGGACATCGGTTCGTCGGCCGGCAGGAAGCGCGACGGCTGGTTGAGCAATTCGGGTTTTTGCGCCACATCCACCAGCAGCTTGCCACGGGGGGCGAGGGTGGTCATGGCATTGACCAGGCTGTTGGCCAATGGGTAGTTACGCGCCTGGGCGGCGAGTTTGGCGCGCTCCCAGCGCTTCTGTTCGGTCAACTGGCCCTGGGCTGCCCACACGCCGAACAGGGTGTCGCAGGCGTCGGGCTGGGATTTGCCGGTGAGCCAGAGTTTTTCGGTATTGGCATAGCCCTCGGCCTTCAAGCCATGGTTGAGCTGGTACTGCGCGTTGAGGCAGTCCAGTTCGGTGAAATTGAGCTTGGGGTCGTAGTACTTGACGAAGGTGTCCCAGTCGCCGCGTTCGGCCAGCCAGCGCAACCAGCGCAATTTCATCCAGTTGGCCTGGGGCAGGTCGCCGTGTTCGGCGAGGAATTTTTCGATTTCGGCGTTGCTGGCGCTCTTGAGGCGAGCGGTCAGTTCGTCGTAGGCCAGGTACGGTTCCAGCGGATAGTCGCGCAGCGCCTGACTGTAGCGCAAGTAAGGACCTGAATCGCCTTTGGCCAGGGCGCGCTTGGCCTCATCGTAGTACTGGCGCTGGGTAGAAATATCCACGGCCTGGGCGGATTGAACGGCAGTGGCACAGACAAATAGACACGATAGAACACTGAAAAGGCGACTGCGCATGAGACATCCGGGCAGAAAAAACATGACAAGCCCAGGGGGAACCTGGGGTAACTGTCTGTAGCTTAGCCTTTTGCCAGCAACCGGCGAAAGCTTTGCGGGGCCGTTGGTATCAGTTCGCAACATTTGTGCGGCATAACCGCTAAAGGGCGCCTTGGCGACGAAATTGGCGGCCCTGGCCGGGCGCTTCTCAGGTAGAATGCGCGCCCGGTTTTTGGAGAAGCTCATGACCCTGCTCAAATTCAGCGATGTGTCCCTTGCTTTCGGCGCGATGCCGTTGTTGGACAAGGTGTCCTGGCAGATCGCCCGTGGTGAGCGGGTGTGCATCATCGGCCGCAATGGCACTGGCAAGTCCAGCATGATGAAGCTGGTCAAGGGCGATCAGAAGCCCGATGACGGCTCGGTCTGGCGTGCGCCAGGCCTGAAAATCGGCGAACTGCCCCAGGAACTGCCGGTAGCCGACGAGCGGACCGTGTTCGACGTGGTTGCCGAGGGCCTCGACGGTGTCGGCGCGCTGCTGGCCGAATATCACCACCTGAGCCAGAACATCGTCACCGACGCGGACCTGGACAAGCTGATGCACGTCCAGCAGGACCTCGAAGCCCGTGATGGCTGGCGTCTGCAGCAACTGGTCGACAGCACCCTGAGCCGCCTGCAACTGCCGGCCGACAAGACCCTCGCCGAATTGTCCGGCGGCTGGCGTCGTCGCGTTTTGCTGGCCCAGGCCCTGGTGTCCGAGCCGGACCTGCTCCTGCTCGACGAACCGACCAACCACCTGGACATCGGTGCGATTGCCTGGCTTGAAGAAGCCTTGAAGGACTTCCAGGGGGCGGTGCTGTTCATCACCCACGACCGTTCCTTTCTGCAAAACCTGGCCACCCGCATCCTTGAGCTGGACCGTGGCGGCCTGATCGACTGGAACGGCGACTACGCCAGCTTCCTGGTGCACAAGGAAGCCGTGCTGGCGGCGGAAGAGACCGCCAACGCCCTGTTCGACAAGCGCCTGGCCCAGGAAGAAGTCTGGATCCGCCAGGGTATCAAGGCCCGTCGTACCCGTAACGAAGGCCGGGTACGTGCCCTCAAGGCGCTGCGCGTGGAGCGCAGCGAACGCCGTGAGCGCACCGGCAAGGCCAATATCCAACTGGAAACGGCCGAAAAATCCGGCAAACAGGTCATGGTGCTGGAGAACGTCAGCTTCGCCCATCCCGGCGGGCCGTTCCTGGTCAAGGATTTTTCCATGGTCCTGCAGCGTGGCGACCGCATCGGCCTGCTGGGTGCCAACGGCACCGGCAAGACCACTCTGCTCAAGCTGATGCTCGGTGGCCTGGTCCCGAGCAGTGGCAAGGTGGAAGAGGGCACGAAGATCGACGTGGCCTACTTCGACCAATTGCGCCATCAGTTGGATCTGGAAAAAACCGTGATCGACAACGTCGCCGAAGGCCGCGATTTCATCGAGATCGATGGCCAGAGCCGTCACGTATTGAGCTACCTCGGCGACTTCCTGTTCAGCCCGCAGCGCGCCCGCACGCCGGTCAAGGCGCTGTCGGGTGGCGAGCGCGCGCGCTTGCTGTTGGCCAAGCTGTTCAGCAAGCCGGCAAACCTGCTGGTGCTCGACGAACCGACCAACGACCTGGACGTGGAAACCCTGGAACTTCTGGAAGAAGTGCTGCTGACCTTCAATGGCACGGTGCTGATGGTCAGTCACGACCGGGCATTCCTCGACAACGTGGTCACCAGCACCCTGGTGTTCGAAGGCGAAGGCCGGGTTCGCGAATACGTTGGCGGTTACCAGGACTGGCTGCGCCAGGGCGGTTCGCCGCGTCTTCTGGGCGTGACCGAGAGCAAGTCCGGCAAGGCCGACCTGAACTCGGCCGTGGTCAAGGCCGAGCCGGCCCCGGTGCCCGCTGCCGCCGCTCCGGCCCCGGCGAAGAAGAAACTCAGCTACAAGCTGCAGCGTGAGCTGGAAGCCTTGCCCGGTGATATCGATGCGAAGGAGCAGCAGATCGCAGCGGTGGAAGCCGAGATGGCCGACACCGGGTTCTACCAGCGACCTGCTGCTGAAACCGCCAAAGTGATTGCGCACCTGGAGCAACTGCAGGCCGAGCTGGATGCATTGGTCGAGCGTTGGGCCGAGCTGGACGCTTGAGCCCGCACGCTCACTGACCGTGGCGAGGGGATTTGCTGCCGCCTGAGTGCGAGGCACTCACCGCCAGCGGGAGCAAGCTCCCTCGCCACGGTCAGTGAGCTGAGTTCCTTGGTGAATCAGCTGCGCTTGATCAGGTGCACCGCCAGCACATCGCACGGTGCGCCGTGCAGCACGTCGTTGGCGGTGGAGCCCAGCAGCAGAGCCAGGCCGTGGCGGCCATGGCTGCCGACGACGATCAGGTCGCAACCCTGTTCCTTGGCCAGGTGATGGATTTCCTGGCGCGGTTGGCCGTAGGTCAAGTGACTGAATTCCTTTTTCAGCGCCGGATACTTCACGATCAGCCGGTCAAGGCGCTCCTTGGCCTGGTCGAATTGCTGTTGCTGCAATTGGGACAGGTCCATGGGAACGTCGCCACCAAAGGCCATGGCCATCGGTTCGACGATGTGCACCAGCGACAGTTTGGTCTCCCGGCCTTCGCAAAGGGCGAGGGCGCGCTTGACGACGGGATCGCATTCTTCAGTGAGGTCGACGGCGACCAGAACGTGTTCGTAGTACATGGAAGGCACTCCAGAGAATTGCGATACGGTAAGTATGGCTGGTTTCAAGCGCATTGACGGCGACGCAGGTCAATGGCTCCTCAAAATTCGGGAGTACGAATATGACGGTCTGGATAGTGGTGTCAATCCTGTTGGTGGTGTTAAGTCCTCTGGCATGGTTGCGGCCCTCCCGTGTTCAGAGTGGTCGGATGGCCCTGCGCATGGAGGCACGGCGCCTTGGCCTGGCCATGCAATTGGCGCCGCAGGAATGGCCTCACTGGCTCGGCCAGCAGCCGCCGAACCCTTGTGCCCAGTACCATCGGCCGCGGCGCGGCAAGCAGCCGGACAGCTGGAGTTACTGGCAGTCCGCGCCCGGTGTGTGGGTCAACCAGTGGCGAGAAGTTTGCCAGGATGAGGCGTTGCTTGTGCATTTCGAAAAGTTGCCGGCCAACGTCTACAAGGTCGAAGCTGATCGGCAAATGATCGCCTTGTATTGGGGCGAAAAGGGCGAAACCAGTGTTTTGCAGCATATTGCCGAGGTGCTCAAGGCTCTGGCCTGAGTCGTAAAAAAGCCCGACAGACTCATCGGGCGGGTTGGCCAGGCAGGCCGGTAACCAAATGTCATTTCCGGGCGTTCGTTCGTAACGCCCTTGCTCGAACAATTTCAGCGTGTTTGCGACAGCGTAGTCGGTTGTGTCGGCTTTGCCCGGGATTAGGGCGACTTTTCTAATAATTGATCTTATGAATGGCTGCTCATGCGGCCGGGTGTTGCGGATCCGTACGGTACGAAAATGACCGTAAAGTCGTGTTCGCGCCCTCTGTTTAGGGCGATTGACAATTGTCGGAAATTCCGTGAAGGTGACGTACCCAAATCAAACGGGCGTATGAATTGAGCGTTTGTATTTTCAGAACGTTCCTACAGAACCCGACTATCGCGTTGACGGGTGTGCCTGGCGGATTGGCGTAGCATCGACGGTAACGTCAATGCCCAACCAGCGGTCAGCGTTCAACGTGTACTGTTCAGCTTCCATATCGTGGAGATCAGTTGATGATTTACGAAGGTAAAGCCATCACGGTTAAGGCTCTTGAAAGTGGCATCGTCGAACTGAAGTTCGATCTCAAGGGTGAGTCCGTCAACAAGTTCAACCGTCTTACCCTGAATGAACTGCGTCAGGCCGTGGACACTATCAAGGCAGATGCTTCGATCAAGGGTGTGATCGTCAGCAGCGGCAAGGACGTGTTCATCGTCGGCGCCGACATCACCGAATTCGTCGACAACTTCAAGCTGCCCGATGCCGAGCTGATCGCTGGCAACCTCGAAGCCAACCGCATTTTCAGCGATTTCGAAGACCTCAACGTACCGACCGTCGTGGCCATCAACGGCATCGCCCTGGGTGGCGGCCTCGAAATGTGCCTGGCGGCGGACTACCGCGTCATGTCCACCACCGCCAAGATCGGCCTGCCGGAAGTCAAGCTGGGCATCTACCCGGGCTTCGGCGGGACCGTGCGCCTGCCGCGCCTGATCGGTGCCGACAACGCCATCGAGTGGATTGCCGCCGGCAAGGAAAACCGTGCCGAAGACGCGCTGAAAGTCGGCGCCGTGGATGCCGTGGTCGAACCTGGCAAGCTCCAGGCTGCGGCCCTTGAGACGATCAAGCGCGCCATCAGCGGCGAGTTCGACTACAAGGCCAAGCGCCAGCCGAAGCTGGAAAAGCTCAAGCTCAACGCCATCGAGCAGATGATGGCCTTCGAAACCGCCAAGGGCTTCGTTGCCGGCCAGGCTGGCCCGAACTACCCTGCCCCGGTCGAAGCGATCAAGACCATCCAGAAAGCCGCGAACTTCGGTCGCGACAAGGCTCTGGAAGTCGAAGCCGCCGGCTTCGTCAAACTGGCCAAGACCTCGGCTGCACAGAGCCTGATCGGCCTGTTCCTCAATGATCAGGAACTGAAGAAAAAGGCCAAGGCCTATGATGAAATCGCCCGTGACGTGAAGCAGGCCGCCGTGCTCGGCGCCGGCATCATGGGTGGCGGTATCGCCTACCAGTCGGCGTCCAAGGGCACGCCGATCTTGATGAAGGACATCAACGAGCACGGGATCGAGCAGGGCCTGGCCGAAGCCGCCAAGCTGCTGGTGGGTCGCGTCGATAAAGGTCGCATGACCGCTGCGAAGATGGCCGAAGTGCTCAACGGCATTCGTCCGACCCTGTCCTACGGTGATTTCGGCCATGTCGACCTGGTGGTCGAAGCGGTCGTGGAAAACCCGAAGGTCAAGCAAGCGGTACTGGCTGAAGTCGAAGACAAGGTCAAAGAGGACACCATCCTCGCGTCGAACACCTCGACCATCTCCATTTCGCTGCTGGCCAAGGCCCTCAAGCGCCCGGAAAACTTCGTCGGCATGCACTTCTTCAACCCGGTGCACATGATGCCGCTGGTGGAAGTGATCCGTGGCGAGAAGTCCAGCGAGCAGGCGATTGCCACCACCGTGGCCTACGCCAAGAAAATGGGCAAGAACCCGATCGTCGTCAACGATTGCCCGGGCTTCCTGGTCAACCGCGTGCTGTTCCCGTACTTTGGCGGTTTCGCCAAGCTGGTCAGCGCGGGCGTGGACTTCGTGCGCATCGACAAGATCATGGAAAAATTCGGCTGGCCGATGGGCCCGGCGTACCTGATGGACGTGGTCGGCATCGACACCGGCCACCACGGTCGCGACGTCATGGCCGAAGGCTTCCCGGACCGCATGAAAGACGACCGTCGTTCGGCTGTCGACGTGCTTTATGAGGCCAAGCGCCTGGGCCAGAAGAACGGCAAGGGCTTCTATGCCTACGAGACCGACAAGCGCGGCAAGCAGAAGAAAGTCGCCGATCCGTCGGTGCTGGAAGTGCTCAAGCCGATCGTCTACGAGCAGCGCGAGGTCACCGACGAGGACATCATCAACTGGATGATGATCCCGCTGTGCCTGGAAACCGTGCGTTGCCTGGAAGACGGCATCGTCGAAACGGCTGCCGAAGCCGACATGGGCCTGGTCTACGGTATCGGCTTCCCTCCATTCCGTGGCGGTGCGCTGCGCTACATCGATTCGATCGGTGTGGCCGAGTTCGTTGCCCTGGCTGACCAGTACGCTGATCTGGGCGCGCTGTACCACCCGACTGCGAAGCTGCGTGAAATGGCCAAGAACGGCCAGAGCTTCTTCGGTTAAGCGCCCAACGACTAGAGCGAGAGAACATTTATGAGCTTGAATCCTAGAGACGTCGTGATTGTCGACTTCGGTCGTACGCCGATGGGCCGCTCCAAGGGCGGCATGCACCGCAACACCCGCGCCGAAGACATGTCGGCGCACCTGATCAGCAAACTGCTGGAACGCAACGTCAAGGTCGACCCCAATGAAGTCGAGGACGTGATCTGGGGCTGCGTGAACCAGACCCTGGAGCAGGGCTGGAACATCGCCCGCATGGCGTCGCTGATGACCCAGATTCCTCACACGGCAGCCGGCCAGACGGTCAGCCGCCTGTGCGGTTCGTCCATGAGTGCGCTGCACACCGCCGCCCAGGCGATCATGACCGGCAACGGCGACGTGTTCGTCGTCGGCGGTGTCGAGCACATGGGCCACGTGAGCATGATGCACGGCGTCGATCCGAACCCGCACATGTCGCTGTACGCGGCGAAAGCCTCGGGCATGATGGGCCTGACCGCGGAAATGCTCGGCAAGATGCACGGCATCACCCGTGAGCAGCAGGACGCCTTCGGCGTGCGCTCCCACCAGCTCGCCCACAAGGCGACCGTGGAAGGCAAGTTCAAGGACGAAATCATCCCGATGCAGGGCTATGACGAGAACGGCTTCCTGAAGCTGTTCGACTACGACGAAACCATTCGTCCGGAAACCACCCTGGAAAGCCTGGCGACCCTCAAGCCGGCGTTCAACCCGAAGGGTGGCACCGTGACTGCCGGTACGTCGTCGCAGATCACCGACGGTGCCTCGTGCATGATCGTGATGTCGGCCCAGCGTGCCCAAGACCTGGGCATCCAGCCGATGGCGGTAATTCGCTCCATGGCCGTGGCGGGTGTGGACCCGGCGATCATGGGTTATGGCCCGGTACCGGCCACGCAGAAAGCCTTGAAGCGTGCCGGCCTGAGCATCTCCGATATCGACTTCTTCGAGCTCAACGAAGCGTTCGCCGCACAGGCCCTGCCGGTGCTGAAAGATCTGAAAGTGCTCGACAAGATGAACGAGAAGGTTAACCTGCACGGCGGCGCGATCGCCCTGGGCCACCCATTCGGTTGCTCCGGTGCGCGTATCTCCGGCACGTTGCTCAACGTGATGAAACAGAACGGCGGCACGTTTGGCGTGTCCACCATGTGCATTGGTCTCGGCCAGGGCATCGCCACTGTCTTCGAACGCGTCTAAGCGTTGCGTCGATGGAAGCCGGGGCCAAGTGCCCCGGTTTTTGTTTTTCCGGGTTTAGTAGAAAGAAATTTTGTTTTTATTTTGAAAAAAATTCAGTGAGGGCCAAAGCATGCCGATACAACCTGGGCTCTACCAACATTACAAGGGTCCGCAGTACCGCGTATTCAGTATTGCGCGGCATTCCGAGACCGAGGAAGAAGTGGTCTTCTATCAAGCCCTGTATGGCGATTACGGCTTCTGGGTGCGTCCCTTGAGCATGTTCCAGGAGTCCGTCGAGGTTGACGGCGAACAGGTGCCACGCTTTGCTTTGGTGCAGGCCGAGGAAAGCATTTTTCCCAAGCGTTGAGGCCAACCTGCGGGCAACCCTGCGCTTGACCTCACCTTGCAGCCACTATATATAGCGGTGCCGCGTCAGGCGCCAACCGCCTTTCACTTTTTAGCATTCAGGAATTTTCTGATCCATGGGCAAATCGCTGGTCATTGTGGAATCCCCGGCTAAGGCCAAGACCATCAACAAGTATCTGGGCAACCAATACGTGGTGAAGTCGAGTATCGGCCATATCCGAGACCTGCCCACCAGCGGTTCGGCTAGCGCCAGCAAGGAGCCAGCCGCCAAGCGCGGCAAGGCGGCTGCCGGTGAAGCGCCGGCGCTGTCGCCGAAAGACAAGGCGCGCAAGCAGCTGGTCTCGCGCATGGGGGTTGATCCGGAACACGGCTGGAAAGCCAAGTACGAGATCCTCCCAGGCAAGGAAAAGGTCATCGAAGAACTGCGTCGGCTCGCCAAGGACGCCGACACCATCTATCTCGCGACGGACTTGGACCGCGAAGGGGAAGCCATTGCCTGGCACCTGCGCGAAGCCATCGGTGGGGATGACAGCCGCTACAAGCGCGTGGTGTTCAACGAGATCACCAAGAAGGCGATCCAGGAAGCCTTCTCCCAGCCGGGCGAACTGGATATTCACCGGGTCAACGCCCAGCAGGCGCGGCGCTTCCTCGATCGCGTAGTGGGCTACATGGTCTCGCCGCTGCTGTGGGCCAAGATCGCCCGCGGCCTGTCGGCCGGGCGCGTACAGTCCGTGGCGGTCAAGCTGGTGGTGGAGCGCGAACGGGAAATCCGTGCGTTCATCCCCGAGGAATACTGGGAAGTCCACGCCGACCTCGGAACCGCCAAGGGCGCTACCGTGCGCTTCGAAGTGGCCCGCGAGAAGGGCGAGGCCTTCAAGCCGCTCAATGAAGCCCAGGCCATGGCCGCGCTGGAGAAGCTCAAGGCGTCCAGCTACAGCATCGTCAAGCGCGAGGACAAGCCGACCAGCAGCAAGCCGTCGGCGCCGTTCATTACCTCCACGCTGCAACAGGCCGCGAGCAATCGCCTGGGCTTTGGCGTGAAGAAAACCATGATGATGGCCCAGCGTCTGTACGAAGCCGGCTACATCACCTATATGCGTACCGACTCGACCAACCTCTCGGCCGATGCCGTGGCGATGGCGCGCACTTATATAGAAAGCGAGTTCGGCAAGAAATACCTGCCGGACACGCCCAACGTCTACAGCAGCAAGGAAGGCGCACAAGAGGCTCACGAAGCGATTCGTCCGTCCGACGCCAATACCGAGCCAAGCAAGTTGTCGGGCATGGAGCGCGATGCTGAGCGTCTCTACGAGCTGATCTGGCGCCAGTTCCTGGCCTGCCAGATGCTGCCGGCGCAATACCTGTCGACGACGGTCAGCGTGGGTGCTGGCGATTTCGAGCTGCGCGCCAAGGGCCGCATCCTCAAGTTCGACGGCTACACCCGCGTCATGCCGCAAATCACCAAGCCAGGGGATGACGACGTTCTGCCGGATATGGCCCAGGGCGACGTGATGAAGCTGATCAAGCTTGATCCGACCCAGCATTTCACCAAGCCGCCTGCTCGCTATTCGGAAGCCAGCCTGGTCAAGGAAATGGAAAAACGTGGCATCGGTCGTCCTTCGACCTATGCGGCGATCATTTCCACCATTCAGGATCGTGGCTATGTGGCACTGCACAACCGTCGGTTCTATTCGGAAAAGATGGGTGACATCGTTACCGAGCGCCTGTCCGAGAGCTTCTCGAACCTGATGGACTACGGTTTTACCGCCGGCATGGAAGAAAACCTCGACGACGTGGCCCAGGGCGAGCGCGACTGGAAAAACGTGCTCGACGAGTTCTATGGCGACTTCAAGAAAAAACTCGAAGTGGCCGAAAGTCCGGAAAGTGGCATGCGGGCGAACCAGCCGGTCATGACCGACATTCCATGCCTGACCTGCGGTCGTCCGATGCAGATCCGTACTGCATCGACCGGTGTGTTCCTCGGTTGCTCGGGCTACAGCCTGCCGCCCAAGGAGCGCTGCAAGGCGACCGTCAACCTGGTGCCTGGCGATGAAATCGCCGCGGACGACGAGGGTGAGTCCGAATCCCTGGTGCTGCGTGGCAAGCATCGCTGCCCGATCTGCAGCACGGCGATGGACGCTTACCTGCTGGATGAAAAGCGCAAGTTGCACATCTGCGGCAACAACCCGGACTGCGCCGGCTACGAGATCGAAGAGGGCACCTATCGCATCAAGGGCTATGAAGGCCCAAGCCTGGAATGCGACAAGTGCGGCAGCGAGATGCAGCTCAAGACCGGTCGTTTCGGCAAGTTCTTCGGTTGCACCAACCCCACCTGCAAGAACACCCGCAAGCTGCTCAAGAGCGGCGACGCGGCGCCGCCGAAGATGGACCCGGTGAAAATGCCTGAACTCCAGTGCGAGAAGGTCAACGACACCTACATCCTGCGCGATGGTGCTTCCGGTCTGTTCCTGGCGGCCAGCCAGTTCCCGAAAAACCGCGAGACCCGTGCGCCGCTGGTGATGGAGATCGTGCC
The DNA here is from genome assembly GCF_001269745.1 of Pseudomonas sp. P97.38. Lineage (NCBI taxonomy): Bacteria > Pseudomonadati > Pseudomonadota > Gammaproteobacteria > Pseudomonadales > Pseudomonadaceae > Pseudomonas > Pseudomonas sp. P97.38. The sequence goes on from NZ_LHVJ01000027.1 coordinate 12,861, forward strand.
GCACAAGGACGAGATCGATCCGAAGTACCATTTCCTTTGCGAAGCCCCGCAGAAGGACCCGGAAGGGCGTCCGGCGGTCATCCGCTACAGCCGCAAGACCAAGGAGCAGTACGTGCAGACCGAGGTCGATGGCAAGCCAACCGGCTGGAAGGCGTTCTACGACGGTGGCAAGTGGACCGTTGAAGACAAGCGCTGACCGATAGGGCGGCTACTCGTCGGGTGAGAACCCCTTGTAAGCCCCAATGAACAGGAAGGCCGCATGACGACCCCGGGGTTTTCATGCGGCCTTCCTGTTTTTGGCTTGCGGGCCTTCGGTCGATCCACGACACTGTCGCCCTTGCGTGACGCTTTTATTTCGTTGGAGAGGTGCCGCCATGGCCCACGAACTCTATACCCGCACCAATCAAAAGATTTATTTCGCCGGCCTGTCGCTCGAAGCACTCGCCAGGGCCGAGGATGGGCGCGCGATGAATTCCCCGGCGCTGTTGCAGGCGGGGCGTGAGTCCGTGCTGTTCCACCTTTACGGTGCTCTATTGGGGTTGTGCCATGAAATTGCAGGGTTCTATCGCCTGCCGCAAGCGAATGCCTCCCGGGCCGAACAATTGCTGACCCGCGAAGTGCTGGAAACCCTCGCCATCCCGGAGTTGGCTGAAATGGTCGAGCTGGCCCACAACCCGGAAACCTGGCTGGCGAAACTGTTGGCTGCCCATGCGGCGCTCTTCGAGCCGCCACGGGCCCCCCGCAAGCCCAAGGGGGACGTGACCCAGCCGCTGATCGTCGTGGTCAACCTGGACGAAGAAGAGCCTGAGCAGGTGTTGAGTCGGGAGGAGCTGGAAAGCTGGCGGCAGAACCTCAAGAGCCTGGCACTACGCTTTCGCGAAGGGCTGAACGAGTGCTGAGTTACGGCTCGGCCCAAGACATTCGCCGACAACGCTTGGTCAAGATCCCGAGCGAAGCGGTTCCGATGACTATATAATCCTCGCCTTTCGTGGAGAACAGACTTTTATGCCTACGTCCTTTCTAGAAATTGTCGAACTTCCTGATGGCCGCATCGAGCTGCGCAGGGCCGAGGATGAGGGTTCCCTGGTAACGCTGAACTTCTCCGAAGACGCCAAGGCGTTCCTTCAGGGCCAGCACGTCGAGGTCGCCAAGGCGATGCTGAGCGTGGGTGTCCAGATGGCGGGGCGCCTGGTTGAAGGCGAACTCAACAAGGAAGAGGGCCCTCGGGTTCTTCATTGATCCCGTCTGTCGGCTTTTTAGAAGCACTACTGTTCTGACCGGCTTCTCTGTTCTGGAGAAGCCCTGCGCTTGTCTTAGCCCAATCGAATATTCAAGCTTTGTGCGTCCCCGGTGCGGGCGGCGCTGATCAATTGTTGTCGCGCGGTCGCGGTCAACGGATTGATCCAGCTGACGACGGTATGGCTGCGGCCCAGGCGCAACGCTTCGCAGGTCAATTGTTGCGCGCTTTGGGTCCCGCGTGGTTGAAGCAGCAGGATCCGTTCGCGATTCAGGCCGGCATCGCGCAACCAGGCTTGGGTGACGCTGGCCGGTGGGGCGATCAGCGTCAACCAGCGAGCATCCTGGTCTTGGCTCAGCTCTCGCAGGATCGGCGCCAGCAGGTTCAGGCAATTCCCGGCTGCACCCCGTAACGACAGTTCGCTGAAAGCCTCGGGTTCGACGCCCCAGGGCGATTCGATGACCTCTTTCAGGACTGGAACCAGCGGTTGGGCCATGAATGCCTCGAACAGCGGCAGTTGTGTGTGTTGTGGGGTGTGAGGGAATTGCATAAAGCCTCCTTTAGCGGCGGATCACGCCGACGCTCAAGCCTTCGATGACCAGGTCCTGATCTTTCAGGTTTACTTCGATAGGCGCGAACTCGGGGTTCTCGGCAATCAACCAGACCTTGCTGCCGTCGCGCTTGAAGCGCTTGACGGTCACTTCGTCGCCGATGCGTGCCACCACGATCTGGCCATTACGGGCTTCGCGGGTGGTATGAACGGCCAGCAGGTCGCCGTCGAAGATGCCGATGTCCTTCATGCTCATGCCGTGTACCCGAAGCAGGTAATCAGCTCGCGGGTGGAAGAACGAAGGATTGATGTTGCAGGACTCCTCGACGTGTTGCTCGGCGAGGATGGGAGCACCGGCGGCCACGCGGCCAATGATCGGCAGGGTAGTCTCGTCGGCCTTGGCTTCGAAGCCCGGAATACGAATGCCGCGGGACGCCCCCGGGGTCATTTCGATTGCACCCTTGCGGGCCAGCGCTTTGAGGTGTTCTTCAGCCGCATTGGGCGACTTGAACCCCAGTTCCTGGGCGATTTCCGCACGGGTCGGCGGGTAGCCGTTGTCTTCAAGGCAACGTTTGATGAAGGCCAGAATCTCTGCTTGGCGTGGCGTCAGCTTTAGCATATTGATCGCTCTGTCTTTTTATACAGTGACTGGGATTATATACAGTGGGCGACGCTTGGCAATCCTCCTTTTTTCACCAGGCGCTGGACGGTCGCCCGCGCCATGGCTACAGCCCGTTCAAAGGTGTGGTTAAATAGCTGACCGGGCGTTCGCAAAACGCCCCGGCAGACTTGACAAGCCACAGGCTGAAACGTATGTTTCAAACAAGTGTTTGTCAGGCGGAGTAGTCATGGCCCAGTCGGAAACCGTTGAACGCATCCTCGATGCTGCCGAGCAGTTGTTCGCGGAAAAAGGTTTCGCCGAAACCTCGTTGCGCCTGATCACCAGCAAGGCCGGGGTCAACCTGGCGGCGGTGAACTATCACTTCGGTTCGAAAAAGGCCTTGATCCAGGCCGTGTTCTCGCGCTTCCTCGGGCCGTTCTGCCTGAGCCTCGACCGCGAGCTGGAGCGTCGCCAGGCCAAGCCCGAGGTCAAGCCGACCCTGGAAGAGCTGTTGGAAATCCTGGTCGAGCAAGCCCTTGTCGTGCAACCTCGCAGCGGCAACGACCTGTCCATCTTCATGCGCCTGTTGGGCCTGGCGTTCAGCCAGAGCCAGGGGCACTTGCGGCGTTACCTGGAAGACATGTACGGCAAGGTGTTCCGCCGCTACATGTTGCTGGTCAATGAGGCGGCGCCGCGTATCCCGCCGATCGAGTTGTTCTGGCGCGTGCACTTCATGCTCGGTGCCGCCGCGTTCAGCATGTCCGGTATCAAGGCGCTGCGAGCCATCGCGGAAACCGATTTCGGCGTGAACACCTCCATCGAGCAGGTGATGCGGTTGATGGTGCCGTTCCTGGCTGCCGGCATGCGCGCCGAAACCGGCGTGACCGATGAAGCCATGGCGGCCGCGCAATTGCGCCCGCGCAGCAAATCCGCCCCGGCGCTCGCCAAGGCCTAAGGGCATGGGTGGGCGCAGCGGCCTACATCCGCTAAGCTAGCTGCCCATGCCGACTCTCGTTTCGAATCCGTCCTATCTTCCATTGCGTCACCGCGACCTGCCGGGCCTGTTTCCTGGCAGTGTTGTTGCGCGCGGGTTCATCTTTATCAAGGAAATCCCATGACTGCTGGCCTGCAAGGCTCGTTGATGGTGGACGTCGCCGGTACCTGGCTGACGGCCGAAGATCGCCACCTGTTGCGTCAGCCCGAAGTGGGCGGTCTGATCATTTTTGCCCGTAACATCGAGCACCCGCGTCAGGTGCGGGAGTTGAGCGCGTCGATCCGTGCCATTCGCCCCGACCTCCTGTTGGCGGTGGATCAGGAAGGCGGCCGCGTCCAGCGCCTGCGCCAGGGGTTCGTGCGCTTGCCGGCGATGCGGGCCATCGCCGATAACCCGAATGCCGAATACCTGGCCGAGCAGTGCGGCTGGATCATGGCGACCGAAGTGCTGGCGGTCGGCCTGGACTTGAGTTTCGCCCCAGTGCTGGACCTCGACTACCAGCGCAGCGCGGTCGTCGGCAGTCGCGCCTTCGAAGGTGATCCCGAGCGTGCAGCCCTATTGGCCGGGGCCTTCATCCGTGGCATGAGCGCCGCGGGGATGGCCGCCACCGGCAAGCATTTCCCCGGGCACGGCTGGGCCGAGGCGGACTCCCATGTGGCGATCCCCAACGACGAGCGGAGCCTGGAACAGATCCGCGCCAACGACCTGGTACCCTTTGCCAGGCTCAGCCAGCAACTGGCGGCAGTCATGCCGGCCCATGTGATCTATCCTCAGGTCGATCCCAACCCGGCCGGATTTTCCCGGCGCTGGCTGCAGGATATCCTGCGCGGCGAGCTGGGTTTTGACGGGGTGATTTTCAGCGATGACCTGTCGATGGCCGGCGCCCATGTGGTGGGCGATGCCGCCAGTCGTATCGAAGCCGCCTTGACGGCCGGTTGCGACATGGGCCTGGTGTGCAACGATCGCGCGGCCGCCGAGCTGGCCTTGAGTGCCGCCCAGCGCTTGAAGGTCACGCCCTCGGCGCGGATCGCCCGGATGCGCGGCCGCGCCTTTGCCTCCACCGAGTACCGCCAGGACCCACGCTGGCTGACCGCGGTCGGCGCGTTGAAAGCGGCGCAATTGATCGATTGACTGGCGTTGGTTGGGGCAGGTTGCCCGCAAGGATTGAGGTCAGTCAGTACCGAGGCGACTGACCTCCCGTATTCGCGAGCAGGTGTCATCAAGGCCAACGCAACACTGCGCCGCCTCAGCGCTTTTCCAGCTTATCCGGCAACGGCGCAAACAGCGCTTCGATATCGTCGCTCTGCAACTTCCAGTCGCCGGCCACGCGGCCATCCAGGACGCCGGCGGCGAGGTCGGATTTTTCCTTTTGCAGTAGCTGAATCTTTTCCTCTACCGTGCCCCGGGCAATCAATTTGTAGACGAACACCGGTTTTTCCTGGCCGATACGGTAAGCGCGGTCGGTCGCCTGGTTTTCGGTGGCCGGGTTCCACCATGGGTCGTAGTGAATCACCGTGTCGGCTTCGGTCAGGTTCAGGCCTACGCCGCCGGCCTTCAGGCTGATCAGGAAAATCTGACGCTTGCCGCTCTGGAATTCCTTGACGGGGGTGCGTCGGTCGCGGGTCTGTCCGGTCAGGATGGCGTAGTCGACGCCGCGTTTCTTCAGCTCATCTTCGATCAGCGCCAGCATCGAGGTGAACTGGGAAAACAGCAGCACCCGCCGGCCTTCTTCGAACAGTTCCTCCAGCATGCCCATCAGGCTGTCGAGCTTGCCCGAAGTGCTGCCTCGGGTAGGGAGGGCGGCATCGTTGATCAGGCGCAGATCGCAGCACACCTGGCGGAGCTTGAGCAACGCTTCGAGGATAATGATCTGACTGCGGGCGACGCCTTTGCGGGTGATTTCGTCGCGCACTTTCTTGTCCATGGCCAGGCGCATGGTTTCGTAGACGTCCCGCTGGGCGTCGCTGAGTTCCACCCAATGAATGATCTCGGTCTTGGGTGGCAACTCGGTCGCCACTTGCTCCTTGGTCCGGCGCAGCAGGAAAGGTTTTATCCGACCGTTGAGGTGCTGCAATCTGACGTCGCTGCCGCGCTTTTCAATGGGGGTACGGTAATCGCGGTTGAAGCTCTTGACGTCCCCGAGCCAGCCCGGCAACAGGAAGTGGAACAGCGACCAGAGTTCGCCCAGGTGGTTTTCCAGCGGTGTGCCGGACAGGCACAGCCGTTGCCGGGCATTGAGCTCACGGGCGGCCTGGGCGGCCTTGCTGGTGGGGTTCTTGATGTATTGGGCCTCATCGAGGATCAGCACATGCAGCGGCTGTGCAGCCAGGCGCTCGACGTCCTTGGGCAGCAGCGCATAGGTGGTGAGGACCAGGTCGTAGTCGGCCAGTCGCTCGAAGTGTTTCTTGCGCCCGGCGCCATACAGCGCCAGCACCTTGAGCTGCGGCGTGAAATGGGCCGCTTCGTCGAGCCAGTTGGGAATCAGGCTGGTGGGCATCACCACCATGCATGGCCGGTCGAGGCGCCCGGCATTTTTTTCGCTGAGAATGTGCGCCAGGGTCTGTAGGGTTTTGCCCAGGCCCATGTCATCCGCCAGGATGCCGCCGACCTCCAGCTGGCGCAGCGACTGCATCCAGCTCAGGCCTTCGAGCTGGTAGGGCCGCAGCGTCGCGTTCAGGCCTTCGGGCGCGGCGGCGGAGTAGTCCTTGATGTCGCGTAGGCGTTGGGCGAGGCCACGAATGTATTCGCCGCCTTCCCAACTCAGCGGCATGTCTTGCAGCGGGTTCAGGCGCAAGGCGTCCGCGCTGTTCAAGCGCAGCTTGGTGGTGCCGGGCTCTTGCAGGTAGAACTCGCCCAGGGTCGCCAGCACCGGTTTCAGCCGACCGTAGGGCAGGGCCACTTGTTGTGGGCCGAACTCGGCGTTCGGGCGAGTGGGCAGGTTGACCAGGATAAGCTCGTCGTCGCGGCGCCTGGCCAGGCGTTCCGGGTTGAACAGCTCGATGTGCGAGCGCATCAGGTTCAACAGGATTGGCAGCAGGCTCAGGCGCTCGCCATTGACGATGATCCCCAGCTCGAGGTCGAACCAGTCCCGCTCCGGCGTTTCCTCTACCGTGGCATACCAGTCATCCACGGCGGTCAGGTCGAAGCCGAATTCCTCGTCGATCTGCAACTCCCAACCTTGCTCACGAAGCTTGGGCAGGTCATTGAGGGTGAAGGTCAACCAGGCGCTGTCGTTGACCATTTCGTACAGCTCGCCGGCGCTTTCCGGCAACGCCTTGCTCTGTCGGGTCGCGACCTTGAATCCGAGGATTCGCAGTTGTTCGCGGTAGGACTGTTCCACATCTGTATGGCGCTTTATCCGCAGCGTCTGGGTTTCCTGGCGCAGCAGCACGTCGCTGTTGCGTTGGCCGCTGACGTATTCACCCAAATAGCTGAAGGACAGCGCCGCACGGTGCTGGATGTAGCGTTGCATCTTGCCGTTGCGCGGCTCGAAGGCGCTGAACTCGATGCTTGCCAGCCACAGGCGGGGCAGTGGTTGCACATTGTCCACCAGCACCTGGGGCGGTGCCTTGGGGCTGCGGTTGTCCAGCACCGACTGGAGTTTCTCCAGCAATTGCGCGTCTTTTTCGGCTGCCGGGTAGGCCAGGGTTTCCTGCACTTGCAGAAGAACCGCCGCGCAATGTTTGCAATTGATGCGCACCGGGCAGGAGCACGCGGCGTCAAGCAGGATCAGCGTGCCTTTGGCCGACTCCTTGAGGCGAATGGTCTGACGGTAGACGCTACTGCCAGAGCCTTCGCAACTGGCGGTGATGGTGCTGTCGCCGGCCTCGACGATCCTGACCCGGTTTTCCAGCGCGTAGCGGCGCCCACGCTCCAGGCTCTGTTCCTTGAATCGATTGACCCAGGAAGGGGCCAGGGGTTTGCTCAGGGGCGAGGGCATAGGTGCGCCACTCAGTCCGGAATGACGTCAGGGGACTGGCGGGGTGCAGGCGCGGTCAGCGAGGTGAGCTTGATCAGCAGGCCAAGGTGGCCATTGTCGAGGAAGTTCAGCTGGCCATTCTTGGTGTGGCTCTGCTGTTTCAGGCGTTCGCTGGCGGTGACCAGCCCATTGGCGTCGATCTGGTTGATCCAGAAGTCGGCATCGACGTCGGTGAAACGGCCCAGTTTCAGTTCCAAGGTGCCCTCGATGGGGAATTGCCCGAACTGTTCGGTGCCGTCGCTGATGGCAATCTTGCTGCCCTGCTCGCCGATGTTCTGCTGCCAGGCCTTGTGCATCAGTACCGTGTATTGGCCGCTGGCGTTGAGTTTTTCCACGATGGCGCCCAGTGCCGGCGTGCGTTGGGCATCGGCGTCCAGGCGTCGCGCGCCGGCGTCCCAGTCTTCCGGCGCGGCGCGGCTGATGATTGCCGGCTCCGCGTTCTGCCGCACCAGGATCATTTCAACCTGATACAGGTCGTCGGCAAACGCCAGGGGAGCGACCAGGGTCATCAACAAGGTCAGTGAGCGAAACAGGCGCATGTGGCGTCCTTCAAGCAGTGGTCGGGGTTAGGCGCTCGAACAGCGCTTCTACGGTATTGAAACGCTCTTCCGGGCGTTCCATGGGCACCATGAACTTGAACATCGTGGCGCCTTCGAACTTGTAGCGTTTGGGCTGGCCCTGGATCAGCTTGATCAGCACCAGCGGATCGACCGGTGTCTGGGCCTCGAACTCGATGCGTCCGCCATTGGGGCCGCCGTCGACTTTCTTGATGCCCAGTTGCTCGGCCTTGAGCTTGAGCAGCGTGGTGCGGACCAGGTGCTTGGTCGGTTCCGGCAGCAGGCCGAAGCGGTCGATCATCTCCACTTGCAGGTCCTTGAGGCCTTCCTCGTCGCTGGCCGAGGCGATGCGTTTGTAGAGGATCAGCCGCGCGTGGACGTCCGGCAGGTAATCTTCGGGGATCAGCGCCGGCACCCGCAGGTTGATTTCCGGACCGCCGCCCAGCGGTTGGTCGAGGTTCGGCTGTTCGCCCTTGCGGATCGACTTGACCGCCCGTTCGAGCATTTCCATGTACAGGGTGAAGCCGACGGCCTGGATCTGGCCGCTCTGGCCGTCGCCCAGCAATTCGCCGGCGCCGCGGATTTCCAGGTCGTTGGTGGCCAGCACGAAGCCGGCGCCCAGGTCCTGGGTGTTGGCGATGGCCTCCAGGCGTTTTTCCGCGTCCGGGGTGATCTGCTGGCGCGGCGGTGTCAACAGGTAGGCATAGGCCTGGTGGTGACTGCGTCCGACCCGGCCGCGCAGTTGGTGCAACTGGGCCAGGCCGAATTTGTCGGCCCGTTCGATGATGATGGTGTTGGCGCTCGGCACGTCGATGCCGGTCTCGATGATGGTCGAGGCGATCAGCACGTTGAAGCGCTTGTGGTAGAAGTCGCTCATCACCTGTTCGAGTTCGCGTTCGCGCATCTGCCCGTGGCCGATGCCGATGCGGGCTTCCGGCACCAGTTCGGCCAGGTCAGCGGCGCATTTCTCGATGGTCTTCACGTCGTTGTGCAGGTAATAGACCTGGCCGCCACGCAGCAACTCGCGCAGCAGGGCTTCCTTGACCGTGCTCTTGTTCTGCTCCATGACGAACGTACGCACCGACAGGCGCCGGGCCGGTGGCGTGGCGATGATCGACAGGTCGCGCATGCCCGACACCGCCATGTTCAGCGTGCGCGGGATCGGCGTGGCGGTCAGGGTGAGGATGTCGACTTCGCTGCGCAGGGCCTTGAGCTGTTCTTTCTGGCGCACGCCGAAGCGGTGTTCTTCGTCGATGATCACCAGCCCGAGGTTCTTGATCTTCACATCGTCCTGCAGCAGCTTGTGCGTGCCGATGACGATGTCGATCTTGCCCTCGGCCAGGTCGGCGACGGCGGCGTTCACTTCCTTGGCGGACTTGAAGCGGCTCATCACTTCCACGGTCACCGGCCAGTCGGCGAAGCGGTCGCGGAAACTGTTGTAGTGCTGTTGGGCGAGCAGGGTGGTGGGCACCAGGATCGCCACCTGCTTGCCGGCGTGCACGGCGATGAACGCGGCGCGCATGGCCACTTCGGTCTTGCCGAAGCCCACGTCGCCACACACCAGGCGGTCCATCGGCTTGGGTGCGAGCATGTCGGCGCGCACGGCTTCGATGGTGGTCTGCTGGTCGACGGTTTCCTCGAACGGGAACCCGGCGCTGAAGGTTTCGTAGTCGGCCTTCGGGTCGGCGAACGCATACCCTTCGCGGGCGGCGCGGCGGGCGTAGATGTCGAGCAATTCGGCGGCCACGTCGCGCACCTGTTCGGCGGCTTTGCGCTTGGCTTTCTGCCAGGTTTCCGAGCCCAGGCGATGCAGGGGGGCGAGGGCATCGTCGCTGCCGGTGTAGCGCGCGATCAGGTGCAGGTTCGCCACGGGAACGTAGAGCTTGGCGCCTTCGGCGTATTCGAGGGTCAGGAATTCGGCGGCCTGGCCGTCGATTTCCAGCGTCGCCAGGCCCAGGTAGCGGCCCACGCCGTGGTCGATGTGCACCACCGGGGCGCCTTCGCGCAACTCGGTGAGGTTCTTGATGACGGCGTCGTTGGCGGCGTCGGCGCGTTTCTCGCGGCGCCGACGCTGCATGACGCGTTGGCCGAACAGCGGGCTTTCGGCCACCAGGGCCAACGCCGGGTCGTCGAGTACCAGGCCTTCATCCAGCGGTGCGATGGTGATCGCCAGGCGATCCTTGCTGGTGACGAAGTCCGGCCAGCTTTCGACCGTCTTGGGTCGCAGCTTCAGGCGTTCCAGCAGTTCCAGCAGCACTTCGCGGCGCCCTGCGGTTTCGGCGGTGAACAGCACACGACCAGGAAAACCGTCGAGAAAACCCGCCAGCGCCGCCAACGGTTGCGAGGCCTTGGCTTCGATCGCCAGGTCGGGCAACGGCCTGGCCGGAAAGCGCTCACGGCCAACGCCGGTTTCCACGTCCTGCTGGCTCGCCACCACGCGTGGCCAGTGCTTGAGGCGGGCGAAACAGTCTTCGACCGGCAGGAACAGCTCGGCCGGCGGCAATAGAGGCCGGGAAGGGTCGACGCGGCGCTCTTCGTAGCGGTTGCGCACGTCGTTCCAGAAGTTCTCCGCCGCCTGTTCGATACCGGGCAAGGAGAACACCTGAGTGTCCTGGGGCAGGTAGTCGAACAGGGTCGAGGTTTCTTCGAAGAACAGCGGCAGGTAGTACTCGATGCCGGCGGGAGTGATCCCACTGCTCAGGTCCTGGAAGATCGGGCAACGCCGGAAGTCCACGTCGAAGCGTTCGCGAAAGCGCGCCTTGAAGCGCGTCACTGCCTCTTTCTGCAGCGGGAATTCCTTGGCCGGCAACAGGCGGATCGACTGGACCTTGTCGATGGAACGCTGGTTTTCCGGGTCGAAGGTGCGCAGGGTCTCGATTTCGTCATCGAACAGGTCGATGCGATACGGCAGCTTGCTGCCCATCGGGAACAGGTCGATCAGTGCGCCACGTACCGCGAACTCGCCGTGCTCGTACACCGTGTCGACGCAGCGATAGCCGCTGGCCTCCAGGCGGGTGCGCATTTGCTCGACGTCGAGCTTCTGGCCGATGTCCAGCACCAGGCTGCTGCCCAGCAGGAATTGGGTCGGTGCCAGGCGATGTAGGGCCGTGGTGATCGGCACTACCAAAACGCCATGACTGAGCTCCGGCAGCCGGTAGAGGCTGGCGATTCGCTGGGAAATGATGTCCTGGTGAGGCGAAAAAAGATCGTAGGGCAGGGTTTCCCAGTCCGGGAAATGCAGCACGGGCAAGTCCGGCGCGAAGAACCCCAGCGCCTGTTCCAGCCGTTCGGCACTTTGGCTGTCGGCGGTCAGCAGCAGGGTAAAGCGCTTGGCAGCGCTTGCAGCCTCGGCTATGGCCAGGCTCAGGGCGGCACCGGGCAGGTTGCCCCAGTGCTGTTTACCTGCCGCGGCAGGGAGATGCGGAAGACGCAGAACGGGCACGGAAGATTGAGCTCCAGCGTTGCGACAAAGTCGACAAGTGTAGCGGGGGAAGGGGGCTGCTGTCAGTCGCAGACTACCCAGGCAGACAGGAAAACCACGGTGCGACAGGCGCGCATTGCTCCGCCGAGGACTCGGCGGCATAATGTAGCCCCTTTTTTCAGCCCCTACATGTGGAAGGTTCCCGTGACTCAGAAGCCCGACCAGTGTCTTGGTGAATGGATCGATCGTGAAGCGCTCGCCGAAGCGATGATCCCTCTCATCGGTCAGCTCTACCGCAATAACAACGTGGTGAGCTCGATCTATGGCCGCAGCCTGATCAACCAGTCTGTCATCGCGATTCTCAAAGCCCACCGCTTTGCTCGCCACCGTCAGTCCGACGACAGCGAATTGTCCGTCCACGAAACTTTCCCCCTGCTCAAGGCGATGAGCGAGCTCAAGCTCGGCGCCGCCTCGGTGGACCTGGGCAAGCTGGCCGTCAAGTTCAAGACCCAGGCCAACGGCCGTACTGCCGAGCAGTTCGTGCGCGAGGAAATGGCCGACGTGGTTGGCCAGCAGAACGCTTCGGCGCGTAAAGGCACTGACGTGGTCCTGTACGGCTTCGGCCGCATCGGCCGCCTGCTGGCGCGCATCCTGATCGAGAAGACCGGTGGTGGCGACGGCCTGCGCCTGCGGGCCATCGTGGTGCGCAAGGGCGCCGAGAACGACCTGACCAAGCGTGCCAGCCTGCTGCGCCGCGATTCGGTCCATGGTTCGTTCAATGGCACCATTACCATCGACGAAGAAAACAACACCATCTGCGCCAACGGCAACCTGATCCAGGTGATCTACGCGAAGAACCCGACCGAGGTGGACTACACCCAGTACGGCATCAAGGACGCACTGCTGGTGGACAACACCGGCGTATGGCGTGACGCCGACGGCCTGGGCCAGCACCTGGCCTGCCCGGGTATCGACCGCGTGGTCCTGACCGCGCCTGGCAAAGGCAAGCTGAAGAACATCGTCCACGGTATCAACCACGGCGATATCACCGCTGACGACAAGATCGTTTCCGCCGCCTCCTGCACCACCAACGCCATCGTGCCGGTGCTCAAGGCCGTGAACGACAAGTTCGGTATCGTCAACGGTCACGTTGAGACGGTTCACTCGTACACCAACGACCAGAACCTGATCGACAACTTCCACAAGGGCGATCGTCGTGGCCGCAGTGCCGCGCTGAACATGGTCATCACCGAGACCGGTGCGGCCACCGCCGCTGCCAAGGCCCTGCCTGAACTGGCCGGCAAGCTGACCGGCAACGCGATCCGCGTTCCGACGCCAAACGTATCGATGGCCATTCTCAACCTGAACCTTGAGAAAGCCACCAGCCGCGAAGAGATGAACGAGTACCTGCGCTACATGGCGCTGCACTCCGACCTGCACAAGCAGATCGACTTCGTCAATTCGCAGGAAGTGGTGTCCACCGACTTCGTGGGCTCGCGCCACGCCGGTGTGGTCGATGCCGAAGCCACCATCTGCAACGACAACCGCGTTGTGTTGTACGTCTGGTACGACAACGAGTTCGGTTACAGCTGCCAGGTGGTTCGCGTGATGGAAGACATGGCCGGTGTGAACCCGCCAGCGTTCCCGCGCTAAGCTCTCGCCGCACATGAAAACGCCCCGACTTGTCGGGGCGTTTTTTTGTCTGGATTTTTTGCCGTGACGGGTAGGCCGTCTTCGCGGGCAAGCCCGCTCCCACAATTTGTCCACTGACGTTCTGTGGGAGCGGGCTTGCCCGCGAAGGCGATCGATCAGGCGCCTCCGACTACCGAAGCCTGCGCAGTGCGCAACGCATGCCGATTGCCCTTGAACAGCACCAGGGTTGCAATCAGCCCCAGCACCGCCGCACCACTGAGCCATATCCCCGGCGCAGCCTTGTTATCGAGCACATGGATCAGATAAGTACAGGCCGCCGGCGTAAACCCGCCGAACGTTGCGGTCGCCAGGCTGTAGGCCAGGGAGAAACCGGTGGTGCGCACTTCGACCGGCATGATTTCCGTCAAGGCCACCACCATGGCGCCGTTGTACGATCCGTACAGGAACGACAGCCACAATTCGACGATCAGCAAATGGCTGAAACTGGGGTTCGCCACCAGCCAGGACAGCGCCGGGTAGGCGGTCAGGATGGCCAGGGTCGTCGCGGCGAGCAGTAAGGGCTTGCGTCCGATCTTGTCCGAAAGTGCCCCCATCACCGGCAGCCAGAAGAAGTTCGACAAGCCGATGCACACGGTGACCAGCAATGCATCCAGGTCCGACAGGTTCAACTCGGCTTTGCCGAAGGTCGGCGTGTAGGCGGTGATCAGGTAGAACGACACCGTGGTCATCACCACCAGCGCCATGCCGGCCAGGACGATACCGAAGTTCTGACCGATGGAGCGGATGATTTCCGACAGGGTAGGGCGATGTTTTCTCGCCTGGAACTCAGGTGTTTCTTCCAGGGAGCGACGGATCACGAAAATCGCCGGGACGATCATGCAACCCACCAGGAACGGCACGCGCCAACCCCATTCACCCATCTCCTGTGGGCTGAGCCAGTGATTGAGGCCCACTCCCAGCAGGCCGGCGAAGACCACGGCCGCTTGTTGGCTGGCCGATTGCCAACTGACGAAGAAGCCCTTGCGCCCCGGCGTGGAGATTTCCGCCAGGTACACCGATACGCCACCCAGTTCGACCCCGGCGGAAAAGCCTTGCAACAGGCGGCCCAGCAGCACCAGCAAGGGAGCCGCCACGCCCAGGGTGGCGTAGCCGGGCACGCAGGCGATCAGAATCGTGCCGGCGGCCATCATTGCCAGGGTGATGATCAGGCCTTTGCGCCGGCCGTGGCGGTCAATGTACGCACCGAGGAAAATCGCCCCCAGGGGGCGCATCAGGAACCCGGCACCGAACGTGGCCAGGGACAGCATCAGCGAGGCGAACGCGCTGTCGGTCGGGAAGAACGTCTTGGCGATGGCCGTGGCGTAGAAGCCATAGACCATGAAGTCGAACATCTCCAGGAAGTTGCCGCTGACAACGCGGAAAATCGCCTTGCCGTTGCTTGTATTGGAAGACATGAAGGGGTACTCACTCTGGCAAATCTTGTAGGGATTGTATCTCTCTGTGGGAGCGGGCTTGCTCGCGAAGAGGACGGCACATCCAAGAGAGATGCCGCCCGCGCAATCGCGTTCGCGCGCAAGTCCGCTGCCACAGGTTTTGCGTCTGGACTGACTGGCGCTCAAGCCCATAATGGCGGGCGTGGTTTTGAGGGGAGATGAAGATTTGTTAACTGGACGCTGGCGCAAGCTTGTGTTTTTCGTGGGCATCCTGTCCGGCTGTGGCAACGGCGACACCCTGGAGCGTTTCGACGGTCCGACCATGGGCAGTCGCTATTCCATTCAATACGTCAGCCATCGGGCCACGCCTCGTCCGAACGCGGTGCAAGCCGAGGTGGAAAGTATCCTCGCCGATGTGGATCGGCAGTTTTCGACCTACCGCAGCGACTCGGACATCGAGCGCTTCAACGCGCTGCCGGCCAACAGTTGCCAGGTGATGCCGGCTGCGGTGCTGGAGTTGGTGCGGGTGGGCGAGCAGTTGTCCGTCCAGAGCGACGGCGCCTTTGACCTGACGGTGGAACCGTTGCTGAACCTGTGGGGGTTCGGCCCGCAGTCCCGGGGCGAGCAAGTGCCCAGCGCCGAGGCTTTGGCCCGGGCCCGCCAGCGCGTCGGTCATGGTCATTTGCGCATCGAGGGCGACCGGTTGTGCAAGGACGCCGCGGTGGAAGTCGACTTCAACAGTATCGCCGCCGGCTACGCGGTCGACCGGATCGCTGCCCGGCTCCAGACCCTGGGCATCGACAGTTACCTGGCCGAAGCCACCGGCGAACTCAAGGCGGTTGGGCGCAAGCCCGATGGCTCGCCCTGGCGCGTCGCCCTGGAAGAGCCCCGGGATGACCGGCAGGTGGCTGAACGCGTTATCGAAGTCGATGGCTACGGGGTTTCAACATCTGGCGATTACCGCCGATATTTCGAACAGGACGGCGCGCGCTATTCCCACACCTTCGATGCGCACACCGGTGCACCGGTCCTGCACAACCTGGCGTCGGTCACGGTGATTCATCCTTCGGCGCTGATGGCCGATGGACTGTCGACGCTGTTGCTGATTCTCGGCCCTGAACGGGGGTGGGACTATGCCGAGAAACACGGCATCGGGGTATTTTTCGTGATGCGCGATGGCGATCGTTTTGTTACCCGGACCAACGATGCGTTTGAACGGATCAGTGGCGCTAAAAACCAACGTTGACAGCCTTCAGGATGCACGGCGACCTGTGGTGAGGGAGCTTGCTCCCGCTGGGCTGCGCAGCAGACCCTTGTTGTGAGCGCTTCGCACTGGAGCGCCAGCCCGGTCAAGCGGGAGCAAGCTCCCTCGCCACATAAAGTGAAGTGAGCTTTGAAAGAACATGAATGACAGCCTGTTGAAAGCCCAGGTGTGGCGAAATAGCGTAGGCAAAGGGGGCGTTCTCAATTAGTTTTCCCACCGCGCCGGGTCTGCTGTTGTGCAGGGCAAGGCGCGAGAAGCGAGGTTTGGTTATTCCAAATAAGCTTCGAGCAACGCAGCCCTGCATAACAGCAGGCCCGGCCCTCCGGGTTGTGCCTAAAAGCGGGCCAGGCTGCGTTGCAGGCCTTGGAAAGGGAGCACCATTCCCTGCGGCCTGCGCCTTGCCTGGCCCGCTTTTAGGCACAACGCGGTGGGAAAACTAATTGAGAACGCCCCCTAGCCTCTGACGCGACCAAGGGGTAATGTGCGCGGCGTTGACGCTTCTATAGACTGTGGCCGGGCTCGTGAACCGGCCTGAAAATTGTTCCTTCATGCCGCGACCCGGCATGATTTAGCCGCAGGTACCATACCGGGTACCGCGGCCTGTTCTGAGGAGTACGCATGGCTGTCTACAACTACGACGTGGTGGTACTGGGTTCCGGCCCGGCGGGGGAAGGCGCGGCAATGAACGCCGCCAAGGCAGGGCGCAAGGTGGCGATGGTCGACAGCCGTCGGCAGGTCGGCGGCAACTGCACCCACTTGGGCACCATCCCGTCCAAGGCCTTGCGTCACTCGGTCCGGCAGATCATGCAGTTCAACACCAACCCGATGTTCCGGGCCATCGGCGAGCCGCGCTGGTTCTCCTTCCCGGACGTGCTCAAGAGCGCCGAGAAGGTCATCTCCAAGCAAGTGGCCTCGCGTACCGGCTACTACGCCCGTAACCGGGTCGACGTGTTCTTCGGCACCGGCAGCTTCGCCGACGAGCAGACGGTGGAAGTGGTCTGCGGCAATGGCGTGGTCGAAAAACTGGTGGCCAAGCACATCATCATCGCCACCGGTTCGCGCCCGTACCGTCCGGCCGACATCGATTTCAACCACGCGCGTATCTACGACAGCGACACCATCCTGAGCCTGGGCCATACCCCGCGTAAGCTGATCGTCTACGGCGCCGGCGTGATCGGTTGCGAATACGCCTCGATCTTCAGCGGCCTGGGTGTGCTGGTGGAACTGGTGGATAACCGCGGCCAGTTGCTGAGCTTCCTGGACTCGGAAATCTCCCAGGCGCTGAGCTATCACTTCAGCAACAACAACATCACGGTGCGTCATAACGAAGACTACGACCGCGTCGAAGGTGTCGACAATGGCGTGATCCTGCACCTCAAGTCAGGCAAGAAGATCAAGGCCGACGCCTTGCTCTGGTGTAACGGCCGTACCGGTAACACCGATACCTTGGGCCTGGAAAACATCGGCGTGAAGGTCAACAGCCGCGGCCAGATCGAAGTCGACGAGAACTACCGCACCTGTGTACCGAACATCTACGGCGCCGGTGACGTGATCGGCTGGCCAAGCCTGGCCAGTGCTGCCCATGACCAGGGCCGTTCGGCCGCCGGCAGCATCGTCGACAACGGCAGCTGGCGCTTCGTCAACGACGTACCGACCGGGATCTATACCATTCCGGAGATCAGCTCGATCGGCAAGAACGAGCAGGAGTTGACCCAGGCCAAGGTGCCGTATGAGGTGGGCAAGGCCTTCTTCAAGAGCATGGCGCGGGCGCAGATCGCCGGTGAGCCGCAAGGCATGCTCAAGATCCTGTTCCACCGCGAAACCCTGGAAGTGCTCGGCGTGCACTGCTTCGGCTACCAGGCCTCCGAGATCGTGCACATCGGCCAGGCAATCATGAACCAGCCGGGCGAGTTGAACACGTTGAAGTACTTCGTCAACACCACGTTCAACTACCCGACCATGGCCGAAGCCTATCGGGTAGCGGCCTACGACGGGCTCAACCGGCTTTTTTGAGCGGCTCCGGCCGGTGGCCTGAGCCGGCCGGGGAGACCGATTTCAGCCATTCCCGAGCGTGGCGGTGGCCAAACCGGGAAAGTCTGTAATCAGGCTGTCAGCGCCAAAGTCGGCGAGCCTGCGCATCAGCGCGGGCTCGTTGACGGTCCACACCGACACATGCAAACCCTGGCGCTGGGCCTTGATCAGGCGCTCGGGGGTGCACAAGGTCCAGTTCAACGCCAGAATCTCACAGCCGTAGCCCTGGGCGACCTTCAGCGGGTCGAGCCAGGCGTACTCGGCCACCAGGCCGCGGGAAATGTCCGGGGTCAGTTCGAGGGCCGCCTTGAGCACCTCCCGGGAGCTGGAGGTGATGGTGACCTTGTCCAGCAGGCCGAAGCGCTGGGCCATTTCACGGATCCCCAGGACCGTGGCGGCGGCGCGGGTGCGTGAAGCGCTTTTGACTTCCAGTTGCCAATGCTCGAAATCACACTTCTCGAACAGTTCCTCCAGACGCGGGATCGGACATGGCTGGACCCAGCCCGGGCCACCCTTGCGCGCATCGTAGGTCACCAGCTCGGCGGCGGAATGCTCCACCACCTTGCCCCGACGGTCCGTGGTGCGCTTGAGGGTCGGGTCATGGATCACCATCAGCTCGCCGTCCATGGATAAATGCAGGTCCAGTTCGCAACGGCGTACGCCGTGCTTGAGGCATTCCTGAAAACCGGTCAGGGTGTTTTCCGGTGCTTCGCCCTTGGCGCCGCGGTGGCCATAGATGAGGGTCACGGTTCTTCCTTATTGATACCTGATTCGTTCAGTTCCCGCGCCAGGCGCCGCTCTTGCGCCTGTTTCTGCAGGATGTAGCGGGCCAGCAACTGGCGCTGGGCGTCGGTCGGGCGTTCAAATTCGGTGCCGACGTCATAGCCATCGCCCTTGGGATCGCAATGGGTCACCCGGGCGCGCAGCAACAGCCCCAGGGCCTGGGGCATCAGCACCAGCTTGATCGACAGGTGGGCGCCGACGGCGACGGGCGTGGGGTATTGGAAATCGATGCCGCCTTCGGAAATGATCACCGGCTGCGGCTCGCCGATCTCGCCGAGCACGGTCAGGGCCACGACCTGGCTGAGCAGGTCGATACGCCGGTTCATGGCCTTGAGGTACGCCGCGATGCTGCGTTCGCGCTCACTGATCTGGCGCAGCAGATGCTGGGACTCGAATTCGCTCAGGTGCAGTTCGCTGAGCAAGTTGAACAATGGAGACGCATCCTGCAACACTTCCTGGCCGGCAGCTTCAGGAATGGACAGGGGCCGAATTTCCAGTGCGATCATGTCCTCGATACGGTAGTATTCGCGGCGATCTTCTTCATCTAATGTCGACATGGCGAACCCATGGTAGCGGCGGTGGTCTGAGTGTAAAGCTGGTTTGTGACCCCCGCCACAAGGACGTTCCTTTTCCCTCCGAACAAGCCCCGACATGTTCAGACCTCTCTTCGTATTTATCGGCACGCGTTATACCCGTGCAAAGCGTCGCAACCATTTCGTATCGTTCATTTCCTTGACCTCCATCATCGGCCTGGCCCTTGGCGTGGTCGTGATGATCGTCGTGTTGTCGGTGATGAACGGCTTCGATCATGAAATGCGCACCCGTGTGCTGGGCATGGTCCCGCACGCGACCCTCGAAACCGGCGAAGCCATCAGCGACTGGCCGAGCCTGGCCGCCAAGGTCAAGCAGAACCCGCAGGTGCTGGCCGTTGCGCCGTTCACCCAGATGCAGGGATTACTGACCAACAACGGCAAGGTCTCCAAGGTACTGCTCAACGGTATCGACCCCGGGCTGGAGCGACAGGTGTCGATCATCGACAACTTCATGAAGCAGGGCAAACTCGATGACCTGGCGCCCGGCAGCTTCGGCATCGTCATCGGCGACAAGGCCGCGGCCAAGCTCGGCGCCGCCATCGGCGACAAGCTGACGTTCGTCGCGCCGGAAGTCACCGTGACACCCGGGGGCATGTTCCCGCGCATGAAACGCTTTACCGTGGTCGGCATTTTCCACGTCGGCGCCGGTGAGCTGGACGGTTACCTGGGCGTGACCAACCTCCAGGACCTGGCGCGCCTGCATCGCTGGAAACCGGACCAGGTCCAGGGCCTGCGGTTGAAGTTCGACGATCTGTTCCAGGCGCCGCGTGCCGCCTGGAACATCGCCCAGCAGCTCGGCGAAGACCGCTACTACGCCCGGGACTGGACCCGCACCCACGGCAACCTGTACCAGGCGATCCGCATGGAAAAAGCCATGATCGGCCTGCTGTTGCTGCTGATCGTCGCCGTGGCGGCGTTCAACATCATTTCCACGCTGGTGATGGTGGTCAACGACAAGAAGGGCGACATCGCCATCCTGCGGACCCTCGGCGCCACGCCGGGGCAGATCATGCGGATCTTCATGGTCCAGGGCACGGTCATCGGCGTGATCGGCACGGTCGTCGGCGCCCTGGTCGGCATGTTCGCCGCGCTGAACGTCAGCGCCGCGATCGCTGCCCTCGAAGGCCTGATCGGGCACAAGTTTCTCAACGCCGACGTGTACTTCATCGACTACCTGCCGTCGCAGTTGCAAGCCGATGACGTGTTGATGGTCTGCGGCGCCGCGTTGGTCCTGAGTTTCCTCGCCACCCTGTATCCAGCCTGGCGTGCCGCACGCACCCAGCCGGCGGAGGCGTTACGTTATGAGTGAGTCGGGCATGAGTGAAAAAGCGATCTTGAGTTGCCGCAACCTGGGCAAATCCTACGAGGAAGGCCCGGAGTCGGTGGTGGTGTTGTCGGGCCTGCAGTTGGAGTTGCACCCTGGCGAGCGCGTGGCGATCGTCGGCACCTCCGGGTCTGGCAAAAGTACCTTGCTCAATCTGTTGGGCGGCCTCGATACGCCGACCTCCGGCAGTGTCTGGCTGGCGGGCGAAGAGCTCTCGGCGCTGAACGAGAAGGCCCGTGGCCTGCTGCGTAACCGCGCCCTGGGTTTCGTCTACCAATTCCACCATTTGCTGCCTGAATTCACCGCCCTGGAAAACGTCTGCATGCCGTTGCTGATCGGCCGCACCGCGATTCCTGAAGCCCGCCAACGGGCCACGGCGTTGTTGGAGCGGGTAGGGTTGGGGCATCGCCTGGAGCACAAACCGGCCGAGCTGTCCGGTGGCGAGCGCCAGCGCGTGGCGATTGCCCGGGCCCTGGTCAACAAGCCTGGGCTGGTGATGCTCGACGAGCCGACCGGCAACCTCGACTCCCACACCGCCCAAGGCATCCAGGACCTGATGCTGGAGCTGAGCACCTCGATGCGCACTGCGTTCCTGGTGGTGACCCACGACATGAACCTGGCCCGGCAGATGGACCGCGTCCTGCACTTGCAGGAAGGCTGCCTGACGCCCATCTGACCGACCGCAACCCGGCACGCGATGCACGTGCCGGGTCATTTATTTTCATACGGTGCTCCGCGAATGTTCAGACCGTTATCGATCTTTATCGGCACGCGCTATACCCGCGCCAAGCGCCGCAATCGCTTTGTCTCGTTCATTTCCATGACCTCGATGATCGGCCTCGCCCTGGGGGTGCTGGCGATGATCGTGGTGTTGTCGGTGATGAACGGCTTCCAGCGCGAAATGAGCTCGCGCATCCTCGGCATGGTGCCCCATGCCACCCTTGTCGGCGTCAATCCGATCGACGACTGGCAACCGGTCGCCGCGGCCGCGCTGAAAAATCCCGAAGTGACCGCCGCCGTGCCGTTCACTGAGCTGGAGGGCATGTTGAGCTACAAGGGCTCGATGCAGCCGATCCAGATCAGCGGTGTCGACCCGGCCCAGGAAGGCAAGGTGTCCATCGTCGCCCAGCATATCGTCCAAGGCCGCCTCGACGCCTTGAAGCCGGGCGAGTTTGGCGTGGTGATCGGTGAAATCACCGCCCGGCGTTTTCGCCTGAACGTCGGCGACAAGCTGACCCTGATCGTGCCGGAAGTCAGCACCGCGCCCGGCGGCATCACCCCGCGCATGCAGCGCTTGAACGTGGTTGGCGTGTTCAAGGTGGGCGCCGAGCTGGACGGTTCCATGGCCCTGATCCACCTGGCCGACGCCGCGCAGATGCAGCATTGGCAGCCGAACCAGGTGCAGAGCGTGCGCCTGGCGGTGAAGGATCTGTACGCGGCGCCGAAGGTTTCCGGTGACATCGCCGCGGGCCTGGGTGCCGGCTACAAGGCCGACGACTGGACCCATACCCAGGGCAGCCTGTTCAGTGCCATGAAAATGGAAAAGACCATGATTGGCCTGCTGTTGTTGATGATTGTCGCGGTGGCGGCATTCAACATCATCGCCACCCTGATTATGGTGGTGAACGACAAGGGTGCGGACATCGCGATCCTGCGTACCATCGGCGCCACGCCAGGACAGATCATGGCGATCTTCATGGTCCAGGGCACGGTGATCGGCGTCGTCGGTACGCTGATTGGCGGCGTGCTGGGGGTGATCGCGGCGTTGAATGTCAGTGCGCTGGTGGGCTGGCTGGAGCGGGTCAGCGGCCAGCATATCTTCAGTTCCGATGTGTACTTCGTCAGCAACCTGCCGTCGGAGCTTCAACGCGGCGATGTGGTATTGATCTGCTCGGCCGGGTTCATCCTGAGTTTCCTCGCCACCGTCTACCCGGCCTGGCGCGCGGCGAAGATCGAGCCGGCGCAGGCGTTGCGGTATTCCTGAGACCGGCGCAGCCCCCTGTGGCGAGGGAGCTCGCTCCCGCTGGGCTGCGTAGCGGCCCCAAAGATGGCGAGCGCTGCGCACTGGAGCGCCAGCCCGGTCAAGCGGGAGCAAGCTCCCTCGCCACAGAAGGGGAGGTGTCAGGCTTGATGGAGCTTCGGCAAGTCAATTAGAAAACGCGTCCAGCCATCGGCTGATTCACAGCGGATCTCCCCGCCGTGGGCGTGGATGATCGAGCGGGTGATGGCCAGGCCAAGGCCGGCGTGTTCGCTGCTGCCTTCCTGGCGGGCCGGGTCGGCGCGATAGAAACGGTCGAACAGGCGCGGCAGCCGATCTGCCGGGATCCCTTCGCCGCTGTTCTCCACGCTGACGCGGAGCCTCTGGACCTCATCGACAATGCGCACCCGCACGTCACCCCCTTCGGGGGTGAAGCGCAGTGCATTGTCCAGCAGGTTGGAAAGGGCCCGGCGCAACATGTTGCGGTCGCCGTCGAGGCCGCCATCGCCCTCGCGGCTCAAGCGCACGTTGGCGTCCTCGGCCAGGGGCGCGAAGAATTCCAGCAACACGTCCACTTCCTCGGCCAACGCCAGCGGCTCGCGATTCGGCGCCAGCAGCCCATGGTCGGCCTTGGCCAGGTACAACATGTCATTGACCAGTTGCGCCATCCACTGCAGTTCTTCGAGGTTGCTGTGCAATGCCTCGCGGTAATCCTCCAGAGAACGCTCGCGGGTGAGGGTGACCTGGGTATGGGTCAGCAGGTTCGACAGCGGGGTGCGTAGTTCATGGGCAATGTCGGCGGAGAACGCCGAAAGCCGTTGGAAGGCGTCATCCAGGCGTCCGAGCATGGCGTTGATGCTGTGGGCCAGTTCCGCCAGCTCGGCGGGCATTTGCGCTTCGGGTAGGCGGGCGTTGAGGGAGCGGGCCGAAACGCCGCCGGTGATCACCCCCATGCGCCGCAAGGGTCGCAGGGCGCGCCGGGCGGTCCAGGCGCCGAGCAGGGCGGTGGCCAGGGCCGAGAGGCCGACCGTCAGCCAGATCAGCCGTTGCATGCGCTGGAGAAAATGCTGGTGGTGGGTGATGTCCAGCAGCAGGGTCAGTTGCGGCGAGTCTGCGCGCTCGGGGTACAGCGGCGCGTTCAGCACGCGGTAGTCACTGTCGGCTTCGCTGACGGTCGACAGGCCGGCACGCTCCGGCAGCCGGGCCGGAATCCGGATCGAACTGTCGTACCAGCGCACACCGTCGCTGCCCTTGATGCGCAGGGCCAGGTCGGCCTGGCGGCTCAGTTCATCTTCCAGGCGGCGTTGGGCCTGCTCGGCGTTGAGGTCTTGCAAGGCGCGGCGCAGGCCGATCAGCTTGCCCTCCAGCAGTTGCTGGTCGAGTTCGATGAAGTGCGCTTCGCTGGCCCGGCTGAACAGCACCCCGGCCAACAGCGACACCACGGCGGTGCAGGCGGCGAACAGCAATGCCAGGCGACTGCTCAGCGACCATGGGCCCCTCACAGGCCACGCTCTTCAAGCACGTAGCCCATGCCGCGTACGGTGTGGATGAGTTTGCTGGGAAATTCATCGTCGATCTTGAGGCGCAGGCGCCGGATCGCCACTTCGATGACGTTGGTGTCGCTGTCGAAATTCATGTCCCAGACCTGCGAAGCGATCAGCGACTTGGGCAGCACCTCGCCCTGGCGGCGCAGGAGCATTTCCAGTAAGGCGAATTCCTTGGCGGTGAGATCGATGCGTCGGCCGGCGCGCTCGACGCGGCGGCGGATCAGGTCCAGGCGCAGGTCCGCCAGTTGCAGGCTGGTTTCCTGGGGTGTCGAGCCGCCACGGCGCAACAGGCTGCGGACCCGTGCCAGCAACTCGGAAAAGGCAAAAGGCTTGACCAGGTAATCATCGGCGCCCAGTTCCAGGCCGTGCACCCGGTCTTGTATGGCGTCCCGGGCTGTGAGGAACAGCACCGGCGTGTCCAGGCCGGCCCCGCGGACGGCTTGCAGAATCTGCCAGCCATCGCGGCCGGGCAGCATCACGTCGAGGATCAACACGGCGTATTCGCCACTCAGGGCCAACTGCTGGCCGGTGATGCCGTCGGCCACCAGGTCGGCGTTGAAGCCGGCTTCGCTCAGGCCCTGGCGCAGGTATTGGCCGGTTTTCGTTTGGTCTTCGACGATCAGCAGTTTCATGGGCAGCTCAAGACAGGTTGGGACGGGGGCGTTATACCGTGGCAGGCGGGGCGGTGGCGCAACCTGACAAAGTTGTAATCATGCCGTCAGCCGGCTGGCAGGCGCGGCGAGCTAGAGTTTCCCACAAGCTGAATCCGAATGGAGTTTGAAACATGTTGAGGGGAAGTCGCCTGGCCCTGGCCGCCTGCACGCTGATGTTCGGTGTACCGTCATGGGCGTCGCCGGGGCATCTTGATTTTGGCCAGCCTGCGCCGGCGGCCACGGCCGGGCGCAGTATCGAAGTGGTGATGGGGGACATGTCGTTCGACCCCGGCGCGCTCCAGATCAAGGCCGGTGAAACCGTGCGGTTCGTGCTCATCAATAAAGGCCGGTTGCTGCACGAGTTCAACCTCGGCGATGCCGCCATGCACGCCGAACACCAGCAGGAAATGCTCAAGATGCAGCAGAGCGGCCAGTTGACGCCGACCGCCATGACGCACGGGATGGCCCATGGCGACATGGGCCAAGGCTCGCCCGGCATGCGTCACGATGACCCGAACAGCGTCCTGGTGGAGCCGGGCAAGACCGCCGAGCTGACCTGGACGTTCAGCAAGGCCACGCGCCTTGAATTTGCCTGCAACATCCCCGGGCATTACCAGGCCGGAATGAAGGGAGACCTGACAGTCAGTCAGTAAGCACTCAAAGGCTGCGGCAAAGGCTGATAGAATCGGCTGATTCTTCAGTCAGGTTTCCGTCATGCATCCCGCAGCCGAACATTCGCCGCTGGGCAAATCCAGTGAATACATCGCCACGTACACGCCGTCATTGCTGTTCCCGATCCCGCGCACCGCGAAATGGGCGGAACTGGGCCTGACGGCCGAGACCCTTCCCTACAAGGGCGTGGATTTCTGGAACTGTTTCGAGCTGTCATGGCTGTTGCCGTCCGGCAAGCCCGTGGTGGCTATCGGGGAATTCGCGATCCCGGCGGATTCACCGAATATCATCGAGTCCAAATCCTTCAAGCTGTACCTCAATTCCTTGAACCAGACCTCGTTCGCTGACACGGCAAGCCTGGAGGCGACCCTGCGCCAAGACCTGTCGGCCGCCGCCGGCAAGCCGGTAGGCGTGCGGATCCGCAGTCTCAAGGATGTGGAGCGCGAGGGCGTCGTGGCGTTGCCGGGCGTGTGCATCGATGACCTGGACATCCGTGTCGATTCGTACGAACACCCGCGCCCGGAATTGCTGCGGTGCGATGACTCGCGCATGGTCGAGGAAAGCCTGCACAGCCACTTGCTCAAGTCCAACTGCCCGGTCACCAGTCAGCCGGACTGGGGCAGCGTGGCGGTGGAGTATCGTGGCGCGGCACTGGATCATGCGAGCCTGCTGGCCTACCTCGTCAGCTTCCGCCAGCATTCGGATTTCCACGAGCAATGCGTGGAGCGGATCTTCCTTGACCTGCAGCGACTGCTCAAGCCGCAGAAGTTGACGGTGTACGCGCGGTATGTGCGCCGTGGCGGCCTGGACATCAACCCGTATCGCAGCACTGAAGCGGTGCAACTGCCCAATCAGCGCCTGGTTCGCCAATAACCCACGGTAATAGCGAATCCTTCCACAACAAATGGCATTTCAGGTGGCGGGAAATAGAAAAGCCCCGCGATGGCGCGTAGTACCGTTCATTAAGGACGTTACCGTCGTGGCGAGGGAGCTTGCTCCCGCTGGGCTGCGTAGCGGCCCCAAAAGCGTGGGACCGCTGCGCGCACCAGCGGGAGCAAGCTCCCTCGCCACGACCAGTGATAAATCTTAAGTGAACAGCGTTACGCCAGGGCGCGGGGCTTTTTTGTCCGAGAGGTTCAGATCCCGATGTTGCCCAGGGTCTGCACAATGTTGCGCAATGTCCCGGCGATGGTCGGGTGTTCCAGTTCGAAGCGTTCCACGGCAAGGTTCACGCCGTCGACCAGGTTGCTGTCCTGAAGCTGATTTTCCAGTTGGATCTCAGCCTCGATCTGAGCCATCAGTTGATGCAGATTCTCGCGCTCTGGCTCGGACAGTGGCGGGTTCTGGTCCAATTGCTCGCGCAGGGTATCGAGTTGAGCTTGCAGTTTGCGGCGGGCAGGCATTGGCGTACTCCCTTTATTGATAGGCACAGCCATGGACCGCGACGGTGCGTCAAAAGTCCGTGGCCTGCCTTAAGAGTAATCCACCCTCACGCACCCTGCATGATCCCGGTCATGGCTTCTCGCCTTTGAGCCGGCGCAGGCTGATGTCGGCCAGGCAGGTGTCGAGTTCGCCCAGGTGATCGATCACCGAATGCACGCCCAGGCTGAACAATTGCACGGTGGCCCTGGCGCGCCTGGACTCGCGTTCCTGCTGCCCCAGCGCCTGCCACTCGCCTGGTGCCAGGCCACACAGCGAGCCACAGGACGCCAGGCCGATGGTCCACAGCCCGGCGTTGAGCCCCGATTGCAGCAACCCCGGTTCGCCACTGACCAGTACGCAACCGTCCAATTGCTGGACGTTCAGCGCCATGAGTGCCTGCCAGCAGGCGTGGGGGGCGGGCCAAGGATTATTTGTTGCAGGAAGTTGCGGAGGTTTGACCCAACTCGGCAGGGCCGCCGCCAGGCCATGGCTGGTGGCTGGCGGTAAGTCGTCGAGCCAGGCGCAGGGAATGCCCAGTTGCTGCAAGTGATGCAGGCTTTCCAGCGCCCCCGGCGTCGGTTGCGCGTGCTCGGCCGGCTTGGCGCCCGGCTGACGAACCCTGGCGCCGAAGTCCACCAGGCAACCACTCAGGCCGAACAGAACCGCGGTCAGGCCGGGAACAGGGAAGGGCAGGGCTTCGGCGCGAGGCATGGGAACGTCCTTGAAATAACCCGCAGCCTAACGGGCCTCAATGACAGTCCGGTGACAGCGTTGTGAAGGTGCTCGGCAGCAGAAACGTCCTACAGCCGCCTTCTCTTTTCCATGCTGCCTATCCTCGCTTTCCGTCTTATACTAGCGACCTTACCGCCTGGGCTCGGCGCCCTTGCCTGAATAAACCGAGGAGTTTTCCCCTATGCGCTGGAGCCATCGTCTAGCTCAGCTGAGTCTGTCCGCCAGCGTCCTGCTGGTTCCGTTTGCAGCCCAGGCCGCCACGGAAGAAGATCCTTGGGAAAGCATCAACCGTCCGATCTTTACCTTCAACGACACCCTCGACACCTATGCGCTCAAGCCGCTGGCCCAGGGGTATCAGTACGTGACGCCGCAATTCCTGGAAGACGGCATCCACAACATGTTCCGCAACATCGGTGACGTGGGCAACCTGGCCAACAACGTGCTGCAGGCCAAACCGGCCGCTGCCGGGGTCGACACCGCCCGGTTGATCTTCAATACCACCTTCGGCCTGCTGGGCTTCTTCGACGTGGGCACCCAGATGGGCCTGCAACGCAGCGACGAGGATTTCGGCCAGACCCTGGGCTATTGGGGCGTGAGCAGCGGTCCTTATGTGGTGCTTCCACTCTTGGGGCCAAGCACCCTGCGTGATGCGCCGGCCAAGTATGTCGACAGCTACGCCGCGCCTTATCGCTATATCGACAATGTCTCGGTGCGTAACTCGATCTTCGGCCTGAACATCGTCGACACGCGCGCCAGCCTGCTGTCGGCCGAGAAGCTGGTGAGCGGCGACAAATACGTCTTCATTCGCAACGCCTATCTGCAAAACCGCGAATTCAAGGTCAAGGACGGCCAGGTCGAAGACGATTTTTGATATCGGCTCCTGACTGAGCGAAAGGCGGCCCTGGCATGAATGCCCACGAGCCGCCTTTTGTGTTTTTGTGGTGCGTTCAAGGGGTGTGATCCTTCCATTGGGTTACGCTTCGCTCGGTTCTTATAACTCTCTGTACTTTGACAAATAAAGACGGCAAGCGGCGATCCGCCTGAGCTTGAAACGCCCCGCGGATGGGAGTACCGTCTGCGCCTTAGAAGGGCACCTCTGATGAATCCGCGTGCAGGGCAGCGACCTGAAACCGGTACGACAGAGAGGCTAGAAAGCGAATCCAGTAGTGCGTGCAAAGGCCTGACGGTCCAGCCCGCTACGCCAACCTAATTCTGGCGCCGTTTGCCCACATGCCAAAAACCAGTGCCACGCTGCTGATAATCGATGATGACGAAGTGGTGCGAGCGAGCCTCGCGGCCTACTTGGAAGACAGTGGTTTCAGCGTCCTGCAGGCCAGCAATGGCCAACAGGGTCTTCAGGTATTCGAGCAAGACAAGCCCGACCTGGTCATCTGCGACCTGCGCATGCCGCAGATGGGCGGACTCGAACTCATTCGCCAGGTCAGCGGGATCTCCTCGCAGACCCCGGTGATCGTGGTTTCGGGCGCGGGCGTGATGAACGACGCGGTCGAGGCATTGCGCCTGGGCGCGGCCGACTACCTGATCAAGCCCCTTGAAGACCTTGCGGTGCTCGAGCACTCCGTGCGCCGGGCCCTGGACCGTTCGCGCCTGCTGGTGGAGAACCAGCGCTACCGCGAGAAGCTGGAGACCGCCAACCGCGAGCTGGAAGCCAGCCTGAACCTGCTGCAGGAAGACCAGAACGCCGGCCGCCAGGTGCAGATGAACATGCTGCCGGTGAGCCCCTGGACTGTCGATGGCTTCCGGTTTGCCCACCAGATCATCCCGTCGTTGTACCTATCGGGGGATTTCGTCGACTATTTCCGAGTCGATGAGCGGCGCGTGGCATTCTACCTGGCGGACGTTTCCGGCCACGGCGCGTCGTCGGCGTTCGTCACGGTGCTGCTGAAGTTCATGACCACGCGCTTGCTGTTCGAGTCCAAGCGCAATGGCACGTTGCCGGAGTTCAAGCCTTCTGAGGTCCTTGGGCATATCAACCGAGGCCTGATCAGTTGTAAGCTGGGCAAACACGTCACAATGGTCGGTGGAGTCATCGACGAGGAGACTGGTTTGTTGACCTATAGCATCGGCGGTCACCTGCCGTTGCCTGTGTTATATACGCCAGACAGTGTTCGTTACCTGGAAGGGCGTGGCTTGCCGGTGGGCCTGTTCAACGAGGCCACTTACGAAGACCACGTACTGGAACTGCCGCCGACGTTCAGCCTGACGCTGATGTCTGATGGCATTTTGGATCTTTTGACAGAGCCTACACTCAAAGAGAAAGAAGCGGCCTTGCCTGAGCGGGTGAGTGCAGCGGGCGGCAGCCTGGAAGGCTTGCGCCAAGTGTTTGGATTAGCCACGCTCGGGGAGATGCCGGATGATATCGCCCTGTTAGTGTTGAGCAGGAACCTTTGATGAGTACCGGTAGAATCCAGTTCGCCGAGCAGGACGGCACCTTTGTCCTGAAGTTTGTCGGTGAAGTGCGCCTGACCCTGTGTTCGGCGCTGGATGCGACTATTGAGCGGATCTTCACGGCGCTGAACTTCAGCGCCATCGTGATTGACCTGACCGAAACCCGCAGCATCGACAGCACCACTCTGGGCCTGCTGGCCAAGCTGTCGATCCTGTCGCGGCAGAAGGTCGGCCTGTTGCCAACGGTCGTCACCACCCATAACGACATCACCCGCCTCTTGCAATCGATGGGCTTCGACCAGGTCTTCAACATCGTTGGCGACCCTGTGCCGTGCCCGGAATGCCTGGACGACCTGCCTGACCAGGACCAGTCCGAAGAAGAAGTGCGAATCAAGGTGCTCGAAGCCCACAAGATCCTGATGGGCCTGAACGATTCCAATCGTGAAGCCTTCCATGACCTGGTGAACGCCCTGGAGCGCCCAGGCGGCTGAAGCCCCTCGACCCTGTGGGAGCGGGCTTGCTCGCAAAGAGGGGATAACAGGCGACATCAATGCTGGAGTGCTGGTCTCTTTACGAGTAAACCCGCTTCCATAAACGCAAAAGGGGCGAACCTTTCAAGGTTCGCCCCTTTTATTTGCTAGCGCCTCACCTCAAAACTTGGCTTGCAGCAGCGCTTCCAGTTTTTCCTGGTCCCGCGCAAACTGACGAATACCTTCGGCCAGTTTCTCGGTCGCCATGGCGTCCTCGTTGGACAACCAGCGGAATTGCGCTTCATTGAGGTTCAGGCGTGCTTCCCCAGCCTGCCCCGGCGCCAGCTTGCGTTCCAGCTTGCCTTCGTCGGCGGCCAGTTTCTCCAGCAGTTCCGGGCTGACGGTCAAGCGGTCGCAACCGGCCAGTTGTTCGATCTGGTTGAGGTTACGGAAGCTGGCACCCATGACCACGGTCTTGTAGTCATTGGCCTTGTAATAGTTGTAGATGCGCGTCACCGACTGAACGCCCGGATCATCGGCGCCGGTGTAGTCGTTGCCATTGGCTTTCTTGTACCAGTCGTAGATACGGCCCACGAACGGCGAGATCAGGAAAACCCCGGCGTCGGCGCAAGCGGCGGCCTGGGCGAAGGAGAACAGCAGGGTCAGGTTGCACTGGATGCCTTCACGCTCCAACTGCTCGGCGGCACGAATGCCTTCCCAGGTGGATGCGATCTTGATCAGTACGCGATCACGGCCAATACCGGCCTTTTCATACAGGTCGATCAGGCGATGTGCACGCTTGAGCATGGCGTTGGTGTCGAAAGAAAGACGTGCGTCCACTTCGGTGGAAATGCGCCCCGGAATCACCTTCAGGATTTCCCCGCCCACGGCCACGCCAAAACGGTCGCTGGCCAGGCCGACATCGCCCTTGCAGTCTGCCACGCAAGCATTGAGCAGCTCGGCATAGCCACTCATGGCCGAGGCCTTGAGCAGCAGGGAAGGGTTGGTGGTGGCGTCCACGGGTTTGATGCGGGCGATGGCTTCGAAGTCGCCGGTATCGGCGACGACGGTGGTGAATTGCTTGAGTTGTTCCAGCTTGGAAGTCATGAGCGTGCTCTGTCCTATGGGTCTGTTGACATTACCCGAGGGCCGGCAGCCACTCAAGGGCGTGTAGAGGTATCGAAAGGCCCCAGCGGCAACAACCTGAAAACGGCTGTTTGAAAGGCCGGGGCGGTATCGGTAGATACGATGCCAAAAGCGGACGCAGGTTCAAAGCAAGTGACGGTTAGCGTCCTTCCAGCAACTGCCCGGCCTGGTCCAGCAGGGCCAACGGGTCCTGGGTCTTGTGGATGTCCACCGACAATAATTGCCGAAACCGCCGCGCCCCCGGAAAGCCGGTGCCCAGCCCGAGCACATGGCGAGTGATGTGGTGCATCGCGCCACCGGCGGCCAGGTGGCTGGCGATATAAGGTCGCAGCTGCGCCAATGCCTCGGCCCGGCTGATGACCGGCGCGGTGCTGCCGAACAATTGTTGGTCCACCTCGGCCAGCAGATACGGGTTGTGATACGCCTCGCGGCCCAGCATCACCCCGTCGAAGGTCTGCAAGTGCTCATGGCAGGCCGCCAGTGTCTTGATCCCGCCGTTGAGCACGATTTCCAGCTCTGGAAAATCCGCCTTCAACCGCGCCACCACGTCATAACGCAGCGGCGGGATATCGCGATTCTCCTTCGGCGACAGGCCTTCCAGGATGGCGATCCGCGCGTGAACGGTAAAACTGGTACAGCCAGCGTCACGCACAGTCCCCACGAAATCGCACAACTGCTCGTAACTGTCACGCCCGTTGATCCCGATCCGATGCTTGACCGTCACCGGAATCGACACCGCATCACGCATGGCCTTCACACAATCGGCCACCAAGCCCGGATGCCCCATCAGGCACGCGCCGATCATATTGTTCTGCACCCTGTCGCTGGGGCAGCCGACATTGAGATTGACCTCGTCATAACCGTGCTCCTGGGCCATGCGCGAGCAAGCGGCCAGATCGGCCGGAACACTGCCGCCCAACTGCAACGCCAGGGGATGTTCGGCTTCGTGATGCCGCAGGAAACGCTCATGGTCACCGTTGAGCAAGGCACCGGTGGTGACCATCTCGGTGTAGAGCAGGGCGTGCTTGGACAAGATGCGCAGGAAGTAGCGGCAGTGGGGGTCAGTCCAGTCCATCATCGGCGCCACACTGAAGCGCCGAGACAAGGATTGCTGAGGTACTGGGTATAAAGGCATCGGGGATCTGGGTGGGAAGGCGGAGGGGCGCAGTTTATCAGGAATGGAACCCCGTCAGTTTGCCGGATTGCGTGCCGTGACGATCCATGTTGCGCCGTCGATCATCACCGACCGCTCGCCGGGCAGGCCCGCGAAGGCGGCACGAACCGCGGCCCATGCGTGGGCGCGGATGTCATCGGGCTGATCAGCGAGCACCAGCGACAGCGGACCGCCCTCGAACGCCATTTTCACCGCATCGTCGATCGCCGCGTCGCGCGTCTCGCCCTTGCCGAACGAGATGAGCGCATCGAAAGGTGCAATAGCGATATCGGTGAAGCCGGCCGCTGTCAGGATGCGGGCTACGCGCGCCCGGTCGCCGAACGAGAAGGGGCCGGGCGCTTCGGGATCGCGCGGTGCGGTTGCTGGAATGATGCCCTTGATCGCGGCCATCGGCAGGCGCACCCAATCGTTTTCGGTCACGCTGCGCCAGCAGACGAAAGCGACCCGCCCGCCGGGCCGGAGGGCGCGTCGCATGTGGGCGAACGCGCCTGTCGGATCCTCGAAGAACATCACCCCGAAACGCGAGAACAGGATGTCGAACGCGGCCACGGGCAGTTCGGCGCTGCTGGCATCGGCCACTTGGAACAGGGCCGGCGTATCTTGTGGCGCCAGTAGGCGTGCTTGGCCGATCAGCGGTTCGGAGATGTCCACGCCCAGCACTTGGCCGCTCGCGCCGACGCGGGCGGCCAGATCCAGACTGGACGCCCCAGCGCCGCAGCCAACGTCCAGCACGTGTTCGCCCGTCGCGGGTGCGGCGGCTTCAATCGCGGCTTGGCCGAACACCGCCATCATGGCGTCGAGCCGGGCCTGGTTGGCGACCCAGTACTCCCCGCTTCGGCCATTCCAATCGGCGACCTGATAGGCATTGTGATCTGTCATGGGATCTCCTTGCTCTGTTTCGTTTTTCACAGAAGGTAATCTGCTCTCAAACCAACATCGATTGCTGGGCGAAGATACCTGCCGTCGCGCCGTGCGACGTTGCCAGGGTGACCGAAGCCATGAGGGGATTTGCGAGGTCACCTGCGGCGTAGATACCGGGTACGCTGGTTTCGCGACGCTCGTCGACCTTGAGGGCGATACCGAAGGGTGTATTAACTGTGGCGAGACCCAGTGATTCATGCAGGCTTGCGGATGGCGTGTTGCGCGGATGCGCGAACAGGATATCGACTGCAACATGGGGGCTGGTATCGAGCCTGACGGTGGCATTATGGTCCCCGTGTCGGGCGATTTCGGTGATCCGGCCCTCGACGACAGGTATACGACGGCTCGCCAGATCGGCCCGGATATCGGGTGCAATCTCGTGACCATCGGCGAAGACCGTTAGCGCATCGGTCCAATCGTGGTACAGCCTGACGTAATTGTGCGACTGTGGGCCGGACCAGACGAGGCCCCAATGCTGATCGGCGACTTCAAATCCATCGCAATAGGGGCAGGGCACAATGGCCTTGCCCCAGTTTTCGGCAAAGCCCGGTACCTCAGGCATCTGGTCGACGACGCCGTAGCTCAGGATCACGCGGCGTGCCTTCAGGCATTCGTTGTCGTCGGTGAAGACGCAGAAATCGTCGATTGCGCCAGACACGCTCTCGGCTCGGGCATTGACCAGCCTGATCGTTGGATAGCGTGCCAGTTGCTGCCGCGCCTCGACCAGGATGTCCAACGGTGGCTTGTGATCGTGGCCGAGCAGACCATGCGAATGACCGGCAAAGCGGTTGCGCGGCCTTCCGGTATCGAGAACGGTGACCTTGCGGCGGGCACGACCGAGTTGCAGGGCGGCGGCGAGACCGGCAAAGCTGCCACCGATGATAACGACGTCATTCATGGTGATGGGGCTCCGTGCTTTGGGTGAAGGTGCGAGGACCAGGGTGGTGCGCAAGGTCATCCAACGATAGGCGTCGATACCGCCGTGCCGCCCAGGAGCCTGGCTGGAAAAACAGGCAGAAACCTGAGCATCGGCTTGTACGCTTAAGATACTTTGAAGTACCCTAATTCACGAATTGGAATACTGTCAAGTACTGGAATTTTTATGACCGAAAACAGTCGGGCCCGGCGCGGCCGGCCCGCCAACGAGGCGCTTGGCCAAACGATAGTCGACGCCGCATGCGAACTTTTTGTGGAGCTGGGTTTTCAAGCGACGACGATGGACAAGGTCGCCCAGCGCGCGAAGATATCCAAGCTAAGCATCTATCGGCACTTCGAGAACAAGGAAGCACTGTTCAGCGCGGCTATCGCGGCCCGCTGTCATCAGTTTGCACCGCAGGATTTTTCTGAAGGCGTAGACGGTTCGGCCGAAGATCAGCTCATGGCGGTGGGATCATCCTTGATGCGCACGCTCATGAGCCCGGACGTCCGCGGTGTCGAAGCCATGATCATGGCTGACAAGACGAATCAAAAGTCGCTGGGCAAGCTCCAATACGAAGCCGGCCCCGCCCACGTCATCGCCCAAATCGAGGCCCTGCTGCAACAGCTGCACGCGAAGGCTGTTTTGAACGTGCCCGATCCCCTCCAGTCCGCTCGCTTGTTTGCCGCGCTCATCAAAGGATCCGATCTCCTGATCATTGCACGCTTTGATGAGGCGAAAGCACAGGACGACCATGAGATCGAATCGTACTGTCGGTCGGCCGTCGCGATGTTCGTTGCCGCGCACAGTGGCAACAAGACCTGAGCGGCGCTCGAAGCCTTCTCCAATCGATCACCCGATCTCTTGAACCCACTCAGCCACCCAGTCAAGCAAGGACGAATGCTCCACATCCCGGTTTTCCCAGTCGTGCCAATAGGCGATGAGCTCCCCGTGGCCTGTTGGCGAGGCATCGACGACCACATAGTCGCCCGAATCATTGGTCAAAAACGGCACCCAATAGCGCCCCCATGGCTCGAGAAATTCCTCCTCTGGATCGAGGAAAAACGTCATCACCTCGACAATTTCATGGGCTGCAAGGAGGCGGCGGTTGTCGCTGTCGCGCAGTGGGGCGTTCCATTCTTGTCCGTCATGCCAAAGCAATAGCTGAGCCAGGCTCGGCGGCAGTGGCGCGCCCAGGGTTTGTTCGATCCGGGTGATATCTGCGTGAGTGGCGGGTGGGCGAAACGTGGCTGCCACTTGTGGCGCTACACGCAGGCCGACGAGGGTCAGCAGTTCGTGAATGCGGTGGTTTTGAGGCTGCTCATGCATGGCGTTCTCCTGTTCACGGCGGCGCGAGTTGAATATCGTTGATTCAAAGCCGATTGAATGGGCACGGAGCCCTGTGTGGCGCAGCGATCATGGACTCATGCGCAGGTGGGTGACGGTTTCGCTGTTGAGCTCGATCAGGCTCAAGGCACCGTCGCCAAAGGAGCAGCCGGTGTCGATGTAGACGACGTTGCCCAGGCGCTTCACGCTCGGTACGGTCGAGTGACCGACGTAGAGTTGGTGTATTCCCTTGATCGGGTCATTGTTTTGCTCCTCGATCCTTTCCCTGGCATACAGCGCCATGCTTAGCGCGCGCAGGCGGCAAATCTCTCCCAGTTGCCCTTGCAAGGCTGCTTTGGCTTTCTGCCAGTCGTCCCCTTTTTGCGTTTGTGGCGCTTCGGCATGCACGACGCCGACGGTGTTGCCGTCCAGCAAGTCGACTTCGATGATCCATGGCAGCGCCTGGAGAGCCTTGGAAAGTTCCTGCTGGACGGGGGGCGGTAGTTCATAGAGCCAGGCTCCGCCGTTGCGGGTATGTCTGGGAATGTCGCCGTCGCCGCTGATGCAGTCGATCAGCATCTGTTCATGATTGCCTCGCACGGCATGAAACCAGGGTTGCGAAAGCCAGTCGAGCACTTCCAGGGAGTCGGGGCCGCGGTCGATCAGGTCGCCGACGGAGAAAAGACGGTCCCGTTCCACGTCGAACTTCGAGCGTTCCAGCAGGATGCTTAAAAGTTTGAAGTGGCCGTGAACGTCCCCCACGACAAAGTCGCGGCCTTCTGGGTTGGAGGGAAATGTGCTTATTGTATTCATGCCGATGTTCTAGGGGGGAAGTCGCAAGCAAGATTGTGGAAAACGCGTTTCAGATGACCGGTGCTATCTTACGGGCGAATCGGGCTGCCAATACATTTTTCAAACACGTGCTGCATGGGCTCGAGCATGCAGTGATAAGCCGCGATGTTGGCGTCGATCCACTGTTCTTTCTCAATGCCCCACCAACTGATCTCAAAACCGGCGTTCATGATGAGGTGTTCGAAGAGAATCCTTTGAGCACGGCCATTGCCTTCGCGAAAAGGATGGATGACGTTGATCTCTGAATAGGCCTCTGCCACGGCGTTTATCAGGTCTGCGCGACCCATGCCTTCAAACCAGTTTTGTGCAGCCATGCCCTTGAAGATTTTTCCGGCTTGCGCCTCCATGAATGACGGCTGGCAGAAACGGGTGTCCTGCTTGGCCATTCCAACGGTTCGCAATTGTCCGGCCCATTCATACAGGTCGCAGAAGAGCACCTGATGAATGCTCTGAAGATAACCCAGGCTATAAGGGGGAGGGCTGAATTCGACGTTGTCCGCGGCGATGGCCGAGAGCTGTTGTTCGGCTTCGCTCAAGGTCGACTCGTCGCGGATATCGAGTTTATTACGCAGGATTGTAGAGCCGGGGTAGCAATAGGCGTCTTCGCCGACACCATATTTGTCCGGCATCAGGCTCGGGTCTTGGTGAAGGTCTTCAACACTTCTTCGCGCGTTGGCATTTTGCAATCGCTCTCGGAAAAGCTCACTTTGAAACCTTCCAGGCGCAGGCTGGCGGCATAGTTGGAACGACGTGTCCTGGCCGCGTAGGCCTTTTTCGCTTCAAGGCTGACAGTGCCCATGGGCTTGATCTCAATGGCGAACGTAGGCCGATTATAGCCCATCTCGCGAGGCCGGGCCTATGTCACAGCCTCTATGGGCCTTCCTTGGGGAATTGAGCTGATCAATGGCCCTTGCAATGCCGTGCATCTCAAAATACTGTATTTATAACCAGTATCGAGAGGCCTTCATGCAACTTATCGCCAAGCTCGGCATTCTCGCCGACGCTGCCAAGTATGATGCTTCCTGCGCCAGCAGTGGTGCCCCCAAGCGCAGCTCCCGGGGGCGCGATGGCTTGGGCGCTACGGATGGCATGGGCATTTGTCATAGCTATACGCCGGATGGGCGTTGTGTGTCGCTGTTGAAGGTGCTGCTGACCAATTTTTGCTTGTATGACTGCCAGTATTGCGTCAACCGTCGTTCCAGCAACGTGCCGAGGGCGCGCTTCACGCCAGAGGAAGTGGTGCGCTTGACCCTCGATTTCTATCGCCGCAATTGCATCAGTGGCCTGTTCCTGAGCTCCGGCATCATTCGCTCGGCCGACTACACCATGGAGCAATTGGTGCGGGTGGCACGGTTGCTGCGCGAGGACCATCAGTTTCGTGGCTATATCCACCTCAAGACCATTCCCGACGCCGACCCGCTGTTGATCGAAGAGGCCGGGCGGCTGGCCGATCGCTTGAGCGTGAATATCGAGCTGTCCAGCGAGGCGAGCCTCAAGCGCCTGGCGCCGGAAAAGCAACTGACCACGATTCGCCAGGCCATGGGCACCATCCATGACGGACAGCAGGCGGTGGCCGGGGAGGCGAGGGCGCCGCGGTTCGCGCCAGCCGGGCAAAGCACCCAGGTCATCGTCGGCGCCGATGCCACCGATGACCATGCCATCTTGCAGAACGCCGAATCGCTGTACCAGGGCTATGGTTTGCGCCGGGTCTATTACTCGGCGTTCAGCCCTATTCCCGATAGCCCCGCCAGCGTGCCGTTGGCGGCGCCGCCCTTGTTGCGCGAGCACAGGCTCTACCAGGCTGACTTTCTCATGCGCGGCTACGGCTACAAGGCCGGCGAACTCTTGGGTAACGCCGGCAACCTCGATCTGGACATCGACCCCAAGCTCGCCTGGGCGCTGGCCAACCGGGAGGTTTTCCCGCTGGATGTGAACCGCGCCGAGCCTGCGTTGCTGGCGCGTATTCCCGGGATCGGCCTGCGCAGCGTGCAACGACTGGTGGCGCTACGCCGGGAGCGTCGGGTCCGCTATGACGACCTGGTGCAGTTGCGTTGCGTACTGGGAAAGGCGCGGCCGTTCATCATCACCAGTGACTACCGACCCGCTGAAGCCCAGGTGCGCAGCGGCCTTTTGCGGGCGCGTCTGCGCGATCCCCAGCGACCTGTGCAGATGGGGCTATGGGGATGATCGCGCTGGATTGCGATGACGACTTTTCGACCTGGCGCGACCAGGCCCGGACGCTGCTTGGGCATGGCATCGACCCCAGTGACGTGACATGGGCCCAAGGTCCGATCACCGACCTGTTGGCCGTGCCGATGCCGCTGCCATCAGGCCCTGGCCCGTTCCGCACGCGGGTGCCGGCGGCCTTGTTGGCGCAACTCGAACAGGCGGGCCGTTACCTCGGCGAACAACGCTGGAACCTGCTGTATGAAGTGCTCTGGCGCGTGGCCCATGGCGACCGCACCGCCATGCTCGCCGGCGATCGCCTGGGCAGTGAACTGCAGCGACGGATCAAACAGGTCAGTCGCGAAGCTCATCACCTGCACGCCTTCGTGCGCTTCGTTCCTTTGCCACCCGCGTTGGCCGAGCGACTGCAACTGGACCTTGTGTCGTTCCATGAGCCCGCCCATGACATTCTCGAGAGCGCCAGTGGTCATTTTGCCGAACGACTGGGACGGCAACGCTGGCTGATCGCAACGCCCCGCGACGGTATCCGCTTCGACGGCCAGTCACTTGACTACCGGCGCCAGTGCCCTGAGCAGTGGCGACAATGGGCACGTCACGCCGACGATCCGGGCGCCGAGCTGTGGCGCACCTATTACCGACACATCTTCAACCCGGCGCGGCTCAATCCCCAGGCGTTGCGCCAGCACATGCCCGGACGCTTCTGGCAGCACCTGCCGGAGGGCGGATTGATTCCCCAATTGGTCGGGCAGGCGCGCCAGGGTAAGCAGCGTGATGGGCAGGCGATAGAGGTGAAGGAGCAGGCAGGCAAGCGGATTGTGGTGGCCGCGAGAAATGACGGCACCTCGTTGGGCGTGTGCCTCACGCCTGATTGATTGGGCTTTTCAGCTCACATCCAGGCCTGGGCTTTGAATGGGCCAGGCTTGGGCGTAGCGAACATTCTATGCAACTCTTCCGTCAGGGCTGCTAGCTGCTTTTCAATCCCCCCATCCGCACCATGGGTAGGGTTTTGTGAGCGTAACGGGTTCGCGCTTTAGCCCTTCATCGCCAACTGACTGGCCTGTTGCACCTGGGTAGCGGACAAGTTGCCGTTCTTGGTGAGTTTGTCCAGGGACGCGGTCGCTGTCAGCAGGCTGGCGGTCAGGGTGGAAAGCGTTGCCTGGAGCGCGCCCATCCTGGTCTGCTTGGTCTCTGGAGTCATGCTCTGGTCGGCCATCAGCGCCTGCATTTCCGATTGCTTCTCTGCGATCTTCTGCTTCAGTTCCCGGATCATTTTCAGGATCTTCTGCACGGTGTCAGGCAGCCCGCTTTCTTCAATGTCCTTGTTGGCATTGGCTGCGCGTTCATCTGCGGATTTTTGCAGGCCGACACCCGACAGCGAGACCTTCACGCCCGCCACCGGCGCGCCGGTGGCGGGGGCGATCGCCGATGTCTGCGATTCATCTTCGGACTTCTTGGGCTCCAGTTTGATCAGCGATTGTTGGAGGCTGCTGGAGATTTGTGCGTTGATGTTGATCATGTTCACGCCTGAATGTGTAGGTGTTCGAGGCTATCGGCTCGCTAACGAGGGGCTTTAGGCGCCAGCAGTGATTAAGTTGTTAAAGAGTGTATTCATGACCAATGCCCGCCGGCCTACGAAGGCGCTCCCGCGCGGCGAAAGGCGACGACCGTTGAGCGCCTGTGGTTGGTGGCATATTGATATGCTGGTAAACTTCGTGCTCGTGATCTTCCGAGTTTTTCGTTGTGACCACCGAGCGTATTTCCCATTTGGAACAAGCCCTTATGGCCGTGATCGCTGCTGCGGGAAAGATGGGTCTCAGCAGTGACGAATTGTGCGCACAGGCGGTCGGCGGGCTGGTGTCCGAACGCTACTGGAGCTGGGCGAACGCCCATTACGCCCAAGGCGCGGCGGACGAAATCGACAACGCCTTGAACCTGCTGATAGGCAGGTCGGCGACGCGAGTGACACCCTCGTCGATCGACATCCTGCCCGATGTGCTCGTCGCCACCGCCACGCCAACCGGCGGCTGATCGGTTCTGTTCAACGAAAAGGGGCGACCTGTGAAGGTCGCCCCTTTTCATTAAAGGCCCAGGCCTTTTTCCACCACCGAAAGCATCGCCTCTTCGTCCATGGCAATGGGGTCAGGCTGCGACTGCTCGGCTTGATCCACGGTTTTTATGTGCCACACCGATTCGCCATGTTCACCCAGGCTGCGAAGCAGGCAGCTTTGCTGGCCGGTCATGTGAATGTCGATGCGCCCGGCGCCGCCTGGGGTGAAGCGGGCAACGGGATCGAAGGTCAGGCGCCGGGCATTGCCCTCGATGACCAGTTGATCGATCGCATAGTTGTATGTCGACCCGCTGAAATGACTTTCAAAGACGTGGGTAGGGTTACGCCGAATGTCGAGGCCGGCCTCGCAGACCGGGGCCAGCCAGGCTTCGATCTGGCGGTACAGCTCGTTGACCTGGGCGGGCCAGTGTTCGATTGCCAGGTCGGCGCAGTGGTCGTTGTCGGCCTGGGTCTGCTGGGCTTGCCTCAGTTTGGTGGCCAGCTCGTCTGCCTTGCTCATGTCGATTGTCCCTGTCGTGATGATGGGGTTGAGCTTAGCTTAAGGACACCTGCGTCCGTCTTGCGCTGCGTCATGAGCGCTGCTGTGCGGTTGCGATGGTCGAGGCGGTAGCCGACGTTATCGTGGATAAAGCTAACGCAACAGATGCACCGCCAACCCGGTCAGCCCGCACGCCAGCAACACCTGGATCACTCCGCGCCTGTAGCGGAACAGGGCCACGGCCGCGGCGCAGGCGATGATTGCCGAGGGCCAGTCCAAGGCACCGGAGAAGCCTTGGGGCCAGAGCACGTGGTAGCCGAAGAAGCAGGCCAGGTTGAGGATCACCCCGACCACGGCGGCGGTGATTGCGGTGAGCGGTGCGGTGAATGTCAGCGCGTTGTGGGTCGATTCCACCAGGGGGCCACCCGCCAGGATAAACAGGAACGACGGCAGGAAGGTGAACCAGGTCACCAGCGCGGCGGCCATGGCGCCGGCGAGGAAAACCTGGTCGGGGCCGAACACTTGCGTCACATAGCCGCCGACGAAACCGACGAACGCCACCACCATGATCAGCGGGCCAGGGGTGGTTTCGCCCAGGGCCAGGCCGTCGATCATTTGGGTCGGCGTCAGCCAGCCGAAGTGTTCGACGGCGCCCTGGTACACGTAGGGCAAGACCGCGTAGGCGCCACCAAAGGTCAGCAGCGCGGCCTTGGTGAAGAACCAGGCCATTTGCGTCAGGGTGCCGTCCCAGCCGAACACAGCGGTAAGCAGCCCCATTGGCAAGATCCAGAGCAGGGCGCCGACGATCGCCAACCGAGAGAGCCTGAAGGCGCTAAACCGGGCATGGTCCGGGGGCGGGGTGTCGTCATCGATCAGCGCCGGGCCGAAGGATGAGTGCCTGGCATCCTGGCCGCCCAGGCTGAATTTTTCCGGCGCCCAGCGGCCGCCCAGGTAACCGACGGCAGCGGCACCCAGCACGATCAGCGGGAAGGGCACGTTGAAGGCGAATAGGGCGGTGAACGAGGCGGCGGCGATCGCCCACAGCCAGCTGTTCTTCAGCGCGCGGGCACCAATCCGGTGGGCGGCATGCACCACGATGGCTGTCACGGCCGGCTTGATTCCGTAGAAGAGGCCCGCCACCACCGGCACTTCGCCAAAGGCGATGTACAGCCACGACAAGATGATGAGAATGAACAACGAGGGCAGCACGAACAGCGCTCCGGCGATGACGCCACCCCAACTGCGATGCATCAGCCAGCCCAGGTAGGTCGCCAGTTGCTGGGCTTCCGGCCCGGGCAACACCATGCAGTAGTTGAGCGCGTGCAGAAAGCGTCGCTCGGAGATCCAGCGCCGGCGCTCCACCAGTTCCTGGTGCATGATCGAGATTTGTCCGGCGGG
This sequence comes from Pseudomonas sp. P97.38, assembly GCF_001269745.1. Classification (NCBI taxonomy): domain Bacteria; kingdom Pseudomonadati; phylum Pseudomonadota; class Gammaproteobacteria; order Pseudomonadales; family Pseudomonadaceae; genus Pseudomonas; species Pseudomonas sp. P97.38. The sequence goes on from NZ_LHVJ01000027.1 coordinate 55,630, forward strand.
GCCGCCGAAGCTGATGAAACCCAGTTTGAGCCAGAACCAGAAGGCTTCACGCAGGCCTACGGCAGAAGGGCGGGACAAGGCTTCGTCGACGGTTCGGGTCGGTGTGTTCATGGTCGGCGAGGGCACTTGGCAGTCGAGGACGAGTTGCGCCGGCAGGCGCGGGTTGACCTAGATAGCCGGGCTGATGTCGGGCAGTCAAGCAAGACCATGCGCTTTTTTTGCCCGTAACGTGTCGCGACCCACGGGCGGATTTTGGATCCATTACGCCACCTATCGGCTGGCAAATACAGGCAAATTGCTGCTCCACAAGCGGTAGGCTAAGCTCTTGCGCATTGGGGGCTTTGAGCGGTTTGCCCAGGGTTTTGCCCCCCTCAGGAATTCGCTTGCCTATCCCCATTATCGACCCGTTCCATCCCCCCGGCGGTGCCCTCAAACGCCTACCCTTGCTCAAGGCCGCAGTCATTTTCATTGCGGCGGTGTGCCTGTGCCTGTGTGGTCTGCTTTACCTGCAAGTGGAGCAGTCCCGCCGTCACGACCTGGAGACGGCGCGGATCGCCTCGGCCAACCTGACCCGGGCCATGGCCCAACAGGCCCAGGACACGTTCCTGCAGGCCGACGTGGTCCTCGACAGCCTGGCGGACTGGATTCAGGTCGATGGGTTCGGTCCGGCCTTGCAGTCGCGCCTGCAAAACAACTTCGCTCGCCGGGTGCAATCGCTCGAGCAGTTGCATGGTCTGTTTCTGTTCGACAAGCACGGCCACTGGGTCGTGACCTCCTTTGACAATCTGCAAAGGGGGGCAGGGGTGGCGGACCGGGAGTACTTCCGTTTCCACCAACAGAATGCGTCCCTGATCGCCCACATCGGGCCAGCGATTCACAGCCGCCAGAACGGTGAATGGATCATTCCGATCTCCCGGCGCCTGAACGATGCGAACGGTGATTTCCAGGGCGTCCTGATGGCCGGCATCAAGATGTCCTACTTCGAGAAGTTCTTCAGAAGCTTCAGCCTGGACGATAAAGGCGAGATGGCCCTGGCCTTGTCCGACGGGACGCTGTTGGCCCGTCGCCCCTTCGATGAGGCGCGGATCGGCCGGCCACTGTCCGAGGAGAACCTGTTCAATCACGATCTGCCGGGCGCGATGTCGGGCGATTCGATCATTCGCTCCACCGTCGATGGCGTGGTCAGGCTATACGGGCACGATCACTTGCGCAGCTACCCGCTGGTGGTCACCGCCGCAATGTCCGAAGACGCGATCCTGGCCGGTTGGCACGACAGGGCATTTCAGTCCAGCCTGATCGTGGCCCTGGTGGTCGTGGGGATCTGCCTGTTCGGCTGGGTCTTCGTGCGCCAGGTGCGCAACAGCGAGCGGATCGAGGCGGACTTGCGCAAGGCCCAGGAAGCCCTGGAAATGATCGCCACCCACGACAGCCTGACCGGGCTGGCGAACCGTCGGCTGTTCGAGCGGGCGCTGGATGTCGAGTTCGGCCGCGGTGCCCGCCAGCGCAGCCCGCTGAGCCTGATCATGCTCGATATCGACTTCTTCAAGCGCTACAACGATACCTACGGGCACGTTGCCGGGGACCATTGCCTGGCGGAAGTGGCCAAGGTGCTCAAGGACTGCTGCCATCGCAAGGCTGACCTCGCGGTGCGCTATGGCGGCGAGGAGTTCGGGGTGCTGCTGCCCGACACCAACCTGCAAGGCGCCCTGGCGTTGGCCGAGCAGATCCGTTGCCGGGTGATCGACAAGCACATCACCCATTCCGGTTCCCCCACCGGCTACCTGACCGTGAGCCTGGGCTGCTACGCCTTCGTCCCCAGCAGCCTGGACAGCATCGAGGTGTTCATCCAGCGGGCCGATGCGGCGCTTTATCAAGCCAAACACAATGGGCGCAATCGCGTGGCGGCCTTGTCCATGGAAGGCGGCCTCGACGCGCTGGAGCGCTCGGACCGCTGAGATGGGTTGGAATCATCGAGGCCTGGCCAGGGTCCATTGTTCAGACACGGCGCTTCTTGACATCGAAGCCGGTGTCGACAGGACAGGAGCAGGCCAATGGATTTTGCAGCCACGACTACGCGTTCGAACACCCCTCGTCACACCCCGATCACCCGTCGCCTGGTGGCGGCCGTCGGTGGGCTGTTTGTCCTGGGTGTGTTGGTGGCCGTCGTCGCGCTGTTCAACATTGCCCGGCAACTCGACGCGCAAGATGTGCGCAAGAACTTTTTCTACACCGAACGCGCGGTGGAAAACCGGATCACGGCGTCGAAGAACTACATCACCAGCTACACCTACTGGACCACGGCCTACGAGCACCTCAACGGCGAGGTCGACGTGCAATGGGCCTATGCCGACCAGAACATGGGCAAGACCCTGTTCACCAACGACGGCTATGAAGGCGTGTTCGTCATCGACCGTGAGCGCACCAAGTACGCCGTGGTACGCGGGCAGCACCAGCAGACTGACGCGCGCGCCCACATGGACATGCCGTTGGAGCCGCTGGTGGATCAGTTGCAGGCGCAGGCCGACCTGACCGCCCCGGCGGTCCGCTACACCCTGTTCGAGGGCTGGCCGGCCATTGTCACGGCCTCGGTGATCCTGCCCAATGACGAGCGCCCTCGGGTCGCGCCCCAAGGTACATCGGTGCTGGTGTTCGTTGACCAACTGACCCATGTCAAGCTGCGCGCGCTGGGCCAGAACTACGGGCTGACCGACCTGCACCTGGTCAAGGATTCCGAGTTGGCGCCCGGCCAGCCCGCCGTGCCGCTGGACAGCACCGGTTACAGCCTGGTCTCGCGCCTGGAGCGTCCGGGCCAGCATCTGCTGTGGTCGCTGTTGCCGCCGTTGGGCGGTGCGCTGCTGATCCTGGCGCTGCTGACGGCTTATTTCTTCCGCTATGCCCTGCGCACGGCGCGCCAGGTGGATGCCAGCTACGACAGCCTGGAGCGCTCGACGCAGGCCCTGGAAGCCAGCGAGGAACGCTTTCGCGCCGTGGCGGAAGCGGCCTCCGACTGGATCTGGGAAATCGACGGCGAAGGGCATATCACCTACTTGTCCGGACGCTTCGGCACCGTCACCGGGTTCTCCGATCGACAATGGCTGGGGCAGGACATCGAACAACTGCTGTACTGCGACACGACGCCGATCGCCCTCTGGTTGGGCACGCTCACCCAGGAGCAGAGCGCCAGCAACCTGCGTTGCTCCTACCGCGATCATTCCGGGCAATTGCGCTTCTGCCGGGTGTCGGCGCGGCCGATTATCGACAAGGCCGCGGTGGTGGGCTACCGCGGCACGGCCAGTGACATCACCGACGAGGTGGCGGCCCACGCCCAGGTCCAGCATCTGTCGCTGCACGATGCGCTGACGGGCCTGCCGAACCGTAACAAGCTGGCACGCTACCTGGACGACGCGCTGCTGGCCAAGGAGCATGCCCCACCCTTGACGTTGCTCGTGGTGGACCTGGACAACTTCAAGCCGATCAACGACTCCCTCGGTCACCCGGCCGGTGACGCGGTGTTGCTGGAAGTGGCCCAGCGCCTGCGCGACTGTACCCGCGAGCAGGACCTGGTGGCGCGGCTGGGCGGCGATGAATTCGTGGTGGTGCTCAGCGGCATGGAGCACACCACCGAGATCGACCGATTCTGCGAGCGCTTGATCGGGAGCCTGCAGCAACCGATTCATTACGAAACCCATTCGCTGCACATCGGTGCCAGCATCGGCATCGCCGTGAGTCGTCGCCAGGGCCACGTGCCCGGTGAGCTGATCCGTTGCGCCGACATTGCCTTGTATCAGGCCAAGTCCGAAGGCAAGCGAACCTGGTGCTATTTCGCCTCGCAGATGAACGACCAGATCCAGCATCGTCGGCAATTGGAAAGCGACCTGCGCCAAGCCGTGCGCCAACACGAATTCGTCTTGCATTTCCAGCCGCGCTACACCGTCGATGGGCGTGACATCGTCGCCGTCGAGGCGCTGGTGCGCTGGCAGCACCCGACCCAGGGGCTACTGGGGCCCGATGCGTTCATTCCGCTGGCCGAACAGACTGACCTGATTGTGCCGCTGTCCCACTGGGTATTACGCGAAGCCTGTGAGACCGCGCTGAGCTGGCCCGGCGAACTGATGGTGTCGGTCAACCTGTCGCCAGCGCAGTTCGAGCGCAGCGACGTGGTGGAAGACGTGCGCCGGGTGTTGATCGAGACGCGGTTCCCGGCCAGCCGCCTGGAACTGGAAATCACCGAGAACGTGATGCTCAACGACGTGGACGGCGCGCTGCACACCATGAACGCCCTGAAGGAACTGGGTGTGCGCTTGAACATGGACGATTTCGGCACCGGTTATTCGTCCCTCGGCTACCTGCGCACGTACCCGTTCGACGGCATCAAGATCGATAAACGCTTCATCGCCTCCATGAGCAACAGCAGCAATGACCGGGCGGTGGTGCAGGCGATCATCAACCTCGGCAAGGCCATGGGCCTGACGGTGACGGCCGAAGGCGTCGAGACCCTGGCCCAACTGGGTTCGTTGGGCTCGGACCAGTGCCATGAAGTGCAGGGTTACTTCCTCAGCCGCCCGATCGACAAACAGGCCTTCGCGCACCTGCTGCAAGACCGTCAGGCGTTGTCGAAAACCGGTTCCTGAGAACGCGTTGCAACCACCGGGCGCTGTCGCCGGTCACAGCCAGTGTCCCGGTCTTTCGAGTGTTGGCCCATGAAAAACCTGCGTATCGCGACCTTCAATATCAACGGCATCCGGGCCCGGCTGCCGAACCTGTTGCAATGGCTGGAGCGAGAGAAGCCGGATGTCGTCTGCCTGCAGGAACTCAAGGCGCTCGACAAGGACTTCCCGGCGGCGGAGATCGAGTCGGTGGGCTATGGATCGATCTGGCACGGTCAGGCGTCGTGGAACGGCGTGGCGATTCTCGCCCGTGATGCGCAGCCGCTGGAGAGCCGTCGTGGCCTGCCCGGTGGCGAAGGCGACAGCCACAGCCGCTACCTGGAGGCTGCGGTGCACGGCGTGCTGGTGGGGTGTCTCTACCTGCCCAACGGCAACCCGCAGCCAGGGCCGAAGTTCGAGTACAAGCTGGCCTGGTTCGAGCGGCTGATCGAGTACGCCCAAGGGCTTCAGGCCAGCGATCACCCGGTGGTGCTGGCCGGCGACTACAATGTGGTGCCTACCGACCTGGACATCTACAACCCGCGCTCTTGGCTCAAGGACGCGTTGCTGCAACCGCAGAGCCGCGAGTGCTACCAGCGTCTGCTGGATCAGGGGTGGACCGATTCGTTGCGCCACCTGTACCCGGACGAGCGGATCTACACCTTCTGGGATTATTTCCGCCAGCACTGGCAGAAAAACTCCGGACTGCGCATCGACCACTTGCTGCTCAACCCGGTGGCCAGCCCATACCTGAGCGAGGCGGGCGTGGACGCCTGGGTTCGGAACCAGGAACATCCCAGCGACCATGCGCCCACCTGGATCCGCCTGGCTTCGCGCAAGCGGCGCTGAGCAGCGATGCGTTGTCACCCGACGGGTAATGGCTTATACCTGGCGCCATCCGCAGCGCGCTGTCCGGTAGCGCTGCGCCAGACCGGTAAAGGACACCGTCATGAGTCGTGCACAACTGAGCGATACGGCCCGCTATCTGCGGCGCCTGGGTTTCGACACGCCGCCCGCCCCAACGCTCAAGACGCTGGGGCAACTTCAAAGACGCCACACCGCCCAAATTCCTTTCGAAACGATCTCGACATTGCTGCATCAGCCGGTGGCCATTGACCTCGAATCGGTTGAGCGAAAGGTCTTCGAGCAAGGCCGTGGTGGCTATTGCTACGAGCTCAACCAACTGTTCATGGCCTTGTTGCAGGCTCTGGGCTTTGAAGCTCGGAGCATCACCGGGCGCGTAGTGATGAACGCCCCGGAGGGCGCCTGGCCTGCGCGCACCCATCGCCTGAGCCTGGTGACGTTCGACGGTGTGCGCTACATCACCGACGTCGGCTTTGGCGGCATGGTGCCCACCGCGCCGCTGCTGCTGGACAGCCGGGACAGTCAATCCACCCCCCATGAGCCGTATCGCATCGACGTGCACGAGGACGGCTACCTGTTGCGTGCCAAGGTCGGTGACGAATGGCGACCGATGTACCTGTTCGACCTGCAACGCCAGGAAGACATCGACTACACCGTCGGCAACTGGTACGTGTGCAGTCACCCCGACTCGCCGTTCATGGGGCGCCTGATGGTGGCCCGCACCGGTGACGGTTTGCGCAAGACCCTGAACGACAACAGCTATGCCGTGCACCGGATGGGGCAGGAGAGCGAGCGACGCGTGATCGCCGATGCCGATGAATTGATGGCGCTACTGGAAAACGAATTCGACCTGCGACTGCCGTCCCGGGACCTCTTGCGTCCGGCTGTGATGGGGTTGCTCTGAGCATGGCAGTGGGGGCGCCTGATCCTGGCGGTGACTCTCTGTCCATGATGCGACTGGTAAGTTGTATACAACTCTATGGACATTTGTCCTGAGTTTTGAATACAGTGTGCGCATAACAAAAAACAGGGAACCCCCGAACCATGAAAACGCCCCATGTTTCACTTCCACGGCCCGAGGACGAGAACCTTGGCGTCGGCGCGAATATGGCCTACGGCCTGCAACATGTGTTGACCATGTACGGCGGCATCGTCGCCGTGCCGTTGATCATCGGCCAGGCGGCCGGGCTGTCGCCGGCGGACATCGGCCTGCTGATTGCCGCGTCGTTGTTCGCGGGGGGCTTGGCGACGCTGTTGCAGACCCTCGGCCTGCCGTTCTTCGGTTGCCAGTTGCCGCTGGTGCAAGGCGTGTCGTTCTCGGGGGTCGCGACCATGGTGGCGATTGTCGGCAGCGGCGGTGAGGGCGGCTTTCAAGCCATTCTCGGCGCGGTGATCGCCGCCTCGCTGATCGGTTTACTGATTACGCCGGTGTTTTCGCGCATCACCCGGTTCTTTCCGCCGCTGGTCACCGGCATCGTGATCACCACCATCGGCCTGACCCTGATGCCGGTGGCGGCGCGTTGGGCGATGGGGGGCAACAGCCACGCCGCCGACTTTGGCAGCCTGGCCAACATCGGCCTGGCGGCGGTGACCCTGGTGCTGGTGTTGCTGCTGAGCAAAATGGGCAGCGCCACCATCTCGCGCCTGTCGATTCTGTTGGCGATGGTCATCGGCACCGTGATTGCGGTGTTCCTCGGCATGGCGGACTTTTCCGCGGTCAGCCAAGGCCCGATGTTCGGCTTCCCGACTCCGTTCCACTTTGGCATGCCGACCTTCCACATCGCTGCGATCCTGTCGATGTGCATCGTGATCATGGTGACCCTGGTGGAAACCTCCGCCGACATCCTGGCGGTGGGTGAGATCATCGACACCAAGGTCGACTCCCGACGCCTGGGTAACGGCTTGCGGGCAGACATGCTATCGAGCATGATCGCGCCGATTTTCGGCTCTTTCACCCAGAGCGCCTTCGCCCAGAACGTCGGGCTGGTGGCGGTGACCGGGATCAAGAGCCGCTTCGTCGTCGCGACCGGCGGGGTGTTCCTGGTGGTGCTTGGCCTGCTGCCGTTCATGGGGCGGGTCATCGCAGCGGTGCCGACCTCGGTCCTCGGCGGTGCCGGTATCGTGCTGTTCGGCACCGTGGCGGCCAGTGGCATTCGTACGCTGTCGAAAGTCGACTATCGCAACAACGTCAACCTGATCATCGTTGCCACCTCCATTGGCTTCGGCATGATTCCCATCGCGGCCCCGAACTTCTACGATCATTTCCCGAGCTGGTTCGCGACCATCTTCCATTCGGGCATCAGTTCCTCGGCCATCATGGCGATCGTGCTGAACCTGGCGTTCAACCACTTCACCACGGGCAACTCCGACCAGCAGTCGGTCTTCGCCGCGGGTACCGAGCGGGTGTTGCGTTACCAGGACCTGGCGGCGCTGCGCGAAGGTGATTACTTCAGCGATGGCAAGCTGCACGACTGCGATGGCAACGAAATCCCGGTGGTGGCCGAACCGTCCCACCCAGTCGAACAGGCCCCGGTGCGCCAGAAAAGCAGCGAGCACGTCTGACCTATAAACGGCACTGACCTGTGGGAGCGAGCTTGCTCGCGAAGGCGGCTTGTCTGGTGATGAAGATGTGACAGGCCCACCGCATTCGCGAGCAAGCTCGCTCCCACATCGCGCTGCTTTTTTACGCCATAACTGAAAAACCAGCCTGTGACGCGCGGTCACAGGCTGGTTTTTTGTCACAACAACGGGCGTTACCAGCGGCCGTAATGACCGCGAGGTGGGCCGTAGTAATAGCCACGTGGTGGCCCGTAATACACCGGCGCTGGGCGATAGTAGATGGGTTGCTCTACATACACCGGCTGGGGTTGGTAGTAGACGGGGGGTGGCTGCTGCACGTAGACCGGCTGCGGTTGGACATAGACCGGTTGCTGCACATACACCGGCCGGTCACGGTTGATGATGGCCGAGCCAACGATGGCCGAACCGACGATTGCGCCGAACACTGCGGGACCCTCCCAACCACGACCATGTGCGCTAGCCTGGCCGGTGACCGCGAGTGCCCCCACGAGCAGGGCGATGATGGGAAGTTTACGTTTCATGGCTGTTCCTCGTTCCGGCCCCGTCGCCTGTGGTCTGTAGCAGACCCGATGAGGGTCGCGGGGTTACTGGCTATGACAGCGATTTTCTCAGGATTCACAACGCCGTTGGGTAAATATTGTGTAAGGTCGGCCGGGGCGGTAATCCCGTCTGTCTGAAAGTGAATGCAAGGAGAACCGCATGCAGATCAATCCCAACAAAGACACCCAGCTGTGCATGTCCCTGTCGGGGCGGCCCGGCAACTTCGGCCTGCGCTTCCACAACCATCTCTATGAGCAACTGGGCCTGAACTTCTATTACAAGGCGTTCAGCAGCCAGGACCTGCCTGGCGCGGTGGGCGGGATTCGCGCGTTGGGTATCCGGGGCTGCGGGGTGTCGATGCCGTTCAAGGAAGCCTGCATCGCCTTGGTCGATGAGTTGGATCCTTCCGCCGCGGCGATCCAGTCCATCAACACCATCGTCAACACCAATGGCCATTTGAAGGCCTACAACACCGACTACATTGCCGTTGAGCAATTGCTTCAAACCCACGCCGTACCCAAGGACTCGACCTTCGCCCTGCGCGGCAGCGGCGGCATGGCCAAGGCTGTGGCCAGTGCCTTGCGCGACGGCGGCTACAAGAAGGGGTTGATCGTGGCCCGTAATGAAACCGCCGGCAGGGCGCTGGCCGAATCCCTGGGCTACGAATGGCAGGCCGAGCTGGGTGGCCTGCGGCCGCAGATGCTGGTCAACGTCACGCCGATCGGCATGACTGGCGGCCCTGAGGCCGACCAGTTGGCGTTCGACCCCGAGGCCATCGCCGCCGCCGAGACCGTGTTCGATGTGGTGGCGATCCCCTCGGAAACGCCGCTGATCGTGCGCGCCCGGGCCGAAGGCAAGCGGATCATCACCGGGCTGGAAGTGATTGCGCTCCAGGCCCTGGAGCAATTCGTGCTGTATACCGGGGTGCGGCCCAACCTTGAGCAGTTTGAAAAAGCCGTGGCCTTCGCGCGGTCCTGATCACTCCAGCCTTGCCAGGCGCTCTTCCAGTGCCGCGATCCGAGCCTCGAGCTCTTCGATGCGTTCCAGCGACACCCCGCCCGCCGCATGACGCTCGGCGGGCTGGTGGCGGGCGGCGAGAATCGCTTCGATGTCCGCCGGATCGCCCATGGCGTGCACATAGCGGTCTTCGCGCTGGCCGGCCTGGCGTGGCACCAGCAGCGCCAGGCCACGGGCAATCAGGCGCTCCAGTTGATGCACCACTTGCTCGGTATCTTCGAAGTCGTGCATGCGAGCGCTGCGGGTCAGCAGTTCGTTGACCGTTTGCGGGCCGCGCAGAAACAGCAGGCCCATCAGGATCACCTGGGCCGGGACCAGCTCCAGGGCCTTGTCGATCCGGTGCTCCCAGCGGTCGGCGCGGCTACCCATGACCAGCCGGGTAAAGCCTCGACCTTCCAGCGCCCGCAGGCTCTGGCCGACCTGGCCCGGGTTGAGGTTCATCACCGGTTCGCGGCTGGTCTTCTGGTTGCAGGCCAGGACCAGGGCATTGAGGGTCAGCGGGTAGGTCTCGGGGTTGGTCGCCTGTTTCTCGACCAGCGCGCCGAGGATGCGGATTTCCGTGCTGTTGAGCCGTGGTTCTTCGGCCTGGTTTTGTTCTTCGATGCTCATCGCGCGCTCCCTATGCTGTGGAAGCCGCCTAGCCTAATCCTTGCGCAATAAAAGACAAGCGATGCAACAAGCCGTGGCTATAATCGCCTCCGTTTGATTCGCTCCATTCCAGCCACCTGCAAGAGATCGCCATGACCATTTCCCTGTACGCCGCTTCCATCCCGGTTTTCAAGCAGATGCTCAACGCCTTGAGCGACGTCCTGAACAAGGCTGAAGCCCACGCCACCGCAAAGAACATCGACCCTCAAGCCTTCCTGCAGGCGCGCCTGTACCCGGACATGTTTCCCCTGGTGCGCCAGGTTCAGATCGCAGTGGACTTCGCCAAGGGCGTTTCCGCGCGCCTGGCCGAGATCGAAGTGCCGAAGTATGACGACAGCGAAACCACCTTCGCCGAGCTGCAAGCCCTGATCGCCAAGGTCCTGGCCTTTGTCGACGGCATCAGCCCCGCGCAGATCGATGGCAAGGAAGGTATCGAGATTGTCACTCGCCCAGGCACCCCGAAGGAAAAGCGCTTCAGCGGCCAGAACTACTTGCTGACCTACGGCCTGCCGCAGTTCTTCTTCCACGTCACCACCGCCTACGCCTTGTTGCGCCATAACGGCGTGGAAGTGGGCAAGCGCGACTACATGGGCGCGTTCTAAACCCGCGGCCATGAAAAAGCCCGGAACGGTGTGAGCCGTTCCGGGCTTTTTTGTGCTGGTTTGTTATGTCGGGGAGGCCCCATCCCTACCTAAGCGCGCGCGAGCTTCTCTTCCTGACCCAGGCAGGCCGCTGCGGTGAACAGCACATCGGTGGACGAATTCAACGCCGTCTCGGCCGAATCCTGCAGCACGCCGATGATGAACCCCACCGCAACCACTTGCATGGCGACTTCGCTGGGAATGCCGAACAGGCTGCACGCCAGGGGAATCAGCAGCAGCGAACCGCCCGCCACGCCGGAAGCACCGCAGGCGCAAATGGCCGCGACGACGCTCAACAGCACGGCGGTCGGCACATCCACCGCAATGCCCAGGGTGTGCACGGCGGCGAGGGTCAGTACGGTGATGGTGATGGCGGCACCGGCCATGTTGATGGTCGCACCCAGCGGGATCGACACCGAATAGGTGTCCTCGTGCAGGCCCAGGCGCTTGCTCAACTCCAGGTTCACCGGGATGTTCGCCGCCGAACTGCGGGTGAAGAACGCCGTGATGCCGCTCTCGCGCAGGCAGGTGAACACCAGCGGGAACGGATTGCGGCGCAGCTTCCAGTAGACGATGAGCGGGTTCACCACCAGGGCCACGAACAGCATGCAGCCGATCAGCACGGTCAACAGGTGCAGGTAGCCGAGCAGGGCGCCGAAGCCGGACGTGGCCAGGGTCGAGGCCACCAGGCCGAAAATCCCCAGCGGGGCGAAGCGAATCACCAGGCGCACGATCACTGTTACACCATTGGACAGGTCGTCGAGCACGGTGCGCGTGGTTTCGCCGGCATGGCGGATGGCAATGCCCATGCCGATGGCCCAGGCGAGGATGCCGATGAAGTTACCGTCCATCAGCGCCCGGACCGGGTTGTCCACCACGCTCAGCAGCAGACTTTGCAGCACTTCGGCGATGCCGCCGGGGGCCGTGACGGCGACGTCCTGGGTCGACAGCACGAGGCTGGACGGAAACAGCGTGCTGGCCACCACGGCGACCACGGCCGCGGCGAACGTGCCCAGCAGGTAGAGGAACAGGATCGGCCGGATGTGGGTTTCCTGGCCGTGCTTGTGGTTGGCGATCGACGCCATGACCAGCACGAACACCAGGATCGGCGCCACGGCCTTGAGCGCGGAGACGAAGACCTTGCCAATGAAGGCGGTGGATTTCGCCAGCTCGGGCGCCAGCCATGCCAGGACGATACCGGCGATCAGGCCGATGATGATTTGCGTCACCAGGCTGGTGCGCGTGAGGCGTTGGAAAACGGACGGGGACGAAGCAGTCATAGCGGCATCTCTGGTTTTATTGTGTGCGACGGTCGACGCGTCAGGGCAACAAGCGGGCAGGCCACATGAGCGGACCGGGGGAACGACGGCGTTTGCAGGCCGCGGACTTTATCACAGCCCGCCGAAAAGTCTGACGGACCTGTGACGATCCGTCACTGCGCGGTTCAACTGCGTTTTTCTCTCGGACGCATTCTGTTAGGCTGTGCCCCTCTCACTTTCTATCTCCGCCAGCGAGCCCTTGGGCTACCGCTGGTGTCGTCGTTTTGCTGGAGTTTGCATGTTGTTACCGATTTTCCTGTTGTCGGCCGCCGGGTTCACCGTGCTGACCACGGAGTTCGTCATCGTTGGCCTGTTGCCATCCATTGCCCGTGATCTGGAGGTGAGCATTCCCCAGGCCGGGCTGCTGGTGACGTTGTTCGCGTTTACCGTGGCGGCGTTCGGGCCGTTCCTGACCGCCTGGTTCGCTCGTTTCGAGCGGCGCAAGCTGTTTATCAGCGTGCTGATAATGTTCGGCCTGGCCAACCTGTTGGCGACGTTTGCCCCCAACATCTGGGTGATGGCCGTTGCCCGGTTGCTGCCGGCCCTGGGTCTGCCAGTGTTCTGGGCGCTGGCCAGTGAAACGGCGGTGGACATCGTCGGGCCGGAGCACGCCGGGCGTGCCATCGCCCGGATCGGTTTCGGCATCGTCTGCGCCACGGTGTTCGGCATTCCGGTGGGTACGCTGATTTCCGATGCGTTCGGTTGGCGCAGCGCCTTCGCGATCCTGTCGGTGATTGCCTTCGCCAAGGCCTTGCTGCTGTTCATCTATCTGCCGAAAACCAACCTGCACCAGCATCAGGTGAGCTTTCGCTCGCAATTCAAGATCCTGCGCAGCCCATTGATGCAAGGGCATGTGCTGCTGTCGATCCTGGTCTTCAGCGGCATGTTCACCGCCTACACCTACCTGGCGGACATCCTCGAACGCCTCGCCGGCTTCGATGGCACGCTGGTGGGCTGGTGCCTGATGGGCTTCGGCGCGGTGGGCCTGGTGGGCAACTCCCTGGGCGGACGGGCGGTAGACCGGCACCCGTTGATCGCCTCGATGGTGTTCTGCCTGTTCATGATCGGCGGCATGGTGGCGCTGGTGCCGAGCATCCACTCGACCCTCGGCCTGGCGGCGGCGATGGGCATCTGGGGCGTGACCCAGGCGGCGCTGTTCTTGGTCAGCCATGTCCGGTTGATGAAGGCCGCGCCGCAAGCCCCGGCCTTTGCAGCATCGTTGAACATCGCCGGGGCCAACCTGGGGATTGGCCTGGGGGCAATGGTCGGTGGCCGGGTCATCGATACCCTCGGCCTGGGCAAGGTGGGTTTTGCCGCGGCCGGGTTTATCCTGGTCTCGATTCTGCTAGCCATGCTGCTGATGACCTTCAAGCCCCGCGCCGTGTGTTCCAACGGCTAGGCGCTGAACAGTTCGCGCCGCGCGCCTTCTGCGATCGCGACGATGCCCGGGTGGCTGACTTTGCGCTCCACCGAAATGGCGTAGAAGGATTCGCTGACCGCATCGGTCTGGCCGATCACCTCGACGCCGTACTGGCGCTTGACCTCTTCGGCGATCACACTCGGGCCGATGAAAATCCCGCTGCCTGATTGACCGAAGGCCTGCATCAGGGCGCTGTCGTCGAACTCGCCGACGATGCGCGGCTGGATCTGTTGTTCGGCGAACCAACGTTGCAGGCGGCTGCGCACCACGGTTTCCGGCCCGGGAATCAGCAGCGGTGCGTCATGCAGGCTGTGGGGGAAATCCTGCCCGTAGCGTTCGGTCAGCGCGGCGGTGGCGAAGAAACTGATGCCGCACTCGCCCAGCTTCTGGCTGTAGCCCTTGATGTCCAGGTGGGTTGGCATCGGGCTGTCGGAAATCACCAGGTCCAAGCGCTGGATCGCCAGGTCAGCCAGCAAGCGTTCGAGTTTGTCTTCGCGGCAGGTGATACGCAGCGCTTCGGCAAGCTCCATGGTCGGTGCCAGCAGGCGATAGACGATGGACTTGGGCACCACGTCCGCCACGCCCACCCGAAACAGCGTCTGCTGTTCGTTGGGCTGGGCCCGCAGCATCAACTCCAATTCCCCGCCAATCTGGAACATGTGTTCGGCATAGGGGAGCGTCTGGCGGCCGGCTTCGGTCAGTTCCAACTGCCGCCCGACACGACGAAACAACTTGAGGTTATAGGTCTGTTCGAACAGGGCGATCTGGCCGCTGATGGTTTGCGGTGTCAGGTTCAACTGTTCACAGGCGCGCACGATGCTGCCGGTTTTTGCCACGACCCAGAAGTAATGCAATTGTCGGTAATTGAGCATGGGGGTCACACAGTTCGTAAAAAACGAAGTATAACCGCTAAAAATACGAATTTTCCTGAAGTATGGTCGTCTCTAGAATGCCGTGCCATTGGAGGGCCACCTTTCGTGCGCTTGGTATTTCTAAAGAGGCATTCATTCATGAGCTATAAATCCTTGGGTCTTGCCGCGATGCTCGTTACAGCTTCCATGGCGCTGGCAGGTTGCGAGCAAGCCGAAAAAAGCGCCCAGCAACTGATGGGGCAGGCCGCAGAAACGGCCAAGCAGGCCATCGACGATACCCACAAGGCCGCCGAACAGGCCCTCAGCGAAGCCAGCGGAGGGTTGATCAACCCCGGCAAAAAGCCGGCGGACGACGCCGAAGAACCCGAAACCTCGACCAAGACCCTTTAACCCGCACATCAGCCAGGACTGACTCATGGATTATCTTCTACAGCTCGCCGCCAGCCCCACCGCGTGGATCGCCTTGGCAACATTGGTCGTGATGGAGATCGTGCTCGGCATCGATAACCTGATCTTCATTTCGATCCTGACCAACAAGCTGCCTGTGCAGCACCGTACCAAGGCACGGCGAATCGGTATCGGCATGGCGCTGATCCTGCGCCTGGGCCTGTTGAGCACCATCGCCTTCATTGTGCAATTGACTGAACCTGTCATTGAGATCCTGGGCCAGGCGTTCTCCTGGAAAGACATGATCCTGATCGCCGGTGGCCTGTTCCTGTTGTGGAAAGCCACCACCGAAATCCATCACAGCATGGACCCGGCGCCCCATGATCCCAAGACCGCGTCGTCCGGTGTGACTCTGGGTTTTGCTGCCGCGATCGGTCAGATCCTGATGCTGGACCTGGTGTTCTCCATCGACAGCATCATCACTGCCGTGGGCATGACCGAGCATCTGCCGATCATGATCATCGCCGTCGTGGTTTCGGTGCTGGTGATGCTGCTGGCGGCTGAACCGCTCGCCAAGTTCATCAATGACAACCCGACGGTGGTCATGTTGGCCCTGGGCTTCCTGATCATGATCGGCATGACGCTGATCGCCGAAGGGTTTGGTGCCCATGTGCCTAAAGGCTACATCTACGCCGCCATGGCTTTCTCGGCTGCCATCGAAGTGTTGAACATGATGTCCCGCCGCGCCAAGCAGAGGGCGCATAAGACCTTGACCGACAACGCCTGATTCCAGGCGCATGCAAACCGCCCGGACTCAGGTCCGGGCGGCTCGTTTCCACCTCTGCGTGGGCGTGATCGCGATGTATGGGAAAGAAACGTCAGTGTGCCGCAGCGTGGCGCCGGGCGGGTCCTGCGGTTTTTTTCGGTTGGACGGACGGCGCGTGATGGTGGCGTCGAGCGATGCGAAGCACACCCCACAACATGGCGGTCGCCACACTCAGCCAGCCAAATATCAGCATCAGAATTGTCGTCGTCAGGCTCATCTGTGCCTCCTTTTATCCCGTTCCGGGACAACGCACTCAGTTCAATGGACAGTCTAGTCCATGCAGTGTTTCAGGCAGTCGATCGGTGGCGGCCAGAACGGACCGGTTCGTTCTATCCAGCCATGGGGACTGCTGTTTAAGGCTATACCCTGGCCCATGGGCGCTTTATGATCGACAGCCCCAGCCCGGCTCTAACGTCGGGTGCCTGAACAAGAGAGTCTTCATGTTGCCGCTCATTCCCTCTTTTCGATCACTGGTCCTGGCGACGGTTTGCCTGGCTACCCTGGCGGGTTGCGCGAGCGATGTGTCGCCCCGGATCCGGAGCCTGCCTGAGCGGGTGGAGCTCAACAGCGTGCCGTTTTACCGAGGCGAGATGTATCAGGGTGCTCCGCAATCCCTGGCGGCGCTGCTGACGTTCCAAGGTACGGTGATCACACCGGGGTTGTTGGAGAAGCCCTTGCACCTGCCGGGCGGCGAGGCTGATTTGCAGCAGAACATGCAAAACCTGGCGCGCGAGTACGGGTTCGTGGTGTATCCACTGCGTGCCCAGTTGCCTGCGTTGCTGGAACAGGTCGCCGCCGGCTACCCGGTCCTGGTGCGCTATAACGCGGGTACACCGTTCTGGCCTGAGCCACGGTACGGGATCCTGGCCGGCTACAACCGTCAGAAGCAGACAGTCCTGTTGCGATCCGGCATGAATCGTCGTGAAACGATGAGCTTCGGCGCTTTCGAATCGGACTACCAGAACGCAGGTGGCTGGGCGGTGCTGGTGCAGCGGCCGACCCAGCTTCCGGCCGATGTCGACGCCCAGCGTTGGTTGAAGGCCGCGCAGGAGTTGGCCGGGGCGGGGCAGGAACAAGCCGCCGCGCGGGCCACCCAGACGCTGAATGCCGCACATTGATGGCCCCGTTCGTCACTTGCCGGGCACGACCCGGCACGCCTGAGGCTCTTACCGTCAGGGTCGGGACGTTCCCGGCCATGATTTGAGGAGGCAGCGATGGCACAGTCGAAAACACCTACGGGCCCACATTCGTCAGATCATTCGTCCGGTGATGACCTGGGTTTCGACCCGGATTCGCCAGACCTCGATGATCCTCAGGTCGATCCGGTCGGCCCGGCCAAGGCGCCGCTGGACAAGGAAAAGCAGGATAAGGCGCAATCCCGGGCCTACGACCCATTGGGCGATCTGAAACCCTGAACCGGCAGGTCGTGGCAAGGGTTGGCTTGCGCCGGGCTGTTTGAAGCCTCCCTCGCCACGGGTCCAGGCTGGCGTGGACAGATTACTTGGACGCTTCTACCACGCCGGTCTGGCGGCTCTTTAGGTTCTTGGCGGCCTTGTATTGAAGCGCCACCGCCGGCACGCTCGCACTTTTGCCGGTTTCCACCCAACTGCGAATCCGACTGGCGTCGGCGAAGTGCGTGTACTTGCCAAACGCATCGAGGATCACCAGCGCCATTGGCCGATTACCCATTTTCGTTACCAGTACCAGGCAATGGCCGGCTTCGTTGGTGAAGCCTGTCTTGGTCAGTTGAATATCCCAGTTGGCCTTGTGGACCAAATGGTCGGTGTTGCGAAAACCGAGGCTATAGACGGGCTTGCGGAAGGTAACGGTCTTTTCCTTGGTGGTGCTCAGTTCGCTCAGCAGCGGGTACTTGCGCGCGGCGATCAGCAACTTGGTCAGGTCGCGTGCGGTGGAAACGTTGTGGATCGACAGGCCCGTGGGTTCCACGTAGTGGGTGCTGGTCATGCCCAGGACCTTCGCCTTGGCGTTCATGGCGGCGATGAACGCGGCGTAGCCGCCCGGGTAATGGTGGGCGAGGCTGGCGGCGGCGCGGTTTTCCGATGACATCAGGGCGATCAGCAGGACGTCCCGGCGCGACAGTTCGCTGTTGAGCTTGACCCGGGAAAACACCCCTTTCATTTCCGGGGTGTTGGCGATGGTGATGGAAATGTATTCGTCGAGGTTCTGTTTGGCGTCCAGCACGATCAGGCCGGTCATCAACTTGGTCACCGATGCGATGGGGACCACCACGTCCGGGTTATTCGAATAGACCACCTTGTCCGTCTGCAGGTCCAGCAGCAGCGCGCTGCCCGAGGCGACTTGCAGCTTGGTGGTATCCCGTGGGGCCGCGATCGTTTCCTGTGCGCTGGCAGTGTGCGTGATAAAGGTGCCTGTGAAAGCGAAGAACAGGCTGAGGATCGAAAGACGGATTTTCACGCGAGTAGACTCGATGGAGTTGAAGGTGCCGTTGAGTAACGGCTTTAAAAAAAACGTCGCATTTTAGGAGTATGGGCGACAGCAGCGCTACATGCCTGTATCGCCGAGGCTTGTGAATAAATAAAGTTTCATGGAGGGGGATTTTGGCGAAACGAATCTGAAAAATATGTAATTTGGCGGCTGAAATCCGTCGACAGAAACGTCTGTGGGAGCGAGCTTGCTCGCGATAACGGTGTGTCAGTCAACTGGATGTTGGCTGGTCCATCGCTATCGCGAGCAAGCTCGCTCCCACAGGTTTTTTTGACGTGTATCAGCTGTGCAGCGTTTCTGCCGCGTACAACGTGTTTTCCAGCAGGCAGGCGCGAGTCATCGGGCCAACACCGCCGGGCACTGGTGTGATCCAGCCAGCGCGGGGCAGGGCGGTCTCGTAGACCACGTCGCCTACCAGCTTGCCGTCTTCCTGGCGGTTGATGCCCACGTCGATGACGATGGCCCCTTCCTTGATCCACTCACCCTTCACCAGGCCAGGCTTGCCGGCGGCGACCACCACCAGGTCGGCACGGCCGACGTGGCCGGCCAGGTCCTTGGTGAAGCGATGGGTCACGGTGACGGTGCAGCCGGCCAGCAGCAGTTCCATGGCCATCGGCCGGCCAACGATGTTGGAAGCGCCCACTACCACGGCGTCGAGGCCGTAGAGGTCCACGCCGGTGCTTTCCAGCAACGTCATGATGCCCTTGGGGGTGCAGGGGCGCAGCAGTGGGATGCGTTGGGCCAGGCGGCCGACGTTATAAGGATGGAAGCCGTCGACGTCCTTGTCCGGACGGATGCGTTCCAGCAGTCGGGAGGCGTCGAGGTGTTCAGGCAGTGGCAACTGGAGCAGCACGCCGTCGATGTTCGGGTCTTCGTTCAAGCGGTCGATCAGATCGGCCAACGCTTGCTGAGTGGTTTCGGAAGGCAGGTCGTAGGCCTGGGAAAGGAAGCCGACCTCCTCACAGTCTTTACGCTTGTGCGAGACATAAACCTGAGAGGCAGGATCGCTGCCGACCAGGATCACCGCAAGGCCGGGCGTGCGCAGGCCTTGCTGGCGGCGCTCGGTGACTCGTTGGGCGATCTGCTGGCGCAGGCTGGCGGCGATCGATTTGCCGTCGATAAGTTGTGCAGTCATTGCGCGTGGTTAACCATCGAGAGGGGAAAAAAAGAGAGCGCATTCTCGCATGCCGGGGCGTGAGGGCAAAGGCGCTTGGTCTGCAAATTCCCCTAACCCCTTTAATTAAATGAATTTTTTTTAAAAAAGAGTTGACGACCTATCAGGCCGTCTATAACATTCGTCGCACTTGTCGGGCACAGCCTAGCACTGGTTAAGAAGGCGGCGCAGAGTTAGTTGTTTCAACTCGGTAAAGCTGAAAGCACTTAGTTTGTAATCGTCCAAGAATACAGATTAAAAAGGCGCCCGTAGCTCAGCTGGATAGAGCATCCGCCTTCTAAGCGGATGGTCGCAGGTTCGAGTCCTGCCGGGTGCGCCATTTAGGCAGCTTTGGCACAAGTAACGCAACAAGGCAATATGGTGGGCGTAGCTCAGTTGGTAGAGCACGGGATTGTGACTCCCGTTGTCGTGGGTTCGATCCCCATCGTCCACCCCATATTCTAGAAAGGCGCCAGATGTAATCATCTGGCGCCTTTGCTTTAAAAGCTTGATACGCGGATGTGGTGGAATTGGTAGACACACTGGATTTAGGTTCCAGCGCCGCAAGGTGTGAGAGTTCGAGTCTCTCCGTCCGCACCATACAAGTCGCTATTTGATAGCAGAAAACGGCGCAGTACCTGAAAGGGGCTGCGCCGTTTTTGTTTTCGGGGCTTCTGTGCCTGTCGCTGGTGCCGTTTTCGGGTGGTGTGCAGGGGAGGTGGGTCACGATTGTGTTTCGTGATGATGCGCAGGATGCCCGTTGGTCTCCTCGTGGGGCTGGGTGTCGCGTGTGTCGAGCCTGCGCTTCTATATAAAGGAAGCGTTGGTGCAGAGCCTCTGGCTGATCGGCTGTATTTGTAATTCGTGCGAGGCATCACCATTTGCCCCGCTCCTAAATTCGGCGCCTGTTTCCTACCCGTTTTCAGTAGGGTGACTTCTTGAGTTTGACCTACTAGAATGCATGCCCTTGATTCTGGGGTCGGAAACGCCCGGCCAACGTCTGTGCAACGAGGAATATCCATGCAAGTTTCTGTTGAAAATACTTCTGCTCTTGAGCGCCGCATGAGCATCACCGTGCCGGCTGAGCGCATCGAGACTCAGGTCAACAAGCGTCTGCAGCAGACTGCCCAAAAGGCCAAAATCCCAGGTTTCCGCCCAGGCAAAGTGCCAATGAGCGTGATCCGTCAGCGTTACGAAGCTGATGCGCGCCAGGAAGCCGTGGGCGACGTGATCCAGTCTTCTTTCTACGAAGCGGTGGTCGAGCAGAAGCTGAACCCGGCCGGCGCGCCGTCCGTCGAGCCTAAAGTGCTGGAAAAGGGCAAGGACCTGGAGTTCGTTGCAACGTTCGAAGTGTTCCCGGAGTTCACCGTTGCCGGTTTCGACTCCATCGCCGTCGAGCGCCTGAGCGCCGATGTGTCGGATGCCGACCTGGACAAGATGCTGGACATCCTGCGCAAGCAGAACACCCGTTTCGAAGTGGCCGATCGCGCTGCCCAGAACGAAGATCAACTGAACATCGATTTCGTTGGCAAGGTTGACGGTGAAGTCTTCGCCGGCGGCTCCGCCAAGGCCACCCAGCTGGTGCTGGGCTCCGGTCGCATGATCCCAGGCTTCGAAGATGGCCTGGTCGGTGCGAAGGCTGGTGAAGAGCGCGTGCTGAACGTGACCTTCCCAGAGGATTACCAGAACCTGGACCTGGCCGGCAAGGCCGCCGAGTTCACCGTGACCGTCAACAGCGTTTCCGAGCCGAAGCTGCCTGAGCTGAACGAAGAGTTCTTCGCCCAGTTCGGTATCAAGGAAACCGGTCTTGACGGTTTCCGCGCCGAAGTTCGCAAGAACATGGAGCGTGAGCTGCGTCAGGCCATCAAGTCCAAGGTCAAGAACCAGGTCATGGACGGTCTGCTGGCCTCCAACCCGATCGAAGTGCCAAAGGCCCTGCTGGACAACGAAGTGAACCGTCTGCGCGTGCAGGCCGTCCAGCAGTTCGGTGGCAACATCAAGCCGGACCAACTGCCGGCCGAGCTGTTCGAAGAGCAAGCCAAGCGCCGCGTCGTGCTGGGCCTGATCGTTGCCGAAGTGGTCAAGCAGTTCGAACTCAAGCCTGACGAAACCCGCGTTCGCGAGCTGATCCAGGAAATGGCCTCGGCTTACCAGGAGCCTGAGCAAGTCGTGTCCTGGTACTACAAGAACGAGCAGCAACTGAACGAAGTTCGTTCGGTTGTGCTGGAAGAACAAGTTGTGGATACTGTTCTGCAGAAAGCTAGCGTGACCGATAAAGCGGTCTCTTACGAAGAAGCGGTCAAGCCGGTGGAAGCTCCACAAGCCGATTGATTGTTTTGCGGTAGGAAATACACACCATAAGCCAGCCTTCGTGCTGGCTTATGCGTATTCAAGACATAACTATTTGGGAGTGACTGCGAGACATGTCCCGCAATTCTTTTTATCAGCAGAGCTCTGACATCCAAGCCGCAGGCGGCCTGGTCCCGATGGTTATCGAGCAGTCCGCCCGTGGCGAACGTGCCTATGACATCTACTCGCGCCTGCTCAAGGAACGCGTCATTTTCCTGATCGGCCCCGTTGAAGACTACATGGCCAACCTGGTCGCGGCGCAACTGCTGTTCCTTGAAGCGGAAAACCCGGACAAGGACATCCATCTCTATATCAACTCGCCTGGCGGGTCGGTGACGGCGGGTATGTCGATCTACGACACCATGCAGTTCATCAAGCCGGACGTTTCCACCATCTGCATCGGCCAGGCCTGCAGCATGGGCGCGTTCCTGCTCGCCGGTGGCGCAGCGGGCAAGCGTCACTGCCTGCCGAACTCGCGCATGATGATTCACCAGCCATTGGGCGGTTTCCAGGGCCAGGCGTCGGACATCGACATCCATGCCAAGGAAATCCTCCACATCCGTTCGCGCCTGAATTCGCTGCTGGCCCATCACACCGGCCAAAGCCTCGAAACCATTGAGCGTGACACCGAGCGTGACAACTTCATGAGCGCCGAGCGTGCCGCCGAATACGGCCTGATCGACTCGGTGATCAACAAGCGTCAAATGCCTGCCTAAGCCGCTCAAAATGCAGGTGGTTGGGATGACCGGCCGCCTGCGGGCTTGAAAAAGCCCGCAATTGCCTTCATCTTGTGTTGCAAGCCTATCGGATTTGGATCGATCGAATGACTGACACCCGCAACGGCGAGGACAACGGCAAACTGCTTTATTGCTCCTTCTGTGGCAAAAGCCAGCATGAAGTACGCAAATTGATTGCCGGCCCCTCGGTCTTCATTTGCGACGAGTGCGTCGACCTGTGCAATGACATCATCCGCGAGGAGGTGCAGGAAGCCCAGGCCGAAAGCAGCGCGCATAAATTGCCTTCGCCTAAAGAAATCAGCGGCATCCTTGATCAGTATGTGATTGGTCAGGAACGTGCCAAAAAGGTACTGGCCGTAGCGGTGTACAACCACTACAAGCGCCTGAACCAGCGTGACAAGAAGAATGACGAGGTCGAACTCGGCAAGAGCAACATCCTGCTGATCGGCCCGACAGGCTCGGGTAAGACCCTGCTTGCCGAAACCCTGGCCCGCTTGCTGAACGTTCCGTTCACCATCGCTGACGCAACCACGCTGACCGAAGCGGGTTATGTTGGCGAGGATGTCGAGAACATCATTCAGAAGTTGCTGCAAAAGTGTGACTACGATGTGGAAAAGGCCCAGATGGGCATCGTCTACATCGACGAAATCGACAAGATTTCCCGCAAGTCCGACAACCCGTCCATCACCCGGGATGTTTCCGGCGAGGGCGTGCAGCAGGCCTTGCTCAAGTTGATCGAAGGCACGGTCGCTTCCGTACCGCCCCAAGGTGGTCGCAAGCATCCGCAGCAGGAATTCCTGCAGGTCGACACCCGCAACATCCTGTTCATCTGCGGTGGCGCGTTCTCCGGCCTGGAAAAGGTCATCCAGAACCGTTCCACCCGCGGCGGTATCGGTTTCAACGCCGAAGTGCGCAGCAAGGAAGAGGGCAAGAAGGTCGGTGAGTCCCTGCGTGAAGTCGAGCCTGACGATTTGGTCAAGTTCGGCCTGATCCCGGAATTCGTCGGTCGTCTGCCGGTCCTGGCGACGCTGGACGAGTTGGATGAAGCGGCGTTGATGCAGATTCTGACCGAGCCGAAGAATGCGTTGACCAAGCAGTACGCCAAGCTGTTCGAAATGGAAGGTGTAGACCTGGAGTTCCGTTCCGACGCGCTGAAATCGGTCGCCCGACGTGCCCTGGAACGCAAGACCGGTGCCCGTGGGTTGCGTTCGATCCTCGAGGGCGTCCTGCTCGACACGATGTATGAAATCCCCTCGCAGTCTGAGGTGAGTAAAGTCGTGATCGACGAAAGCGTCATAGAAGGTAAGTCCAAGCCACTGTATATCTACGAAAACAGTGAGCCGGCTGCCAAGGCCGCGCCGGACGCCTAAGCGTCCCGCTGCCGGAACAAAGAAGGGGCCTTCGGGCCCCTTTGCTTTTGAGTGGCGACGGGATTTGGCGAAACGTTGCACCGCCCCGCTGGGCAGAGCATCGTAGACAGTTCACGCGATCTGTCTGGAACATCCAGGTGTCAGGGTTCAAGGCCGCTTCGCCGCCTGACGTAGACAAATCCCTGCGTCACCGACTTGCGTACGGTTTTTATTTCTTTTTAGCAGGGCTGACATCAGCCTTAGCGCTTGTTTTTTTTCAAGGCTGCCCCCATCTTGGTTTCAAGCTTACTTCCATCTGTTTCCGGCCCTAGGGCCGCCGTAGAGGCGAAATCATGAAGACAACCATCGAATTGCCTCTCCTGCCATTGCGCGATGTCGTGGTGTATCCGCACATGGTTATCCCGCTGTTCGTGGGGCGCGAGAAGTCTATCGAAGCCCTCGAGGCTGCGATGACGGGTGACAAGCAGATTCTCCTGCTGGCTCAGAGAAACCCTGCCGACGATGATCCCGGTGAAGACGCACTCTATCGCGTAGGTACGATTGCCACGGTTCTGCAACTGCTCAAGCTGCCTGATGGCACCGTCAAGGTCCTGGTCGAGGGCGAGCAACGCGGTACGGTCGAGCGCTTCAGCGAAGTGGACGGTCACTGCCGTGCCGAAGTGTCGCTGATCGAAGAGGTCGATGCGCCCGAGCGTGAATCGGAGGTGTTCGTCCGTAGCCTGCTGTCCCAGTTCGAACAGTATGTGCAATTGGGCAAGAAGGTGCCTGCAGAGGTCCTGTCGTCGTTGAACAGCATCGACGAACCTGGACGCCTGGTTGATACGATGGCGGCCCACATGGCCCTCAAGATCGAGCAGAAGCAGGAAATTCTCGAGATCATCGACCTGTCGGCCCGTGTCGAGCACGTGCTGGCGCTGCTAGATGGCGAAATCGACCTGTTGCAGGTCGAGAAACGCATCCGTGGGCGCGTCAAGAAGCAAATGGAGCGCAGCCAGCGCGAGTACTACCTGAATGAGCAGATGAAGGCCATTCAGAAGGAGCTGGGCGATGGCGACGAAGGCCACAACGAAATCGAAGAGCTGAAAAAGCGCATCGATGCCGCGGGGCTGCCGAAAGATGCACTGGCCAAGGCCCAGGCCGAGCTGAACAAGCTCAAGCAGATGTCGCCGATGTCCGCCGAAGCCACCGTGGTGCGTTCCTACATCGATTGGCTGGTCCAGGTGCCGTGGAAGGCCCAGAGCAAGGTGCGGCTGGACCTGGCGCGTGCCGAGGACATCCTCGACGCCGACCATTACGGCCTCGAAGAGGTCAAGGAACGTATCCTCGAATACCTCGCCGTGCAAAAACGCGTGAAAAAGATTCGTGGTCCGGTGTTGTGCCTGGTTGGTCCTCCCGGGGTGGGTAAGACGTCCCTTGCGGAATCGATTGCCCACGCCACCAACCGTAAATTCGTCCGCATGGCCCTCGGCGGCGTGCGCGATGAAGCGGAAATCCGCGGTCATCGCCGTACTTACATCGGTTCGATGCCAGGAAGATTGATTCAAAAGATGACGAAAGTGGGTGTACGCAACCCGCTGTTCCTTTTGGATGAAATCGACAAGATGGGCAGCGACATGCGCGGCGATCCGGCCTCTGCGTTGCTCGAAGTGCTCGATCCGGAGCAGAACCATAACTTCAACGATCACTACCTGGAGGTCGACTACGACCTGTCGGACGTGATGTTCCTCTGCACCTCCAACTCCATGAATATCCCGCCAGCCTTGCTGGACCGGATGGAGGTGATTCGTCTGCCGGGCTACACCGAGGACGAGAAGATCAACATCGCCGTGAAGTACCTTTCGCCCAAGCAGATCCAGGCCAACGGCCTGAAGAAAGGCGAGCTGGAGTTCGACGAAGAGGCGATCCGCGACATCATTCGCTACTACACCCGCGAAGCCGGTGTGCGGGGCCTGGAGCGCCAGATTGCCAAGGTCTGCCGCAAGGCGGTCAAGGAACATGCGCTGGAAAAACGCTTCGCGGTCAAGGTCACTTCCGACCTGCTGGAGCACTTCCTGGGTGTGCGCAAATTCAAGTACGGCCTGGCCGAGCAGCAGGACCAGATCGGCCAGGTGACCGGCCTGGCCTGGACTCAGGTCGGTGGCGAATTGCTGACCATCGAGGCAGCCGTGGTACCGGGCAAGGGTCAACTGATCAAGACCGGTTCCTTGGGTGACGTGATGGTCGAGTCGATCACGGCGGCGCTGACGGTGGTGCGCAGCCGTGCCCGCAGCCTGGGCATTCCCCTGGATTTCCACGAGAAGCGCGACACCCATATCCACATGCCTGAAGGGGCAACCCCCAAGGACGGCCCGAGCGCCGGCGTGGGCATGTGCACGGCGCTGGTGTCGGCGTTGACCGGAATTCCGGTGCGCGCCGACGTGGCCATGACGGGTGAAATCACGTTGCGTGGCCAGGTACTGGCGATCGGTGGTTTGAAAGAAAAACTGCTGGCGGCACACCGTGGTGGGATCAAGATCGTGATCATTCCGGAAGAGAATGTCCGTGATCTGAAGGAAATTCCTGACAACATTAAGCAAGATCTTCAGATCAAACCGGTTAAATGGATTGACGAGGTCCTGCAAATTGCGCTGCAATACGCGCCGGAGCCCTTGCCGGATGTGGCTCCGGAGATAGTCGCGAAGGACGAAAAGCGCGAGTCTGACTCTAAGGAAAGAATTAGCACGCATTAATACGCATTTGCCTGGGGGGCTTCCTTGACAGTTTTTTAGAGCCCTTGTTATAAAGCGGCTCTTAAGTGTCTGCAGGCCATTCAGCACTCGTTTTTGCTTTCACCAAAAAAACTTAGAATCATCTCAAATAGATATAAGGGGACTTAGAGTGAACAAGTCGGAACTGATTGATGCTATCGCTGCATCCGCTGATATCCCGAAAGCTGCTGCTGGCCGTGCGCTGGACGCTGTAATCGAATCCGTCACTGGCGCTCTGAAGGCTGGCGACTCCGTTGTTCTGGTAGGTTTCGGTACTTTCTCCGTGACTGATCGTCCAGCTCGTATCGGTCGCAACCCGCAGACCGGCAAGACACTGGAAATCGCCGCTGCCAAGAAGCCAGGCTTCAAAGCCGGTAAAGCGCTGAAAGAAGCCGTTAACTAAGGTTTCGTTGAGTTTATCCGGGTCGGGGTCATGCCTGGCTTGGCAGCGGAGCGGTAATACGGCCGGTTGTGACCGGTCTGGCACGCCAGGGCTTGCAGGTTCGAGTCTGGTCCGCTCCGCCAGTTACGAGAAGGCGCATCCTCGGATGCGCCTTTCTTCTATCCGGATTCTACCCACGCTCCACGGTTGCCTAAATTTGAAGTTCAACCGTTTCTGGGGGACGCATGCTGCAGAATATCAGGGACAATTCACAAGGCTGGATTGCCAAAACCATCATCGGGGTCATCGTCGCGTTGATGGCGTTGACCGGTTTCGATGCCATTTTCCAAGCCTCTTCCAACCGCAATGAAGCGGCCAAGGTCAACGGCGAGAACATCAGCCAGAACGAGCTGAGTCAGGCTGTCGACATGCAGCGCCGCCAGCTCATGCAACAGCTGGGCAAGGATTTCGACGCCTCCCTGCTGGACGAAAAGATGCTGCGGGATTCGGCGCTCAAGGGCCTGATCGATCGCAAGCTGCTGCTGCAAGGCGCACATGATGCGAAATTCGCCTTCTCCGAAGCCGCGCTGGATCAAGTGATCCTGCAAACGCCTGAGTTCCAGGTCGATGGCAAGTTCAGCGCCGAACGTTTCGACCAGGTGATCCGTCAACTGGGTTACAACCGGATGCAGTTCCGCCAGATGCTGGCCCAGGAAATGCTGATCGGCCAGTTGCGCGCAGGCCTGGCAGGCAGTGGTTTCGTCACGGACGCCCAGGTACTGGCCTTCGCCCGCCTGGAAAAGCAGACCCGCGATTTCGCCACCCTGACCGTCAAGGCTGATCCATCGTCCGTAAAGCTGACCGACGACGAGGTCAAGGCCTACTACGACAAGCACGCCAAGGAATTCATGACGCCTGACCAGGTGGTCATCGATTACATCGAGTTGAAAAAGGCCGCATTTTTCGACCAGGTCAGCGTCAAGGACGAAGACCTGCAGGCGGCCTACCAGAAGGAAATCGCCAACCTGTCCGAACAGCGCCGTGCCGCTCACATCCTGATCGAAGTGAACGACAAGGTCAGCGAAGCCCAGGCCAAGGCGAAGATCGAAGAGGTCCAGGCACGCCTGGCCAAGGGTGAGTCGTTTGAAGCCCTGGCGAAGGAGTTCTCCCAGGACCCGGGTTCGGCGAACAATGGCGGTGACCTCGGTTATGCAGGTCCGGGTGTCTACGATCCTGAGTTCGAGAAGGCGCTGTATGCCTTGAACAAGGACCAGGTTTCGGCACCGGTGCGCACTGATTTCGGTTTTCACCTGATCAAGCTGTTGGGGGTCGAAGCGCCTGAAGTGCCGACCTTTGCCAGCCTCAAGGACAAGCTGACGCGCGAGCTGAAGACCCAACAGGTCGAGCAGCGTTTTGTCGAGGCGACCAAGCAACTGGAAGATGCCTCGTTCGAAGCGTCCGATCTGGCCCAACCAGCCCAGGACCTGAAGCTCACGGTTCACACCTCGGCTCCGTTCGGCCGTGAAGGCGGGGAAGGGATTGCGGCCAACCGTGCCGTCGTCACTGCCGCGTTCAGCCCGGAAGTGCTGGAGGAGGGTGCGAACAGTACCGCCATCGAGCTGGATCCTGAGACGGTCGTGGTCCTGCGTGCCAAGGAGCACCGCAAGCCCGAGCAGTTGCCGCTCGAAAGCGTGGCCGGCCCGATTCGTGCCCAACTGGCCAAGGAACACGCCAGCGCGGCTGCCAAGGCCAAGGCGGATGAGCTGATCGCCAACCTGCGCGATGGCAGGGCTGCCCTGGACAAGCCTGTCGACGGCCAGGCCTGGAAAGTTACCGAAGCGGCGAACCGCAACCAGGAGGGCATCGACCCTGCGGTATTGCAGGCGCTGTTCCGCATGCCCAAGCCGGAATCGAAGGATAAGCCGACGTTCACCAGCGTGACGTTGCCCGACGGTAGCCTGGCGGTTGTACGCCTGAACGGCGTCAACGAAGCAGCGGCCCCGACCGATGCAGAGAAAGCCGAGTACCGTCGCTACCTCGCGTCGCGTATCGGCCAGCAGGACTTTGCGGCCTATCGCAAGCAGTTGGAAAGCCAGGCGGACATCAAGCGTTTCTGATGCCTTGACGGTTGCCTACCGAAAGACCCCGGCCGAAACGCCGGGGTCTTTTTGTATCTGCTTGTTGCCTTCAGAGGGGCGTTCGTCGATCCATCGGATTGCGTCTTTTTCCTGCAAACAACCCTCAGTAGACTTGTAACCCCCTTGAAACAAGATTACTCACGCTGTCAGGTCGCGTTCTGTTGCACAATACGCCCCGGATCGTTTTCCTCAGGATGTTCAATGTTCACATCATTTCAAATGCGCACACTCGGGCTTGCACTGGCGCTGGTCGCCGCAGCCGGTTGCTCGTCCAAGAAAACCGCGATTTACGAGCACGAGAGCTTCGATGATTCCGGTACGTTCTCGCGCACCTATCCCGTCAGCGATACGGCGACCTGCGAGGCCGGGCGTCGGGCGTTGCTCAGCCAGGGCTACATCATCACCAGCAGCGATCCGAAACTGGTCAGTGGCCACAAGAGCTTCCAGCAGACCGGTGAAACCCACCTGGAGATCAGTTTCAACCTGGTCTGTGCCGAAGACGGTGGACCGGGGCATCGGGCGACCATGTTCGCCAACGCCTTGCAAGACCGCTATGCCCTGAAGAAGACCAACAACTCTGCGAGCCTGGGCGTCGGCGTGTTGGGTTCGGTGTCGATGCCGATCGGTTCGTCCGATGATGCGATGGTCAAGGTCGCCAGCGAAACCGTCTCGGCGGCCAAGTTCTATGAGCGCTTCTTTGCCTTGGTGGAGGTGTTCCTGCCGCCCGAGGCGAAGAAGAACGTCGAGAATGCCGACAAGCCGAAAGCTGAACTGGGGATGCCGGAACCCAAGGCGGAACCGGCTGCGCTGGCCCCTGCGCCGGCCGCCGAGTCGCAACCAGCGCCCGCGCCCGCACCGACCACACCGACGGATAACGCCGCGCCGGCGGACACCGCTCCGACCGCCGCCGAACCGGTGGCCCCGCCAAGCGAACCCGCGCCGATTGCGCCTGCCGAATATGCGCCCTCGGTAGCACCGGAGTCGACGATGGAGGTCATCACGCCGCCACCGGCCAGCGACCTGCCACCGCCGACCGAGGCCATCCAGCCGCTTCCTTGATATCGAGGCGGTGGCCAGCCAGAGAGCACGTGCTGCCACACCTGCTTGCGCTAATTTCCCGGCGCTGTGCTACGTTTAAAACATGAAGCCTAGGCTTCATGTTTTATTCATAAAGCAGCTTTATTCTGACTCCAAGGCCATCAGGCATTGGTTTCAATGAAAGGGGAAGGACACGCAATGGACGATTATCAGGAAGAGCTGCTGGAATACCAGGCGTACGAACTGGACCCGCTGGAACCTGCCGAAGATGCAACGGAGCTGTAAGCCCTCGGCACAGCATGAACCCTACACGGGCGCTTGGACTCAATGTGCCCTGTGACTGCGCCGGAACTCTCCCGGCGTTTGTGCGTTCCAGCGCTTGAAGGCTCGTTGGAATGCCTCGGCTGAGGCAAACCCCAACAGGTAGGCGATCTCACCGAACGCCAGTTCGGTATCGCGAATATAAGTCATGGCCAGGTCGCGGCGTGTGTCGTTGAGGATCGCGCGAAACTGCGTACCTTCTTCGGCCAGCTTGCGGCGCAGGGTCCAGGTGGGCAGCTTCAGGCGCGCCGCCACTTCTTCCAGGTCGGGCTCCCGGCCACCGTTAAGCAAGGGTCCCAACAGTTGGATGATGCGCTCGCGCAGGCTGCGGGTGCGGGTCAGCTGTTCCAATTCCCGTTCACACAACTGAACCAGGTGTTGCCAGGTACTGGGGCAATGCTGCGGGTTTCGCTGGGCCAGGCTGTCGAGGCCCAGGCGCAGTTGATTCTGCTCGGCGCCAAACTGGATCGGGCCGTCGCCTAGCACGCGGTAGGCCTCCAGGTACGCCGGCTCTTCGAATTCGATGTCGATGCGTTCCGGCCGCAGCGTGATGCCACTCACGCTGGACAGTTGGGTGAGCCAGCCGGCGATGATCGAATCCACCACGAAGCGGTTGTAGGCGTTGTACGGGCTGATGGAATAGAACCGCAGCCAGGCGCCCCGGGCATCCTCGTGGAAGCTGGATTGGCCGCGGTAGTTGGAACCGTACAGCGGCTCGAAGCGGATCAGGCAGCGGGCGGCTTCGCGCACGGTGGGTGCCTGGGCGGCGGTAACACCTGCCAGCCCGGCCTGGCTCAATCGGCTGAGCTGGCCCATGCGCAGGCCCAGGGCGGGGTTGCCGGTCTGCTGGATGGCGGCGTGACCCAGGCGCATATAACGAGGGATCGACAGGCGTGCGCCGGGTTCGGCCAGGCGTGTGGCATCGAGGCCGTACTGTTCGAGCAACGGTTGGGGATCATGCCCATGGCTGGCGATCGCCTCTGCCAGGCTATGGACGAAGCCCACCGACAAATCCCCCAGGCGCATCGGTTGCGGCTTCATGGTCACAGCCAAAGGTTCAGCAGGCGTGCGCCACGGGCCTGGCCATCGGGGAAATGCTGGCCGTCGTGGCTGATGAAGCTTTGGCCGCTGCTGCCACTGTCCCAGAACTGGCCCCGCAGGAACACGCTGACGCCGCCTCGGGCCTGGCTGATGGGCAACTGGCTGGTCAATGTCAGGCGATGCCAGGCCTGGCCTTCGCTGGTTTCACCGGGCTTGAGGCTCACTTCACTGGGCGTGGACAGACCTTTATAGCCACTCCAGGGTTTGTCCCAGGTATCGCGCCCGATGACGAAGGCGGGTACCGCGATCAGTTGTGCGCCCAGCTCGTTGAGCTGTCGGTAATGGACCGGGTACCAGCTGTCGCTGCCGATCAGCACGCCAAGGCGCCCGGCGGGGGTGTCGACGACATGAATGGCTTCCGGGCGGTCAGCTTCCAACACGTCCCGCTGCTCGAACACCGGATGTCGCTGGCGTTGTGGCTGGCCCATCGGAAGGCCATCGCTGCCGAACACCAGGCTGCTGTTGTACAGCGCGCCTGCGCCCACCTTCAGCGTATCTTCGCTGACGCTGGGCTCGGGGAGAATGATCGAGCCGGCCACCAGGGTGACGCCGAACTCCTTGGCCAACCCGCCAAACAGCGCCTGGTAGTCGTGGGCCATGCGCTGGGCTTTCATGCGCAGGTAGGCATCGTCCAGGCGGTTCTCGCCGTGGGTGCTGAGCAGCGCTCGGATGAACGCCAATGGATTACTCGCCGCCAGCCAATTCATGGCTTCCTTGAAGGTCGTAGCCTGGTACAGCTCGTCCTTTTCACCGCTGACCATCAGCCAGGTGCCGATGTGCTCGGGCAACACCACGATGGTTTTTTCGTTGAGCAAACCCCGCTCGCGCGCGGCCTGCAGGTAGGCCGCCAGTTTGCGGTGCAGGCGCTCGGGGGTCTGGTAGTCGGTGGGGAACAGTTCGGGTTGGATGCCCAACAGGTTGCCGCGGTCGGCGGGCGTGCCCTGGTCGACTGCCAGGTTGATGCGCAGGTCCGACAGGTAATGACCCGCCGGCCGATCCGCCGTCCACAGTGCATAGGTGATCAGGACGGCGACCAAGGCCAGGGAAAACAGCAGGTACAGAAATTTGCGCATGGGGTAAACAGTCAGCGGCCGTGTGCGGTTATTACGGCGCAGGGTACGGTAAAACCGGTCATTCGCCAAAGGATGCACATGTTCCAAAGTACATGCAGGCGTATGCAGAGGGGGCGGCCACTGGCAAGTCAGGGCCAGCTTCGCATCCCTCCGGGGCCAAGCGTCCTCGCCAGGGGCAGTGCAGCAGAGCCTCAGGCGCCAGTGGTCCATACGCTGCACATTTGGATCATGAAGTTGTCAGTTACGGTCATTGAGCGCTCGCAGTCCGCCTCTTAGGCTGTGGGGCATGACTGAGGGAAGCCGCAGAGCTTCCGCCTTTTCCGTGATCGCCCGTTGTGGAGTTACCGATGACCGCCGCCCATTACCCGCACCTGCTGGCTCCGTTGGACCTGGGTTTTACCACCTTGCGCAACCGTACCCTGATGGGCTCGATGCACACCGGTCTTGAAGAAAAACCGGGTGGTTTCGAACGCATGGCGGCGTATTTCGCCGAGCGTGCCCGAGGCGGCGTGGGCCTGATGGTCACCGGCGGGATCGGGCCGAATGACGAAGGCGGTGTCTACTCCGGGGCGGCCAAGCTGACCACCGAAGAAGAAGCCCTCAAGCACCGGATCGTGACCCGCGCCGTGCACGAGGCCGGCGGCAAGATCTGCATGCAGATTCTCCACGCCGGACGCTATGCCTACAGCCCCAAGCAAGTGGCGCCCAGCGCGATCCAGGCGCCGATCAACCCGTTCAAGCCCAAGGAGCTGGACGAGGAGGGCATCGAGAAGCAGATCCGCGATTTCGTCACCTGTTCGGTGCTGGCCCAGCAGGCCGAGTACGACGGCGTCGAGATCATGGGCTCGGAAGGGTATTTCATTAACCAGTTCCTGGCCGCCCACACCAACCACCGGACCGACCGCTGGGGTGGCAGCTATGAAAACCGCATGCGCCTGCCGGTGGAGATCGTTCGCCGGGTACGCGAAGCGGTGGGCCCGAATTTCATCATCATCTTTCGCCTGTCGATGCTCGACCTGGTGGAGGGCGGCAGTTCCTGGGACGAGATCGTCCAACTGGCCAAGGCCATCGAGCAGGCTGGCGCGACGATCATCAACACCGGTATCGGTTGGCACGAGGCGCGGATTCCCACCATCGCCACCAAGGTGCCGCGCGCCGCGTTCAGCAAGGTCACGGCCAAGTTGCGCGGTTCGGTCGGCATTCCGCTGATCACCACCAACCGGATCAACACGCCGGAAGTGGCCGAGCAGATCCTGGCCGAAGGCGATGCCGACATGGTCTCCATGGCGCGGCCGTTCCTGGCAGACCCGGAGTTCGTCAACAAGGCAGCGGCGGGGCGTGGGGATGAGATCAATACCTGCATCGGCTGCAACCAGGCCTGCCTCGACCACACCTTTGGCGGCAAGCTCACCAGTTGCCTGGTGAACCCGCGGGCGTGCCATGAGACCGAGCTCAACTACCTGCCGGTGACCCAGGTGAAGAAGATCGCCGTGGTGGGGGCCGGGCCGGCCGGGTTGTCCGCCGCTACCGTGGCGGCCGAGCGGGGCCACCAGGTGACCCTGTTCGATTCGGCCAGCGAAATCGGCGGCCAGTTCAACGTCGCCAAGCGTGTACCGGGCAAGGAAGAGTTCTACGAGACCCTGCGTTACTTCAATCGCAAGTTGCAGACCACGAATGTCGAGTTGTGCCTCAACACTCGGGTGGATGTGGCGACCCTGGTGGACGGCGGTTATGACGAGATCATCCTGGCCACTGGCATTGCGCCGCGCGTGCCGGCGATTCCCGGTGTGGAGCATGCCAAGGTGTTGAGCTACCTGGACGTGATCCTGGAGCGCAAGCCAGTGGGCCGCAGCGTCGCAGTGATCGGCGCTGGCGGTATCGGCTTCGACGTGTCGGAGTTCCTGGTGCATCAGGGCGTCGCCACGAGCCAGGACCGCGAGGCATTCTGGAAGGAGTGGGGGATCGACACACGGCTTCAGGCCCGCGGTGGTGTGGCCGGGATCCAGGCCGAACCCCATGCCCCGGCGCGCCAGGTGTTCCTGTTGCAGCGCAAGACTTCCAAGGTCGGCGACGGCCTGGGCAAGACCACCGGCTGGATTCACCGCACGGGCTTGAAGAACAAGCAGGTGCAGATGCTCAACAGCGTCGAATACCTGAAGATCGACGACCAGGGCCTGCATATTCGCATCGGTGAAGCCGGCGAGCCTCAAGTGCTGCCGGTGGACAACATCGTGATCTGCGCCGGCCAGGATCCGCTGCGTGAATTGCAGCAAGGCCTGGAAGCGGCGGGGCAGACCGTTCACCTCATCGGCGGTGCCGATGTGGCCGCGGAGCTGGATGCCAAGCGCGCGATCAACCAGGGTTCGCGGTTGGCGGCGCAGTTGTAAGGTCTGTCCATGGGGGGCGGGCTCACCTGACTCCATGTGTGGAAGCGAGCCGGCTTGCGAAGGCGTCCAGTCAGTCACTGCAATCGTGACTGACCAAGCGTTTTCGCGAGCCGGTTCGTTTCCTCAGGTTTGTGTATTGTCCGGCCCGTTGCGGCCAAGCTGTTAAGATGCCGGCGTCTTTCTCTTCGGCCTGCCGCCATGCTGCTTCCCGCCCTCGACTGGCATCCCCAACCTCGACTCGACCCCTTGCCCCTCGACTGGCTCGCCCTTGCCGGTGTTGAAGTGGCGGTGTTGCGCCTGGACCAGATCGACCCGCTGATCAGCGGCAACAAATGGTTCAAGCTGGTGCATCATTTGCGCGCGGCGCAGGAGGCGGGAGCCGAGGGGGTGATGAGCCTGGGCGGGGCCTATTCCAATCATCTGCATGCGTTGGCGGCTGCCGGCAAGCGCTTCGGCTTTCCGACGCTCGGACTGCTGCGCGGTCACCCTATGGACACGCCCACGGTGCGGGACCTGAACGCGTTCGGCATGCAATTGCATTGGTTGGGGTATGGCGGCTACCGCGAGCGCCACGCGGCGGATTTCTGGGGGCCCTGGCAGGCGCGTTATCCACAGTTGTATCCCGTGCCCGAAGGCGGCTCAGGATTGGCCGGTGCCCAAGGTTGCATGACGTGGGTGGCCAGTGTCCGCGAACAACTGGCGCGATTGGGTTGGGCGGATTATCACGGCTGGTGGCTGGCGTGCGGCACGGGGACGTCGCTGGCGGGGCTGGTGCTGGCCGAAGCGGGGGAGCGCCCGGTGTATGGGGTGCTGGCCGTGCCCGAGGACCACGGGGTGGCGCCGCAGGTCGAGCGCATCGTGACGGCGGCCGGGCTGACCCGGGCACGTTATGAACTGCTCGACGGCAGCCGCGGTGGTTTTGCCCGGGTCGATGCCCAGCTCAGCGACTTCATCTCGACCACGGGCGCCATCGAGTTGGAACCGCTGTACACCGGCAAGGCGCTGATGCTGCTCAAGGCTCAGGTCGAAGCCGGGCGGTTCGCCCGAGGTACGCGCCTGGTCTTTGTGCACACCGGCGGCTTGCAAGGCCGCCGGGGGCTCGAATAGACCGTCTTCAGCCGCGCTTGGGCATCATCCGCAGCAGTGTGTTGTCGCGTACCACATAGTGGTGATACAGCCCCGCCAGTGCATGCAGGCCAATCAACCAATAGCCGATGGTACCACCCAGCACGTGCCAGCCCTCCAGCTGTTTGGCGAAATCCTTGTCCTGATGGGTGATCAGCGGCAGGTCGAAACCGTAGAACATGACCTGATGCCCTTCGGCGCTGGTGATCAGCCAGCCCAGCAGCGGCATGGCGATCATGAACAGGTACAGGGCCCAGTGCATCAGGCGAGCGAGGAAGGTCTGCCAGACAGGCGATGCCGGGAAGATCGCCGGCGCCTTGCCCATGCTGCGGGCGAACAGGCGCAGCCAGACCAGCAGGAACACCGTCAGGCCGAGCATGAAGTGGGCTTCCTTGATCAGGGTTCGACCGCCGCTGCCCTTGGGGAAGATTCCACGGAACTCGATGCAGGCATAAACCACGGCCAGCAGGACCACCATCAACCAATGCAAGGTGACCGTGACGGTACTGTAGCGGCTTTCTGAGTTTTTCCAGGGCATTGCAGGTATCTCCAACAATCAGGGTAGAGCGCCGTCTTTTGCGGCGTTGTGTTTACTGTAAGCCCGTTTTGCTGGGTTTGCTTGTGCTGGATCACGTTTTGTCAGGGAGCAAGGTCGGGCGGGTTCAGAAGCCAGTCCAAAAGTAGCCCGGCATCCGGTGTGTCCTGTGGTAATTGGGGTGCGGCGGTCGAGCCGCGGCCGGTGTCGAGAACTCCGGGACAGAGCACCGGCCGGTCGGGATCGCCGTCGAGAAAACTCACCAGCACCTGGCTGCCCGCCGTCAGTACAGGAGGAGTGCCCAGCGATAATCGCGACACCGGCAGTGCGATGGCTTCCTGGTCCGGCGCCCACAGGCTGACACTGACCAGGCCGTGTCCATCGGGCCTGGCCGGTTGGCCGGCGTGGCCTAGCACGTGGGCCAGGTGATAGCCGGGAATGCGGGGCTTGGGATGCCTGAGGGCAGGCCTGAACACGGTGGACCAAGGGATGGCGGTGAATCGGTTGCGGTACTGCCGGGTCGACGGGGTGGCGGGCAGGTTCGGTTCGAGGATGGAAAACTGTCGACCGCGATGTTGCACGTCAACGATCAGCCATTGATCGTTGAAGGCTGACACCGGGTGTTCGTCGATCTGGACGAGGTGGCCGCCACGCAGCGTCGGTTGGGTGCTTTGGCCGTGAATCTCCCGTTGCCGGCAGCGTAGCCGTTCAAGGTGGCGACGACCGGCCTGGTGACGGTGAGCCAGGGTCGGGTCGCTCCGCAGGGCCTGGTGAGCCGGGCTGTCAAAGGCGTGGTTGGCGGCGAAGGCCTCGGTCTCGCCCATGGCCCGGTCTCTGAACCCGCCGGGCGGGGTGGGCGTCATGGGCTGGTGGCGCAGGTACAACCGCTGGATCGCCGGCTCCGCGCTGGCGTCCGGCCGCAGGGGCAATGCCAGTGGCGCCGGGGGAAAGCTCTGCGGGTCTTCGGCAAACACCAGGACATGGCCCTGGGGGCTGTGCTCAAAGTGGTAGTGGATGCCTTCTTCCTCGCACAGCCGTTGCAGCAAAGCCAGGTCGCTTTCCTCGTATTGGATGCAGAACGGACGGCGCGGGTACTGCCCATGGGGCAGCTCGAAGCGGTAGCTGTCGGCGGGCAGGGCGTGGTCGTCCAGCAGGCGCTGCAACATCTGCACGGCGCTGAGCCGGTTGAACACCCGACGCCGCGGGCCTTGTTCCAGGCGCTGGAGGTAAGGCACCAGCGTCACCCGATAGCTGATGCGATGGGCCGCGCGCGCTCAGGTGGACGCTGTGGACGACCCCGTGGATGCCCGATTCGGCGTCTAGGCGCAGGAAGGCCGGTTGCCCCAGCAGCGTGTCGGGGTTCATCGGCGGCGCGAGGCTGATCAGTTCGAGGTTGAAGCGGTAGGGGTGGTTGAGGGCTTCGCGGCCGTTGAACCGTAGCACTTGCAGCTGCAAATCGCTTTGCGTGAAGGTCAGGCTGAAAGGACTTTCCATGTCGTTGCGCATCGCGGCTCTTACTGGCGGGGAGGAGCGCAGAGGGTACGAAACCGTGGACGGGAACGGGGCCTGTGCGGCGCTATTTCAGAAAGGCCCTACAAGATGCTGCGCAAATGTCGATCCAGCGGGCCGAATTTTTTGGTCGATCAGCCGGTTTAGGCCGTATAAACTGGCGCCACAGCGCCGGCCAGCAGATGTCTCGGCGCGTCAGACAAGAGAGTGAGTGATGGGCGCACAGTGGAAGGTTAAACACAAAGAAGCGGCTGCGAACGCCAAGGGCAAGATCTTCGGCAAGCTGGTGAAGGAAATCACCATTGCCGCGCGCAACGGCGCCGACACAGCGACCAACGCGCACCTGCGCCTGGTGGTCGAGCAGGCGAAAAAGGCCTCGATGCCCCGCGAGACCCTGGAACGTGCGATCAAGAAAGGTTCTGGCCAGCTCGGTGAAACCGTGCAGTACCACCGTGTCACCTACGAAGGTTTCGCGCCGCACCAGGTGCCGTTGATCGTCGAGTGCGTGACCGACAACATCAACCGCACCGTTGCCGAGATCCGTGTGGCGTTCCGCAAGGGCCAACTGGGGGCGTCGGGTTCGGTGGCGTGGGACTTCAACCATGTGGGCATGATCGAAGCCGCGTCGGACAGCCCGGATGCCGATCCGGAACTGGCCGCCATCGAGGCCGGTGCCCAGGATTTCGAGCCGGGCGAAGAGGGCGCGACCCTGTTCATCACCGACCCCGCCGACCTCGACGCCGTGCAGAAGGCTTTGCCGGAGCAGGGCTTCACGGTGTTGTCGGCCAAACTGGGCTATCAGCCGAAAAACCCGGTCAGCGGCCTGACCGACGAGCAGATGGCTGAAGTCGAAGCCTTCCTCGAAGGCCTCGACAACCACGATGACGTGCAGGACATGTTTGTCGGGCTGGCGGGGTAAGCAGCCCTTTGGATGGCGAGGGAGCACGCTTCCTCGCCACGATCAGCGTCTCAACCCGCTCAAAAGTGCTTCAATTTCCTCGAAACCCGGTCGCGCCAGCACCTGCGGCTGGCAGCAACGTGACTGCAAGCCTTGCAACGTTGCCTGCATCGCCCCCTCGGGCGTCGGCTCGATGCGCGCCAGCAATTCCCCCAGCAAGATCCCGAAAGCCCGCACCTCGATGCGTTGCAGGGCACGCGTCTGCACGGTGTCGGTGGTGGCGTGGAACGACGCTGCGCCAAAATCCCCTAACAGGCAGTCGCCCTGGTCATTGAAAAGAATGTTGTGAGCGTACAGATCGCCATGGGTGATGCCCTGGCGGTGCAGGTGGGCTGCCACCGCAGCGATGCCGTGGGCGATGCGCAAGGCGGCGGGCGCGTCGAGGCGCAATTCGTCGGCGTACACATCGCGGGTGCACGAGGCCAGGCTCGGCAGCCCGGCGAGGTTTCGGTAGCGGGGCTCGATCAGCGCCATCACCAGCCCGGCCTGTTGCTCGGGATGCCCGACGACCTGGCCCAACACCTCAATCAGCTGCGGATGCCGGCCCGCGGTGATGCAGGCATGCATTTCATGCAGGGGCGAGCCGTCGCTGGTCATCTGGCCTTTGTACAGCTTCACCGCGACGGTCCGAGGCGCCTGGCCCGGCGCCTGCCACAGCGCTTGATGGATCACGCCCGATGCACCCTCGCCCACGGTGTGTTGCAGCGTCAGTTGCGACCAGTCGATGGGCGTCGTGGTGTTCAGCGCGGCGAGGTCGGCCTGGGTTTCCAGCGGGTTACCGGCGTAGGCCAGCCAACTGAGGCGCGGCAGTTGCAGCAGGTCGAGCGGCAGTTCGTCCAATTGATTGGCGGCGATGCGCAGCAGCTCGAGGCGTTGGCACTGGCCCAGGCTGGCCGGTAGCTGGCGCAGGCGATTGCCGGCCAGCATCAGTTTTTGCAGGTCCGGGCGTTGGCCCAGCTCATCAGGTAAGCGGCTGATGCAGTTGTCCGTCAGGATCAGCCAGCGCAATTTCGGCGGCAGGGCGGCGCCCGTCACGTGCTCGATGCGGTTGGCCTTGAAACCGACCATGGTCAATGCGTCGCACCGACCCAGGCATTCGGGCAGTTCGGTGAAGCGGTTGTCCGAGCAGAACAACACCCGCAGGCGAGTCAGCCGATGCAGGTCGTCGGGCAGTGTGTCGAGCTGGTTGCCGCTGAGATTGAGGATCTCGAGGGAGTCGGCCAGGTCGAAGATTTCCGCGGGAAACTGTGTCAGGCCGCAGGCCAGGTCCAGGCGGGTGACGCCCGAGAGCTGGCCGGCGCGAAGTCGTGTGAGGGTATCCATGGAGGGCGGTCGCTGTCGATCCAGAAGCGTCTGATGCCGGCTATTCTGTTACAAAACCCTGTGGCGAGGGAGATAAATCCCCTCGCCACATCCGCCATACCGGTTAGCGCTCGATGCTGCGGTTCCAGCGCGCATTCCAGGCGGGGCGCTGTTCGTTGACCTGGTCCCAGTCCACGGCAATCGCGGTTTCCAGGTATTGCTTCATCGCTTGTACCTGGCCACGGGTCTTGTCGGTGGTCGGGGTGTTGGGGTTGGACGGGATCTGGTCGCCTTCTTCCAGGGCAATGGCCTGGGCTTCAGGCGTCAGCAGGAAGGCGGCGAGTTTCTGCGCCAGTTCGGGTTGGGTGTTCTGGGCGATGGTGCATTCGGCGACGTTGAGGACCACCGCGCCTTCCTTCGGCTGCGCGTATTCCACCGGCATGCCCTTGAGTTTCAGCGCGGTCACCTGGGTCGGCGTAAGCGGGAACAGCGCCGCTTCGTCGGTCTGCAGCATTTCAGAGATCTTCGCCGAGCTGGGAATGTATTCCAGCACGTTGCGCCCGACGGTGTTCGGCCAGGCTTTGAAGCCCGGTTCGACGTCATTTTCACTGCCGCCCTGGATCCGGTTGAACATCAGGAAACCGTGCAGGCCGAAGGTCGACGAGGCCATCGATTGGAACACCACTTTGTCCTTGAAGCGCGGGTCGGCCAGGTCCATCCAGGAAGTCGGTGCATTCCAGCCTTTTTCCTTGAACAACCGCGTGTTGTAGGCCAGCCCCGTCACCCCGAGGCTGACGGCCACGGCCTGGTCCTTGATACGGCCCTTGGCCGGGATCTGCGCCAGGGTCGGGCTGTCTTCGAGTTTGTCGCACAGCCCCATGGAGATGGCGCGGTACATGATGCCGTCATCGAGGAACATCACGTGCATCTGCGGGTTGCCTTTGCTGGCCTGGACCTTGGCCAGGATGTCGGCGGACGTGCCGGGCACGATCACCACCTTGACGTTGTTGGCTTTCTCGAAGGCCGGCAGGACCTTGTCGGCGTAAAGCCGTTCCATGGTGCCGCCGTTCATGCCCAGGTAAAGCGTTGGCTCGGCGTATGCCTGGCCGGCGGTGAGCGATGCGCTCAAGCAGGCACAACCCAGCAGTGCAGTGCGTTTGACGTTATTCATGGCGCGACCTTCCTCTATCAAGCAACGGAGATGGAGTGAAACCGGGTGATGGAAAACGCATCCAGCGGCGTGCTCGACGCGCCGCTGCAGATGATCTCGGTGAGCGCCTGGCCCACCGCGGGGCCGATCTGGAAGCCGGCGCCGGCAAAGCCGAACGCATGCAACAGGCCGGGTTGGGTGCTGCTGGGGCCGATCACCGGCTGGCGATCGGGCAGGTAACCTTCGGTGCCGCTCCAGGTACGAATCGCCTGGGCGCCTTCCAAAAATGGATAGAGTTCCACGGCCTGGCGCAGGATTTCGATCACGGCATTCTGTCCTGGCCGGGCGCGCGCCTCGTCCAGGGCAAAACCCTGGCCGCCGCCCAGGACGCAATTGCCCCGTGCGACCTGGCGCGCGTAGATCCCGCCGCCTTCGACGCCCGTGCTGGCGTCCATGACCACGGGCAGCGGTTCAGTGACCAGCATTGCCGGATGCCCGGCGTGCATCGGCACCGCTTCGCCGAATTGCGCG
The DNA here is from genome assembly GCF_001269745.1 of Pseudomonas sp. P97.38. NCBI lineage: Bacteria > Pseudomonadati > Pseudomonadota > Gammaproteobacteria > Pseudomonadales > Pseudomonadaceae > Pseudomonas > Pseudomonas sp. P97.38. Next base: position 97,762 of record NZ_LHVJ01000027.1, read on the forward strand.
GCGAAGTGGCTCGCCCAGGCTCCAGCGCAGTTCAGTAACCAGGGCGCGTGGAACACCAGGCCTGTGCGAGTGTGTACGGCGAAGCGATGGCCGTCATGGTCCACGCTGTCGACGGCGCATTGTTCGTGCACTTGTGCGCCGTGCCGGCGGGCGGCCTGGGCAAAGGCCGGCGACACCAGGCGCGGATTGGCGTGGCCGTCATCCGGGCAAAACGATGCCCCGACCGCCACGGCGCCGACCCACGGGAAACGGGCGCGCAACTGGTCGCGATCGAGCAGTTGCAGGTCAAGGCCGAAGCCCTGGCTGCTGGCGGCATAGTCGTGCAGGGCGCGAAGATCGTCGAGGCTGCGGGCCAGTTTCAGGTGGCCGCTGCGGTGGTACTCGCCGTCGATGCCGATCAACTGGGGGAGTTGGCTCCAGATTTCATGGGCCCGTTGCGACAACGGCAGTTGCGACAAGGGACGACCCTGGCGCCTGACGCCGCCGTAGTTCACGCCGCTTGAGTGCGACCCGCAGAAATCCCGCTCCAGCAGCGCCACCCGGCGTCCGGCCCGGCTCAGGAACAATGCGGCCGAGGCGCCCACGATGCCGCCGCCAATGATCACCACGTCGACGTCGTTCATGGCGCCACCTCCAGGCCGAACGGCACGGGCTTGATGGGCGCCTGGGCCCGCAGGCGGCCGATGTCGGAGACCGGGCGGCCACTCTCGCAGGCAATGATTTCCGCCACCGCGGCGCCGCACATACGGCCCTGGCAGCGGCCCATGCCGACCCGGCAATGGGCCTTGACCCGGTTGATCTCCCAATGGCCTTCGCCCACCACCCGGCGGATGTCACCGACGCTGACTTCTTCGCAGCGGCAGATCATCAGCTGGTCGGCGGCGTCGGCCGCCCAGCCTTCGGGGAAGGCAAATGCACGCTCCAGGCCTTGCCGGAATTGGCCGATGCGCTCCAGGGCCTGCTCCAGTTGGTGGCAGCGCTGCGAATCGATCCGGTAGCCGAGGTCTTCGAGCAGGGCCAAGGCGGCGCGCTCTCCGGCCATTTCCGCCGCATCGGCGCCCATGATGGCGGCGCCGTCGCCAGCCAGGTAGACCCCGGGAACGCTGCTGCGCCCGGCACCGTCGCGTTGCGGCAGCCAGGCGCGGTTGAGGGGGTTCCAGGAAAACCCGCAGCCGAGCAGGTCGGCCAGCTGGGTTTCGCTGCGCAAGCCATGGGCGAAGGCCACCGCGTCGCATTCGAGGCTGTGCTCGCCCTTGGCGTTGCGCCAGCGCAGCGATTGCACCCTGTGTGCGCCGTCGATGTGCGAGAGGCGGGCGCCTTGCAGCACCTTGATGCCGTGAGCTGTCAGCCAGGCGCGGTAATACAGCCCCTTGGCCAGGGTGGCGGGCTGGGCCAGCAAGCCGGGCAGGGCGCGAACCTGGGCGCTGAACGGTGAACTGTCGAGCACGGCGACCACCTGGGCGCCCGCGCGGGCGTACTGATACGCCACCAGGTACAACAGCGGTCCGCTGCCGGCGAACACCACCCGCTCGCCGATGGCGCAGCCCTGGAACTTCAGGGCGATCTGCGCCGCGCCGAGGCTGTACACCCCCGGCAAGGTCCAACCCGGCACGGGCAGGATGCGGTCGGTGGCGCCGGTGGCGACGATCACGCTGGCGTATTCGAGGCGCTCGGCGCGCCCTTCGTGCAAGGTGTCCAGCAGACCGCCCTCGGCGTTCCATACCAGTGTGTCGGGACGGTAATCGAGCTGGTCGCGCAGGTCGTCGAGGGTCTGGTGCAGGGCATTGGCCTTTTGCGCCTCGAAGCCATAGAGCTTGGCTGGCGAGCGCTTGAAATTGGCCGGTTGGCGCCGATAGATCTGTCCGCCGCCGCGGGCTGCCTCGTCCAGCAGAACGGGGTAGACACCGTGGGCGACCAGGGTTTGCGCGGCACGAATACCGGCCGGGCCCGCGCCGATGATGGCGATGGGTTTCATGGCCACCTCGTCGGCTGGGGGTGGGGATTTGCGGCGCGGGTGACGCCGCCTTCGCGGGCAAGCCCGCTCCCACAATGGGCCTGTGGTGATTTTCGATGTCGTGTTCGCCACCCATCCCCTGTGGGAGCGGGCTTGCCCGCGAAGACGGCGGGACATTCAGCGAAGGCATTGACAGGCAAGACGCAGTCGCGGGCAAGCCCGCTCCCACAATGAGCCTGTGGTGATTCTCGATGTTGTGTTCGCCACCCATCCCCTGTGGGAGCGGGCTTGCCCGCGAAGACGGCGGCCCATTCGACGAAGGCGGCGCTCATACACGCCGCCCCGGTTCACGGCTGATCTGATGGCCTGCTTCGAGCAGGGTCGAGCAGGCCCGGACGCGGCGGCCGTCGCCCAGGCGGACCCAGCAGTCCTGGCAGGCGCCCATCAGGCAGAAGCCGGCCCGGGGTTCGGCGCTGAAGTCGCTGCCGCGCAGATGGTCGCTGCAGGTCAACACGGCAGTGAGCAGGGTGTCGCCCAACAGGCCGGTGGCCGGTGCGCCGTCGAGGGTAAAGTGCAGGGCCGGGCGGTCGCCTTCGGCCAGTCGTTTCAAAAGAGCCATGGCGCCCTCATTGTTTACCTACCAGGACCCGATCCAGGCCATAGACCCGATCGAGCAGAATCATCGTCAGTGCCGTGAGCGCGATGACCAGGGCCGACACCGCCGCCATCATCGGGTCGATGGATTCAGTGGCGTAGACGTACATGCGCACCGGCAAGGTCTGCGTGGCCGGCGAGGTGACGAAGATCGACAACGTGACCTCATCGAAACTGTTGATGAACGCCAGCAACCAGCCCCCGGCCACCCCTGGCAGGATCATGGGCAGGGTGATTTGCCGAAACAGCGTAAAGCGCCCGGCCCCCAGCGATTGCGCGGCCTGCTCGGCACTGCGGTCCAGGCCGATGGCCGAGGCGAGCACCAGGCGCAGCACATACGGCGTGATCACCAGCACATGGGCAAAGATCAGCCAGGTGAAATTGCCATTCACGCCCATCAGGGCAAACAGACGCAGCAGCGCCACCCCGAGCACCAGGTGCGGAATGATGATCGGCGACAGGAACAGGCCGTTGAAGAAGTCCCGGCCGGGGAATTCGAGCCGGGTGATCGCCAGGGCCGCCGGCACCGCGATCACCGTGGCCAGCGAGGCGGCGCAGAACGCCAGGATCAGGCTGTTGTAGAACGCATCGACAAAGTCTGCGCGTTCGAACACGGCGCGGAACCAGCGCAACGAAAACGTCGTGGTCGGCAGGCTCAGGGTGTTTTCCGGGGTGAAGGCCACGAGGCACACCACCACCAGCGGCGCGAGCATGAACACCACCACCAAGGCATGGAACAACAGGGCGAAAGGACCGTTCCTGGACATGACGAGTTACCCCAATGACTTCTTGTAGCGGCCTTCGATCATGCGGTTCCACGAGAGCATGATCAGCAGGTTGAGCAGCAGCAGCGCGACGGCGATGGCGGCCCCCATGGGCCAATTGAGTTCCGACAGGTACTGGTCGTAGATCAGCGTGGCGACCATTTTCAGGCGCCGCCCGCCAAGCAGTCCGGGGATGGCGAACGAGCTGGCGGCGAGGCCGAACACGATCAGCGTGCCCGACAGCACGCCGGGCATGATCTGTGGCAGCACCACCTGGCGGATCACCGTGAACTGGCTTGCCCCCAGCGACAGCGCGGCCTGTTCGGCGGCGGGATCGAGTTTCTGCAGCGAGGTCCAGACCGGGATGATCATGAACGGCAGCATCACGTGGACCAGGGCGATGACCACGGCAAACGGCGTGTAGAGCAGCTTCATCGGTGAGCCACCGAAGGCCTGCAGGGTCTGATTGACGAGGCCGTCGGCACCGAGCAGCAGGCTCCAGCCGAAGGCGCGGACCACCACCGATATCAGCAACGGTGTGAGGATCAGGATCAGGAAGATCGAGCGCCACGGCGCGCCCATGCGACTGAGCACGTAGGCTTCGGGCACGCCGATGAGCACGCACAGGAGAGTGGTCAGTGCACTGATCCACAAGGTGCGCAAAAAGATCTCGTAGAAGTACGGGTCACCGAGCAGGCTGGCATAGTGGTCGACGGTGTAGGCGTTGCTGTCGATACCCGAGCCGTAGTCGAAGATATTGAACGACAGCACCAGCGTCAGGCCCAGCGGGACGACCAGCAAGCCCAGGTACAAGGCCAGGGCGGGCGCAGACATCAGGTAGCCGTTGCGTGCGCGGCGCATGGCCGCGATCCACTTCACGCCGGCACCTCGTCGTGGCTCAGTACCCGCAGCAACGCCGGGTCCCAGTCCAGGCCCACCGGCGTGCCTTCGGCCAGTGGTGCGCCGCCGTCGTTGCGCCGCACCACGCACAGTTCGCCGAGGCTGGTCGAGACGCCGTACAGCCATTGGCTGCCAAGAAAAAAGCGACTGGCCAGGGTGCCTTGCAGTCGGCCGGAGCCGGCGGGGCAGAGGTCGATTTTTTCCGGGCGCAGGCTCAGCGTCAGGTCGCCCTGGCCGTGGAGCGAGGCCTGGACGACGCCGTTGCTGTCGCGCTCGCCGGGCAGCAGGTTGGCTTTGCCGACGAAGCCTGAAATGAATTCGGTGCGCGGGTGTTCGTAGAGGGTGTAGGGCACGTCGACCTGGGTGATGCGCCCGGCCTGCATCACCACGACGCGGTCACTGATGGACAAGGCTTCGGATTGGTCGTGGGTCACCATCAACGTGGTGATTCCGACTTCGCGCTGGATGCGGCGGATCTCGTATTGCATTTCCTCGCGCAGGTTGGCGTCGAGGTTGGACAGCGGTTCGTCGAGCAGCAGCACCGGGGGTTCGATCACCAGCGCCCGGGCCAGGGCGACGCGTTGGCGCTGGCCGCCTGACAATTCCCGGGGATAACGGTCGGCGTGTGGGTCCAGGCGCACCAGTTTCAGTACTCGCGCGACTCGTTGTTGCAGGTCCGCCTGGGGCACCTTGCGCATGCGCAGGCCGAAGGCGACGTTATCCCTGACGGTCATGTGGGGGAACAGCGCATAACTCTGGAACACCACCCCCAGGCCACGACTGGCGGGCTTGGCATGGGTGATATCGCGGCCGTCCAGCAGGATGCGCCCGCTGCTGACTTCGACGAAGCCGGCGATCATTTGCAACGTGGTGGTCTTGCCGCAGCCGGAGGGGCCGAGCAGGGAGACGAATTCACCTTTGTCCACCGAGAGGTCGGTGGCGACCACGGCGTCGATGTCGCCGTAACGTTTGCCAAGTCCTTCAAGTTGCACGAAAGCCATCGCTGCGCTCCACCTGGAATTGTTATGCGTCGCCGTAAGGCGCGCTTTTTTGTATGGGCAGATACGAAAAGGTGCTGCGGGTGCGTTGGCGCTCGACGTGGGTCGGCTGCCGCTGTTGTTCGAATCGCCCCTGTATGGACGCAGAGTAGGACGAAGAATAGGATGGGCTCAATGATCTATTTCACTGAGACGATGACTATTTTCAGTTTCATTCGTTGAGTAAATTTCTTGTGCGGATATTGGATGAATAATTCCACTGATCGGAATAATGAAAAGAGCGAAGTAGGCGTAGGCGCTGTGTCCCGGCTGTTTGCCGTGTTGCGCAGCCTGGGCGACACCGTCGAGGGTGGAGAGCGGGTGACCCAACTGGCCCAGCGCATCGGGTTGTCCCAGCCGACGACCCATCGCTTGTTGCGCAGCCTGATGGACGAGGGCATGGTCGAGCAGGACGCGCGCACCAAGCGCTACCGGCTGAGCCTGGACTTCTTCGCCCTGGCCGCCCGCGCAGGCAACACCGGCAATCTGCGCGAACTGGTGCGGCCGGCCATGCTGCGGCTGTCGGCGTCCCTGGGCGATTCATTGTTCCTGCTGGCCCGCTGCGGGTTCGATGCCATCTGCCTGGACCGCAGTGAAGGGCCGTTCCCGATCCGCACGTTTACCGGCGACATCGGCGGCCGGGTGGCGCTCGGCGTGGGTCAGGGCAGCCTGGCGATCCTGGCGTTCCTGCCGGAGGAAGAGCGCGACACGGTGATTCATTACAACCTGCCGCGGCTCAAGGATTTCCACCTGTACGACGAAGTCTTCCTGCGTTCGGAAGTGGAGAACGTGCGCGCCCAGGGTTACGCGGGGCGCAACACCGGCGTGCTGCAGGGCATGGCCGGCGTGGCGGTGCCGATCCTGGACCGCGATGGCCGGGCCGTGGCGGCCTTGAGTGTGGCGACGATCAGCGACCGCCTGGGCCCTGATCGCCTGCCGACGGTGGTGGAAATGCTCAAGCGCGAGGCGGCGTCGATCGGGCCGCGGATCAACCCGTTCGACCCGCTGCTGCGCCGGCCTTCGCAGGTGTTTGGACAGGGTTGAGGCCGCCCGGGGCCCTTGTGGGAGCGAGCTTGCTCGCGAAGGCGATGGCCGCAACACAATGAGGTTGCCTGACACACTGCCTTCGCGAGCAGGCCCGCTTCCACAGAGGAGGGCGATGGCATCAGTGGTTCAGGACTTCCCCGTCGTGATCAGAAGTTCAGGGTCTGTTTGAGGCGCTGCGTTGTCGGCGTATCGCTGGGAATGACCATCGCGTAGTTGTACCCTGGCCCGGACCAGTACTCGGCCTGCAGTTCGCCGTCGCGACGGCTGCCGCGTGGTAGCAGGAAATTCTTCGGACCCGGTGGCCGCACATAGAAGCTGATCTTTTCCCCGGTCGGGTCCTGGTAGACCACCATGGCCGCGGCGCCTTGTTCGGTGCTGAGCAGGCGGCCGCTGACTGGCTTGAAGCCGGCGTTCGACAGGTCCGGCAGGCGGTTGGCCTGGGTGAAGTAGCGGTCGAGCCAGGCTTGCATGCTGTGCTCATCGCCCGTCTGGTAGTCGGCCGGTAAAACGCCTTGCTGGGCAAACAAGCGGTACGCCTGCAAGGCGTCGGCCATGGGCGCGGCACTTCTGAGCAGGGTCATTTCTCGCGCCTGCCAGCCGCTGAATCCGCCGACGCTGACGGCCAACAGCAATACCGCCGCGCTGGCCAGGTGACGCCGGAACCGGTGATTGAGGCGCCGGCGAATCATCGCCGGGTCGAGGGCTGGATTGGCCGGTTGTTGCAGCGTGCCGCCGAGGGCCGTGCGCAGGTGTTGCGCGTCCTGTTGCCAGGCCCGGACCCGGGCGGCGACGTCGGGATGATGGGCAAGGTAGGTTTCCACCAGGCGTCGGTCGGCTTCGCTCAGTTGGCGATCGACGAAGGCGTTCAGGTCGTTGTCGTTGGGGGGCATGCTGATCATTTGAGTATCCGCAGGGCAGGGCGGGTGATTTCGCCATCGCTGAGTTGGCGCAGGGCTTGGCGAGCGCGGGACAGCCGGGACATCACCGTGCCGGTCGGCACGCCGAGGATGTCGGCGACTTGCTGATAGCTCAGGCCTTCCACCGAGACCCACAGCAACAGTGCACGCTGTTCGGTCGTCAGTTGATCGAAGGCCTGCAGGGACGCCTGCGCGATCACGCTGCGTTCGGCCGAAGGGTGGGCCTCGTCGCGGCCGGTGAAAAATTCGAGCATGCGTGCATACCGTCGGGAACGGCGATGGGCATCGAGAAACTGCCGGTAAAGAATCGAAAACAGCCAGGCCCGCAGGTCGCCTTCCCGACGCTTGTCGCCCCATTTTGACAACGCCCGTTCCAGGCATGCCTGCACTAGGTCGTCGGCGTTGCTCGGGTTGCGCGTCAGCGACACGGCAAAGCGCCGGAGCCTGGGGATGAGTTCGCGCAACTGTTCATCGAGTTCGTTCATGGGAGTGTCGCTTCTGGGGCAGTCACTGCGCCGGGACTGGAAAGACGACCGACGAACGAGATTATTCCAGCGCGGGAAAAATAAATACGAGGCGTGGGAATAAACCTGCTGGCCCTTCGTCTGACGGGTCCATTTCCTCAAACGGCCTTGAGCCTTGGAGCTTCGTCATGGTTGACCCTTCCTCCTCATCGAGCAGGCCGCCGCTGAGTGCCGCCGGCCTGACCCTGCGCCTGGCCGGCATTGGCGTGATTGTCGCGGCGCTGGCCGGGGCTTTTGCCTACGTCAACGGCACCCTCGACCCACAGCGCCTGACGCCCAATGCCTTGGTCAACGTGCTGGAAAAAAACAACGGCGTGCATCCGGGCTTTCGCCGCAATCATTCGAAAGGTGTCTGCGTGGCGGGCTATTTTGAAAGCAGTGGCGAGGCCGCGGCCTATTCCAGCGCCCAGGTCTTCACGCAGGCGCGCACGCCAGTGGTCGGGCGTTTCGCCTTGCCCAGCGGCAACCCGTATGCACCGGACGCGAGTGTCCCGATTCGTAGCCTGGCGCTGCGGTTCACCCAGGAAAACGGCCAGCAATGGCGCACCGGCATGAACAGCATGCCGGTGTTCCCGGTGGGCACGCCCGATGCGTTCTACCAGTTGCAGCAGGCTCAATCGCCGGATCCGGCCACGGGAAAACCGAACCCTGCCGCGGCGCCGGCGTTCTTTGCCGCGCACCCGGAGGCCACGCCGTTCCTGCAATGGATCAAGACCGCCAAACCATCGGCCAGTTATGCCACCGAGACCTTTAACGGCATCAATGCCTTTTACCTGGTCACCCCCGCCGGCCAGCGCCAGGCGGTACGCTGGGGCGTGGTACCGCAGAGCCAGGACGCCGCGGATGCGACGCTGCCCCAGGGGGCCGACTTCCTTGAGCAGGATCTGGTGAAGCGGCTCGCGGCCGGGCCACTGCGTTGGCAGTTGAGGATTACCCTGGCCGAACCGGGCGACCCGGTGAACGATGCCAGCAAGCCCTGGCCGACGGAGCGCAAGGTGATCAATGCCGGTACGCTGGTGCTGGAGCGCTCCCAGGCGCAGGACCAGGGCGAGTGCCGCGATATCAACTATGACCCGCTGATCCTGCCGGCCGGCATCGAAGGGTCCGATGATCCACTGTTGGCGGCGCGCTCCGCTGCGTATGCCACTTCCTACCTGCGGCGCACCAGCGAAGTGAGCCAACTGCCCGCCACCCAGGAGGCCCGCCCATGAGCGCCCCTCGTCACTTTGCTCCGCTGGCCCGACTGCTGCACTGGCTGATGGCGCTGATGATCATCGCCATGTTGTTCATCGGCGCCGGCATGGTCGCCTCGGTGTCCGAACGCCATGAATGGTTACTGCAACTGCACAAACCCTTGGGCATCGCGATTCTGCTGCTGGTGATCGTGCGCCTGGTGGTGCGCTTCAGCACTCGGCAACCACCGCTGCCGGCCGATCTGCCGGGTTGGCAGGTGCTGGCGGCCAAGGCTTCGCATGTGCTGTTGTACGCCTTGATACTGGTCCTGCCGCTGTTGGGCTGGGGCATGATTTCAGCGGCGGGTGACCCGGTGATGCTCGGCCATTGGCTGCAACTGCCGTCGATCCTGCCCGCGCATGCGCAGACCTTCGCCCTGTTGCGCAAGGCCCATGGCTACCTGGCTTACCTGTTGTTCCTGACGGTGCTGCTGCATCTGGCGGCGGCGTTGTTTCACGCCTGGGTGCGTCGGGACGAGGTGTTGGACAGTATGTTGCGCGGCAAGGGTTGATACACCGGTGGCGAGGGGCTTCGTTGCCCTCGCCACCGATCATGGGGGCCGTCGCAGGATCAGCGCAACTCGTCGACCAAATCGCCCAGGGTGCTCAATACGTCCTTGCCCAACTGCATCGAGCGTTTGCCGGACCAGCCGGTGAGCGGGTTCGGGTGATCGTTGTGGTCCTTGAACGGCATTTCCAGGGTCAGTGACAGGCAGTCGTATTTCTGCCCGACCGCGTTGCAGGCCAGTGTCATGTTGGCCTGGCCCGGTTCGTCGCGAACGTAGCCGTGGGTGGTCTGGAAGTCTTTGGTCTGGTGTTTGAGGTGGCTGCGAAAGCGTTCTTCGAGGTGGGCGATACGTGGGGTATAGCCGGGGTTGCCCTCGCAGGCGGCGGTGAAGACGTGGGGGATTTCCTCGTCGCCATGCACGTCCAGGAACAGGTCGACGCCGTACTTTTCCATCTGCTGCTGTACGAAAAACACCTCGGGGCTGATTTCCGGGCTGGCGTTCTGCCAAGCGCGGTTGAGGTCCTGGCCATTGGCGTTGGTGCGCAGGTGCCCATGGAATGCGCCGTCCGGGTTCATGTTGGGCACCAGGTACAGGTCGGCCTTGTCCAGCAGCCGGTTCAGTTGCGCATCATCCGTGTGCTGGAGACGCTCGATCACGCCTTCCATGAACCACTCGGCCATGTGTTCTCCGGGGTGCTGCTGGGCGATGATCCAGATCTTGCGCCGACCGTCGCTGCCATTGCCCTTGCGCAGCAGCTGGATGTCACGGCCTTCGACGCTCTTGCCCACGGCCAGCAGCTCGGTGCCGGCCTTGTGCAGTGCCTGTTCGATCAGCCAGTCGTGACGACCACGGCTGTAGGGTTCGAAGTAGGCGAACCAAGCGTGGGGCTGTTCGGCTTCCAGGTGAAAGCGCAGGGCGTCACCCTCGAACTGGGTCGGAATGCGGAACCAATTGACGTGGTCGTAGGACGCGACGGTCTGGTAGCCGGTCCACGCCTTGTTGTACGACGATTGGCTGGCATTGAGCAGGCGGAAGGAATATTCCTGGCCGACATGCAGGCCGCTGGCCTTGAAGTGGAACCACTGCAAATGCGGGCTGCGGGTATCGGGCCGGATCTTGAGCAGCGACTGCAACGGGTTGCTGATGTCGACGACTTCAATGTTGCCGCTGTCAAAGTTGGCGCTGATATCGAAGGAAGATTTAGCCACGGTCACGATTCCTGAACAGGATTTTATGGCCGTTACTTTACACGCTGGGAAGGGAAAGTCAGGACGATTTACATCAAGCAAAGAGCGGGGGCGTCCTCCCTGGACGCCGAGTCAGCTTAGAGAGTCCGCAATTGATTCTCAAGTGCTGGCAATCGATCGTTTCGGCTTGCGCGGACGGGGATGCTTGAAAATAGATGTTCATTTGCTATCATCGCCGCCAACAGATTCAGCGACACCCAAAGACTTCATTAGCCTGAAGCCATAAGCCGAAAATCGGCAAAAAAAAAGACCCGGCAAAAAGCCGGGTCAAAAACCGTGATTAGCCTGATGAGGAGATATTCCAGAAGTCCGACCAAGGTCTTCTGGACTATCGACTGATCTCGCGACCAGTTGATGCAATAATAATCATTATCATTTGCAAGTCAAATGGTTTTATCGCATCGATTGGAAAAATTTTCCTGTTGTCCGCGCTCCGCGCCAACCTTCCCTTGCTACGCCTGACGAGTCGGGTAGCCATCCAGGGATCGGTCGAGCATCACCTTGACCAGATCAATCATGTGCACTACCGAGAAGGCCAGGTCGCGGCTGGATCCGTCCAATCGGTTGGCGGATTCGTGGGCCGTGGCCGCCGCGCAGCGCAGCAGGTCGCACGCGTGGACCAGGGCTTCCTCCGCGCCGATGTTGTGGTTGACGTCGAAGAAGCGATGTTCTGCCGGGGCATTCGACACACCCGGTTTCAAGTAGTAATCGAGCGCGCGTTGCGCCGCCGGGCAGTCCTGCAATGACGTGAATAAGCTGTCGTACGGGGTGTTGGGCTGTTCCTTGTTGGAAGTGTCCATGGTCTCGCGGTTCTCCGTGTGGGGGCTGAAAATCCTGAATCCAGAATAGTACCCATCGTAATTGTGACGATAATTTAAATACTACATTTTGTGTTTTGATGGTCGGAGCCAGCCACGTATCGTGCCGCACATGGATAAATGGATAGAGTTGGTCAAGGCCAAGATGAAGGAGCTGCACATCACGCAAGTGGTGCTGGCAGAACGGTTGGGAATGTCCCAGGGCGGCGTCGGCCATTGGTTGACCAAGCGCCGGCAACCCAGTGTCGACGACATGAATCGGGTCCTGCAGGAGCTGGGGCTGGAATTCCTCGAAGTGGCGATGGTGATTCGCGAACCGGACACCTCCACGGAGGAGGGCCTGGCGCTGGCGCAGAAGTACAACCCGTACTTCCGTTACCCGGTCAGTGAATGGCACCAGGTCGGCCATGTGCGCGAGGGCGAGGTCCGCTATGAGCTGACGGATTACCACGCCCAGGGCGAAGCATTCTGGCTGGTGGTGGTGGGCGATGCCATGACCGCCCCAAGCGGCCTGAGCATTCCCGAGGGCATGTCGATCCTGGTGGACCCGGCGATCGAAGCGGTGCCCGGCAAGCTGGTGGTGGCCTATTTGCCTGGCAGCAGCGACGCGACCTTTCGCAAACTGATCGAGGAGAGCGGCCAGCGTTACCTGGTCCCGCTCAATCCGACTTACCCGAAAAGCCTGTACACCGAGCAATGCCGCATGATCGGCGTGGTGGTGCAGGCCACCATCCGCTTCTGAGCGCATCGGCCCTGCAAGCGGGCCGATGACTACTCTTCGAACGCCACCAGGGCGCTGCCTTCGCTGACCATTTCGCCTTCCTGGCAATACAACGCCTTGATCACGCCGGCCTGGGGGGCACGAATGCTGTGCTCCATCTTCATCGCTTCGAGCACCACCAACTGGGCCCCGGCCTCCACCGCTTGGCCCACGCTCACCAACACCCGCACGATGCTGCCGTTCATGGGCGCCGTCAGGCCCCCCTGATGGCTGTGGCTGGCTTCGGCGGCGGCCAGCGGGTCGTACCGGTCGATCCGATGCAGGTCGCCTTGCCATTGCAGATACACGCTGTCGCCCTGGCGAATGGCACGGTGGCTGCGACGCAGACCGTTGTGCTCGAGGGTCAATCGCTCGTCGACTAACTCGACGCCGGAGGCATCAGGGGCCAGCGTGATCGCACGGTCTTGTCCTTCGCAGCTCAAGTGCAGGCTGGTTTCCCCAGGCAATCCCAGGCGCAAACCGCTGGTGTGGGCCCAAGGCGAATGCACGTCGTCGCCACGCACCTGCGGTGTCAGGCCCAGGGCAAATGCCTGGGCCGCTGCGAACCAGAAGTCGTCATCCAGCTCGCCGGGTTCTGGCAGCAATTGCGTCTGGTGGCGTGGGATAAATCCGGTGTCCAGTTCGGCTGCCGCGAAGGCCGGGTGGGCCACGATGCGGCGCAGAAAGCCGATGTTGGTCTTCAGCCCGCCGATGGCAAACTCATCGAGCATGCTCAACAGCCGCAATCGTGCCTGCTCGCGATCTTCGCCCCAGGCGATCAGCTTGCCGAGCATCGGGTCGTAGAACGGCGAGATCTCATCGCCTTGCGCCACGCCGCTGTCGACCCGCCGACCCGGCCCGTCGGCCGATTCGCGATACAACGCCAGGCGCCCGGTGGCCGGGAGGAAATCGTTGGTCGGGTCTTCGGCGTACAGGCGCACTTCGATGGCGTGGCCCAGCAACGGCACCTGGTCCTGGGTGATCGGCAACGGCTCGCCTTGGGCGACGCGGATCTGCCAGGCCACCAGGTCCAACCCGGTGATCGCTTCGGTGACCGGATGCTCGACTTGCAACCGGGTGTTCATTTCCATGAAGAAAAACTCGCCCCGCGAATCCAGCAGGAACTCCACCGTGCCGGCGCCGACGTAGCCGATCGCCTGGGCCGCGCGCACGGCCGCTTCCCCCATCGCCCGGCGCAAGGTCGGGGTCAGGCCAGGGGCGGGGGCTTCTTCCACCACTTTCTGATGGCGACGCTGGATCGAGCAGTCGCGTTCATTGAGGTACAGGCAATGGCCGTGGCGGTCGGCAAAGACCTGGATTTCCACATGGCGTGGCTTGAGCAGGTACTTTTCCACCAGCATGCGCGAGTCGCCAAATGAAGATTGCGCCTCTCGCTGGGCCGAGGCCAGGGCTTCGGCCAACTGGCTGACATCCTCGACGACCTTCATGCCCTTGCCGCCACCACCGGCCGTGGCCTTGAGCAGCACCGGATAGCCGATGCGTTCGGCGGCGTCGCGGAAGGTTTCCAGGTCTTGGGCTTCGCCGTGGTAACCCGGCACCAAGGGCACGCCGGCGGTTTCCATCAGGGCTTTGGCCGCGGACTTGCTGCCCATGGCATCGATGGCCGAGGCCGGTGGGCCGAGGAAGATCAGCCCGGCGTTTTCGATCGCCCGGGCGAACCCGGCGTTTTCGGACAGGAAGCCATAGCCGGGGTGGATCGCCTGGGCACCACTGGCCTGGGCCGCGGCGATCAGTTTGTCGATCTGCAAGTAACTGTCGGCGGCCTTGCTGCCGCCCAGGTCGACACGGATGTCGGCTTCGCGGCTATGACGGGCATCGCGATCGGTGGCGCTGTGCACGGCCACGGTGGTCAGGCCCATGGCCTTGGCGGTGCGCATCACGCGGCAGGCGATTTCGCCACGGTTGGCCACCAACAATGTGGTGAGGGCGGGGGCGCTCATCGACGCGGCTCCTTGTTATTCGACTCGGCTTGCCAGTTTGGCGCGCGCTTTTGCAGAAAGGCGCGTAGGCCCTCCTGGCCCTCGGGGCTGACACGGATGCGGGCGATGGCGTTTTCGGTGTAGCGTCGCAGCGCCGGGGTCAGGGCACCGTGGCCGACCTCACGCAGCAAGTCCTTGCTGGCGCGCATGGCCGCCGGGCTGTTGAGCAGCAGGTTGTCGATCCATTGTTCGAGGTGATGATCCAACGCCTCGGCCGGGTAACTTTCCGACAGCAAACCGATCTCCCTCGCACGCTGTCCGCCGAAACGTTCCGCGGTCAACGCGTAGCGCCGGGCGGCCCGTTCGCCGATGGCCTGGACGACGAACGGGCTGATGACCGCCGGTGCCAGGCCTATGCGCACTTCCGACAGGCAGAACTGCGCCTCGTCGGCACCAATGGCCATGTCGCAGGCGCTGATCAGGCCCAGCGCACCGCCAAAGGCGGCGCCCTGCACGACGGCCAGCGTGGGGATCTTCAGCTTGGCGAGGTTGTACATCAGCTCCGCCAGTTCCCGGGCGTCGTCGAGGTTGGTGTGGTAATCGAGTTCGGCCGATTGCTGCATCCAGGCCAGGTCGGCGCCGGCGCTGAAATGCTTGCCGCGGCCACGGATCAGCAGGAAGCGCAGGTTCGGATCGCTGCCGACCTGATCCAGGGCGAGGATCAGTTCACGGATCATCTGGGCATTGAACGCGTTGTTCTTCGACTCACGGCTGAGCCACAAGGTGGCGAAGCCACGTGGGTCGCTGAGCAATTCGAGGGTGTTGAAGTTATCCATGGGCATTCCCCGTTACATCCGGAACACGCCGAAGCGGCTCGATTCAATGGGCGCGTTGAGTGAGGCCGACAAGGCCAGCCCCAGCACATCGCGGGTCTGGGCCGGGTCGATGACGCCGTCATCCCACAGCCGTGCGCTGGAATAGTAGGGATGGCCCTGCTCTTCGTACTGGTCGAGGATCGGTTGCTTGATCTCGGCTTCCTGTGCGGTGCTGAACGGGTGGCCACTGCGCTCGGCCTGTTCGCGCTTGACCTGCACCAGCACGCCAGCCGCCTGTTCGGCACCCATCACGCCGATCCGCGCATTCGGCCACATCCACAGGAACCGCGGGTCGTACGCGCGGCCGCACATGCCGTAGTTGCCCGCGCCGAAGCTGCCGCCGATGATCACGGTAAACTTCGGCACCTGGGCGCAGGCGACGGCCGTGACCAGTTTCGCGCCGTGCTTGGCAATGCCGCCGGCTTCGTATTTCTGGCCGACCATGAAACCGGTGATGTTCTGCAGGAACAACAGGGGAATGCCGCGCTGGCAGGCCAGTTCGATGAAGTGCGCGCCTTTCTGCGCGGCCTCGGCGAACAGGATCCCGTTGTTCGCCAGGATGGCCACCGGATAGCCGTGCAAGTGAGAAAACCCGCAGACCAGCGTGGTGCCGAACAGCGCCTTGAACTCATCGAACACCGAACCGTCCACCAGGCGCGCAATCACTTCCCGGACATCGAAAGGCTGCTTGGGGTCTGCCGACACCACGCCGTACAGCTCGTGCGCCGCATACAGCGGGGCAATGGGCTGGCGCTGCTGCACGTCGCCGAGTTTGCGCCAGTTCAGGTTGGCCACGCTGCGGCGGGCCAGGGCCAGGGCATGTTCGTCGTTATCGGCGTAATGGTCGGCCACGCCAGAGATCTTGCAGTGCACATCGGCACCGCCCAGGTCTTCGGCGCTGACCACTTCCCCGGTGGCGGCCTTCACCAGCGGCGGGCCGGCGAGAAAAATGGTGGCCTGCTGGCGAACCATGATTGCCTCGTCCGCCATGGCCGGCACATAGGCGCCGCCGGCCGTGCAGGAGCCCATGACCACGGCCAGTTGCGGGATCCCCTGGGCGCTCATGTTGGCCTGGTTGAAGAAGATCCGGCCAAAGTGCTCGCGGTCCGGGAACACTTCATCCTGGCGCGGCAGGTTGGCACCGCCGGAGTCCACCAGGTAAATGCAGGGCAGGCGATTCTGCTGGGCGATGGCCTGGGCACGCAGGTGTTTCTTCACGGTCAGCGGGTAGTAGGAACCGCCTTTGACAGTCGCATCGTTGGCGACAATCATGCATTCGACGCCTTCCACGCGGCCGATCCCGGCAATCACGCCGGCGGCAGGAACCTCCTCGCCGTATACGTCGTGCGCGGCGAGGGGGCTGAGTTCCAGGAACGGCGAACCGGGGTCGAGCAACCGGTTGATGCGCTCGCGCGGCAGCAATTTGCCTCGGGATGTGTGCCGCTCCTGGGCCTTGGCACCGCCACCTTGCTGGACTTGGGCGAGCAGGGTGCGCAGGGCCTCGACCTGCTCGAGCATCGCGTCGCGGTTGGCGACGAACTCCGGCGAACGTGGGTTGAGCTGGGTGTGCAGAATCATGGGCTACTCCGTAGCAGCTCTAAGCTTCAAGCCACAAGCTGCAAGCAGGAGCGCAGTTCGCTTGCCGCCTGAAGCTTGTGCCTTGTAACTGACGAAAATCATTTCGTTTCGTTGAACAGTTCGCGGCCGATCAGCATGCGGCGAATCTCACTGGTGCCAGCGCCGATTTCGTACAGCTTGGCGTCGCGCAACAGGCGACCGGCCGGGAATTCATTGATGTAGCCGTTGCCACCGAGGATCTGGATCGCATCGAGGGCCATTTGCGTGGCGCGTTCGGCGCTGTAGAGGATCACTCCGGCGGCGTCCTTGCGGGTGGTTTCACCGCGCTCGCAGGCCTGGGCCACCGCATAGAGGTAGGCGCGGCTGGCATTGAGCTGGGTGTACATGTCGGCGACCTTGCCCTGGATCAGCTGGAATTCGCCGATGCTCTGGCCGAACTGCTTGCGGTCGTGGATGTAGGGCACGATCAGGTCCATACAGGCCTGCATGATCCCGGTCGGGCCGCCGGACAGGACCACGCGCTCGTAGTCGAGCCCGCTCATCAGCACTTTCACGCCGCCGTTGAGCACGCCCAAGATGTTTTCTTCCGGCACTTGCACGTCATCGAAGAACAGCTCGCAGGTGTTGGAGCCGCGCATGCCGAGCTTGTCGAATTTGTTGCTGCGGCTGAAGCCTTTCCAGTCGCGCTCGACGATGAACGCGGTGATGCCGTGGGGGCCCTTTTCCAGGTCGGTCTTGGCGTAGATCACGTAGGTGTTGGCGTCGGGGCCGTTGGTGATCCAGGTCTTGCTGCCGTTGAGGACGTAATGGTCGCCACGCTTGTCGGCCCGCAGTTTCATCGAGACCACGTCGGAGCCGGCGTTGGGTTCGCTCATGGCGAGCGCGCCGATGTGTTCGCCGCTGATCAGCTTGGGCAGGTACTTGGCTTTCTGCTCGTGGGTGCCGTTGCGGTTGATCTGGTTCACGCACAGGTTGGAGTGGGCGCCATAGGACAGGGCCACCGACGCCGAGCCGCGGCTGATTTCTTCCATGGCCACCACGTGGGCCAGGTAACCCAGGCCGGCACCGCCATATTCTTCCGGCACGGTAATGCCCAGCAGGCCCATGTCACCGAACTTGCGCCACAGGTCGGCGGGAAACAGGTTGTCGAGATCGATCTGAGCTGCCCGCGGGGCGACTTCCTTGGCAACGAAGGCTTGCACCTGTTCGCGCAGCATGTCGATGGTTTCGCCGAGGGCAAAGTTCAGGGATGGGTAGCTCATGGGACACCTTTGGCTTTTTTGTCGGGTGCGGAGAGGGAGGGGCTCGCTCTCACCTTTACGTTAACGTAAGCCTGCTATAAATGCCTGTCAATCACCTTTACGTTAACGTCAACTTGGTCCAGAGTAAGTGCGCTTTACAGCTCTTTGTGGCGAGGGAGCAAGCTCCCTTACCACAAAGCCTGTGTGCACACGGTTCACCGATACCCCCACCAATAAAGACAAGAGGGCACGTCATGGATCAACCCGGTTTGCAGTCGCTACTCAGCTACACCCGCGGTTCCGAGGCCAAGGCTTTGCTGGCGCAAACGATCGGCCAGGCGTTCGACCACACCGTGGCCCGCTTTCCCGAAGGCGAGGCGTTGGTGGTACGTCATCAATCGTTGCGCTACACCTGGCAACAGCTCGCTGAAGCCGTCGATGTACACGCCCGGGCCTTGTTGGCACTGGGCCTGAAAAGCGGCGACCGCCTCGGCGTGTGGGCCCCCAACTGTGCCCAGTGGTGCATCAGCCAGTTCGCCAGCGCGAAGATCGGTGTGATTCTGGTCAACATCAACCCGGCCTATCGGGTGTCCGAGCTGGAATACGTGCTCAAGCAGTCCGGTTGCCAGTGGTTGGTGTGTGCCGGGGCATTCAAGACGTCGGACTACCACGCCATGTTGCAGGCACTCGCGCCGGAACTGGCGGAACAGCCGATCGGCCAGTTGCACAGCGAGCGCCTGCCGGATCTGCGGGGTGTCATCAGTCTCGACCCACAGCCGCCTTCGGGTTTCCTGCCCTGGTCACAGCTGGCTGCCCTGGGCGCCGCGGTGACAGCGGGGCAGTTGGCCGAGCGCGAAGCCAGTTTGCATTTCGACCAGCCGGTAAACATCCAGTACACCTCCGGCACCACCGGCTTTCCCAAGGGCGCGACCCTCAGCCATCACAACATTCTCAACAACGGCTACATGGTCGGCGAAAGCCTGGGCCTGACCGCTGCCGACCGGTTGGTGATCCCGGTGCCGCTCTATCATTGCTTTGGCATGGTCATGGGCAACCTGGGCTGCGTGACCCACGGCAGCACCATGATCTACCCGAACGATGCGTTCGATCCCTTGCTGACCCTGACCACCGTGGCAGAGGAACAGGCCACGGCGCTGTATGGCGTACCGACCATGTTCATTGCCCTGCTGGATCAGCCGCAGCGAGGCGAGTTTGATTTGTCCAGCCTGCGCACGGGCATCATGGCCGGGGCCACGTGCCCGATCGAAGTGATGCGGCGGGTCATCGGTGAGCTGCACATGCGCGAGGTGCAGATTGCTTACGGCATGACCGAAACCAGCCCGGTGTCATTGCAGACCGGCCCTTCGGATGAACTGGAAGTGCGCGTGACCACCGTCGGTCGCACCCAGCCGCACCTGGAAAGCAAGATCATCGACGAAGCCGGCGAAATCGTGCCCCGAGGCACCATTGGCGAGCTGTGCACCCGCGGCTACAGCGTGATGCTCGGCTATTGGAACAACCCCAAGGGCACCGCCGAAGCGATCGACCAGGCGCATTGGATGCACACCGGCGACCTGGCGACCATGGACGAGCAGGGCTACGTCTGCATCGTCGGGCGTAACAAGGACATGATCATCCGTGGCGGCGAGAATGTTTACCCGCGTGAACTGGAAGAGTTCTTCTTCACCCATCCGGCAGTGGCGGACGTGCAGGTGATCGGCATCCCATGTTCCCGCTACGGCGAAGAAATCGTCGCCTGGATCAAGTGCCACCCCGGCCACAGCACCACCGCACAGGAGTTGCACGCCTGGTGCAAAGAGCGCATTGCTCACTTCAAGACGCCGCGTCACTTCAAGTTCGTCGATGCGTTTCCGATGACGGTCACGGGCAAGGTGCAGAAATTCCGCATGCGCGAAATCAGCATCCAAGAGCTGTGCGATAGGGAAGAGGACTGAAAGCAAGCCAATGGGCAGTGAGCCCTGTGGGAGCGAGCTTGCTCGCGATAACGGTGGGTCAGTCAACATCAATACTGACTGAGATTACGCCTTCGCGAGCAAGCTCGCTCCCACCAGTCGATCCCCGGAAACCAAACGCCAGACAGCACAAAGGGGAGCCGAAGCTCCCCTTTAATTTTGTCGTCGCGTGCTCTTTTTTATTATTGAGGGGCGGCCTGTTGTTGTTTTTGGCAGCCGTGGCCCTTTACCGCTGTTTTTGGCGATCCCCATCCGGGATCAAGAGCAAACGTATTTTTTTGAGCGCTGATCTGCTTTTTCGCTTTGCGATCCAACCGATTCGGGCGCTACCTGAAGGTAGTTTTATTGTTCTCTGCCCGGTTGCGGGTTGCTCCTGGAAGCACCCTGAAAAGCACATCTTCTCCAAAAAAATCTGTTAGCTGCGTCTCTGCCGTGTTGTTTTTGTTATGTCAGAGTCGTTTCGTCTTGTTTTTATTGGGTTTGCTGCGTTTTTTTATTCTTGTTGTGCCAGAGATATAGCAGGTGCCGTGCCAACTTTTAAAATTCTATATAAATCAATGAGTTGAGTTTTCTATCAAAAAAATCTGACGGACCAAACCTGACAAATTGTTTCCGTGTTACTCGTTTCGCCGCCGTTACAAAGCCCAGCGGTAACACCTCACTGTGCGCTGCGTGCCTTGGCGACGCGTGAACCGGTGGGACGGCCCAGCACGTCGCAGATCTGCCGGCCCGCGGCAATCAATGCCTCCAGGTCGACACCGGTCTCGATGCCCAGGCCGTTGAGCAGGTAGAGCACGTCCTCGGTGGCGACGTTACCGCTGGCGCCCTTGGCGTAGGGGCAGCCCCCCAATCCGGCGATGGAGCTGTCGAACACTGCGATCCCTTCCAGCAGGCTGGCGTACACGTTGGCCATGGCCTGGCCGTAAGTGTCATGGAAATGCCCGGCGAGCTTGTCCCGCGGCACTTGCGCGCCGACCACCTCGAACATCCTGCGGGTGGCGCCGGCGGTGCCCGTGCCGATGGTGTCACCCAGGGACACTTCATAGCAGCCCATCGCGTACAGCTCACGCGCGACCCACGCGACTTGCTCGGGCTTGACCGTGCCTTCATACGGGCAACCCAGCACGCAGGACACATAGCCACGCACGCTGACCCCGTGCTGCCGGGCAGCCGCCATGATCGGCGCGAAGCGCTCCAGGCTTTCCTTGATGGAGCAGTTGATATTGCGTTGGGAGAACGCTTCGGACGCGGCGGCAAATACCGCCACTTCCTTCACGCCAGCCGCCAGCGCGTCCTCAAAGCCCCGCAGGTTTGGCGCCAGGGCGCCATAGGTAACACCGGGCTTGCGCTGGATCTGCGCAAAGACCTCGGCGGAGCCGGCCATTTGCGGCACCCATTTGGGCGAAACGAAACTGCCGACCTCGATGTAACCCAGGCCGGCAGCGCTCAAGGCATCCACGAGGTTCACCTTGTCGGCGACGCTGATGGGTTGTGCCTCGTTCTGCAGGCCATCGCGGGGCCCGACTTCGATCAAGCGTACAAAGGAGGGGAGGGACATAGGGGTTGACCTGTAGTGAGTTGCCAATATGTTGAGCGCAATGATGAACCCATTGTGGGAGCGAGCTTGCTCGCGATAGCGCTGGATCAGCTTGCATCGATGTTGAATGTGCCGTCATCGCGAGCAAGCCCGCTCCCACGGGGGGAAAGTGTTACTGGACGATTTTCTCACCCTCGATCGTCTGCTCCAGAGCCTGGATGCAGCGTTCTTCGGCAGTGTCGAGTTCCAGTTTCATCTGTTCGATGTCCAGCAATTGCTGTTCGAGCTGCTCCCGGCGCTCGGCGATTTTTGCCAGCATGCTGTGCAGTTGTTTCCGGTTGCCGCTGGTGGGGTCGTAGAGCTCGATCAGCTCGCGGCACTCGGCCAGGGAGAAGCCGATGCGCTTGCCCCGCAGGATCAGCTTCAGGCTGACCTTGTCCCGCGGCGAATAGATGCGTTCCTGGCCGCGACGCTCCGGGCTCAACAGGCCTTGCTCTTCATAGAAGCGGATGGCCCGGGTGGTGATGTCCAGCTCACGGGCGAGGTCGGAGATGCTGTAGGTCTGGCTGCTCATGGAAGCGCTCGAAACGAAGGGGGCTGGCGCTAAGCTAAAGGCAGGTTGACGTTCGCGTCAAGCAAGGAGGTTCTGTACACAAAACCTGTGGGAGCAAGCTTGCTCCCACAATGTTGGTCGCCTAAACCTTGTCGAGCTTCTTCTCATGGGCCGTCACTTGCTGGCACAGCTCGATCATCTGCTCGCGCATCCAGCGGTTGGCCGGGTCCTGGTCGGTGCTTTCATGCCAGTAAAGGTGGGTTTCCACTGGCGGCACATCGTTGACCGGCAACTGGAAGGCGTGCAGGTCGTGGCGGCGGGCGAAGCGTTCGGGCACGGTCATGACCATGTCGGTCTGTTGCAACACTTGGGACGCCATCAGGTAATGCTGGGAGCGCAGGGCGATCTTGCGCTGGATGCCCATCTTGCCCAAGGCCAGGTCGACATAGCCCAGGCCATTGCGTCGGCTGGAAATGTGCACGTGGGTCTGGGCCAGGTAGTCGTCGAGGTTGATCTTTTCCTTGCCCGCCAGTGGGTGCCCCTTGCGCATGGCGCACACGTAGCGGTCTTCCATCAGCTTGACATGGCGCACCTGCGGGTCGGTGTTGAGCGGTGCATCCACGGCGAAGTCGAGGCGACCGGCCGCCAGTTCCTTGGTGGTCTCACGGCGCTTGGACAGGAAACTCTCGATGGCCACGGTCGGCGCCAGGCGGCGCAGGCGCTGGAACAGCGGCGGCAGGATCACGCCTTCGGTGAGGTCGGTCATGCTGATGCGGTACGTCTTGACGGCCTGCAAGGGGTTGAAGATGCGGCTTTCCTGCACCGACACCCGCAGCAGCGACAATGCGTTGCGCACCGGGCCGATGATGTTTTGGGCCATGGGCGTGGGCACCATGCCTTGGGCGGTGCGCACGAACAGCGGATCGTTGAAGGTCTCGCGCAAACGCGCCAGGGCATTGGACACGGCGGGCTGAGTGATGCCGACGATCTGACCGGCGCGGGTCAGGTTGGCTTCGGTGTAGATCGCGTCGAAGACGATGAAAAGGTTCAGGTCGACCTTGCTCAGATTCATGGCGCTGCACTCTTGTATTCGGGCGGGTTCTTGGACTTGTTGTGGGTGCCAGGTAACGATGAGAATCAGTGAAACATATATCGGTGATGAATGTTAATACACGCCGAGAATAGGTTAGGTAAATTTTCGTAGCTGAACTAGCATCGATTCCATGACCTGAAATCAACCTCTGCCAAGAAGGTGCTGTCCATGGATTTTGCCTATACCCCCAAGGTTCAGGAATTGCGTGAACGCGTCACGGCGTTCATGGATGCCTATGTCTATCCGGCTGAAGCGGTGTTCGAGCGGCAAGTGGCCGAAGGCGACCGCTGGCAGCCCACGGCGATCATGGAAGAGCTCAAGGCCAAGGCCAAGGCCGAAGGCCTGTGGAATTTGTTTCTGCCTGAGTCCGAGCTGGGTGCCGGCCTGACCAACCTGGAATATGCGCCGCTGGCGGAAATCATGGGCCGCTCGCTGCTGGGGCCGGAGCCGTTCAACTGCTCGGCGCCGGACACCGGCAACATGGAAGTGCTGGTGCGCTACGCCAGCGAGGAGCAGAAACAACGCTGGCTCGCACCGCTGCTACGCGGCGAGATCCGTTCGGCCTTTGCCATGACCGAACCGGATGTGGCCTCGTCGGACGCCACCAACATGGCCGCCCGCGCCGAGCGCGACGGCGACCAATGGGTGATCAACGGCAAGAAATGGTGGACGTCGGGGGCTTGTGATCCGCGTTGCAAGATCCTGGTCTTCATGGGCCTGAGCAACCCCGATGCGCCGCGCCACGCCCAGCACTCGATGATCCTGGTGCCGGTGGACACCCCCGGGGTGAAAATCGTCCGGCCGCTGCCGGTGTTCGGCTACGACGATGCGCCACACGGCCATGCCGAAGTGCTGTTCGACAACGTGCGGGTGCCATACGAAAACGTCCTGTTGGGTGAAGGACGCGGCTTCGAGATCGCCCAGGGTCGTCTCGGTCCAGGCCGGATCCACCACTGCATGCGTTCCATCGGCATGGCCGAGCGCGCGTTGGAATTGATGTGCAAGCGCGCCGTCAGCCGCACTGCGTTCGGCCAGCCGTTGGCGCGCCTGGGCGGTAACGTCGACAAGATCGCCGACTCGCGCATGGAGATCGACATGGCGCGCCTGCTGACCTTGAAGGCGGCGTACATGATGGACACGGTGGGCAACAAAGTGGCGAAGAGTGAAATCGCCCAGATCAAGGTGGTCGCGCCGAACGTGGCGTTGAAGGTCATCGACCGGGCGATCCAGATCCACGGGGGCGCCGGGGTTTCCAACGATTTCCCGCTGGCCTACATGTACGCCATGCAGCGCACCCTGCGCCTGGCCGACGGCCCGGATGAAGTGCACCGGGCAGCCATCGGCAAGTTCGAGATCGGCAAGTACGTGCCCAAGGAGATGTTGCGCAGCGGGCGCTGAAGGCCATCTTGCATCCGCCATAAGCCCCCTGTGGAAGAGGGCTTGCCCGCGAAGAGGGCGGCACCTTCAAAAGAGATGCAAGCTGACCCACCGCCTTCGCGAGCAAGCCCGCTCCCACGGGGAATGGGTATGTGTCCAAGATGGGCGACGCACCGCAAACCCACTGTGGGAGCGGGCTTGCCCGCGAAGAGGGCGGTACCTTCAAAAGAGATGCAAGCTGACCCACCGCCTTCGCGAGCAAGCCCGCTCCCACAGAGGAATATGGCGGTCACCGATATCGCGGCCACTCAGATCCCTTGTGGGAGCGAGCTTGCTCGCGATGGCGGCTCCAGGACTACTCCTTGACGCTCATGTACTCTTCGGCCCAGCGGATGTATTCCTCGGGCTGGGTGTAGGTGTGGGTCAGTTCAGTGGCGCTGAGGTCCGAGGCCTGGGTGAAGATCTGGCGTTGTTCGCGGAGGCTGTCGTAGGTGGCCTTGATCGCGGCGAAGTAGGCGCCGTGGCCGTCGATGGTGACGCGCACGCCCAGTTCGGCCAGGCGCTTGTCGTCGCGCAGCAGCGGGTTGCCGTAGGTGACGAGCATCAACGGCACGGTCAGGTTCTCGCTGATTTTTTCCAGATGCTCGAAGTCCTGCACGCCCACCATGCAGATCCCGTCCGCCCCGGCTCGTTCGTATTGCTGGGTTCGGCTGATGATTTCCTGGACCGGCAGAATCCCGGCATTGGTCCGGGCGATGATCGCCATTTCCGGGTCGACCCGGGCTTCCAATGCAGCGCGAATCTTGCCGACGCCTTCGGCCACGCTGATCAGGTCGGTGGATTTGCGGCCAAACTGGGCCGGCAGCAAGGTGTCCTCGATGGTCAGCGCCGCCACGCCGGCGCGCTCCAGCTCGATGATGGTGCGCATCACGTTCAAGGCGTTGCCATAGCCATGGTCGGCGTCGGCAATCACCGGCAGTTGCGCCACACGACCGATACGGGTGGCCTGTTCGGCGAACTCGCTGAGGGTGATCAAGGCAAAGTCCGGCGCGCCCAGCACTTGCAACGACGCGACCGAGCCGCCCAGGATCCCTACTTCAAAGCCCAGGTCGGCGGCGATTCGGGCCGACATCGGATCAAACACCGACGCGGTGTGGTAGCAGGTCTGGGAAGCCAGCAGTTGACGAAAGTTGCGGCGTAAATCTTGATGGGAAAGCCTGGACATGTGAGTTCCACCATTGGAATGGAACGGCTTGAGCAAAAGTGTCAACGCCGAAAGAATCAAAGGCTATCACGTGGCAGGTATAAAGATGATGACGAATGCGCATGGGCCATGCCTGCGGTGCATTGTCGAAGGCTGCAGGCCAAGGGGTCTGCAGCCTGGCGGGGCGCGGTTGCTGCCTCTTCGGTCAGTCCTGGGGCAGGACGTTCCAGATGCGCTTGATCTCGTGGATGTTTCCAACGTTGAAGCGGGTGGGGAAGCCGGGGATCGTGCAGTGGATTTCATTGACCCGTTGCGTCGCGGTATCGATGACATTGGCGCCGGCTCGCAACAACGGTGTTTCATCCCAGTCTTTGATCAGGTCGTGCATGATTTTCTCCTTTTTTCACAATGGCCGAACAAGGGGCTGCCGGCGTCGAGCAATGACAGCGTGTCTGTGAACAACGCGGTCTCGTGTGCCGCTACACCTGGGTAGAGCGGCCTGTAGTGCTGGTCGAAGCACCAGGCTTGATCGGCCATGACCCGATGTGGTGGGTGAACCAGCAGGCTCAGCGAGGCGGACAGCGTTTGCGGTGGGAGTTGCCTGTGGACATCCCGCAGGGCAGGCATGTATAGGGCTTCGCCCGGCGCCAGCTTGAATGTTCGGACTTTGCCCAATCGGGGTCTTCGCCCTGTTTGCAGCGGCAGGTCATCGAGTATTTCGCGGATAAGCGTGGTATAGCCGTCGCCGCTGTAGCCGACGGTATACAAGTCGAAGTCATGGTTGTGGTTCACGTTATAGATGAATGTTTCCCGTTCATCATCCGTGTTGACCGGCGACCAGAAACTCAGGCGCACGGTAAAGGCTTCATCGTTGTAAAGAACATGGCCATAAGCGTTATAAAGGCTGTTGCGTATATCGAAGCCGTCTCGCTGTATCGTGGCGTGCAGGTGATTGCTGAATAAAGTACGGTCTGTGGCCAACTGTTGTAGCGCATTAATGATCTCAGAGTGATTGGCCAACGCCTCTTTATTATTTAACCGTTCGACAAATGCCTCCAGGTTCATGCCGCTTGCTCTAAAGGCTGGAGCAACCTGTCCAGGCGGGCATTGCGGTGTTTTTTCAACAGTGGAACGAACTGCGCCGCGGATTGGGGATCGGCCCGATGGAGTATCTGGAACGCTTTCCACGCCACGGCCGGGTGATAGTGATAGACCAACTCGGCGGCGACCCTGACACCTTTGGGATCCTGCACCGCTTCGAGCAGTTCAAGGCTCACCAGGTACCGGGCGGCGCTGGCGTCGTGAGGCAGCCAGGCGACTTTGCGCAATGAGGTCCGGTCGAATACCGCGATGTCGGCACTCCTGTCCGGCAGGTTGATCCGGCCGATCAGTGCGCGAGAGGGGCGGTCGGGCTGGCAATCGTCTAGCAACGTCTGGCGGCCATCGACGACCAGGGGGTTGCCTGGGGTGACGCGCAGGCGGTCGGCTTTTGCCAGTACAGGACCATTGAGGGCGTAGCACTGGATGTCGAACGGTTGATGGATGGCAAACAGGATACTGTGCCCGGGTATCGAATACAGTGATGAAGAGCGGTTGTCCGCTGTTGTTGCCTTGATGGTGAGGTTACCGAGCGTGGTGCAATGCAGGGTCAGGGTGCCCGTGTGCGGGTTGGTCATGTTCATGATGGCCGCACGGCGAGTTTGGGGGTTGCTGAAACTTTCCTGATTGTGCAAGTCAATGACCAGTTGTTTGACCTGTGCAGCCATGTCCAATGTTCTGATCTTTTGTGCGATGGATGCTGGCGACAACTTCCTGGAGATTAAATGTTTGATCATGGGTGTCAGTCATTACAAAGGGCCGATGGCCGAAAGTATCGGTTTGGCACCCGCCCATGGCAATTATGCAATTGTCGGGAAGTATTGCGGATAGACACTGGCGGTGAATGGATCGACGCGCGAGGGCGATGCAAAACAGGCCTCGCGCGGCGCGGCACGCGCCGGCGTACGAGGCGAGGCTACGCCGCCACTGCCTGTTGCCCCTGCTTGAGGAGTGCCACGGCGCGCACAGTGTCGCCGGGTTGCACTTGCAGGCGCTTGGCGGTGAGACGGTCGACGAGCAGGCTGTGGCCGTGCTGGTGGGCCCGGGCGCTGGTGACACGGCAGTTTTCCAGGCGTCGGTTATGGATCAGCCACACCGGCGACTGTTCGTCCGGTGCGCCCACGGCCAGGGTCAGCGACTGGCTGTCGCGCACGGTGCGGATCTTCGCCACCGGCGCTTCGATCACGGGGCCTGCGTCGAAAATGTCGATGTAGCCCTTATGGCTGAAGCCTTCGGCATTGAGAATCCGCATGGCCGGCTCGCTGTTTGGATGGGCCTTGCCGATCACCGCCTGGGCCTGTTCGGTGAGCAGGCAGGTGTACAGCGGTTGGCGTGGCATCAGCTCGGCGATGAACGATTTGTTGCCCATGCCGGACAACTGGTCTGCATAGCTGAAGTCCCTGCGGAAAAAGTGCCGTCCCAGGCTGTCCCAGAACGGCGAGCAGCCCTGTTCGTCGGCATGGCCACGCAGCTCGGCGATCAGTTTTTCCCCGAACAGCTGGGAAAACTCGGCCACGAACAGCAACCGCGCCAGGGACAGCAGGCGCCCGTTGTGGCCATGACGTTGCTCGGGGTGCAGGAACAACGAGCAGATTTCCGATTGCCCGGTCATCTCGTTGTTCAGGAACAGCGTCGGGATCTGCCGCTGGATGCCCAGTTCCGGTGCCGAACTGACGGTTACCCCGACCCGGTAGTTGTACCAGGGCTCGCGCAGTCCCACGGCGCCGGTCAGGGCGCTGATGCCCACGACCTGGCGGTCATCGTCTTCGAGCACGAACAGGTAATCGGCGTCGGCGCGTTCCACTTGCCCGGCGAAGGTGCGCTGGGCCCAGCGCACGCGATGGGCCAGGCGCTCTTCGTTGGCCGGCAGGCTGGTGAAACCGGGGCCCGCGCAACGGGCCAGGTCCAGCAGCGCAGGCAGGTCGGTGAGGGCGACCGGGCGGACAATCATGATGCTGCTCCTTCGTCGTGTCGGTTCCGGTGCCGATGCGGGAGGTTCATAGGGCCACCACCCGGATCGGGTCGCCTGGCGCGACGCCCAGGGCGGCCAGCAGGTCCGGCGACAGGGCCACCGGGCCTTGCGGCTTCACATCCAGTTCGGCGACGACGGCGCGGTAGTTGCCGAGCCCTTCGTTGCTCACCAGGTACCGGCCCCTGGCGTCAATCTGCGAGCAATGGCTGGCGATGGCAAGCCGGCTCTGGGTGATGGAGCGGATGTTCGCGATGCGCGCATGCAGTGTCGGTCCGCCGTCGAAGAGGTCCACGTAGCTATTGGTTTCGAAACCCTCGCGCGCCAGGATGTCGAAAGCGTCCTGGCCGTCGGGATGGACCCGGCCGATACACGCCTGGGCCGCGGGCGGCAGCATCGGCACGTAGATCGGGTATTGCGGCATCAGTTCGGCGAGGAAGGTGCGGCTTTGCAAACCACACAGGCGTTCGGCTTCGACGTAGGGCAGGTCGAAGAAGTGTTGGCCGATGGCGTCCCAGAACGGCGACTGGCCGTCCTCGCTGCTGAAGCCGACGATTTCGGTGATCACGCCTTCGGCAAAGCGCTGGGGGTGGGCGGCGATGAACATCAGCCGGGCCCGGGACAACAGCTCCGAGGCCGGTGTACGCACGCGCTCGGCGTCGATGTGAAAGCTGCGCAGCAGCGTCTGGCCATTGAGGTCCTGGCACAGCGACAGCGCCGGGACCCCGTGCTGGATGTTCAGCTCCCGGGATTCGCTGGAAAACGGCCGGTTGCGCAAACTGTAGAACGATTCGTTGCAGCCGGTGCTGGCGAGCACTTCCGAGCAGCCCACCAGACGTCCGGCATCGAGGTCTTGCAGGACGAAACAGTAACTCTCCCCGCCGGCCTTTTGCACATCGGCCTCGAACGAGGCGCACGAGGCGAGGATTTTCTCCCGCAGGCGCTCGGTGTCGTCTGGCAGCGACGTGACGCCCACCAGGCTGTCCCGGGCCAACTGCTGCAGTTGCGGCAGATCGCTAAGTTGCACTGGACGTAAAGCCAGCATGGATTGCACTCCTGTTCCAGAGGGCCCGGTGCCTGGCACCGGGCTGACGATCACTGTCGATGTCCACGCATTGTCATCACCGGCGGTCGAACCCTTCGACCGCCGCCCCTCATTGGCCGGCCGGATCGGGCAGGGTCGTGCGCCCGCCGAATCGGTTCAACGCACACAGATAGATCACGCCGACGGCAATCCAGATCAGGCCGAGCTTCTGCGCCCCGACGCCCATGTTGTACATGATGGCCGCGACGATCGCGAAGCCTACCAGCGGGCAGACCAGGTGGCGGATGAACTGGCCCGAGCGCTGGCGTCGCCAGTAGTGGTTGATCACGGTGATGTGCAGCAACATGAAGCCACTCAGGGCGCCGAAATTGACCAGGGAGGTGAGGGTGTCCACGGCGTCGATGAACAGGTAGCAGATCAGCAGCGACAGCAGCGCGACCAGGTAGATGCTCACGTACGGGGTGTTGTGCCTTGGATGAACCTTGGCCAACACTTTGGGCAACTGGCCGTCCCGGGCCATGCCGAACAGCAGGCGCGATACCGCTGCCTGCGAGGTGATCGCCACCGCGACGCCCCAGGCCAGGGCCGTGGCGACAGCGGTCAAGGTGGCCAGCCAACTGCCGGCCGCCAGCTCGGCGATTTCATAAAACGCGGTGTCGGCGGACTTGAAGCCCATGCCGGCCGCCAGGTCGGTGGCGATCCAGGTCTGCACCACGAAGATCGCCCCCATCACCAGTAGGGTCACCAGCGCCGCCTTGCCAATGCTGCGGCCCGGCTCGTGCTTGATTTCCTCGGCCAGGGTGGAAATGGCGTCGAAGCCCAGGAACGACAACACCGCGATGGACACGGCCTGCATCAGCAGGGCGAAGTTGAAGTGTTCGGGGCTGTACAGCGGCGCCAGGGTCAATTGGCCGTTGCCGGCGCCACCGTGCAGGGCTGTCCAGGCGTACGACAGGAAGATCCCCAGCACCACCAGTTGGGCCAGCAGGAACAGGATGTTCATCCGTGCGGTGAAGGTAATGCCCCGCAGGTTGACGAAGGTCGCACTGAGCAGGAACGCGAGGATGAAACCAACCTTGGGGATCTGCGGGTACAAGTGATTCAGCGCCATCGCCGCGTACACGTACAGCAGCGGCGGGATCAGCAGGTAGTCCAGCAACATCAGCCAGCCGGCGATGAAACCGACGTGTGGGTTGAGGCCTCTTTGCGCGTAGGAATAGACCGAGCCAGCCACCGGAAAGGCCCTGGCCATGCTGCCGTAGCTCAACGCGGTGAACAGCATCGCCACCATGCCGATGATGTACGCCAGCGGCACCATCCCCGGCGCCTCGGCATTCACGTAGCCATACACGCCAAACGGCGCGATGGGGATCATGAAGATCATCCCGTACACCACCAGGTCGGTGAGTGACAGGCTGCGTTTCAACTCCTGTTTGTAGCCAAATGCCTCGATACTCATGAGCCGTTCTCCTTTTCAGCTGTGTAGGTTGTGCTGGCTTGCCGCTGTGCCGCCTAGAGCAGCGGGGCCAGGTATGCACTCCAGGTGCGTACCGCTTCGGGGCTGCGCAGCAAGTCGTTGCGCACCTCGATCAACACCGAATCCAGGCCGCGTCCATCGCCGTGCACCGGAACCGTCATGTCGGTCAACGGGTTGATCTTGTAGGGTTGGTTACCGGCCGCCCGCAGGGAATGGCGGGTCAGCCCGTCGACGATGCGCTGGGCATAGTCCCGGGCTTCACCGAACAGTACGCCCGCTTCCAATGCGCGTGGCTGGCCGTAGAACACCGGGGTGAAACTGTGAATGCCCACCACCCGCACGGGGCGGTTGTCGGCCAGGCGGCGGTCGATCAGCGCGCGCAAGCAATCGTGGAACGGATGGAACAGGCACTGCTGGCGGTAGGCGCGGGTGGCGTCGTCGAGGGACTGGTTACCCGGAACCTGGTAGATCTCGCTTTGTGGCGGGATGCTGTCGGCCACGTGCAGCGGGCGGTTCAGGTCGATCAGCAGGCGCGAATAGCGGGCCGACAGCAGCGTCGCGCCGAGGGTCTCGGACAAGCGTTCGGCCAGGGCCAGGGCACCGATGTCCCAGGCGATGTGTTCGTGGGAGGCGGTTTCATCCAGGCCCAGGTCGTTCAGGGCCGGGGGAATGAAGCGGCTGGCGTGTTCGCACACCAGCACCAGCGGGTGTTCGGAGTCTTCCCGCAGCAACCGGTAGGCCGGCTCGGTGTAGAGCCCCGACTCGGCACACTCAATAGATTCGCGCATAGTGCTCACAACGCTCGGCAGGTGACAGCGCCTCGGTCAAGGCCAGCTCCTGGGCCTTCAAGGCGAGATAGGTTTCGACCAGCGGGCGGGGCAGGGCTTGAAGCAGCGCCCCGCTGTGACGCAGGCAATCCAGTGCCTGGGCCAGGGTCGTTGGCAGGGCGATAATGCCACGTTCGCGCCGCTGTGCTTCATCCAGCTCATCGGGTATTTCATCGGTCACCGCGTTCAGCGGCAGGCGCTGTTCGATGCCCAGTCGTCCGGCGATCAACACGGCGGCCATCGCCAGGTGTGGTGAGGCGGTGGCGTCCATGGCGCGGAACTCGAGGTTGTACTGGCTCGCCACCGACTTGCCCCCCAGGCTCACCGTGGGGCAGATGCGCAATGCCGCCTCGCGATT
Source organism: Pseudomonas sp. P97.38 (assembly GCF_001269745.1). Lineage (NCBI taxonomy): Bacteria > Pseudomonadati > Pseudomonadota > Gammaproteobacteria > Pseudomonadales > Pseudomonadaceae > Pseudomonas > Pseudomonas sp. P97.38. The sequence continues at coordinate 130,270 of NZ_LHVJ01000027.1, forward strand.
GCGCTGTCCCAGGCAGGCATAGGAGGCGCTCCAGTGATGGGGTTGCAGGCGTTCGTAGGACACCGGGGTCGGCGCGGTCAGGGCGCACAGCGCCGGCAGATAGTGCAGCACGCCAGCGGCCCAGTGCTGGCCGAGGCTGGACAGGCCGTTGGCGCTGGCGGCGTCGTGCAGCATCGGGTCGCCGCTCAAGTCCTGCAGGCTCAGGTGCAGGTGCACGCCGTTGCAAATGGCGTGTTCCCCGGTCTTGGGCGCGAAACTCAGGTCCAGGCCCATCTGCCGGGCGATCTCCCGGCTGATTTCCCGCACGTTCACCGCGCGATCGGCAGCGGCCACCCCGAGGGTCGGGCGGCAGGTGATCTCGTACTGGTGCTTGCCGTATTCGGGCAGGAACATCTCCGGTTCGACACCGCCGGCCCGCAGCGCACTGAGCAGCCAGCCGGCGAACCCGGCCTGCTGGCGCTGGGCCTGGAGGCTGAAGGCCAGGCGATCAGGCAGGGCGGGCGTGGCGCTCAGGTTGAACTCATGTTCGAACGCGGCGAAAACCTGCATCCCCAGTCCGGTGCGGTAACGCTCCACTTCGTCCTGCAGCAGCGTGCGCGGGCAGGCGCCCCAGGGCCGGCCGTCGGTCTCGCGCACGTCGCAGTGGATGAAGTCCAGGGCCGGCGCGGCGCTGTCGGGGCCATTGTCGACGGTCACCCGGCTGGACAGGTCCGGTATCAGCCGCAGGTCGCCATGGGCGCCCCAAGGGTTGCTTGACGCGATGATGTCCTGGGGTGTCAACGCACTGTTGGCCGGCACCCAGCCACACCCGGCACTGACATAGTGGGCCAGCTCGTCGCTGGGCAGCGAACGCCCGCGGGTCACGCCGATCAGGTCGGTGCTCACCAGTGTCGTCAGGGGCAGCGGTAACAGGCGTGGCGCCGTATCGGGGCGACTCATGGCTGCATCTCCTGCAAGCGAGCGAGCACGGTGGCGGTGTCGGTGATCCAGCAATAACCCTTGATCGCGTTCAGGCAGGCCAGGTGGCGCTGTTCGGTGTACGTGGCGCAGGCATCTTCCACCAGCGTGACCAGGTAACCGCGGTCGGCGGCGTCGCGGACCGCCATGTCGACGCATTGGTCAGTGACGATGCCGGCGACGATCAGGTGGCGGGTTTCCAGATTGCGCAGCACGTAGTCGATGTTGGTGGAATTGAAGACCCCGGAGGACGTCTTCGGCAGCACGATCTCGTTTTCCTGCGGGGCCAGCTCCGCGATGATCTGCGCCTCGGGGCTGCCCTTGGGCAGGTGCATGTCCGACAGCTTGTGGTCCAGGGAGCGGTCGCGGCCATCGGCGGTGAGGCTTTCGATGTGGGTGTGCAGCACGTTGTGCCGCGCCGCCCGCATCGTGGCGAGCAAGCGTTGTTGGTTGGGGATCACCTGTTGGCGGGCGCGGCGCATGAAGTACTCGGCCTCGGGGCTGGCGAGGTGGGCATCGAATTGCACTTCGAGCCAGGCGCGTTGCATGTCCACCAGCAGCAAGGCCGTGTGGTCGCGGGTGAACGGCAGGTCGCGGGGCGAACGGTGGGGGAGCGAGAACATCCTTATTTTTCCTCCAACAGGTGCGTGTTGAATGCCGAGCGCAAGGCGTCGATGCCGTCCAGGCGTTCGGCCAGGTCGGGGCATTGCAGCGTCAGGCAGGCGACCAGGGCTTCGACCTGGGCCAGCGCCGGTACCAGGCTGTCGAACGCCGAGACCGATTCCACCGGGGCGCTGATGATCAGGTCGGCCAACTCGCGCAAGGGCGAAGCGTAGACGTCGCTGAACAGCACGACCCGGGCATGCCGTTCCTTGGCCGCGCTCGCCACCCGCAGGGCCTGCGCCTGGTAGCGCCGGTAATCGAAGATCAGCACCACGTCCTGGCGCTGGACGTCGAATAACCGGTCAGGCAGTTGGGCGTTGTCCTCCAGGGCAAAACAGCCGGCGCGCAGCAGGCGCAGATGGTTGAGCAGGTAGTGGGCGAGGAAACTGCTGAAGCGCCCGCCGAAGCAATGCACCTGATGGCGGCTGTCGAGCAGCCACTGCACCAGGATGCGCACGTCTTCGGGTTGGGTCAGGGCCTGGGTGTCGCTGAGGTTGCGTTGGCTGACCGCCAGGTAGTGGCTCCAGGTATCGCCTTGCTGCGATTTGGCCCGCGGTTGCAACAGCGTGCGCGGGGAGCGCAGGCGGTGGTCCATGTCACTGAGCAACGCCTCCTGGAACTCGGCATAGCCACCAAAACCGAGCTTTTTCACCAGCCGCACGATGGTCGGGTCGCTGACGCCAGCGTGGTCCGCCAGGCGCGACATCGGCCCCAGGCCATTGCGTGGGTAGTGGTCGAGCAGGGCGCGTACGACCTTGCGTTCCGACGGCGTCAACACCAGGCCGGGATCGGTGATCAGGTCTCTGAGAGGCGGCATCCGTGCTCCTTGCCGGGATGGGTGTTGGATTTCTTTCATAACTCCTGAAAATAGTATTTATGTAGCTGGTGCTACATGTCCAGCGCTTTTTACGTCCCGTTTAAAATGACCGAGTGGGGTGCGAAAGCGCCGTAGGACATGGCTTTGGTCGAAGTGACTCGGTATGTCAGCCAATGCTTTTTGTCGTGTAAGAAATAACGCCATTTTGTCTCGGTTATTTGATTTCGTATAAGGTGCTGTACAAGTAAAAACCTGAAAATGCCGGCGATGAACCGCTTTTGAATGTGTGGGAGTTCCTGCGTGCAAGCCACTCGCCTGACCCTGATTTGCCATGCCCGGACCGTCGCCCAGAAACACGCGCGTTTCGGCCTGGATGAGCCGCTGGACCCCGATTGGCTGGCACAGCGTCGCAGCGTCGGCGATGACTACCGCCACGTTCGGTACCTGCTGTGCGCACCGGAGTTGCGGGCGCGCCAGACCGCCGCGTTGTTCGGCCTTGAGCCTGAGGTGACCGAGACCCTGGCCGATTGCGACTTGGGCAACTGGCGCGGACGGTCCATCGACGAGCTGTTCAAGGACGAGCCGCGCGCAGTGCAAGCCTGGCTCGACGACCCTGACGCGGCACCCCACGGCGGTGAGTCCGTCGCCGCTTTGTGCCGCCGGGTCGGCGACTGGCTGGCGAACCTGGAAACCCGGCCAGGGCACGTGCTGGCCGTTACTCATCCCTTTGTGATTCGCGCGGCGCTGGTCCATGTCCTGGGCTGTAGCGCCGCCTTCAACCGGATCGACATCGAACCGCTGTCCGCCGTCGAGTTGCGCTTCAATGGCGTCTGGCGATGGCGCACGCAGGGCCCTGGCCAGGAGACGTCAGCATGAAGCAGCTATTGGTCATCGGCATCGGTGCCGGCGATCCGGATCACTTGACCATGCAGGCCGTCAAAGCCCTGAACCGAGTGGACGTGTTCTTTCTCATGGACAAGGGCCCGGCCAAGGGCACATTGCTGGATTTGCGTCATGAGATCTGCCGGCGCTACATCGTCGATCACCCATACCGCTTCGTCACCGCCGACAGTCCCGAGCGCCAGCGTGGCGAGGTGGACTATCCGATCAGCGTCGAAGACCTCAACCGCGCGAAACAGGCCGCCTTCGAACGGCTGATCAATGATGAGTTGTCAGACGGGCAGTGCGGTGGCTTCCTGGTGTGGGGCGACCCTTCGCTGTACGACAGCACGGTGCGCATCCTGCAGTCGATCCTCGACGCGGGTCGTTGTGCCTTCGAGTTCGAAGTAATCCCCGGCATCAGCAGTGTCCAGGCCCTTGCGGCTCGCCATCGCGTGCCGCTGAACAGCATTGGCGGCGCGCTGGAGATCACCACCGGGCGGCGCCTGGCGGCGGGGCAGGTGAGCGACGCCGCCAGCGTGGTGGTGATGCTCGATGCCGAGGACGCGTACCGCCGGGTGAGCGATCCGGATACGCAGGTCTATTGGGGCGCTTATGTCGGGACGCCGGACGAAATCCTGATCCAGGGGCGGCTGGGGGAGGTGGCCGACGACATCGAACGCACCCGCAAGGCCGCTCGCCAGGCGCATGGCTGGATCATGGATACTTACTTGTTGCGCAAGCCCTGAAGCTGTCCATCGTTTGTGCGGGCACTGTTGCTAATCCACTGCATTCATCCCCGCCCAAACCGCTCCCGATACACCGAAGGCGCCAACCCGACCACGCTGCGAAACGCCACGCGAAAGCTTTCCACCGAACGGTAGCCACACAACTGGGCGATGTTGTCGGTGTTGTCTTCGGTGCTTTCCAGCAGCTCGCGAGCGCGGGCCAGGCGTTCGTGTTGCAGCCAGGCCTTGGGCGACACGCCGCAAGCCTGGGTGAAATGGCGCAGGAAGGTGCGCTCGCTCATGGCCGCCTGGCTGGCCAGTTCGCGCACGCCGAGGGGCTCGTGCAGGCGCTCGCGGGCCCATTGCATGACGCTCGACAGGTCGCTGCGAGGCGTGCGGCTGACCGGCGAAGGAATGAACTGCGCCTGTCCGCCGGTCCTTTGCGGTGACATCACCAAGCGCCGCGCCACCGTGTTGGCGACCTGGACGCCATAGTCCCGTGCCACCAGGTGCAGGCAGGCATCGATGCCGGCGGCGCTGCCGGCCGAGGTGATGACCTGGCCGGAGTCCACGTACAACACGTCCGGGTCCACCCGGATGGCGGGGAAGCGCTCGGCCAGTTCGTCGGTGTAGCGCCAGTGAGTGGTGGCGCCGAGCCCATCGAGCAGGCCGGCCGCCGCCAGGACGAACGCCCCCGAACAGATCGACAGCAGCCGTGCGCCACGGGCGTGGGCCCGGCGCAGCGCCTCCAGCAACGCTTCGGACGGCGGTTCGCTGCGGCTGCGCCAACCGGGCACGACAATGGTCCGGGCCGTGTCGAGCAGTTCCATGCCGCCATCGGCCAGGATCTGGAAGCCGCCCATGGCACGCATCGGGCCGTCATCCACCGCGACGATCCGGTGCACGTACCAGGGAAACTCGAACTCGGGACGTTCCAGCCCGAAAATCTCGACGGCGACGCCGAATTCGAAGGTGCACAAGCCGTCGTAGGCAAGGATCGCGACCAGGCCGGAGGTAGGCTGCATTTGTCGGAAAATTCCCAGAGAGTGTCGTATGCGCCACTGTAGCGGTAACCCAGGGGCGGATAAAGTCTGTCCATGCCCTCATCACCTTGGAGTACACACGATGACTAGCCTGGTTCGCGAAGTGCCTGCCGCCCCGTCCGATATCGCCCTGGAGCATTTCCGCCGGCGCCTGTCGTTCGAAACCGATTGTTCCGACGTCCACGCCAGCCAGCAGGCCGGCGAGCTCGACTTTGTCCTGGTGGACGTCCGCGGACCGTCGGCCTACGAGCGCGGGCATGTGCCCGGGGCGATCAACCTGCCGACCCGCACGCTCACCGCCCAGGCCTTGGCGGCGTACCCCAAGACCACGCTGTTCGTGGTGTATTGCGCCGGCCCGCATTGCAACGGGGCGAACAAGGCGGCGGTTCGCCTGGCGACCTTGGGTTACCCGGTCAAGGAAATGATCGGCGGCGTCATGGGCTGGCTCGATGAAGGGTTTCGCCTGACCGGCCTGGTGGAGCGAGTGGCGGACCAGGCCGTGCGTTGCGATTGCTGATACGGGCCCCCCGGCTGGCCGGGCGTTTGCTCAGCGCCGCATTCGAACGAGGTCATCCATGGCCGACAGGAAACGCTGAACGTCGTCTTGAGAGGTGTAATGCGCGAGGCTGATCCTGGCCACGCCGTCATGCTCGTCGACGCCCAGGGCACGAACGGTCTGCGGGCTGAAATGATGACCGTGCCAGAGACGAATGCCTTGTTCGGCCATGTACCGGGAAATCATCTCGCTGGGTGTCGACGCCAGGGTAAAGGCCACGGTCGGCACCCGGCGTTCCCGTGCCTGGGCTGCGCGGTAGCCGTGGATATGAACGCCTTTGAAGCTGCCCAACCCCTCCAGGGCTGACTGCACCAGCCGTTGCTCGTATTCGATGATGGCGTGCATCCCCGCGACAATCTGCTGCCGCTTGCCCGTCTGCTCGCCGCCCGTGCCAAACTCGCGGCCGATCCAGGCCAGGTGTTCGATGGCACCGAGAATGCCGGCGATGGCCTCGCGGCTCTTGCTCCCGGTTTCGAATTTATAGGGTGGCTTATCGGCCGTGGGCCGGGGTTTGTAGGGCATGAGCCTTTCGAGCAAGGCCAGGCGGCCCCAGAGGATCGCGTGATGGGGGCCGTGGAGTTTGTGCGAGGAACACACCAGGAAGTCACACTGCAGGGCCTGCACATCGATCACCCCATGGGGTGCGAACTGAACCGCATCGACATAGACCACCGCGCCTTTGCGCCTGGCCAGGGCGGCCACCGCGGCGACATCATTGATCGTGCCGGTGACGTTGTTCGCATAGCTCAACGCGACGACCTTGGTCCGATCCGTGATGATCGAGTCCATGTCGGCAATGCTGAAACCGTAGGCAAGGGGATCGAACGGCAGCCAGCGAACGTTCAGTTCAAGGTCTTTGGCCAATTCGAGCCAGGGCGAAATATTGGCTTCATGGTCGGACTGGGTCAGGACAATCTCATCACCTTTGCCAAGGCTTCGCCCCAGGCAACGGGAGAGATGGAACGTCAGCGTCGTCATGTTCTGGCCGAACACGATTTCCTCGGCACAGTGGGCATTGACCAGTGCGGCGGCTGCGCACCGAGCCTGGTCGATGGCGTCTTGCGCCATGACCGATGTCGAGAAATGGCCGCCCAGGTTGGCGTTGTGTTCAATCGCGGCCTCGACGCTGGCCGCAAGGGCACGCTTGCACATCTGGGTGCCGGCGGCGCTGTCGAGAAACACGCTGTCGCGCGCCGAGGCCAGGGAGAACACCGGAAACTGTTGCCTGATACGCTCGATATCCAACATGTCGATCCTTCGTGATGGCGACTGAGGCTGTTCAGGCTTTCAGGTCGCTGAGGCTGATGCCCTGGGCCAGCAGCAAGTCCCTGATCCGATCCGATTCCGCCCAGTTCCTTTCGTTACGGGCCACGTTACGCGCGGCGATCAATTGGCTTTGTTCCGATGTCAGGCGAGTGGCCTGGGCGTCGAACAAACCGATGTCCAGCACCGCGTTGAAACTGCGCAGCAGGTCGATGCGTTCCGATTCAGTCAGCTCATTGGACTTGATCACCCACCAGAACTCGGCCATGGCGCTGGGGGTATGCAGGTCCTTTTCCAGCGCAGCGAAGAACCTTCGATAGGATGCGGCATGCGTTGCCGAAAAAGCCTCGCCGACAGGGCTGCTGTTTTCCAGAGCGCTGCTGATCCGTCGCCGAGCTTTTTGCAAGGCCGTGGCGACGTCATCCAGTGCTTCCCATGAAAAAGCCAGGGCGCTGCGATAATGCGAGCCCAGCACCAGCAAGCGGAACGCGCAGGGGTCGTAGCCTTTGTTTACCAGCGAGTCCACCGTGAGGAATTCTCCGCTGGACTTGGACATTTTCTCTGTCTCCACATTGAGGAACTCGCAGTGGAACCAGTAGTTGACCCAACGGTGACCGAAGCAGCATTCCGATTGCGCGATCTCGTTGGAATGGTGGACGTTGATATGATCGATACCGCCGCAATGGATATCGATCCTGTCACCCAGGTACTTGCTGGCCATGGCCGAGCATTCGATGTGCCAGCCGGGAAATCCCACGCCCCAGGGAGACTCCCACTTCATGATCTGGCCCGGAAACTTCGAGGTCGAAAACCATAAGGCGAAGTCCGCTTGCGAGCGCTTCAACGGGTCGTGACTGACGCGTTCGGTGGCGCGTTGCTCGTCCAGCACCAGTTGCCCGAGTTCGTGATAGGCCGGGAATTTTTCCACGCTGAAATAGACATTCCCGGCGCTTGCATAGGCCACGCCTTTTTCCAGCAGGCGTTCGATCAGTGCGATGATTTCAGGGATATGCTGCGTCGCCCGGCACACCACGTCCGGGCGGGTGATGTTCAACAGGCCGCAGTGGCGAAAAAAGGCGTCTTCGTAGAATTGAGCAATCTGCCAAGGGGTCTTGTTCTCGCGAGCGGCACCCACCATCAATTTGTCGTCGCCGGCGTCGGCGTCGGATTGCAGGTGCCCGACATCGGTGATGTTCATGACGTGCTTGACCGTCCAGCCGCGATGACGCAGGGTCTTGGCCAGCACATCTTCGAAGATGTACGTGCGCATGTTCCCGATGTGCGCATAGTGGTAGACCGTGGGGCCGCAGGCATACAGGCCTACCTGGTTTTCAACGATCGGCGTGAAGGGGACGACGGTCCTTCCCAGGGTATTGAATAGTTCCATTTTCCAACTCTTGCGTTGAGGGGGCATCGACGCCCCTGGCTCTCCGGGTTCAGCGCCCGGAGGAAGTCGTATTGCCCTGTCGGTCGAGATCCAGCCAATGATGGACACTCTCGCGATCCCAGGCCCGCAGCGCATAGTCCTTCAACGTCTGGGGAACCGGATCGTCGTTGTAGATGAGCCTGTTCAACATGCCGGCGGCGTCGACGTCGGCGATGCACCACTGGTCGAAGAGAAATGCCTTGCCGTCCCGCAGGCTATGGGACAAGGTCTCGACCAGTCGCCGGGCATCGGCCACCGCCAATGGCCCCAGCGGTTCCTGTGACGGTGCGATGAAGATGGTCTCGGTGGGCCGGTTGCCGCGCAGGTTGAAGAAGTCGCTTCTCAGCCAGGCCTGGACTTGCCGGGCTTGGGCTCGGGCTTGAACGTCAACCGGAAACAGCCGGGCTTGCGGCGCAATGTCGTTCAGGTACTCGGCGATGGCGGACGATTCAGCCAGCGAAAACGCCCCATCCACCAGCGTCGGCACGCGGTGGGTGAGCGAGATCCCGGTGAACGGCGGCCGCTGGTGATCGCCCTGGGAAAGGTCGAGGTAGTGCAGGTCGAAATCGAACCGGCACTCCTTGAGCGCTACGAACGCGCACATGGCAAAGGGCGACGTGCATTGATGATCCACGTATAGCTTCATTGAGTCTTGCTCCATCCCGATCAAGGTCAGCAGGCTTGCGCGACCGCTGCCTGGCTGAGTTGCACGTCGAAGAAACCGGTGTCCTCGGCCTCTTTTTGCCGGATCCACAGGTAGTCGGTGTAGGTGACCGCAGGGTCTTCGTGGACCAGATAGATGAAGCCGTAGTTGGTCGAGATCCCGATGGTAGGCGCAACGCTGGCGCCAATTTCCGGGGCCCTGATCATCTTGAAGAAACTTGGCCTGGCGCTCAGTTCGTCAAGCCAACGACGATGGATCACCTGGCCGGAAACGCTGTTGATCATCCCGATGACTTCGCACGTCGCGTTCGACCGGTTGACTTTCTCCAGCATCGAATGGAACACCTCGGGGTCGGCGTAGCAGGCCGCGCAGAGATTGACGGCGTTGACGCCGCGCACGCGCGTCATCGCGCTGAGCTCCTGGGTTCCCATCATCCGGGCTGCCCACTCGATCAGCATCGGACCGTTGTTCGTTACCATCACTTCCAGGAACGAAGGGCCGATGTCGACGCCGAATGCATCCAGGCATTGGTGAACGTAGGCGATGATGGGGGCCGCTTCCTCCGAGAGCAGGTCGATCAGCACCTCGCGGTCGTTGACCACCCCGGCGCCTGGCACGGGCTTGCGAGTGTCGCGCCAAATCTCGAAGACAAAATGTTCACCGTCTAGGGACACTGCCTGCACCAGGTACTGTTGGCCAGCCAGGTACTCCATCGCCAGCAGGGTGTCGTTGATGAGCCCCATTTCGTTGAGGCGCCCCAGCTCCTTGTCCACCGCATGACGCACCTGCGCGGTCTCGTAGCAGAAATGGATACCGTCCGCCCCGGCGCTGTTGACCGGCTTGATGACCACCGGCCAGCCGTCGATCGTCTCGATCGCCGTCTCGACCTCACTCATCTGATGGATCAAGGCGACCCGGGCCGCCGGGATGCCCATCTGATGCAGCCGCTTGGCCATGTGCCATTTGTCCCGGCGGCAGGCTGACAGCGCCGTGCCATTGCCAGGCGTGCCCATCAGTTCGCTGAGCTGGTCGGCCAGCTCCACGCCGGACTCGCATCCGGGAATGATGAACATTGGGTCGAATTCGGCCAAGGCATCGGTCAGCGCCTTGAGGTCTTGCGTCGCGACGAATCGCTGCTGGAAATCCCCCGGCCTGTAGCTGTCCACGTCATATTCGAGTATTTCGGCGGATGTTTGCACATGGATGCAGGTTATGCCATACAACTTGAGTTCGTCCGCCAGGCTTGCCCCGGTCGAGTAGGCATCGACGATCACCGCGTATTTCATGTTCTAACTCCTTCGACTGAAAGGCGACTCAGGTGGGAATAGCCGTTGTAGGTCGCGGCCAGGCAGATGAGGACCACGCCGGCGAAACTGAACGCTGAAAAGGCCAGTCTCGAATCAACGGTTTGAAAAATGATGGTGAACAACGGGGCGGCCGCGAGGATGGCTTCCGTGGTCACGGGCTCGCAGCGCTTTATCCCTTCTTGCAGCAAGAGCAACGGCAGGATCACGCCGACGAAGGCCAACAGGACCAAGGCATCGAGATGATCGATGACGGCGCCGACCTTGCTCAGGTTCAAACAGGTGTAGACGCCGGTCACCGCCAGCAACAGGTAGAACCGATGGGCGTAGAGATAGTGGCTCGACGCCCCATGATCCGCGACGACCTTCGAGAGAATACTGGTCAAGGCCATGGCGACACCGCACACCAGCATCATCAGGTAGCCCAGCAGCACCTGGCCGCTGTCGACCTCTTCCTTGACGGCGGTGCGTCCGTCCATCGAGACCCACCCCAGGTAGACGCTGGCCAATGCGATGACAAGCGCGGCGATATAGTCGGCCGGGATCATGATCGCCGTGGGGCGCAACAGCTTGTTCAGCACCAGCGTCGAAATGATTCCGACCCCGCCCACCAGCGCACTGACGATGGCCGGCTCTACCCATTTCAATGCCAGCAGAAAGGATATCCAGAGCGCGGCGGAACTGACGTTCAACATCACCAGGCACCGACGCACGGAAGCCTTTTTTGCAGGGCTGGCAAGCAGGGCAGGCGTCGAGCGTTTCCGGGCCATGTAGCCGAAAAAGAACACCGGCCAGGCGACGGCGAACAACACGAATGTCGCGATGACACTGTCGAGCCGTTGCAGCAGGATCCCGAAATACACTTCCTTGAGCCCATCGATCACGTTGACGAGCATCAACGCCGTGATCCCTACAAACAGAGCGTGTGCAGTGCGCATGGTACGGATTCCAATCAAGAACGCGGTCATAGGGCGGTGAGTGTGCGAATGTTCCCTTTTCTCGATTGCTTGTAGCGTTGCAGCAGGGCGTCTGCCGGCAATGTCCTGGACAACTTCGCGACCTCGTCCAGGCCGCTCTGGATGTCGCTCAGGATGCGCGCGAGTGCAGGCTCCGACAGCGTGTCGAGCGGGTGGGCCCTGAGTCGTTCATTCCCGTGTAAGTGGTCCAGCAGGGCGTAGGTAATGATGTCGGCCACCGTTGGCGGGTTGATCACGAAGCCGATGGAAAAGGACTCTTCATGGGCGACCGTGGCATGCCAGTAGCCCCGGGGCATGAAGGTTGTGGTCCCGGGCTTGACCAGCCGCTCCTCGTGGCCCTCGGGCATTGTCCGCGGCAGTTGTGCGCCGGTGTAGGGATGCGTGCCTTGCTGGTAGAAGCGGTTCGGGTTATTCGGGAAAAACGGGTAGATGGGGTCCGGCAGCGAAGTGTTTTCGGCAAACCTCCAGGTCTTTTCGCCTTTGATCTGGATCATGAAGTTGGTTTCATGATCGAAGTGCGTCGCCACTTCCACGCCATGGTTGGCCGCGAACGCCTCGCAGCTCACATAGTGCCGCGGGATGTCGAGTGTCTTGGCCAGTTCATCGCAGGCCAGGGAGATCGCGGGCAGCGCTTCCAGATCCTTTATGTAAACCATCGCGGCGCCATCGTTGTACGGCGCCAGGGCATCGGCGGACCTGGCCACGGTAATACGCTTGCCACCTGGAAAGAGCAGGTCGACGGGCCCTGGCAGGGCCTTGAACAACGCGCGGATTTCCTGGAATTCTTCCAGGGCCGACAATTGCGTAAAGCGGCTCATGGCACCGTCGGCGACGTATGAGCGCTTGGGCCAGCATGTGTCGAGGAACACCTCGGTCTGGTCGCCAAACATCTGCTGCAGAATATTCATCACGCTTTCTATCCTCGAAGCGGCGCGCAGGGCGCGCCGCATTTTTTCATTACACGGCCGCGGCCACTGGCTGAACCTGCGTGGTGACGTAGGCGGCGTCGGCGCGCTTGTTCAGGTAGCCCTCGTAGACGCGGGCCAGCTCATCGCTGCGGGTGTTCAGCTGATGGGCGGCGCTGGCGAAAAGCGCTTGTTGCTCGTCTCGCGACAGGCCGACCATTTCACCCTCGGCGCGGCCCAGTGCGTTGAACAGGAGCTTGGCGAGCAGCTCGGTTTCCGAGCGCTCATGGCCGATGCGCTGGCAGATGGTTTCGACAACCGCGGCATGATCGTGGAAGTGCCAGCCCAAGCGGCAAAGACGGAATTTCACCGAGACAGGCGAGTCTTCCCACCAGTTCAGCGAGGCGTCGAGTTCGGCGTCGGTGATCCCCGAGAACTCTTCCACCAGTTGCTGGTGGCGTTTTTCCCAGAGGGTCAGCAACGACTGGATGCTGCCGAAGTTATAGGGCGCCGGGCCATGGATCTTCCAGTTGACCAGCGCCGGGCTGACGTTTTCAGAGTGGCGGATGCCCGTCCGGCTGGCTTCCAGGGTGGAACGGATCGCAGGGGAGTGGGCCCAGAACTCGGCCATCACGCAGTGGACGATGTTGTTGCGGATCGTCCGCTGCTTGCCGAGGGTGTAGTTCTGATGCAGATGCTGTTGATCGTACTCAGGACCCTTCAGGCCAATGAGGCTGGCCTGCAGGTCCCGGAAGGACACCTGCCAATCGCGGATGATCATTTGCGCACGAGTCAGGCCGCGGCCTTGTGCCGCGCGTTTCTGCGCCGCATCGGTCGCGACATCCAGCAGCATCTGGTAGATGCCCAGGCACAACTCACGCAGGCAGTCGGTGTAGTGGGCCCAGCCACCTTCGCCCTGGACGCCCGGCCAGTCGACCATCAGCTCATGGTCCGGCACCTGGATCAGCGTATTGCAGAAGCGCCGGACTTCGCGGGCAATGGCGGTCTGCGCGATACCGTCTTCGGACATGCTGTCTTCAGGGTACTGTCCGCGGGTCTGCACGATAGGCAGCCAATACGCCGCTTCGCGCACCGCCACGCTGGCCGTATTGCTGGCGTTCAGCGCTTTTCGCAACTTCGATTCGGCGATGGAATAGTTGAAGCTGGCCATGGCCTGCTTGGCCAGGCCGACCGACAGTTGGGAAACGGTTTCGCTGGCGTCGATGTCACCTTCGACATCGTGATGCACGCGGCAGTACCCGAGGTCGAGTCGCGTATGCAGCGGTGCCCCGAGGAATTTATGGTAGATGTCCCCGTCGCTGGAAATCAGTTGCAGAACCGGCGACATGATGAAGATGTGGCTTCCCACCAACTCGGAAATGCGTGGATCGGGTTTGGAGTTTTCCACTTCAACCCATACCGGAATCGTTGAGTCATTGACCGCGCCGATAAGCTGGGTGTCGTTGAAAACACTGTCCACCAAGCGGTTACAACCACCGCAGGATTGGCTATGGAAATAAATCAGGATCGGCTTGCCAGTGGATTTGGACTGCTCGATGGCGTGGACGTAGGACGTATGGTGGATCCAGTCAATCTTGTTGGTTTCGCTCATTTCTATGCTTCCATTCACGGTGGTTGAACATTTATTTGACGGATTTCAGGACATCGTCGAGCAGTTGTGTCCGCGTCGCCGGATTCGTCCAGAGCGCTTGGGCATCCGCGGTGAGGGTGTGGAGCGGGTCGCAGTAGAGAAAAACCTGGTCTTTCTTCACGGCTGGCGCGCGATAGGCGGCGATACCCAGGTAGGGGTCGTAGTAGTCGAAGCTATGGATATCGCGCTTGCCGCCACCGCCGGGCAGATCCACGATGAAGTGCGGGGTGTTGTGCCCGGCAATCAGGCCACGGGTGGATTTCTCCAGGGCGATCGAATCGCCAAGGCTCGTTCTGAGTGCTTCGACGCCACGAATCATGTCCCCCTGAAAGCAGTAATAGGGACGCACGTTCAAGTAGGCGAGGCATTCGTTCAGACGGTGCATGGTCTGCGGGTTGTCATTGACGCCTTTGAGGATGACGGCCTGGTTCCTGACCTCGACGCCACGCTCATAGAGCATCCCCAACGCTTTGGCGGTGATCGCCGTTATTTCGTTCGGATGGTTGAAGTGCGTGTGTATCGCAATCGACTTGTGCATCTTCCTCGCCCGGTCCGACAAGCGTGAGATGGCATCGGTCCAGTCGTGATCGCTCTGGATCTTCATCGGCAATACAGCCAGCCCCTTCGTGGCGAAGCGCATGCGCCGTACGTGAGGAACGTCCAGCAGTCGTTCACCGATCTCGGTGATCTGCCGGGCCTTGAGTCGATAGGCATCGCCGCCCGAGATCACCACGTCCTCGACGCTGGCGTTGGCTTCTATGTAGCGCAAGGCCGGTTCCCAGCGCTCGCCGGGGGCGTTGATCTTCGTCTTGGTCACCGCATCGGTGTCCAGCCCCACCGCGTAGCTGCGGGTGCAATAGCGGCAATAGACCGGGCATACGTTGGTGGCCAGGAACAACACGCGATCGGGGTAACGGTGGGTCAGCCCCGGGGCCGGAGAGTCATTCTGCTCGCCCATGGGGTCGAGTTTCACCATGGGATGATCGACGCAGATCTCCGAGGCCAGGGGCAGGAACTGGCGCCGCAACGGATCCAGGTAGGGGTTGTCCCAGTCGATCAGCGAGAGGATGTAAGGCGTCAGCCGGATAGACATCGGCGCCATCTGATGACCTTGCTCAAGGTCTTTCAGGAACGCGGCACTGATCCTGTTCTTGATCAGCGCACCCAGTGCGCCGACGCTGGTAATGGCGTTTTTTTCCTGCCACAGATGGTTGAGGAACAACTCGGCGTCAATATCTTTCCAATGATCCAGGTCGCGCCAGAACTCATCACTTCGAAAAGCATAGCGCAGCGATAACAAGGGTGTCAGACGCTGGCCCTGGGAAGAATGGGCAATCAATGACTTTAATTGAATGTCAGCAAAGTCATAATCCACAATGTTACTTGACATTTGTTGTCGTCCCTTTCAAGTGGCGGCGTCCATAGACTGACAATACTTAATATTTATTTCGAATCAAGGTGCCGTTTTATTTATTTTTCAGCACTTTTTTAAAGGCGAAAGTGTTCGTATTGCATAAATTGATTGCAATTTTTTTGCCTCGGACATAACCAGGCCAAGCGCTGTTATCGAGTGCGTAATGATCTACGCTACTCAGGGGCGCCTGAAAGGGTTATTGAAAATGAGCGATCGTTTTAATTAGGCACGGTGCCCGATTTCGTTTCTTGATGAATGACTGCCGTCGAGGCCGCAACAACGTTTGGTTGAGGCTGTGCCGGGGCTGAAGACGGAGTCGCGGAAGATTGCACCAGGTACTGCGCCACATTGGCGATGTCCTGGTCACTGAGGGACTTGGCCACCGTCACCATGACAGGTGATGGACGCGAGGCATCACGGAAGGCGCGCAGTTGCGTCTCCACATACTTGGCAAATTGTCCTGCCAGTTTGGGGTACTCGGCGTTTTCAGATGCGCCAGCCGTGCCATGGCAGGTAGAGCAGGCGACGATGCCGCGGGTATGGTCGCCCCCGTTGAAGAGCCGTTCCCCGGCCCCGACGTCAACGGCTGCGGAAACAGCCGGTTCGTCGAATGGGCAGGCGTCTGGCTGGGCTTTGACGACGCCCCCCATCTGTGTGCAGGTGCCTTTGGGCACGGCGACCCACTCGCGTGGATCGTTGTCGACCTTGCTCATCTCCGAGCAGTCATGCAGGCAACTGCTGTCGGAACAATCGTTGTGGCCTGCCTTGGCTACGCCGTAGCACACCTCGGTTTCTGCCGGTTTCTCAGCGGCCACCTCGGCCAGCGAAGCACTGCTGATGGAGGCCAACGCAGTGGCTACCAGAATATCCTTTAGATTCATCACGCAAGTTCCCGGTCAAGGTTTTTATACAGTTATTTATTTTTATAAGCCCATCACGCACGCGAACGGGCCGTACGGCTGTCCGTCTGGAAATACATATTCAACGTTCGGCGCAATATCGATATTCAATCAGGGTTTGACAGTACTGCGGCAAGCAAACTTGATCGGCACGGCGTGCCGGCATTGCGTTTGCAGGAAATCAGGAATGACAAGGCGGAAGGTTGCAATACGTTGGCGCCGTTTGCGCAAAGTTGATTCGTTCGAGTAACTGGTTCGATACATTTACCGCTCCCTTTTTGTACAGGTCGCCTTGGGCAACTTGTTCGGAATCCGTTCCTGACCGACTGCATCGCTCGTTCGTTTATCGAAACAGCCATGGGTCTGTCGTATCTTCACCGCGAAATCAAATGTATTGCTTTAGTGCGAGTTTGCAAGGTGCTTTCTATTTGTAGTCCACGGTCAGGATATGTCTAATCGATATAAGCTTATAAGATGTTTCAAGATGTAACAGGATTTGCCCGTCCTTTCACAGCAGGGGCCTGGGCCCCAGCAGGACGGGTTCATGGGGACACAGGTGACCGATACAGGTGCGTGGACTGGGCTCAGGGGACGGCAGTCAGCAAACCATCGTTCAGCCAGCGGGTGAGTAGGGCCGCGCTGTCGACAAGGTGCGCCTGACCCTGCGCGCCGTAACACGCCTGGGCGGCGAGCAACGCTTCGCCCAGGGTCGCGCCTTGCGCCAAGCGCTCCAGCGCGGCGGCTTCCCAGTGTTCGACCTCGCGTGCTTCGACATTCCAGCCGTTGCGATAGACGAGGGCGGTGCAGGCGTGGCGGTTCACTGAGGGTAGAGGCTGGCCCTGCTGGCGATGAGCAGACCATATCGCGACCACCGGCCATTCGCAGGGCAGCAACCTGCAGCTCGGTGGCAGGGTGAACCTTTGGCTGTCCAGCTCAGCGCTGCTCATTGCGGCCAGTGCGTGGGGATCAAGTGGCGTGGCGTCGCGGGCGGCAGAGGCCAGATGAATGGCCCACTCCAACGACGCCACCGCCGCAAAGTAAGGGTAGGGCGCTACGGGGCCATAGTGTTCGAGGAAACTCGGCAGGTGCTCGCCGAACATGCCCAGGTCGGGATGCTGCGATGGGTAGCGCCGCCCATACTCGTAGGCGAGCGAGCGGAAGAACGGATCGCCCACCAGCGCCTTGATGACGGGATAGGTCAAGGCCAACGACTGCTCCTGGTGCCGCCAGAGCCCGCTGCGATAACGCGCGAAGCGTCGCTGATTACCCGCGCTTGCCGTCTCTAACCATCCCGGTGGAAGGGCCGGGGGCGATGAACAATCATCCAGCGCCCGGGTAAAGCCGAGTTGCAGCGCCGCCAGTTCTTCACGTGTCATGCAACACCTCCCGGGCGATCGTTCGCGCGATCTCGACCTGGTCGAGCAGTTCGCCCAGGGGCGGCAGGCGGGTGTCCCATTCGACCAGTACCGGGACCGGGCCAAACCGGCGCAATGCGCTGCGATACAGCGACCAGACCGGCTCCGCCACCGCACTGCCGTGATCGTCGATCAGCAAGTCCTCTTCCTGGCTGTGGCCTGCCAAGTGAAATTCGCGGACAGCCGATTCATCCAGGGCTTGCAGGGCGGCGAGGGCGCATTCACCGTGGTTGCACTGGTTGACGTAAAGGTTATTGAGGTCGAGCAGCACTGCGCTGCCGGTGCGTTTCACCACTTCGGCGAGGAACTGGGCTTCGCCCAGGGTATCGCCGTGGTAGCGCAGGCTGGTAGAAATGTTTTCCAGCAACAACTGTTGGCCCAATGCATCCTGGACCTGGTCGACCCGGTCACAGACCAGCTCCAGCGAGGCTTCAACCAAAGGGAGCGGCAGCAGGTCGTTGAGGCACCGGCCTTCAATCGCCCCCCAGCTCAAGTGCTCGGAAACCAGGAATGGATGCACCTGCGCCGCCAGGCGTCGTATGCGTTCGACATGGGCGCTGGAAAAACCATGCACCGAGCCGATCCCCAGGCCGACACCATGCAGGCTGATGGGATATCGTTGCGCCAGGCGTTGAAGAATATGCAGGTCCTTGCCGCCCGGCCCCAGGTAGTTCTCTGTATGCACCTCAAGCCAGTCAACGGCGGGATGGCCGTTCAGGAACGCTTGATAATGAGGGGCCCTGAGGCCGATACCAATCCGTGGTAATGAGCGCACTGTCTGACTCGCTTGTCGATGGTCGCCGCTGATCATAGCGCAGTGCCGGATAGAATTGAGCAACCGCCGATAACCGCTGTCTACCGCCGGCACGGTGTCTGCCGTGGGGTTATCGAACGATGGAGGAAGACCGATGTATAAAGCGCTCACCCTGTTTCTGTTGCTGGTTTCGTCCGGGTTGCAGGCGCAACCGTCACTGCAAACGGACTTGCCGCTCAACTACCTGGCCCAGGCCGATGAGCAGGCCCGCAACCGACCGCTGGTGATCTTCCTGCACGGTTCCGGCAGCAACGAACAGGACCTGTTCGCACTCAAGGATGAGCTGCCCCAGCACTATAACTACCTCTCGGTGCGCGCACCGAAAACCATGGAGCCGGGGCACTACCAATGGTTTGCCAAGGCCGGCGAGGGCGCCTACGACGGTGACCCCTCTGACCTGAAGGCCAGCGGCCAGCTACTGTTGGACTTCATCGAAAAGGCCCGGGCTAAATACTCGACCGACCCGGCCAACGTATATCTGGTGGGTTTCAGCCAGGGCGCGATGATGAGCTACGAAGTGGCGTTGCGACACCCCGAAGCGGTGGGCGGCATCGCAGCGATGGGCGGGCGGGTGCTCTCAGTGCTGCGCTCCGAACTGACCCCTGACGAGTCGCGACGGGCGCTGGCAGTGTTCATCGGCCATGGCACGGTAGACCCGATCATTCCCTACCATGACGGCACCGAGGCCGATTCCTTCCTGAAGACCCTGGCGCTGGAGCCGGAATTCCATGCCTACCTTGGGCTTGGTCACAACATCAGTGCGCAGGAAGTGCAGGACTTACGGGCGTGGTTGGAACGGCTCAATCCCTAGAAAACCCGGTTGGATGTGCCGACGTCATCGCGAGCAAGCTCGCTCCCACATTTTAATCGGGGTGCGCTTCACTTCCGCGCCGTACACAATCCCCTGTGGGAGCGGGCTTGCCCGCGAATGCGTCGTGTCAGCTTGCATCCATACTGAATGTGCCATTGTCTTCGCGAGCAAGCCCGCTCCCACATTTTTATCGGGGTGGGCTTCACTTCCGCGCCGTACACAATCCCCCTGTGGGAGCGAGCCTGCTCGCGATCGGAGCGACGCGGTCTCCTGGAATCACAGCCCCATCACTGCCCACTGGCGATCCGTTTCACCAGCGCCTCATGACCGGCCTTGTCACTAGCGCGGGAGATGATCTGCACCACCGCCACGCGGGTGCCCGCGGCGCCCAGCAGGGTGGTGTCGAGGGTCGGCCCGCCGCCCTGGGTGGCGCGGGTGTCGAGTTGGCGCAACCCCAGGCCGCTGCCTTTCTGGGTCAGGCTTTTTTCGCTGAGGATCTTGGCGTCCGGCAGGGCCTGGGTGCGCTGGGCAGCGAAGCCGGCCATGGTCGTGTCGAGAAACGCGCCATCGTTGTCCTTCACGGACGTACCGTCGGCAATGGTGTTTTCAGCGGCGATCACCACCGTCCGGCTGGTGGCGTTGCTGTACATCGTCCCTGTCGCGCCAGCGGTGCCCTGGGCTGCTTCGCCGGCGGGCAGTGGCGTTGCCGTGAAGCCCTTGGGCAAGGTGAAGACGAACTTGCCGGACAGCATCGAGACCTTCTGCGCCGGTGCCTCGCCGGTGGATTTGGGTTGGGCGGCCTGGGCAGGTACTCCGGCCAGGCTGGCGATGACCGCCAGCAGCAGGGCGGCAGCGTATTGACTCGGCATTGACATTGACACTCTCCACAGGTGGTCGCGCTTGAGCGGCGATCATCCCATGGGCATCGCACCTGACTCCAGCGCAACGGCAGGCACGTCGGTCATTTCGGTGCGGCTACGCAGGCCGATGGAGGCGTGCGCACCAACAGGCGTCGGGTCACCAGAAGCATGACCGCCGAGACGGCAACGCCAAGGGCAAAGGCCGGCAGGCCGAGCAGCGGCAGGGTCAGGGCCACGGTCAGGCAGAACGCGGCGAAGCAATACATGCCGGTGGCCGTGGCTCGCAGCAGCGCCGCCGTGAACGCCGGCCCGCGGGTTTGCTGGGAAAACACCGCCATGACACTGCCCAGCAGCGGAAACACCGCCAGCAACCCGCTCCAGCGTTCGCCCACGGTGCTGGCCAGCCACGTCACCGCGAGGGTCAGCAGCGCGCCGGCGATCATGCGCAGCAGCAGTTTGTCGGACGTGCGCGTTGGCCCCTGCATCACGGGCCGGACCACCGGGAACAGATAAGGCGCCGCCAGCAAAGCCACTGCCGCCAACAGGCTCGCCAATGGCAGCGAGGCCGGCAGCCAGGACAGCACCAGTGCCACCAAGGCCCAGGCAGCCAATGCAATGCCCAGCGCCCAAGGCCAACCCCGGCGCTGGGCAACCTGGGCGTACACCACGCAAAACGTAATCATCGCAAACATGGCCGACAACGCCGCCGTCGCCGATCGGGCGGCGAACGCCTCGCCCTGTTCCAGAGCCAGGAACAACAGAATCGGCCCCACCACCACCGGCAATCCCGACAGCCAACCGGCCACACTCGGGCCCCAGCGTCGACCGGCCAGGGAAATCAGCAACAGGAAACCCGGAATCACCAGCAGTTTGAGCAGCAGCACGCCGTCGTCCTTGTCGCTTCTCGGAGTGCCACGTTAACACCCAGCCCCTGGCCAGTGAACCGCGTCCACCGTGTTCAGGGCGTGGCCCCTGTCAGCGGTCCCAATAGGGGACTTCGCCAAAACACTCGAAGAAGAAATCGATCACCGTGCGCACCTTCACGGACAACCGGCGGCTGCCCGGCCACAGCATGGCGATCTGTTGGGGTTCGAGGCTGTTGGAGGCTTCGTAGTCGCGCAGCACCGGCACCAATGTGCCGTTGCGCACCGCTTCACCGATCAGCCATGACGGGAACATCACCAGCCCCAGGCCCTGCTCGGCGGCCTGGGTCAAGGTGTCGGCGTGGTTGCCGGTGATCGGGCCCTTGACGCTGTAGGGCGTCCACGCCTGGCCGGGGCGGCGGAAAAACCAACGCTGCTGGCCGGTGACGCCTTTGTAGGCCAGGCACTGGTGGTGCGCCAGGTCCTGGGGCTTGAGAGGCGTGCCGTGACGGGCCAGGTAGGCCGGGCTGGCGGCGATCTGGAAGCGATGGGCGGCGATGATCCGCGCCTGCATGCCGGAGTCGTGCAACGGACCGATGCGAAACAGCAGGTCGGCCCCCTCCTGGAGCGGATCGACGTAGCTGTCGGTTTGCTGGATCTCCAGTTGCAGCTTCGGATAGCGCTCGCACAGCGGTCCCAGCCAAGGGCTGAGGTGGCGTTGGCCGAACACCACCGGGGCATTGATCCGCACCAGGCCGGACGGCTCGCTGTGTTGCTCCTGCAAGGCCTGTTCGGCTTCTTCCAACTGCACCAGCAGCAGGCGTGCGTGGTGGCCCAGCAGGCGGCCGGCCTCGGTCGGGGAGACCGCGCGGGTGTGACGATAGAGCAGTTGCTGGTTCAGGGCCTGCTCCATCAACTGGACCTGCCGGGAAATGGAGGAGGGCGCCAGGCCTTCGCGTCTGGCCACCTCGGAAAAGCTGCCGTGGTCGAGCACCGCGACAAAGAGTCGGAGTGCCTTGAAGCCAAGCTCGTCAAGCCCCTGCATGGGCGATTCCTTCTGTGCGTAATACGCAAAAGTGTTGTCGGGATGCTCCCATTTATCGCACAGCGATGCCAGCCGATAATGCCGGCCCTTCTTTCCTGGAACAGGGTGTGACTATGCAAGCGTCTTCCATCAGCGAGGCCGAATCGGTGACGGCTACCGCCAAACCCCGGCCGTTCTTGCGCTGGCTGTTGCTGCCGCTGGTGATTCTGGCGGGCATGGGGTTGTCGGTGGAGGCGGGCCTGTTGGGGCCGCTGGGCGTTCAGGTCGGTCATTTGTGGGCCACCTTGAGCATTTTCGGCGTGGGCGCGGCGGTTCTGTTCCTGCTGTTGCTGCTCAGTGGCCGGCAGCCAGGGCCGGCGTTGAGTGAGCTGCCGCGCTGGCAACTGATTGGCGGTTTCCTGGGACCGGTCTACGTGGTGGTGCTCACGCTCGCCACGCCTCACATCGGTATTGCCATGACCATGGTCGCGATTCTTTCCGGCCAAGTGGGCAAAAGCGTGCTGATCGATCACTTCGGCTGGTTCGGTGCCACCCGTAAGCGCGTCAATGGCGAGCGCTGGCTGGCGTTGGCGCTGATTGTCGTGGCCCTTGTCCTGATTGCCCGAGGTTGATGATGAATCTGGTTCTTTTGTTGCTGGTGGTGGTCGCGGCGGGGGCGGTGTTGAGCGTGCAGGCCGCTATCAATGGTCGTCTGGGCCAGACGGTCGGGGTGTTGCGCAGCAGCTTGCTGACGTTTGTCGTGGGCGCGGTGGTCACTGGCCTGCTGATCGTGTTTTTCGAACCGGCCCACGCGGTCACCTTGCTGGAGGTGCCGAAATGGCAACTCAGTGGCGCGCTGTTCGGCGTGGTCTACATGATGGTGATGGTAGGGGCGGTGCCCAGGGTCGGCACCGCCGTCGCGACAGTTGCCGTGATCGTCGGCCAATTGGGCATGGGCATGCTGATCGACAACTTCGGCTGGCTGGGCAACCCGGCCATCGAGTTGTCCGGCAGCCGGATGTTGGCCATGGTCTGCCTGGCACTGGCGCTGGTGTTCATGTATCGCAGCAGCGCGCGGCAGGCCTGAGCGCCTCAGTCGGGTTCGACGTCCAGTTGCAGGCTGTCGTCGGCCAGGCGCTCGGTGCGTCGGACGATGCCGCTGATGCGCCGGCCCTCGGCGCTGAACACCACGATCTGAGCCTTGTGCAGGTCGTCCGGCAGCGGTGGCCTGACGTGCAGCGCGAACCAGGGTGGTTCGCCGTCGTCGAGGCGCTTGACGTCGAGCTGGCACTCGATGGTTTTGGTTTCGCGGCCAAACAGGGTGTCCAGACCGTAGTCAAGGTGGGTGCTGTCGGCGGCGGCAGGGGCATTGGGCATCGCAGTCTCCTGAATGGGTACGCTGGGATGATGTTCAAGTGATCCCCCAGGCAATGGAAAATTCCATCGCAGTGAGGTGGGCTGGGCTGTGAGGGCTAGCGGGGATCGGTCCCCGCATCGCAACGCCCTCCGCAGCCGCGAGGATCAGGACCTTGGCACCCCGTGCTCCCAGGTCGACCAGTGCTTGACGATGTCCTGCACCAGCGGGTTGCCGGTGCGGAACAGGTTTTCCAGGGCAGGGACGAACGCGCCCTGGTCGGCGTACTTGAGCAGGTTGTCCACTTCATTGCCGCCGGGCTCGGGTCGATCGAAGTCGGAGCCGGCGCGCAGCACCGCGAGCCGATTGATGTCCACCCGGCCCTTACGACTGGCCCGCGACAAGGCCTCGTAGGTGGAGTTGTCTTCCTGCTGGGTGGTGCAATACACGCCTTTGTCATCGGTGAGCAGGCGGGTCCAGACTTCGGCCCGTTCGCTCAGACGTGTCCCGGAAAACCAGGTGTTGCCCGCCAGTGTGTCGCAGCGGGTCACCACCGGTGGCTGGTTGGCCGGAGCGTAGGGGTATTTCACGCGCCAGGCTGCCGACGCCTCGCTTTCCGTCAGGCTTACGTTCTGGCTGAGGGCAAAGGCCTTGGCTTGCAGCGCGGGATTGAGTTCGAAGACTTCGGTCTTGTAGTCCAGCGGCGGTTTTTCGTTGGGGCCCTTGGTGTTGATCCCCAGGTAGCCGGTGGGCCAGTCCTTGGGCACGTCCCGCGAGTCGAGCTCCCACTGGGTGCCGAATTCCACCAGGTAATGGGCCCAGGCGGTCGTGCCCAGGGTGCCGTGATGCGGGTTGATCCCGGCGATCCCGGCCACCAGGAAGTAACTTTTGCGCAGGTCGACGCGGGGCGACAGGGCCAGGGCCAATGTCGAGGCAGCGGCGTTGGTCTGGCCCATGCCGGTGATCATCAGACAGACCCGTTCGGCGTTGCAACGGATCGTCGGGTACTCGGCCGACAACCCGGGGATGCGGATTTCATCCTTGAGCGCCAGGCGCTCGATCCAGTTTTGTGCCTCGGGGGCAAACATCGTGATCAGCATGACCTTGGGTTGCAGCGGCGGGGCTGCCCCGGCGGTCGTGCTGAACAGGGCGGCCGTTGCCAGGCCGATTGGAACACACAGGCGATTGATCATGCTTTCGTGACCTCCGTGGAATCGAAACAGATGCTTTTGTGGGCAGGTATCGGATCAGAATTGATAGCCAACCCCCGCGTAATACCCCCAGCCATCGGATCGGGCGCGGAAGCTGCCTTCGCCAAAATCAAGCTCGCTGCCGTCCTGCCAGTTGCCCCCGTTGTGGAAATAGCGGCCCACCAGGGTAAAGCGCAAGTGCGTGAACGAGTACAGCAGGACATTGGTGGCGACCGTGGCGTTGGCGGTGCGCGCCGGGTTGTCCTGGTGCAGGTCCGAACCGAAGTCGAAATTGGTGAAGCCGATGTAGGTCAGCGAAGCGCCGTTGCTGAACTGGCTGATCGGCACGATGTACTTGAGCTGGGCGCGGTAGCCGTCCCAGGAATACTCATTGCTGGCGCCGTAGTTTTCCCATTGGTAGCGAGCATAGAGGTTAGCCGACAGGTTGACCCTCGAATGGGTGTCGATGTCGGTGCCCAGGCCACTGTACAAGGTGTTGGCGCGATTGGCGCTGTTGCTGCCGTGATCGTAGATCCAGTCGAACGCCACGTACCATTCCTTGAACGGTCCGATGGCCAGGCTGCGTCCGGCCAGGGTATCGATGGAAATGCGCGGCTCATGCTCCATGAACACCGGCGAGCCATGGTCCCACACACCTTTGTCATGGCTGTTGCCGATGGTGAAGATCTTCGGGATGTCGACGTAGCCATACAGTTCGAACGGCCCCTTGCGACCGAAATATTCGTACTCCAGGTACACGTCGTCGGTGGGTTGTGGGCCGAAGCTGATGTCTTTGCTGCCAATGATCGTCAGGTCCTGGTTGTACCAGTCCGACAGGTAGGCGCCTTTCTTCGGCTGGGTGGCCTCGGGGCTGAGGGCTTCGCCTTGGGCGGACGTTTCGTTCGTCTGCGCCAGCGTGGTGGTGCTGAGTAGTCCGGTAACGGCGGTCAGTAGCAGGCAGGCTGCCCAAGGACCGGGCGAGGTGCAACGCCGGGAAGTGAGGTGCATGGAAAATCCTTGTCCGAGCGGGCCGAAGCCCGTGTTCCGTGATTGAAAGAACCGTCGTCGTTTCGCGGCGAGCGACTGGCTTCGCAAACGTTTGCACATCCTGTACCAGATTTTCGTACAGGCTTGAAAAACAAAGGGAACGTCCGTTTTTTCTGGCCTTTTGGTCAATCTTCATGCCGTGGTCACCGTGCCGCCATTTGAAGAGGCACCAAAGGGTGGCAACTCCCAGCGCCTGGCACTCATCGTGTGCGGCGCTGGGGCACGGGGGATGCTGGTAGACTCGGTCACCCTGAATGACGAGAGGTATGCCCATGAGCGAGCCCATTCGCCTGACCCAGTACAGCCACGGTGCTGGCTGCGGCTGCAAGATTTCGCCCCAGGTACTGGAAGTGATCCTGGCCGGCAGCGGTGCGCAGAACCTCGACCCCAACCTGTGGGTCGGCAATGCGTCCAGGGATGACGCCGCGGTATACGCCATCGACGAGGCGCGCGGGGTCGTCTCGACCACCGATTTCTTCATGCCGATTGTCGATGACCCTTTCGATTTCGGACGCATCGCCGCCACCAATGCCATCAGCGACATCTACGCCATGGGCGGTGATCCGCTGATGGCTATCGCGATTCTCGGCTGGCCCGTGAACGTGCTGGCCCCGGAAATCGCCCGGGAGGTGATTCGCGGCGGGCGTTCGGTGTGCGACGAGGCGGGCATTCCCCTGGCGGGCGGGCATTCGATCGACGCACCGGAGCCGATCTTCGGCCTGGCGGTCACCGGCCTGGTGCAAAAGCGCCATATGAAACGCAACGACACCGCCACTGCGGGGTGCCGCTTGTACCTGACCAAGCCCCTGGGCATCGGCATCCTCACCACCGCTGAAAAGAAGGGCAAGCTGCGGGCCGCCGACGTGGGCCTGGCCCGTGACTGGATGTGCACCCTGAACAAGCCTGGCAGCCGTTTCGGCAAGCTCGATGGCGTAACGGCGATGACCGACGTCACCGGCTTCGGCCTGCTCGGGCATCTGGTGGAAATGGCCGATGGCAGCCAGGTGACGGCGCGCATCCGCTATGACGCGGTGCCGCGCCTGTCGAGCGTCGAGTATTACCTCGACCTGGGCTGTGTGCCGGGCGGCACGTTGCGCAACTACGACAGCTACGCCAGCCGGGTGGGCCGGGTCCAGGAATTGCACAAGCGGGTCTTGTGCGACCCACAGACCAGTGGCGGGCTGCTGATCGCCGTCACCGCGCAGGGCGAAGCGGAGTTTCTGCGGGTCGCCGCGGAGCTCGGCCTGGCGCTGGAGCCGATTGGCGAACTGGTCGAGCGACAGACCCACGCGGTCGAGGTGTCATGATGGCCGATGACATCACCGATTACCGCGACATCTTCCTCAACGACCGGCCCATGATGGACATCCGGGCGCCCATCGAATTTATCAAGGGGGCCTTCCCCGGCGTGGTCAACTTGCCGCTGATGACCGACAGCGAGCGGCAACGCGTCGGTACTTGCTACAAGCAGCAAGGGCAGCAGGCGGCGATCGTGCTGGGTCATCAGCTGGTGTCCGGCCAGACCAAGGCACAACGCATCCAGGCCTGGGCCGAGTTTGCCCACACGCATCGCGAGGGTCTTCTGTACTGCTTTCGCGGCGGCTTGCGTTCGCAGATCGTCCAGCAGTGGCTCAAGGACGAAGCGGGCATCGAGTACCCCAGGGTGGCCGGCGGCTACAAGGCCATGCGCACGTTCCTGCTGGAGACGGTCGAGCAGGCGGTCAGCCAGTGCGACCTGGTGTTGCTGGGGGGCATGACCGGCACCGGCAAGACCGACGTGCTGGCCCAGCTGGAAAACAGCCTTGACCTGGAAGGCCATGCCAACCATCGCGGTTCGAGTTTCGGCAAGCGCGCCACTGGGCAGCCGTCCAACATCGATTTCGAGAACCGCCTGGCGGTGGACGTGTTGAAAAAGCGCGCGGCGGGCATCGAGCACTTCGTGCTGGAAGATGAGAACCGCATGATCGGCAGTTGCGCCTTGCCCCTGTCATTGTTCCAGCGCATGCAGCAGGTGCCGATGGTCTGGTTGCAAGACAGCGTAGAGCGGCGGGTCGAGCGGATCCTGCGGGACTACATCGTCAACCTGTGCGCCGAGTTCGTCGCGGTCCAGGGCGAACAGGGGTTCTCAGCGTTTGCCGAGCGGTTGTTGGCGAGCCTGGGCAACATCCAGAAGCGCCTGGGGGGCGACCGTCACCGGCGCTTGATGGGCATCCTGGAAGCTGCCCTGGCGGAGCAGGCTCGCAGCGGCGCGGTCGACCTGCATCGGGATTGGATCGAAGGCCTGCTGCGTGAGTACTACGACCCGATGTACGTGTACCAGCGTGAAAAGAAAGGCCTGCGCATCGAGTTCTCGGGGGAGCAGGCGGCGGTGGTGGAGTATTTGCGGGAGCGGGCGGCGAGCGTGGGTCAGCCTCAACAGTGAATTTCACCGCAACCCCATGTGGGAGCGGGCTTGCTCGCGAAAGCGGTGTGTCAGCTCGCATCTCTTTTGAATGTGTCGACGCCTTCGCGAACGAGCCCGCTCCCACAGGGTTTGTGGCTGTCCGGCAATCAGGTGCCAGCCTGCTAGAGCACCACCGCCCCAATCAACCCGCAAACAATCCCCACCACCATGGTCAGCAGCGCCACGGTCACCAGCACGCGGGCATCGAAGTCCTTGCGCAGCATCAACAGCGACGGCAGGCTGATGCTCGGCAGGGTCATCAACAACGCGACGGCGGGGCCGGTGCCCATGCCGAGGGTCATCATGGTCTGCACGATCGGGATTTCCGCCGCGGTAGGAATCACGAACAACGTGCCGACAATGGCCAGCGGCACCAGCCACACCAGGCTGTCGGCCATGGCGCCGTCGACGTGGGGGAACAGCCAGACCCGCGCCGCGCCCAGCACCAGCACCGCCAGCACGTAGATCGGAATGGTGCTCCAGAACAGCTGCCACAAGGTCCGGCCCCAACGGATCAGGAACGGCTGCGCATCTACCGTGCTGGCTTCGGCCACCGCTTCCACGGCGGCTTCGGGCAGGGCCTCGGGGCGGGCAATGCGCTGGGCCACCATCGACACGCCGAACACCAGCACGATACCGGCCACCAGACGCAGGGCGGTGAAGCCCCAGCCCAGCACGAAGCCCATGAACACCAGCGTCGCCGGGTTGAGGACCGGGTTGCCGATCCAGAAGGCCAGTGCCGCGCCCACCGAAACGTTCTGCCGACGCAGGCCGGCCGCCACTGGCGCGGCGCAGCACGAGCACATCATGCCGGGCAGCGCGAACAGCCCACCGCGCAGGGTCGAGGCAAATCCGGCCCGGCCGAACAGGCGCAGCAACCAGTCACGGGGGATCAACACTTGCAGCAGGGAGCCGAGGATCACCGCCAGCACCGCCGCCTTCCAGATGGCCAGGAAGTACACCTGGGCGTAGGCCAGGGCCGCTGTCAGCGGCGCGGTCTGGGCATCATTGAGGATCGAGCCGCCGATGCTGTGGTTGTCGGCGGCGACAAAGGCCTTGAGGTAGTAGGGCGACCACTTGACGTAATAGAGGCCGACGCAGGCCACCAGCAGGAACAGGGCAGGCTTGTACCAGAACGACCAGCCCCGGTGAGCAGTGGCAGAGGATGAAGACATGGAGAAAATCCGGGTAGCGGGAGAATGGCTGCATCATACCCCGCGGCACTGACTCCCGCCGAGAGCAACGTCCTCCCGCCGGTCAGGCCCCGACGCTCCCGCCACCGCGGCTGATGCCTCAGGTCGGGCAGGTTTCCTGACCGTTATCCAGGCCTTGCTTGTAGGTCCGGCTGGAGAGGCTGGCCTTGCCGTTATGCCAGGTCAGGGTCAGCACATACAACGAATCGAAATCCCCGGATTCCCAGTCTTCGGTAATGGTCTGCTTCTTGCCGACGGCCTCGCCGGCGACTTTGTTGATCAGCTCCGGCAGGTAGCCATGGGACCAGGCGGTGTAGATGGTGGCGTTGTGGTACTTGTCGTGCAGCAACTCATCCGCCAGGTCACTGGTGTCGTTGGCCGAATAATTGATGTTCACCGGCAGCCCGAGCTTGATGGCGCTGGGGCTGATGGTCATCAGTGGGCGAATGTAGCTGTAGGAGTTATCCAGCTCGCCTTCTTCGACGTTGCGGGTCGGGTTGGCCGCAAACACATAGTCGGCCTTGCCGAATTTTTCCGGCAGCAGGGTGGCCAGGTCGATGGCTCGGTTGAGGCCCTGGCAATTGAGCTGGCCCAGGCCGCCGGCCGGTTTCTCGGCATGGCGCAGGAACACCAGGGTCTGGACACCGTCGACTGGCTGGGCGCGACTGACGCTGGACTCCAGCGACAGCGCCAGGCCGCAGACCACCAGTAAGGTCGGCAGCAGCAGCCACGAACGGTGCTGCAGGCGCTTGGCGAAATTCAGTGGGTTCATCATCGGATCGATTCTTCAGTCTTCTTTGAGTCAGGCTGACAAACCCTGGCACCACGAGGCGGATGGCCTCGGGTGTTTTCCGTGTCATGACACCGCCTCGGTTCCCTTAAGGGCATTGCTCAGAGTCCGTTGAGGCCCTTTGGTTCGATCCTGCGGCCGGTTCCTTCCCAGCGATGCACTGAACATTAGCGACAGGATGTTGCGAAATTAAGAACAGCGCAGGGCCCGATCACGCCTATGAGGGCTTTCCGGATTTGGATTATCCTCGCTCATCCATTCCTCTCGGAACCTGCGACCATGGCTGACCTGAACCCATTTCCCATCACCCGCAAATGGCCCGCTCAATACCCTGAGTGGATCCAGCTCTATTCGCTGCCGACCCCCAACGGCGTGAAAGTCTCGATCATGCTCGAAGAGATCGGCCTGCCGTACGAACCCCACAAAGTGGACTTCGGCAGCAATGATCAGTTATCCCCCGAGTTCCTGTCCCTGAACCCCAACAACAAGATTCCGGCGATTCTCGACCCCCACGGGCCGGGGGATAAGCCGCTGGCGCTGTTCGAGTCGGGGGCGATCCTGATCTACCTGGCGGACAAGAGCGGCCAGTTGCTGGCCCAGGAGTCGGCGGCGCGCTAAGAGACGATCCAGTGGCTGATGTTCCAGATGGGCGGGATCGGGCCGATGTTCGGGCAACTGGGGTTCTTCAACAAGTTCGCCGGCAAGGACTACGAGGACAAGCGCCCCCGTGACCGTTACGTCGAAGAAAGCAAACGCCTGCTCAAAGTGCTCGACGGGCGCCTGCAAGGACGCGACTGGATCATGGGCGAGCGCTACACCATCGCTGATATCGCGACCTTTCCATGGGTGCGCAACCTGATCGGTTTCTACGAGGCCGGTGACCTGGTGGGTATCCAGCATTTTCCCAACGTAACGCGGGTATTGGAGCGCTTCCTGGCGCGACCGGCGGTGGTTCGTGGCCTGAAAATTCCGGAATGAGCGGCTGATGACGCCCGGGCAGTGCTGGGGTGATTTGCATCAATGGCACGTTGGCCCTATAAGGCGATTATTGCCCCGCCGGTAACACTCTGTTTTCCAGCCGGCGTTTGTGCCCGGGTCGACCTGGGCATAAGCTTTGCCCCCTGTGATCGAGCCCCCAATTGCCCAGGAGTCCCATGTCCAGCCAGTTCCCCGAAGCACGTCCACGCCGTCTGCGTCGCAATGCCAGCTTGCGCAGCCTGTTCCAGGAAACCGAGTTCACCCTGAACGACCTGGTGCTGCCGATTTTCGTCGAAGAGGAAATTGACGACTTCGTGCCGATCAAGAGCATGCCGGGCGTGGTGCGCATCCCTGAATCGAAGCTGGCCAGCGAGATCGAACGCTACGCCCGGGCCGGCATCAAGGCCGTGATGACCTTTGGCGTCTCCCACCACCTGGACGGCGACGGCAGCGATACCTGGAGCGAGCGTGGCCTGGTGTCGCGCATGGCCGGCATTTGCAAGGACGCCGTGCCGGAAATGATCGTGATGTCCGATACCTGCTTTTGCGAGTACACCGATCATGGCCATTGTGGCGTCCTGCACGGGCACGAAGTGGACAATGACCGGACCTTGGTCAACCTGGGCAAGCAGGCCGTGGCAGCGGCCCGCGCCGGCGCCGATGTGATCGCCCCGTCGGCGGCCATGGACGGCCAGGTCCAGGCCATTCGCAGGGCCCTGGACGAAGCCGGTTTCAGCCAGACGGCGATCATGGCCTATTCGACCAAGTTCGCCTCGGCGCTGTATGGGCCGTTCCGCGAAGCCGGCGGCAGCGCCTTGAAGGGCGACCGCAAGAGCTACCAGATGAACCCGATGAACCGCCGCGAAGCCCTGCGCGAATCGCTGCTCGATGAGCAGGAAGGGGCCGATGCGTTGATGGTCAAGCCGGCCGGTGCCTACCTGGACATCATCCGTGACATCCGCCAGGCGTCGAACCTGCCGCTGTCGGCTTATCAGGTCAGTGGCGAATACGCGATGATCAAGTTCGCCGCCCAGGCCGGCGCCATCGATGAAGCCCGGGTGGTCCGTGAAAGCCTGGGGGCGATCAAGCGAGCAGGGGCCGACCTGATCTTCACCTACTTTGCGATGGACCTTGCATCAAGCGGGATCTGACCACGGATCCAGGGTGAAAACGCCTGTGGGAGCGAGCTTGCTCGCGAAGGCGTCGGCACATCCCGCCAGGGTGTAACCGGTCGATTCCGAGGGGAGGGTGTGGTGCCCCGTCGCCCCGAGCGAGCGAACGTAGCCTCGTCCGGCATTTGGTCGTATGGTGGCTGCGGACCAACGGACCTCATGGGGCAACATGCAACTCACTCGATGGATGATCAGCCTTGTCGCATTACTGGCCCTGGCCGGTTGCGGCAGTCGCCAGGCCCAGGAGCCTGAACGCCAACCGGACGAGGTCAAACGGCAGATCGTGCGGTTGCTGCCGTCAAAGACCGTGGATCGCGAAGGGTGGGCCAATGACATCTATGTGGCCTTCTCAGCCCAGCAGATCTCGACCACGACGCAGAATATCTGTGCAGTCCTGGCGGTGACCGAGCAGGAATCAACCTTCCAGGCCGACCCCAGCGTGCCGGGGCTGGGCAAGATCGCCCGGGAAGAGATCGATCGCCGCGCAGCGAAGATGCACATTCCCAGGCTGTTGATCAGCGGTGCGCTTGAGGTGCGCTCGCCCAACGGCAAAAGCTACGCCGACCGGCTCAACGCGGTGCGCAGTGAGAAGGCGTTGAGCGAGATCTTCGATGATTTCATCGGCATGGTGCCGTTGGGCAAGACGCTGTTCG
Organism: Pseudomonas sp. P97.38; assembly: GCF_001269745.1. Taxonomy (NCBI): domain Bacteria; kingdom Pseudomonadati; phylum Pseudomonadota; class Gammaproteobacteria; order Pseudomonadales; family Pseudomonadaceae; genus Pseudomonas; species Pseudomonas sp. P97.38. The sequence continues at coordinate 163,023 of NZ_LHVJ01000027.1, forward strand.
ACGGCTTCAACCCGGTGCACACCGGTGGGCCGATGCAGGTCAGCATCGCCTTTGCCCAGGCCAATGCCCGCAACTACCCCTACACGGTGGATGGCTCGATCCGTCGCGAAGTGTTCAGCCGTCGCGGCGGCCTGTATTTCGGCATCGCCCACTTGCTGGGCTATCCGGTGAGCTACACCGAGCCGCTGTACCGTTTCGCCGATTTCAATGCCGGGTGGTACGCCAGTCGCAATGCGGCGTTCCAGCATGCGGTGAGTCGGGCGTCGGGCATTTCCCTGGCGCTGGACGGTGATCTGATCCTGCACGGCTCCATCATGCCGGGTAGCACGGAGCTGGCGGTACGCACGCTGGGCAAGTCGTTGGGGATGCGCAACCCGACCATTCGCGATCAACTGGAGCTGGGGGACAGCCTGGCGTTCGAGGACAGCAAGCTCTACAAGCGGGTGTTCGAGCTGGCCGAAAGCGCGGAAGGCAAGCCGTTGCCGCGGGCGGTGTTGCCGGGGATCGTGCTCAAGAGCCCGAAGATCACGCGCACGTTGACCACGGCGTGGTTTGCCAAGCGGGTGGATGAGCGTTATCAGCGGTGTATGGCGCGGGCGTCGGGGCGGTAGCGATGAAGCGAGGTCGATGGCGGGGCTTGGGTATTTGAGAAGAGACCGTGGCGAGGGTGCTTGCTCGCGGTTATTGTCGGGGGCTGCGTTGCAGCCCAGCGGGAGCAAGCTCCCTCGCCACGGTGGGTGTTGCATTGTCTGGGGCCTGGGTTGCATGGGCCTCCTTCATGCGCGGTTCTCGATCAGGCGATCGGAACCACCTTCGGCGACACGGCGTTCCAGCAGGCGATCAGCACCACCTTCGGCGACGCGGCGTTCCAGCAGGCGATCGGCACCACCTTCGGCGACGCGGCGTTCCAGCAGGCGATCGGAACCACCTTCGGCAACGCGGCGTTCCAGCAGGCGATCAGCACCACCTTCGGCGACGCGGCGTTCCAGCAGGCGATCGGCGCCACCTTCGGCGACACGGCGTTCCAGCAGGCGATCGGAACCACCCTCGGCAACGCGGCGTTCCAGCAGGCGATCAGCACCACCTTCGGCAACGCGTTTTTCGATCAGGCGATCGGAGCCGCCTTCGGCGACAACAGGTTGGGCGGTGGCGGCGAATACGTTGGCGGCCAGGACCGAGAAAGCAAGGCTGAGGATGATTTGGCGTTTCATGAGGGTGTGCTCCGGGGGTGCAGTGGTTGGTGTGGCGCCATTGTTGCGTCCGACCACCGTCAATAAGAACTTCATTGAAATGATGGTGGATATCGACCGCGGTGATAGCTCGTTGGTGTGCAGCCGGTCAGCTCGATACCGCAACAGTGAGGTTGGTTGGAACGCCGCGGGGTTGGCGGGCTCTACCCCATAACCCCTTCCTCAGGAGACCCCCTCATGTATCAGTTGTTCGGTCACCGTCAGTCCGGGTCGGCGGCGGTGGAGATCGCGCTGGAGTGGTGCGGCGTGCCGTTTCGCCGGATCGATGCCTATTCGACCGAGGACAGCGAGGCAACGCGCGAGCTCAAGACATTGAACCCACAAGTCCAAGTGCCCACCCTGCAATTACCGGATGGTTCGGTGCTGACCGAGGCGGCCGCGATCCTGATTCACCTCGGGCTGAGCTTTCCCGCGTCGAAGCTGCTGCCTGACGATCCCCTCGAACGTGCGCAAATCCTGCGCGGCCTGGTCTATGTCGCCGCCAATTGCTACACGCCCATCGGCATCCTCGATTTTCCACAGCGCTGGCTGGACGGTGGCGATGAAGCCTGCGCCGAGTCATTGGTCCGAGGTACCCAGCAACGGCTGTATCGCAACTGGGCCTTGTTTGCCGACCAGTTCGCGGCCAGGCCTTTTTTCGGCGGTGCCGAACCGGGAGCCCTGGATATCCTGGCCGCCGTGATCACTCGCTGGAGCGGCACGCGCGAGGCGATGCTGAATGCTCGTCCCGAGTTCCACGGCTTGCTGGCGCGCATCGACTGCCATCCACGGGTGGCGCCCGTGTTGTCGCTGCACTGGGCCGAGTGAATCAGGGGCAGGCGTTTGTCGTGGCGGCCTGCTCGACGAGGCCCACCAACTGACGGACGTTGTTCTGATGGGCGCTCACCAGCGCGTCGATGCTGCCACCCGCCGGCGTTTGCAGGCTGCTGCGGCAGGTGAGGGTGGGGGACTGTGTGCCCCGCAGTCGCCATTGCACATCCATGCGGGCGTAGCGACCGGGAATCGAGTCGAAGCGCTTCACGTCCACGCGCAGCAAACGCTTGGCCGCGCCGGGATTGTTCAACTGTTCGTCCAGGCTGCTGTGCAGTTCATCGGCCAGGCTGGCGCCCCACCACTCGGTTTCCAGGATCGCCAGGGCGCTGTTGCCCTGGCGGATGACCATCTGGGTGCGATCCACCTGGGGCGGTACGCTGACTTGCTCGACCTGGATGTCCACGTTGGACCGCGACGGGCCGGCCGGCTGGGCGGGGCTCAGGGTGTGGTAGTGGATAGGGTCGCTGCGGCAGGCGACGAGCAACAGGGCGATGGCGAGCCCTATGAGTTTCAGCGGCATCAGGCGGGCTCCTGTGATCATTCGTTCGGCGGCAACGTGAGGTTCTGCGCCGGGGCATCCTTGGGGCGTCCGCGCAGCAGCGATTCGGGGTGGCGGCTCAGGTAGTCGGACAACTCGCGTAGCGAGCGCGACATACGGCCCAGCTCGTCGAGGGTCTCGGTCAGTTGTTCGCGCTGGGGCGAATCCTCGGCGAAGGTCGAGTTGGCCGATTGCAGGGTCTTGCTCACGTCTTGCAAGGTGCTTTGCACGCCGGGCAGGGTCTTGCCGTTGATCTGTTTCAGGCCCTTGCGCAGTTCCACCAGGTTGCCGTCCAGGTTGCTGGCGATGCTCTCCAGCGGCAGCTTGTTGATCCGTTCCACCATTGAATGGAGCTGTTCCTGCAGCTGCTGCAGGCTGCCCGGAATGGTCGGGATACGGACCGGTCGGGCATTGGGGTCGAAGGCGACTTTTTCCGCCTTGGGGTAGAAGTCCAGCGCGATGTACAACTGCCCGGTCAGCAGGTTGCCGCTGCGGGCCTGGGCGCGCAGCCCGCGCTCGACGAAACTGCCGATCAGGCGTGCGCCAGCGGCTTCGTCGTCGGGGTTGTGATTGAGGGCCTTGAGCAGTTTCTCATGGGCCTTGCCCAGGCGTTGCGGGTAGATCACCACGCCGACGTTGACCGGAAAGCTGCGCTGTTTCTCGTCGAAATCCAGGTTGATCGCCACCACCCGGCCGACCTCCACACCGAGGAATTCCACCGGCGCATCGACCCGCAAGCCGCGCAGCGCCTGATCGAAGCGCAACGCCAGGTACTGGGCCTTGCCATTGGGTGGCGCGAGTGCGCTCTGCTGGTCGGCGAACAGCTCGAAGGTCTTGTCCGCGCTGGCCGGGCTGTCGTTGGGGTTGTAATCCGGGGCCCGGAAGGCGATGCCGCCCAGCAGCAGGGCCGAGAGGGATTCGGTCTTGACCGCGAAACCGTTGGCGCCGACGTTGACGTCCACGCCGCTGACGTTCCAGAACCGGGTGTTTTCGGTGACGTAGGCGTCGTTGGGCGCATTGACGAACACGTCGATGTCGACGCCCTTGCCCTCGGCGTCCAGCGCGTAGGACACGACTTGGCCCACCGGGATCTTGCGCAGGTACACCGGCGAGCCGATGTCCAGCGAGCCGAGGTCCTGGGAGTGCAGGGTGAAGCGCTTGCCCGGTTCGCCGTAGGTGATCGGCGGCGGGGCTTCCAGGCCGGTGAAGGACTTGGCGCGCACCTTCGACTGGCCGGCGTCGGCGCCGATGAAGTCACCGGACAGCAAGGTGTCGATCCCCGAGATCCCGCCGGCGCCGATGCGCGGCCGGACCACCCAGAACACCGAGTCTTCGTGGGTGAAAGTGTCGGCGTTCTTGGCCAGTTTGACCGTGGCGGTGACGTTTTTCTGGTCGTTGCTCAATTGCACGTCGGTGACCTGGCCGATGACCACATTGCGATATTTCACCTCGGTCTTGTTGGCGGTCAGGCCTTGGCCAGTCTTGAAGGTGATGGTGATGGTCGGGCCTTCCTGCAGCCAGTCGTGGACCACCAGGGACAGGCCCACCAGCACCGCGATGATCGGCACGATCCACACCAGCGAAACGGTCCAGCGGCGGGTGGTGACATTGGCGCGTCCTGGCGCGGGCCGTTGCCCGTCAGTGGCTTGCGTCTTCATCCAGCGCCTCCTCGCAGGGTTGGGTGTCCCAGATCAGCCGGGGGTCGAAACTCATGGCCGACAACATGGTGAACAGCACCACCAGGCCGAAAAACAGAATGCCCGGGCGTGGCTCGATGTCGCTCAGGGCCTGGAACTTGACCAGCGCGGCCACCAGGGCCACCACCAACACATCGAGCATCGACCAGTAGCCGATCACCTCCACCAGCCGGTAAAGCTTGGCCCGCTGGACCTGGGCCCAGGTGCTGCGGCGCTGGACGGTGACCAGCAGCAAGGTCAGCACGACGAACTTGATGCCCGGCACCGCGATGCTGGCGATGAAAATGATCAGGGCGATGTCCCAGGCGCCGCCTTGCCAGAACTCGATGACGCCGCTGATGATGGTGCTGTCGGCACCGTCGCCGAGCATCTGGGTATTCATGACCGGCAGCAGGTTGGCCGGGATATAGAACACCAGCGCGGCCAGCATGTAGGCCCAGGTGCGGGTGATGGGGTTGGGTTTGCGGCGATGCAGGTCGGCGTCGCAGCGTGGGCAGGCCTGGGGTTCGTCGCTCATGTCGCAGGCCAGGCCGCAGCCGTGGCACAGGCACAGGTTCAGGTCGTCGGCCTTGGGCGGGTCGGCCGACGGCAGGCCGTTCACAGGCTGTCCCACAGGTCGCGGACATCGCGCCCGGCAATGCGGATCATCAGCAGGCTCAAGGCCGCCAGCGTAAACAGGCCGATGCCGGGGAGCACGTCCAGCAAGCCGGCGAGCTTGATCACCGCCACCAGGGCACCCAGCAGGCACACTTCGAGCATGCTCCAGGGCCGCAGGCTCTCCAGGCTGCGCATGCACAGGTTGAAGCCGGGCGCCCGTCGGCTGGCGTGGGCGTAGCCCAGTACCCAGAGCAGCAGCGCCAATTGCAGGGCCGGTGCGACGATGATTGCGACGGCGGCCACCAGGGCGATGAAGGTCATCGGCCCTTGGCTCAGGGCGACGATGGAGTCCCACAGCGTGGCGCTGTTGCTCAGGCCCTTGAACCGGATGCTCATGACCGGATAGACATTGGTGAACGCCCACAGCACCGCGGCCGTGAGGGTCAGGGCCAGGCGTTGCTCGATGCTCAGGCCGTTGTAGCGCTGGATGACCGCGTGGCAGCGCACGCACGAGGCTTTTTGATGCCGCACGAGGACCACCGGCTCATACACCGCATCGCAATGCTCACAGATGATCAGTCGGGCGGAAGTGGCCATCGAGAGGCTCGGGCAGAGGCAACCCCTTCAATATAGAAGTGAACGGCCAATCAGCAAGCTGTGGCAGCGACGCTGGGAGCGAGCCCGCTCGCGCCCAGCGTGTTGACCCTGCTGCGACCGGTCATTCGCCGCGGATGTACTGCTCCAGTTGTCGGATCAGGTCGGCCTGTTCGGCGATGGCTTCCTTGACCAGGTCGCCGATGGACAGCAGGCCGACGAGCTTGCCGTCGTCCACCACCGGCAAGTGGCGCAGGTGCTTTTCGGTCATGATGCTCAGGCAGGTCTCGACGTTCTGGTGCGGGTCGATGGTGATCACCGGGGACACCATTATGTCGCTGACCTTGGTTCCCACCGACGAGCGCCCGTGCAGGACCATTTTGCGCGCGTAGTCACGTTCGCTGATGATCCCCAGCACTTCCCCGTTCTTCACCACCAGCAAGGCGCCGACGTTCTTCTCGGCCATGCGCATCAGGGCCTGCAATACCATGTCGTCCGGTGAGATGGTGTGCACTTGCTGGTTCTTCTCATCTTTTATCCGGAGCAATTGCGCGACGGTTTTCATGGTGGGCCTCGGGTTGTTTTTGCAGGTGTGCTTAAAGAATCGTAGACCCGGCGGCGCAGAGCAAGCGGGAAAGCGGCGGCCAGTCGTCAAATAACGTCATGGGCAAGCAAAATATCTCTGATGGCATTTCATCCACCTTGTGGCGAGGGAGCTTGCTCCCGCTGGGCTGCGCAGCGGCCCCAGAGCGGCCAAGCATCAGATGAACACCTTCGGGGCTGCTTCGCACCCCAGCGGGAGCAAGCTCCCTCGCCACAGTGGCTATGTCGGTTGGGCAGGTGAAGATCTCTCGCCGCAGGTAGAATCAGCCCCTACGTAAAATTCGAGGTTGCAGTGGTGGATCTACAGCAGGGCTTCGTCCTGACCCGGCATTGGCGCGACACCCCGGCCGGCACCGAAGTCGAATTCTGGCTGGCCACCGATGCCGGCCCCCGGCGCGTGCGCCTGCCGATGCAGTCGTCGGTGGCGTTCGTGCCGCAGGTCCAGCGCGATCAGCTCCAGGGCCTGTTGCAAGGCGAAAAGGACATCGAGCTGCGTCCCTTGGACCTGCTGGATTTCCAGCATCGCCCGGTACTGGGCCTGTATTGCCAGCAACACGCCCAGCTGATGCGCCTGGACACCACGCTGCGCCGTGCCGGTGTCGAGGTGTTCGAGGCCGACATCCGGCCGCCGGAGCGCTACCTGATGGAGCGCTTTATCACCGCGCCGGTGTGGTTCGGTGGCACTCCGGGGGCCGATGGCCTGCTGCTGGAGGCGCAGATGAAACCGGCGCCCGGTTACCGTCCGGCGCTGCGCCTGGTGTCCCTGGACATCGAGACCACCGCCCAGGGGGATCTGTACTCCATCGCCCTGGAAGGCTGCGGCGAGCGCCAGGTCTACATGCTCGGGCCGCCCAATGGCGACGACAGCGGCGTGGATTTCCAGCTCGAATACTGCGAATCGCGCACGCTGCTGCTCAAGAAGCTCAACGAGTGGTTCGCCCGCTTCGACCCCGACGCCATCATCGGCTGGAACGTGGTGCAGTTCGACCTGCGCGTGCTGCATGAACATGCCCGCCGGTTGGCCGTGCCGTTGCGCCTGGGGCGCGACGGTGAAGAGATGCAATGGCGCGAGCACGGCGCGCGCAATAATCACTTTTTCGCTTCGGCGGCCGGCCGGCTGATCATCGACGGCATCGAGTCGCTGCGTTCGGCCACCTGGAGTTTCCCCTCGTTCAGCCTGGAAAACGTCGCCCAGACCCTGTTGGGGGAGGGCAAGTCGATCGATAACCCGTACCAGCGCATGGACGAGATCAACCGCATGTTCGCCGAGGACAAGCCGGCGCTGGCGCGCTACAACCTCAAGGACTGCGAGCTGGTGACGCGGATTTTCGCCAAGACCGAACTGCTGACATTCCTGCTGGAGCGGGCCAGCGTCACCGGCCTGCCGGCGGACCGCAGCGGCGGATCGGTGGCGGCCTTCACGCATCTGTACATGCCGCTGATGCACCGCCAGGGCTTCGTCGCGCCCAACCTGGGACAACGCCCGCCCGAGGCCAGCCCGGGTGGTTTCGTCATGGATTCACAACCGGGGCTCTACGAATCGGTGCTGGTGCTGGACTACAAGAGCCTGTACCCGTCGATCATCCGCACCTTCCTCATCGACCCGGTGGGCTTGATCGAAGGCCTGCGCCACCCAGGCGAGCGCGAGTCGGTGCCGGGCTTTCGCGGGGCACGCTTCTCCCGTACCCGGCATTGCCTGCCGGCCATCGTGGCACGGGTCGCCGAAGGCCGGGAGACGGCCAAGCGCGAACACAACGCCCCGCTGTCCCAGGCCCTGAAAATCATCATGAACGCCTTTTATGGTGTGCTCGGCTCCAGTGGCTGTCGCTTCTTCGATCCGCGGCTGGCTTCGTCCATCACCTTGCGCGGCCACCAGATCATGCAGCGCACCCGACAGTTGATCGAAGCCCAGGGGCACTTGGTGATCTACGGCGACACCGACTCCACGTTCGTCTGGCTGCGGCGCGCCCATGGCCAGGAGGAAGCGGCGAAGATCGGCCGCGAACTGGTGGCACACGTCAACCAGTGGTGGCGCGAGCAGGTGCGTGACGAGTTCGGGCTGGAGAGTGCCTTGGAGTTGCAGTTCGAAACCCATTTCAAGCGCTTCCTGATGCCGACCATCCGCGGCGCGGAAGAGGGCAGCAAGAAACGCTACGCCGGGCTGGTGACCCGCGCCGACGGCCACGACGAAATCGTCTACAAGGGGCTGGAGACCGTGCGCACCGACTGGTCGTTGCTGGCCCGGCAGTTCCAGCAGGAGTTGTACGAGCGCATCTTCCACCGCAAGCCTTACCAGGATTACGTGCGCGATTACGTCCATCAGACCCTGGCCGGCGCGTTCGACGAACGTCTGGTCTACCGCAAACGCCTGCGCCGTCCGCTGGACGACTACGAACGCAACGTACCGCCCCACGTGCGGGCGGCGCGGCTGGCCGACGAGTTCAACCAGCGCCAGGGCCGCCCGCGGCAATACCAGAATGGTGGCTGGATCAACTACGTCATCACCGTCGCCGGCCCGGAACCGCTGGAAGCCCGCAGCGCACCGATCGATTACGACCACTACGTGAGCAAGCAGCTACAACCGGTGGCGGACGCGATCCTGCCGTTCGTGGACGATGACTTCTCGACGTTGGTGGGTGGGCAGATGGGGTTGTTCTGACGGCGGTGGCCGCATGCTTTTGTGGCGAGGGAGCTTGCTCCCGCCGGGCCGCGCAGCGGCCCCGGAAGCATCACGATCGCTGCGCAATCGAGCGGGAGCAAGCTCCCTCGCCACATAGGCGTTTGCCCGCGAATCAAACCATCGCTAGCCGCTGCTTGCCCTGGGGTTGCGCAAACGTCAGGTCCAGGGCCGCGAGGTCCTGGGGGGCCAGTTGCAGATCGGCCGCTTCGGCGTTCAGCCGCACGTGCTCGGGCTGCACCGCCTTGGGAATGGCAATGACATTGTCCTGGCGCAGGAGCCAGGCCAGCGCGATCTGCGCCGGTGTCGCGCCGTGGCGCTCGGCGATCTGGCGCAGGGTGTTGTCCTTGAGCAGGTGCCCGCCCTGGCCGACCGGACAGTAAGCCATGATCGGCATGCTGCGCTGTTGGCACCAGGGCAGCAGGTCGAATTCGATGCCGCGTGCTTGCAGGTTGTACAGCACCTGGTTGGTGGCGCAGGCCGGCGCGGCCAGTTCTTCGAGGTCGGCGACATCGAAGTTCGACACACCCCAGTGGCCGATCTTGCCTTCCTCGCGCAGGCGCTCGAAAGCCTCGACGGTTTCCTCCAGCGGGTACTGCCCGCGCCAGTGCAGCAGATAAAGGTCAATGTAGTCAGTGTCGAGCCGTCGCAAGCTGCGTTCGCAGGCCAGGGGAATGCCTTTGCGACTGGCATTGTGGGGGTAGACCTTGCTCACCAGGAACACCTGGTCGCGCAGGCCGGTGATCGCCTCGCCCACGACAGCCTCGGCGCCGCCTTCAGCGTACATTTCCGCGGTGTCGATCAGGGTCATCCCCCGTTCGATGCCCAGGCGCAGGGCGGCCACTTCCTGCTTGTGCTGGGACGGTTCCTCGCCCATGTGCCAGGTGCCTTGGCCGATCACGGGTACGGATACGCCGGCCAATTCCAGAGTCTTCATGACTGTCTCCTGTGTGGTTGAACGTCAGGCATGTGGCAGCAGGATAGACCAAGGGTTCAAGGCCTGTGGGAGTGAGTCTGCTCGCGAAAGCGGTCTGTCTGCGCCGACCTCTTCGCGAGCAGGTTCGCTCCCACAAAGGTGATTCAGGCGGTGGCGAATGTTGCGGTCAACGCCTCTTCCCTGTGGGAGCGGGCTTGCCCGCGAAGACGGCGGTACATCCAAAATCGATTCGAGCTGATCCACCGCTTTCGCGAGCCAGCCCGCTCCCACAGGTTGGCGGCTTGAGCCGGACCCATGGGGGCGAGCGGGGGGATTACTTGGTGGAGAACTTCAGCACCATGGTCTGGGTGTAGGTCTGGCCCGGATCAAGGCGCGTCGAAGGGAAGTTCGGCTGGTTGGGCGCATCCGGGTAGTGCTGGGTTTCCAGGGTAAAGGCGCCCCAGTGCGGATAGACCTTGCCTTGCTTGCCCTTGATCGTGCCATCAAGGAAATTGCCGGTGTAGAACTGCACGCCAGGCTCACTGGTATAGAGCTGCAGGTAGCGTCCCGATTGCGGGTCGTAGGCGTCGGCGGCGAGTTTGCCCACGTCCCCCTTGGCGTCCAGCACCCAGTTGAAGTCGAAGCCGCCCTGTTTCGGTTCGGCGAACTTGAGTTGTGGGTGATCGGCCTTGATGTGCGTGCCAATGGCGGTGGGTTGGGTGAAGTCCATCGGTGTGCCGGCCACGGGGGCCAGTTCGCCGGTGGGGATCAGCTTGCCGTTCACCGGGGTGTAGCGGGCTGCGTGCAGGGTGGCGACCTGTTTCAGGATGTCACCGTTGCCGGCACCGGCCAGGTTGAAATAGCTGTGGTTGGTCAGGTTCAACACCGTCGGCTTGTCGGTGGTGGCCTTGTACTCGATGCGCAATTCGTTCTTTTCGTTGAGGCTGTAGGTGACGTCGGTCTTCAGCGCGCCGGGAAAACCCATCTCGCCGTCCGCCGACAGGTAGGTCAGGGTCACGCCCACCGAATCCTTGCCCTCATGGGGTTCGGCTTTCCATACACGCTTGTCGAACCCTTGCGGGCCACCGTGCAACGCATTGCCGTGGTCGTTCTGCGGCACTTGATAACGCTTGCCGTCCAGTTCGAAGGCCCCGTCGGCCAGGCGGTTGCCAAAGCGTCCGATGGTTGCGCCGAAGTAGACGTTGCCGTTCTTCTGGTAACCCTGCACATCGTCGAAGCCGAGCACCACGTCGGCGGGCTTGCCGTGTTTGTCCGGCACGATCAGCGACTGGAGAATCCCGCCGTAGGTAATGACCGTGGCTTCCATGCCGTGGCTGTTGCGAAGCACGAATTTTTCCACGGCCGTGCCGTCGTCGGTCTTGCCGAACGCTGCGCGTTGTTGAGTCAGGCCGGCGGCCTGGGAGGCAGAGGTGGCGATCATCAGAGACACTCCGAGGGCCGTGAGCAGATGTCTGGATTCAAGCATGGTTTGACCTTCCTTCCTGTTGTTTTGTTGTTGTTTTGAACGCGGGTCGAGTCCGTTACTGGTCGGACGGCGATGAAGGCTTTACTGTTCAGTAGTCTTTCTATTTGTCGATGGAAATTGGATTTATAGCCATAAATTGGGATTTATCAATTAAAAAGTAAGACTAATTGACGTTTGGGAGATTTACTTCAGAGGACGGTGTTGCACCATCCACTGCACTTTTACGGTTTTTGTCGCTCTATCCATGGCCTGGAAGCGGCGACCCCCGCCGCGTCCCCCTGCCCAGACCGAGATTCGATGGCCGGTGCTTTTTATTCGATGCGAGCGTTGCGACGACGCAGCGCAGCAGTGTTGATCGGTGTGCTGGCCCTGCTCAGCGGCTGCAGCCACCAGCAAGGCCAGGACATGGTCACGCAGTTGGGTAACACCCGTCCCCAGGAGTTCCTGCAGACCAGCGTCGACCGCATGGCGACGTTGGCGATGCATGACAACCTGCAAAGCCTTTACCTGTTGATGAGCAAGTTATACCTGCGCAACCCCGACGAACTGCGCAAGTCGGGCTTTCTCGACGCCCGTACCGCTGAAAAACAGGTGCGCATGGCCATCGAGCAGCAGCAGCCCTTGCCGACCCTGGGAGGCAAGAAGGATCTGGCGGCGTTGAGCTATGCGATGAGTCCGGAATTCCTCGGGGACCGGGTCGGGGCCTTCATCTATGCCATCGGCAGCATGCTGGTCACGGCCCATGGCAATCGCCTCGAGTTCTACATGACCGATAGCATCGACCCGCGCTTCGTCAGCAATGCCGCGCGCAACATCGAGAAAGCCACCTGGATCCTGAGCCAGCGCCAAGGCAAGGACGGCAAGCCGCTGCTGTTTTCCAACGAGATCTCGGAGGAAGGCAGCAACCTGAGCTTTGCCGTGGAGTTCGGGAAAATTGTCGCGCGGTTGGACCTGTTGACGCAGATGCTGGACGAGCGCTACCGCCGGATCGGGCTCAACTATGCCCAGAGCCTGCTGTTCCTGAACTTCCTGCCGGTTCAGTAGCGTTCGTTAAAAAAGGAATAAAGATAGATCACATCGATATAGGGGGTTATAAGAAAAATCGCTATGCTCGCGGCCAGATTTTCCACGCGGTTGCGCTGAGACGGGTTTGATGGATTTCGGTAATGTCGGTTTAGTCGTAGCGGGCCTGGTGGTCGGCTTCATCGTCGGGATGACTGGCGTCGGCGGTGGTTCGTTGATGACGCCCATTCTGCTGTGGTTTGGCATCAACCCGGCGACGGCGGTGGGCACTGACCTGCTGTACGCGGCCATTACCAAATCGGGCGGTGTGCTGGTCCACGCCAAAAATCGCAATATCGACTGGGCCATCACCGGTTGGCTGACCTTGGGCAGCGTGCCGGCGGTCGGCTTGACCCTGTGGTTCCTCAGCAGCCTGCACAGCTCGCCCGACGCCATGAACGCGGTGATCAAGCAAGCCCTGGGCTTCGTGCTGTTCGCCACGGCCCTGGCGATCCTGTTCAAGAAGCGCCTGCTGCAATTCGCCCACGACCGCGCTGGCGGCCACTACAACCCGTCCGGCACGCGCCTCAACGTGCTGACCGTCATCACCGGCCTGATCCTGGGCACCATGGTTGCGCTGACCTCCATCGGTGCTGGCGCCTTGGGCACGGTCGCGCTGTTCATCCTCTATCCCTTCCTTGTCACCAAGCGCCTGGTGGGCACCGAAATCGCCCACGCCGTGCCGCTGACCCTGGTCGCTGGCCTCGGCCATGCGAGCATGGGCAACATGGACTGGCACATCCTCGGTTTCCTGCTGGTCGGTTCGCTGCCGGGGATCTACCTGGGCAGTCATTTGTCAGGGCGTATCTCCGATGAACTGCTGCGCCCGTGCCTGGCGGTGATGCTGGCGATGATCGGGTTCAAGCTGGCGTTCTGAGGCCTGCCGGTGAGCACGTGCCTGCGCGGCACACCGCTTTGCCGAGCCGGCTCACTCCCAGGATTTCTTCCTTGGCGGTCCATGCTGGCCGGTCCATGTCGGCTTCGCACTCAGTTGCGCAATGAACTCGCTGGCCTAAGCTTCAACGCAGGCGGGCGCAGTATTGGCCGACTCGCGGAACAATTGCCGCCATGCGCAATCAGTACAGCGTAGATATCAAAAGGAGAGGCGCATGCTCATTCGGTCGTTGACCTTCGCTACCTTGCTGGCCGTTGCCAGCCCGCTGTTCGCCGCCGATGGCGACTCACCCCTGGTGGCGGAGGTGGGCAGGGCCCGCCCCTTGATCGTCATCGCGCCCAGCACAGTGGACCCGGCCTGGGTCAGCCTGAAGAAAGCGTTGGAAGAACCAGCCGGCAAGCAAGGTTTTGCAGAGCGCAACATGGTGCTCTACACGGTGCTCAACACCATCGGCCAGCGGGACGGCAAGGACCTGGACCCGCAAAGCACCATGTCCCTGATCCGTTCACTCAAGCTGGGCGCCGGTGCCCAGACCAAGATCATCCTGGTGGGCAAGGACGGGGAAAAGAAGCTTGAGCATTCCGGGGCGATCGAGCTCAAAGACGTTTTCGACACTGTCGACAAACTGCCAACTGCGGAAAAGGAAGCGGCCGCCCCAACACCTCCTCCTCCCGCGCCGGAAGCAGCCCCGGCCAAGGATGCCAAAAGCGCCAAGCCTGGCAAGGCGAGCAAACCTGCGGCGGCGCCGAAGCCGTTGGATGATTGATGACTGATCCATAGGCTTCTGTTTGTGGCGAGGGAGCTTGCTCCCGCCGGGGCGCGAAGCGGCCCCAGGATTTGCCGATCATCGAGGTCCAGGAAGCTAGGGCTGCTGCGCAGCCCAGCGGGAGCAAGCTCCCTCGCCACGGTCGATCATTGCTTATCCAGCGCCGTCAGTATCCGATACGCAACCTTCACCCGTTCCTCGATCGGATAATTCTTGTTCGCCAGCAACACGATCCCCATGTGCCTGCCCGGCACGAACGCCGCGTAAGCGCCAAAGCCGCCGGTCGAGCCGGTCTTGTTGATCCAGGCATCGTCCGGCGCCGGGCGGGGCGGTTCGAGGGGCTGCACCTTGTTCGGCTGCATGGCGACCTCCACCGAGTTACCTGCCAGCAGTGCATCCAGTGTCACCGGGTAGGGGTAGAACTCCCAGCCCAGGCCCTGGGTCATGCCGCCCACCGTGTAGAAACCGTTGTGGGTGGTGGCGATGGCGTGGCGCAGGTCGGCGTCCAGTTTTTCCGGTTGCAGGTTGGCCTCGACGAAACGAATCAGGTCCGCTGAGCTGGTCTTGACCCCGTAGGCCTGCGCATCCAGCGCCCCCGGCCCGACCCGCACGGGCTTGCCATCCTTCGCGTAGCCTTGGGCATAGCGCTCCAGTTGGTCTGGCGGTACCCGTACATAACTGTGCGTGAGGCCCAGCTTCGGCATCAGCGTCTGCTCCATCGCCTGCTCGAACGGCTGGCCCAGGCTGCGGGCTGCCAGGTAGCCGAACAAACCGATGCTGGGGTTCGAGTAGAGCCGCTGGGTGCCGGCCGGGTAGAGCGGTTTCCAGGTCTTGAAGTAGCCGAACATCCGGTCGGGATGGTCCGCCTCCTGGGGGAACTGCAGCGGCAGGCCGCCGGCGCTATAGGTGGCGAGGTTGAGCAGGCTGATGCCGTCGAAGGCGCTGCCGCTCAGCTCGGGAGCAAAGCGGCTGGCGGGGTCCGACAGCGACAGCTTGCCTTGGGCCAGGGCATAGGCGCCGAGCGTGGCGGTGAAGGTCTTGCTGACCGAGCCGATTTCGAAGAGGGTCTGGTCGGTGACCGCCTGCCGGGTGTCCTTGGAGGCCACGCCATAATTGAAGAAATGACGTTGCCCGTCGAGGGTGATCGCCACCGCCATGCCAGCGATGTCCTGTTGCTTCATCAAAGGCTCGATGGCGGCGTTGACCGTCTCTTCAATGCGGTCCTGGGCGAAGCCCGTGGTTGCCCCGCAAAGCAGCAGGAAAGCGCCGGCGAGGGTTGATCTGGCCATGTGCATGTCGGACCGTCTCCTTGGGTGTCCGGTGCCTGGGGTGCACCTGAAGGGGCGTCAATCTAGGACGTTTTGCGCGGCTCGGCAATCGGTGGCCGGACGTTGCCAGGCGTGGTTCCGAGTTGTCTGGCCTGGGCATCGGAAAGATCCTACGAAATCGCTGCGAACCCCAGGCCATTGGCCATGCATGGCAAACCACACAAATTCCTGGCCGCCGGGTAAACTTGCGCTCTTTCTAAAGGAGTTCACATGAGTTACTACCAGCCTGGCATTCTCGCCACCCCTGTTCCGCCTCAGGCCCGTCATCTGTTTTTTGCCCTGGAATCGGTCGAGGCACTGCCGGCTGCGATAGACAAACTCGTGTTGCTGCTGGATGAGCGCGCGGTGATCGGCTTTGGCGAGTCGCTGGTGCAGGCCCTGAGCGCCCAGGTCGAAGGCCTGCGGGCCTTCCCCGCGCTGGCTGGCGTAGGCGTCGACAACCCCTCCACCCAGCATGCGCTGTGGTGCTGGCTGCATGGCGAAGACCGCGGTGAGTTGCTGCACCGCAGCCGCGCCATCGAGGCGGCACTGGCCCCGGCCTTGCGCCTGGTGCAGATGAACGAAACCTTCCGCCACATGACCGGCCATGACCTCACAGGTTACGAGGACGGTACCGAGAACCCCCACGACGAAGCGGCCGTCGCGGCCGCGCTGGCCCAAGGGGCAGACGGCCTGCGCGGGGGCAGTTTCGCGGCGATCCAGCAATGGCAGCACGACCTGGATGGCTTCGCGGCGATGTCGCCCGGTGAGCGCGACAACATCATGGGCCGGCGCCTGAGCGACAACGAAGAAATCGACGAGGCGCCGGAGTCGGCCCACGTCAAGCGCACTGCCCAGGAGAGCTTCGCGCCCGAAGCTTTCGTCGTGCGCCGCTCCATGCCCTGGATCGAAGGCGACCGCGCGGGCCTGATGTTCCTGGCGTTCGGTTTCTCCCTCGATGCCTTCGAGGCGCAATTGCGCCGCATGAGTGGCCTGGAGGACGGCATTACCGACGGCCTGTATCGCATGAGCCGGCCGATCACCGGGGGCTACTACTGGTGCCCGCCACGGCTGGACGCACGCCTGGACCTGCGCGCCCTGGCTCGCTAAGCGCAACGGTTTGTGCAAAGCGTGAGGTGAACGCTATTCTTGGGCCGGACCTCTATCCGTGGAACGGGAGAAGCAAGCGTGGATAAAGTCATCGTCATCACGGGGGGCGGCCGCGGGATCGGGGCTGCCACGGCGCTGCTGGCTGCCGAGCTGGGGTATCGGATCTGCATCAACTACCAGTCCGATGAAAGCGCTGCCCTGGAGGTGCTCGCACAGGTCCGGGCCAAAGGCGTGCAGGCGATTGCCGTGCGGGCCGACGTGAGCATCGAGGACGAAGTGATCGCGCTGTTCGACCGGGTGGATGCCGAGTTGGGCCGCGTTACCGCCTTGGTGAACAACGCCGGCACCGTCGCCCAAAAGGCTCGCCTGGATGAAATGTCCGAGTTCCGCATCCTCAAGGTCATGCGGACCAACGTGATGGGGCCGATCCTCTGCGCCAAGCACGCGGTGCTGCGCATGTCGCCACGGCATGGCGGGCAGGGCGGGAGCATCGTCAACGTCTCCTCGGTGGCCGCGCGCCTCGGCTCGCCCAGCGAGTACGTCGACTACGCGGCCTCCAAGGGCGCCCTGGACACCTTCACCATTGGCCTGTCCAAGGAAGTGGCCGGCGAAGGCATTCGCGTCAACGCGGTGCGACCGGGCTACATCTACACCGATTTCCATGCTCTCAGCGGCGACCCGGACCGGGTCAGCAAACTTGAGTCGGCGATCCCCATGGCGAGGGGCGGGCGGCCAGACGAAGTGGCCGAGGCGATCATCTGGTTGCTGTCGGACAAGGCGTCGTACGCCACCGGGACGTTCGTGGACCTGGGGGGCGGGCGCTGAGCTCAGCCGGTCTGTTGCGGCGCTTTCGCGACCCTGCTCGCGGCCACATGGATCGTCTGCGATAACGATCCGTTGTGGGGGCGAGCTTGCTCGCGAAGGGCGCTCCCTGATCTCAGAACGAGCGGATAATCCGCCCCAGTGTTTCCATGGCCTTTTCCGACGCCTCGGTCCACGGGCTGCCGTAGTTCAGGCGAATGCAATTCCGGAACCGCCGGGTCGGTGAAAAGATCGGCCCCGGCGCGATGCTGATGCCTTGGGCCAGGGCCATCTGGAACAGTTTCAGCGAGTCCATCTGCTCGGGCAGTTCCAGCCACAGGAAGTAGCCGCCCGCCGGCTGGCTGACGCGGGTCTGGGCCGGGAAATAACGGGCGATGGCGGCGCGCATCGCACTTTGCTGTTCTTCCAGGGCATAACGCAACTTGCGCAGGTGACGGTCGTAGCCGCCGTGTTGCAGGTAGTCGGCGATGGCCGCCTGGGCCGGCATCGAGGCGCACAGGGAGGTCATGAGCTTGAGCCGTTCGATCTTCTGCGCATAGCGCCCGGCAGCGACCCAACCGATGCGATAGCCCGGTGCCAGGCTCTTGGCGAAGGAGCCGCAATGCATCACCAGGCCCTCGGTGTCGAACGCTTTGGCGGGTTTGGGGGCCTGTTGGCCATAGTAGAGTTCGGCGTACACGTCGTCTTCGATCAGCGGCACCTGGTGGCGGCGCAGCAACTCGACCAGCACTTGCTTGCGGGCCTCGGGCAGCGTCGCGCCCATGGGGTTCTGGAAACTGGTCATGCACCAGCAGGCCTTGATCGGGTGGCGTTCCAAGGTTTGCGCCAGCACTTCCAGGTCGAGACCGTCGCGCGGGTGGACGGGGATTTCCACTGCCTTGAGCTTGAGCCGCTCCAGCACCTGCAGGCTGGCGTAGAACGCCGGTGCTTCGATCGCCACCAGGTCGCCGGGCTCGGTCACGGCTTGCAGGCACAGGTTCAGGGCCTCCAGCGCGCCATTGGTCACCAGCAGTTCCTCCATCGGCAACATCAGCCCGCCGACCATGTAGCGCAGGGCGATCTGGCGCCGCAACTGCGGATTGCCCGGCGACATGTCCGTGACAACCACTCGCGGGTCCATGTCTCGGGTGGCGCTGGACAGAGAGCGCGACAACCGATGCAGCGGAAACAACGTCGGGCTGGGGAACGCCGAACCGAAGGGCACCGTGGTCGGGTCCTTGATCGATTCCAGCACCGAGAACACCAGTTCGCTGACGTCGACTTCGGTGGACTCGTGCACGGGGCTGCTGATCACCGGCTCGGAAAACGGCGTCGGCGCATGGGCGTTGACGAAGTAGCCCGAGCGTGGCCGGGCCCGGATCAGGCCGCGTCGCTCCAGCAGGTAATACGCCTGGAACACCGTGGACGGGCTGACGCCGTAGGTCTGGCTGGCGTAACGCACCGAGGGCACTCGCTGGCCCGGCCCCAGCATGCCGGAGCGGATCAGTTCAGCGATGTCGTCGGCGAATTTCTCGTAGCGTTTCATGGCGAGCCCATTTTGCAGCGGTTCGAGGTCAGACTGGAGCTGTGCGTCGGGCATCTTATCGCCTCACCGGTTCATCGGCGCGACAAAACGGCTCTTGGCCACGCTGTGGGTGCGCGGCTCGTCGCTGTCGGTCACTTTGAAGGTCAATTCCTGGGAGCTGCTGCTCGGGCGTTCGCTGAGCATCGCCACCGACACCGGTACGTCGACGATTTCCCCCGGCGCCAGGCTCAGGTGCGTCTTGCCCTGCAAGGTGAAGCCTTCGCCATCTTGCAGCGACAGGGTGTAGGCCTGGCGCTGCTGGGTCTTGTTGATGATCTTCAGGCTGTAGATGTTCTCGATCTGGCCCTGGCTGTTCTCGCGGAACAGGCCGCGGTCCTTGCTTACGTCCAGGGACACCATGGGCCGCTCCACCAGTGCCACGGACAGTGCACCGATCATCACCAGCAGCACGGCGGTGTAGCCGATCAGGCGTGGCCGCAGCAGATGGGTCTTGCCACCTTGCAACTGATGCTCGGAGGTGTATTTGATCAGCCCGCGGGCGTAGCCCATCTTGTCCATGATCGAGTCACAGGCGTCGATGCAGGCTGCGCAGCCGATGCATTCCATTTGCAGGCCGTCGCGGATGTCGATGCCGGTGGGGCAGACCTGCACGCACATCTGGCAATCGATGCAGTCACCCAGGCCGATGTTGGCCGGCTTCACGTCGCGCTTGCGCGGCCCGCGGATCTCGCCACGAGCGGCGTCATAGGAAATGGTCAGGGTGTCCTTGTCGAACATCACGCTCTGAAAGCGCGCGTAGGGGCACATGTGCATGCACACCGCCTCGCGCAGCCAGCCGGCGTTGAGGTAGGTGGCAGCGGTGAAGAACAGCACCCAGAACAGGCTGACGCCGCCGATCTGCAGGGTCAGCAGCGCTTCGGCCAGCGGCCGGATCGGGGTGAAATAGCCCACGAACGTCAACCCGGTGAGCAGGCTGATGGCCAGCCACAAGGTGTGCTTGGCCGAACGGCGCAGGAGTTTGTTCAGGCCCCAGGGCGCGGCCTGCAGCTTGATCCGCTGGTTGCGTTCGCCTTCGGTGACTTTCTCGCACCACATGAAGATCCAGGTCCAGGAGCTCTGCGGGCAGGTGTAGCCGCACCACACGCGACCGGCGAACACGGTGATCGCGAACAGGCCGAAGGCGGCGATGATCAACAGCGCCGACAGCAGGATGAAATCCTGGGGCCAGAAGGTCGCGCCGAAAATATGGAATTTGCTTTCGGAAAGATCCCAGAGCACCGCCTGGCGGCCGCCCCAGTCCAGCCACACCGTGCCGAAGAACAGCAGAAACAGCATGCCCGCGCCGCTCATGCGCAAGGTGCGGAACAAGCCGGTGAAGCTGCGGGTGTGGATCAGGTTGTCGGTGGTCCTGGCCTTTATCTTCGCCGGCGCAGGTTCGAAGGTCTGTATCAACTGGACGGGGATTCTATCGCTCATGGTCGGTCGCTCATCAGCCGTTATCTGGCCGGGGCACTATGACCATCGAACTGTTTGCATAACAGACTCAGGTGAATCGATAAAAACCGGATCAGATGCCCTGCAGGCCAAGCCCTGCGACAGTTTGATGCAGGGCTGGCGGAGCGACATTCCCCTGTTCCGTGGGTCCAGGCGGCAGGCCCACGGAGCAGCGGGGCAGGTTGGCTAGATCACCGAACCGCTGTCGGTTGCCTTGAGGTTCTGGCGCCCGTCCACCGCGCCGGCCACCGTCAGGGCATCGGCTTCGGCCTCGGTGATGTAGACCCGGGCGCCATTGAGATCGACCGCCGACATGGCTTTTTCCTCGCAGGTGATGATGGTCAGTTCGCCAGCGGCGCGTTGTTCCTGGCCGTTGGGGGTGTCGAAGTAGCAGGTCTGGTCAACGATTCGCACAGTCATGGTGGTGCTCCTTTCTTGGGGGCTTGTGCGTTAGGCGCCTGGCGGTACGCAGGGTTCGTTGCGCCGGATCAGCGGTCGGGCGCACCTCTGGCGCCGCTTGCGGTCCATCGTTTAACGAATGGAAGGAGCGTGGTCGATGGAAACCTGGTGGCAACGAATCTGGATGACCCTGCAAGCGGAATTCGCCGACATTGCCGATGTGGAACAGATGACCCGCGTCACGGTGCGCCTGCTGATGGCCGCGCTGCTCGGCGGCATCCTGGGTTTCGAGCGCGAACACAAGGGCAAGGCCGCCGGTGTGCGCACGCATATGCTGGTGGCGCTGGGCGCGGCGCTGTTTGTCCTGGTGCCGCAACTGTCCGGCTCCCAGGCCGACGCCATGAGCCGGGTCATTCAGGGGGTGGTGGCCGGCATCGGCTTTTTGGGCGCCGGTACGATCCTGAAGAACACCGAGGGCGATGTCGGCCATGTCAAGGGCTTGACCACCGCCGCGGGGCTGTGGATGACCGCGGCCATCGGCGTCGCAGCAGGCTTGGGCCGCGAAGCCACGGCCGTGGTGAGTACGGTGCTGGCGCTGGCGATCTTCAGTGTGATGCCGCTGATTGTCCGGGCACTGGAAAACGACGACCAACCTTAGGCTCTGTTTGAAAAGTCTTGAGGCGAAGGTCAGGCAAGGCGAAAACCGGCGAGGAAGCGGAGTTTACTGGAGTAAATGAGCATTCCGAGCCGGTTTTCAACGCAGCATGAACGAGTATCAAGGCTTTTCAGACAGAGCCTAGGAACGGATACCAACGCATCCCCGTGGGAGCGAGCCTGCTCGCGAAGGCGTCCGATCAGCCAGCGTTCACCTCAACTGACTACACCGCTATCGCGAGCAGGTCTCCTACTAAGCTTGAGCCTCAAACCCGTTCCGGGGGCGCCTCGCTGGGTGGGTCGCCCAGCGGCGGCTGGGGATCCAGCGGCGGGTCTTTCTCGGGGATGGGCTCCGGATCAGGCCCCGGCGGGGGCAGGGTGGGATCGTCGATATTGGGGTCTGGGGTTTCGGCCGGGATCGGAATATTCATCAGGACGGGTCTCCGTAATACAGATGGCTTGAGTCGTGCTTATGGTTGTTGACCCCCTTGCGCCGGGTTTTATCCCCCGCGCATCGCGGGCCAAATCTTGCTGAACTTTTGGCCGTCGATTCGGTTCGGAGTTTAAGTGAGTTTTTTCACGGGACCCGTTGGGCCTTTACCGCCACAAGCGCGTCCATTGGGCGTAAAAGGAGCGATGCTCGATGACTGCTGAACAGCCGACCGACCTTGTGTACAACCCGCACTTGCCATTGTCCCAGGCCTTGTTGTTGCCCCGGATCGCGATTGAAAACACCATGCCGACGATCGATGGCGGACAGTTTGCCGCCAAGGTCGTGGCCGGGCGGGACGTCACGGTGACCAGCAAGGTGTTCACCGATGGACACGACAAGCTGGCGGTGCGCATCCGCTGGCGATCGCTGCAAGCGGAACGCTGGAACAGCGAGGTCATGACCGATCTGGGCAACAACGGGTGGCGCGGCCAGTTCACGGTGCCGGAGCAGGGACGCTACGTGTTTTGCATCGAGGCCTGGTTCGATCAATACGCCAGCTTCTGTTATGAGCTGGAGAAGAAGTATGGCGCCGGCGTGCCCATCGCCCTCGAATTGCAGGAAGGGCGCAATCATGTGCACCTGGCGGCCGAGCGCAGTGACGGCGAGTTGCGCGACCAGTTGAGCGCGCTGCACGACGAGCTGTCCGGCCTGTTGCCGGCGGAGCAGGTGGCGTTGTTTTTGGCGCCGCACAGCGCCGACCTGATGGCCCAGGCCGACCACCGGCCATACCTGAGCCTCAGCCCCGAATACCACCTGGACGTCGAGCGTCCGCTGGCCGAGTTCGCCAGTTGGTACGAGCTGTTCCCGCGCTCGATCACCGATGACCCCAAGCGCCACGGCACTTTCAATGACGTGCACTCACGGCTGTCGATGATCCAGGACATGGGCTTCGACGTGCTGTACTTCCCGCCCATCCATCCCATCGGCCGCAGTTTCCGCAAGGGGCCCAATAACTCCCTCACCGCAGGCCCCGAGGACCCCGGCAGCCCTTATGCCATCGGCAGCGAGGCGGGCGGGCACGAGGCGATCCACCCGCAATTGGGGACCCGCGAGGATTTCCGTCGGTTGGTCGCGGCCGCCGCCGACCACGGCCTGGAAATCGCTCTCGACTTCGCCATCCAGTGTTCCCAGGACCACCCCTGGCTCAAGCAGCATCCGGGCTGGTTCAGCTGGCGCCCGGACGGCACGATCAAATACGCGGAGAACCCGCCGAAGAAATACCAGGACATCGTCAATGTCGACTTCTATGCGGCGGATGCGATTCCCAGCCTGTGGCTGGAGTTGCGGGACATCGTGGTCGGTTGGGTCAACGAGGGCGTGAAGATTTTCCGCGTCGACAACCCCCACACCAAGCCGTTGCCGTTCTGGCAATGGCTGATCGCCGATGTCCGGGCCGAGTACCCGGAGGTGATGTTCCTGGCCGAGGCGTTCACTACCCCGGCGATGATGGCGCGCCTGGGCAAGGTCGGTTATTCCCAGAGCTACACCTATTTCACCTGGCGCAATACCAAGGCCGAGCTGGCTGCCTATTTCACCGAGCTCAACGAGTCACCGTTGCGCGAATGCTATCGGCCGAACTTTTTCGTCAATACCCCGGACATCAACCCGGCGTTTCTCCATCACTCCGGGCGCGCCGGTTTTCTCATCCGTGCCGCCTTGGCGACCATGGGCTCGGGCTTGTGGGGCATGTATTCGGGGTTCGAACTGTGCGAGTCGGCGCCGGTACCGGGCAAGGAGGAATACCTCGACTCGGAGAAATACGAGATCCGCCCCCGGGACTTCACCGCGCCGGGCAACATCATTGCCGAGATCGCCCAGCTCAACCGCATCCGCCGCCAGAACCCGGCGCTGCATACGCACCTGGGGCTGACGGTCTACAACGCGTGGAACGACAACATCCTCTATTTCGGCAAGCGCACGCCCGACGGCAGCAATTTCATCCTGGTGGCGGTGAGCCTTGATCCACACAACCCGCAAGAAGCCAATTTCGAGTTGCCGCTGTGGGAAATGGGCCTGCCGGACGATGCCCAGACCCAGGGCGAGGATTTGATGAACGGGCATCGCTGGACCTGGTATGGCAAGTACCAGTTCATGCGCATCGACCCAGGGTACCAGCCGTTCGGGATCTGGCGCATCAGTGTGTCTTGAGGCTTGGTGATGCATGAGCAGTCTGTGGCGAGGGAGCTTGCTCCCGCTGGAGTGCGAAGCGCTCCCAACGCTACCGAGCGCGAGCAAATTCCCTCGCCACAAATAGCTCTATGGGCCACATGAGGTTCAACAGCCCGAGTCCCAGCGGCTTTATTGAATTGATCAGGAGTTGCAAATGGCGAAGAAACCCCGGTCTGCCACCTTTATCAAAGACCCGCTCTGGTACAAGGATGCGGTGATCTACCAGGTTCACGTGAAGTCCTATTTCGACTCCAACAACGACGGAATCGGCGACTTTCCCGGCCTGATCGAGAAGCTCGACTACATCGCCGACCTGGGCGTCAACACCATCTGGTTGTTGCCGTTCTACCCGTCGCCACGGCGCGACGACGGCTACGACATCGCCGAGTACCGTGGCGTGAGCCCCGACTACGGCACCATGGCCGATGCGCGGCGGTTCATTGCCGAGGCTCACAAACGCAACCTGCGGGTGATCACCGAACTGGTCATCAACCACACCTCCGACCAGCATCCTTGGTTCCAGCGCGCCCGCAAGGCCAAGCCCGGCTCCAAGGCGCGGGACTTCTACGTCTGGTCCGATGACGATCACAAGTACGACGGCACCCGGATCATCTTCCTCGACACCGAGAAGTCCAACTGGACCTGGGACCCGGTGGCCGGCCAGTACTTCTGGCATCGCTTCTATTCCCATCAGCCGGACCTCAACTTCGACAACCCGCAGGTGATCAAGGCGGTACTGTCGGTGATGCGCTATTGGCTGGACATGGGTATCGACGGCCTGCGCCTGGATGCCATTCCGTACCTGATCGAGCGTGACGGCACCAACAACGAGAACCTGCCCGAAACCCACGACGTGCTGAAGTTGATCCGCGCCGAGATCGATGCCAACTATCCCGACAGGATGCTGCTGGCCGAAGCCAACCAGTGGCCCGAAGACACTCAGTTGTATTTCGGCGATGTCGATGCCCAGGGCCTGAACGGCGACGAATGCCACATGGCGTTCCACTTCCCGCTGATGCCGCGCATGTACATGGCGCTGGCCCAGGAAGACCGGTTCCCCATCACCGACATCCTGCGCCAGACGCCGGAGATTCCGGCCAATTGCCAGTGGGCGATTTTCCTGCGCAACCACGATGAGCTGACCCTGGAGATGGTCACCGACAAGGAGCGCGATTACCTGTGGAACTACTATGCGGCTGACCGGCGCGCGCGCATCAACCTGGGCATCCGCCGGCGCCTGGCGCCATTGGTGGAGCGCGACCGGCGTCGCGTGGAACTGCTCAACAGCCTGCTGCTGTCGATGCCCGGCACACCGACCTTGTACTACGGCGACGAGATCGGCATGGGCGACAACATCTACCTGGGCGACCGCGACGGCGTGCGTACGCCGATGCAGTGGTCGATCGACCGCAACGGTGGCTTCTCCCGCGCCGACCCGGCCAGCCTGGTGCTGCCGCCGATCATGGACCCGCAGTACGGCTACCAGTCGGTCAACGTCGAGACCCAGGCCGGCGACCCTCATTCGCTGCTCAACTGGACCCGGCGGATGCTGGCGGTGCGCAAGCAGTCCAAGGCCTTCGGCCGTGGCACCCTGAAGATGCTGTCGCCGAGCAACCGCCGGATCCTGGCCTACACCCGGGAATACACCGGCCCCGATGGCAAGCACGAAATCATCCTGTGCGTGGCCAACGTGTCACGCAGTGCCCAGGCGGCCGAGCTGGACCTGTCGGCCTACGCCGGCATGGTGCCGGTGGAGATGCTCGGCGGTAATGCGTTCCCGCCCATCGGCCAGCTGAATTTCCTGCTGACCCTGGCGCCGTACGGTTTTTACTGGTTCGCCCTGGCGGCGGAAAACCAGATGCCGAGCTGGCACGTCGAGCCGGCCCAGAGCCTGCCGGACTTCACCACCCTGGTACTGAAAAAACGCCTGGAAGAGTTGCTCGAAGCGCCGTCGCGCACCACGTTGGAGCAAAGCATCCTGCCGAGCTGGCTGCAGAACCGGCGCTGGTTCGCCGGCAAGGACAGCGCCATCGAGAAGGTCGATATCGTTTATGGCGTGCGTTTCGGTGACCCGCAGCATCCGGTGCTGCTCAGTGAGATCGACGTCACCAGCGGCGGCCAGACCCTGCGTTATCAACTGCCGTTCGGGCTGCTGGCCGAAGACCAGGTGGGCGCGGCGTTGCCGCAACAACTGGCATTGTCGCGGGTCCGGCGGGTCCGCCAGGTCGGGTTGATCACCGATGCCTTCAGCCTGGAAAGCTTCATCCGGGCGGTGTTGCAGAACATGCAGGCCGGTACGGTGCTGCCGTGCGCCGAAGGCGAATTGCGTTTCGAACCCACCGAGGGCCTGGCCGCGTTGAACCTGGGTGACGAACCGGAGGTGCGCTACCTGTCCGCCGAGCAATCCAACAGTTCGGTGGTGGTCGGTGGCAGCCTGGTGCTCAAGCTGATCCGCAAGGTCGCCTCGGGCATCCACCCGGAACTGGAAATGAGTGCCTATCTGACCGCAGCGGGCTTTAGCAACATTTCGCCGTTGCTCGGTTCCGTGGTACGTCGCGACGCCGAGGGCGAAGACGCGCTGCTGATGATCGCCCAGGGTTACCTGAGCAACCAGGGCGACGCGTGGGAGTGGACCCAGAACAACCTGGAGCGCGCGCTGCGCGACGAGTTGGCGGACGCCGTGTCCGAGCAGGAGCAGCATTACAACGCCTTGGGCGAGCTGAAGGACTTCGCCGGCATGCTCGGCCAGCGGCTGGGGGAAATGCACCAGGTGCTGGCCCAGCCGACCGATGACCCGGACTTCACCGCGCAGACCACCACGGCCAAGGAAGCCCAGGCCATTGGCAAGGATGTGGCTGCCCAGGTGGAACATGCCTTGCGCCTGCTCAAGCAGCATCAGGGCCAATTGAACCCCACCGACCAGGCCATGGTCGCACGCTTGCTGGAGCACAAAAAAACCGTCCTGGCCCATGTTCAGGAGCTGGCAGGCAAGGCGGTGGGTGGCTTGCGTATCCGCGTGCATGGCGACTTGCACCTGGGGCAGGTGCTGGTGATCAAGGGCGATGCCTACCTGATCGACTTCGAAGGCGAGCCGGCGCGGCCGTTGCATGAGCGTCGGGGCAAGCACAGCCCGTACAAGGACGTCAGCGGGGTGCTGCGGTCCTTCGATTATGCGGCGGCGATGGCGATCCACTTGCACACGGTCGACAGTACGGCCGACGCCGATGCGGCCCGGCAACGGGTGGCCGACCGTTACCTCAAAGAGGCTCGTCAGGCATTTGTCGAGGCATACCGGCTGGCGGCAGCTAGTCTTGCCCATGAATGGAAGGATGCTGAAGGCGAAGACGCCGCGCTGGCGTTGTTCGGCCTGGAGAAGGCGGCCTATGAAGTGGCCTATGAAGCCGAGAATCGCCCCGCCTGGCTGCCCGTGCCGTTGCACGGTCTGTACGGGTTGTTGAGTGGGCTGGAACCCTTTTCCGATTTAGCCGGACCGATTTAGTGGAGAGAATCATGAGCGTCTCGAACAAAGAACCCCAAGGACAGCCCAAGGACGCGTTGCTGCCGTCCGTCAAGGACATCGACGCGCTGGTGCGTGCCGAACACCACGACCCGTTTTCCATCCTCGGCCCCCACGGCGACGGGGCCGGCGGGCAGTTCATCCGCGCCTACCTGCCGGGTGCGCTGAGTGTGCATGTGCTGGCCCGCGACGGCGGCCAGGAACTGGGGGAGCTGCAACTGACCGAAACCCCGGGCCTGTTCGTCGGGCATTTCGACCATGCCCAGGCGTACCTGCTGCGTACCCGCTGGGCCGGCGGTGAGCAAGTGGCCGAAGACCCCTACAGTTTTGGCGCCTTGCTCGGGGAGATGGACCTCTACCTGTTTGCCGAGGGCAACCATCGCGACCTCAGTTCCTGCCTTGGCGCGCAGTTGACCACGGTGGACGGTGTCGACGGCGTACGCTTCGCCGTGTGGGCACCGAACGCGCGACGGGTCTCGGTGGTGGGGGATTTCAACGTCTGGGACGGTCGTCGGCACCCGATGCGCATCCGGTATCCCTCCGGCGTGTGGGAGCTGTTCATTCCCCGACTGGGCGCGGGCGAAGCCTACAAGTATGAAATCCTCGGTGCCCACGGCATCCTGCCGCTCAAGGCCGACCCGGTGGCGCTGGCCACGCAGATGCCGCCAGACACTGCCTCGAAAGTCGCCTCGCCGTTGAAGATCGACTGGCAGGACGATGACTGGATGCAACGGCGCCGCGAACGGCAATTGCCCGGTGCACCGCTGTCGATCTACGAGTTGCACGCCGGTTCCTGGCAATGCGAGACCGACGAGGCGGGGGAAGTTGCCCGGCAATACAACTGGCACGAAATGGCCGAGCGCCTGGTGCCTTACGTCAAGGACCTGGGCTTCACCCATATCGAGCTGATGCCGATCATGGAACATCCGTTCGGCGGGTCCTGGGGCTACCAGCCGCTGTCGCAGTTCGCGCCGACCGCACGCTTCGGTTCGCCGGATGATTTCGCCGCGTTCGTCAACGCCTGTCACCAGGCCGACATCGGGGTGATCCTGGACTGGGTGCCGGCGCATTTCCCCACCGACACCCACGGCCTGGCCCAGTTCGATGGCACCGCGCTGTACGAATACGGCAACCCGCTGGAAGGCTTCCACCAGGATTGGGACACCCTGATCTACAACCTCGGGCGCACCGAGGTCCACGGCTTCATGCTGGCGTCGGCGTTGCATTGGCTCAAGCATTTCCATGTCGACGGCCTGCGTGTGGATGCCGTCGCCTCGATGCTCTATCGCGACTATTCGCGCAAGGCCGGCGAGTGGGTGCCCAACCGTCACGGTGGCCGCGAGAACCTGGAAGCCATCGATTTCCTGCGTCACCTCAACGACGTGGTGGCGCTGGAGGCGCCGGGCGCGCTGGTCATCGCCGAGGAGTCCACCGCGTGGCCGGGCGTCAGCCAGAGCACGCAGCAGGGCGGCCTGGGCTTTTCCTACAAGTGGAACATGGGCTGGATGCACGACTCGCTTCACTACATCCAGCAGGACCCGGTGTACCGCGCCCATCACCACAATGAGCTGAGTTTCGGCCTGGTGTACGCCTGGTCGGAGCGTTTCGTCCTGCCGATTTCCCATGACGAAGTGGTCCATGGCAAACGTTCGCTGATCGACAAGATGCCCGGTGATCGCTGGCAGAAGTTCGCCAACCTGCGCGCCTACTTAAGCTTCATGTGGGGGCATCCGGGCAAGAAACTGTTGTTCATGGGCTGCGAATTCGGCCAGTGGCGCGAGTGGAACCACGACCAGCAACTGGACTGGTACCTGCTGCAATACCCTGAGCACCGCGGTGTCCAGCAACTGGTCAAGGATTTGAACCGGTTGTACCGCGAGGAACCGGCCCTGCACGACCAGGACGACGCGCCCCAAGGTTTCCAATGGCTGATTGGCGACGACGCGATGAACAGCGTCTATGCGTGGCTGCGTTGGAGCAAGGAAGGCCGGCCGGTGCTGGTGGTCGCCAACTTCACCCCGGTGCCGCGTGAGGCCTACCGGGTGGGCGTGCCGTTCCCTGGGCGGTGGGTGGAACTGCTCAACAGCGATGCCGCGACCTACGCCGGGTCCAACTATGGCAACAGTGGCGGTGCCAGCACCGAAGAGGTGCCGAGCCATGGCCAGTCCCTGTCGCTGGAGCTCAACCTGCCGCCGTTGGCGGTGCTGATCCTGCGGCCGGAGGGTTAGGGGTTACATAAAGGCCAACTGTGGCGGTTACAGAATCAAAGATCACCGCAGTTCCAATGTGGGAGCGGGCTTGCTCGCGAAGAGCGGTCTGACGGTCAATATCGATGCTGACTGTCAGGCCCTCTTCGCGAGCAAGCCCGCTCCCACATGGATGTGCTCACCTGAAGGACTTTTGTGATTCCTTCAGCGCACCAGGCACGGCCGCTTGTTGTTGAACGTCCAGCCCGGAATCAGGTACTGCATCGCCACCGCATCGTCCCGTGCCCCGAGGTCCATGCCCTTGTACAGCTCATGGGCCTTGGCCAGTTGATCGGTGTCCAGTTCGATCCCCAGCCCCGGTTTTTTCGGCACTTGCACGCAGCCGCCCTGGATCTGCAAGGGCGCCTTGGTCAGCCGCTGGCCGTCCTGCCAGATCCAGTGGGTATCGATGGCCGTGATGTCGCCCGGCGCGGCGGCGGCCACGTGGGTGAACATCGCCAATGAAATATCGAAGTGATTGTTGGAGTGAGAACCCCAGGTCAGGCCCCATTCGTTGCACATCTGCGCCACGCGCACGGAACCCTGCATGGTCCAGAAGTGCGGGTCGGCCAGGGGGATGTCCACGGACTGCAAGGTGATGGCATGGCCCATCTCGCGCCAGTCGGTGGCGATCATGTTGGTCGCGGTCTTGAGGCCGGTGGCGCGGCGGAACTCGGCCATGACCTCCCGGCCGGAATAGCCATGCTCGGCACCGCAAGGGTCTTCGGCATACGCCAGGACCTTGTGCTGGTCGCGGCACAGGCGGATCGCTTCCTTCAGTGACCAGGCGCCGTTCGGGTCGAGGGTGATGCGTGCCTGGGGAAAGCGCTCGGCGAGGGCCGTGACCGCTTCGATTTCTTCGTCGCCCTTGAGCACGCCGCCCTTGAGCTTGAAGTCCTGGAAGCCATAGTGGGCATGGGCGGCTTCGGCCAGGCGGACCACGGCGTCGGCGTCCAGGGCTTTTTCGTGGCGCACGCGGAACCAGTCGATGTCTGCGTCCGGCTCGCTGCGGTAGGCCAGGTCGGTCTGCTGGCGGTCGCCGACGTAGAACAGGTAGCCGAGCATCTTCACTTCGTCGCGTTGCTGGCCTTCGCCAAGCAGGGCTGCCACCGGCACGTCCAGATGCTGGCCGAGCAGGTCCAGCAGGGCGGCTTCAAGGCCGGTCACCGCGTGGATGGTGATGCGCAGGTCGAAGGTCTGCAGGCCGCGGCCGCCGGCATCGCGGTCGGCGAACGCATGACGCACGGTGTTGAGGATCTTCTGGTAGGTGCCGATGGGGCTGCCGACCACCAGCGAGCGGGCGTCTTCGAGGGTCTGGCGAATGCGTTCGCCGCCGGGCACTTCGCCGACGCCGGTGTGGCCGGCGTTGTCCTTGAGAATGACCACGTTACGGGTGAAGAACGGGCCATGGGCGCCGCTGAGGTTCAGCAGCATGCCGTCATGACCGGCCACGGGCACGACCTGCATGCTGGTGATGATCGGGGCGTTGCTGGTTTCTTGAGAATTCATGGTGCGAGTCCTTGAGCAATCGAATGGTCAGACGTGGCTGGCGGCCGAGTGGGTAGGCGTCGTTGCCGACTTGGCCTTGGGCGTATTGCGGGCGGCGAAGACGATGATCGCGGCGATGATCGAGGTGGTCGCCAGGCCATAGAGGCCGCCCTGGATCGAGCCGGTGTGCTGTTCCAGCAGACCGAACGTGGTGGGGGCGACGAAGCCGCCGAGGTTGCCCACCGAGTTGATCAGGGCGATCACGCCAGCGGCGATCCGGGCGTCGAGGTAAGCCTGGGGAATCGGCCAGAACAGCGAGGAGGCTGACTTGAAGCCCAGGGCCGCGAAGCAGATGGCGACGAACGCGAACACCGGCCCACCGGTGGTGGACATGAACATCCCCGCCGCGGCGATCAACAGGGCGGCGGCCACCCAGGCCTGCTGGAATTTCCATTTCGACGACAGCGAGGCGAAGGCGTACATGCCGACGATCGACAACAGCCACGGGATCGAGTTGAACAGGCCGACCTGGATGTCGCTCAGGTCACCCATCTTCTTGATGATGCTCGGCAGCCAGAAGGTGGCGGCGTAGATCGTCAGTTGGATGAAGAAGTAGATCAGGCAGAACAGGAGGATCTGGCGGTCCTTGAGCAGTTGGCCGATGGACAGTTTGATCGGCGTGGCGGCCTCGCGGGCCCGTTGCTCATCGTCGATGGCTTTTACCAGTGCGTCCTGCTCCTCGCGCTTGAGCCATTTGGCGTCGTGGGGCTTGGAGTCGAGCCAGAACCAGACGAAGGCGCACAGGCCGACCGAGAACATCCCTTCGATGAAGTACATCCACTGCCAGCCGTGCATGCCCAGGCCGTTGATTTGCAGCAGCAGCCCCGACAGTGGGCCGGAGATCAACGACGCAATGGCCGAGCCGCTGAGGAAGATGGCGATGGCCTTGCCGCGTTCGGCGCCTGGCAGCCAGCGGGTGAAGTAGTAGATCACCCCCGGGAAGAAGCCGGCTTCGGCGACGCCGAGCAGAAAACGCAGGATGTAGAAGTGGGTTTCGTTCTGGATGAACGCCATGCCGGCGGCCACCAGGCCCCAGGTGAGCATGATGCGGGTCAGCCAGATGCGGGCGCCGATGCGTTGCAGCAGGATGTTGGAAGGTACTTCGAACAGCGCATAACCGATGAAGAACAGGCCGGCACCAAAGCCGTAGGCCGCGGCGCCGATGCCCAGGTCGTGCTCCATGTGGGCGCGCACGAAACCGATGTTCACCCGGTCGATGTAGTTGACGACAAACATGATGACGAACAGCGGCAGGATGTGGCGCTTGACCTTGGCGATGGCCGAAAGCAGCACGGGATCCGCACCGGCGTTGGCCTGGGGGATGGATGTGTTCACTGGTTTTTTCTCCCACTCGTTATTTTTATGCGGGGCATCGTGCAGGTGCCGATGTTGCTAGACATCATACAACTCGATTTTTTTCGCTGACAAGCGCTTTTTGATGATGATTGGCTCGGGTGGGATGGGTTCTTATGCCGTATTTGTTAGGTTTTTTTGGATGTTTACATTGGCGGAGTTGAGTGGGGGAGCGGCAAGGGCAGCGAATTTTAAAGGCGAGGTTTACAGTATTTCGTAGGTTTTCAGTATGTTGTCATACAAGTTGGGCATTGCATTGCCGATTACTCGCCTTACCACTGGTGGTAGGATCATTCAGCCTGTCTTCGAGGAACCCCGGCGATGCAAGACACCGAAGCGCCCCTGCGCAAGCGTACCCATAACCTGGCCCACGACCTGGTCGCGAAGCTGAGCCAGAGCATTCTGCTGGGGCAGTTGAAGCCAGGGGAGAAGTTGCCGTCCGAAGGGGCGATCGTGCGCGAGCATGGCGTCAGCCGCACGGTGGTGCGCGAGGCGATCTCCAAGTTGCAGGCCTCGGGGCTGGTGGAGACCCGTCACGGCATCGGGACGTTTGTGCTCGAGCCCACCGGCGAGCCAGGGCTGCGGCTCAATGTCGATACGGCGGAGGGGGTGCGCGGCATCCTTGAGTTGCGCCTGGGCCTGGAAACCCAGGCCGCCGCCCTGGCCGCCCAGCGGCGCAGCGAAGACCACCTGCAGCAGATGCGCCAGGCGCTGGATGACTACCAGCGGTTGTCCAGCAACAACGACAGCTGCGTCGAAGCCGACCGGCGTTTCCACCTGCTGATTGCCGAAGCCACGGACAACACCTGTTTTGTCGAGATCATGCAGCACCTGGGCAGTGCGATGATCCCCAGGACCCGGGTGAACGTGATCGAGCGGGGCCAGGCGGACCTGGGCAAGCTGGCGCAATTGGCGAACCTGGAGCACGAGGCGATCTTCAACGCCATCAAGCGCCAAGACCCGGACGCCGCCCGCGCAGCCATGTGGTTGCACCTGACCAACAGCCGCGACCGGTTTGGCGCCAGGTCCTGAGATCCCCTTGTGGGAGACTGGAGAGGTGTGCCCACCACAGATCCCCTTGTGGGAGCGGGCTTGCTCGCGAAAGCGATGGTCCATCCAGCACCGGAGCAAACTGACCCACCGCCTTCGCGGGCAAGCCCGCTCCCACAGGGTTGTTTGGTGGACTGGAAATGTGTGCCCACCACAGCCCAATGTTGTTGGTGGACTGGAGAAGTGTGTCCGCCACAGATCCCCTTGTGGGAGCGAGCTTGCTCGCGATGGGGCCGGCAAGTATCCCGATAAACACACAGGCAAAAAAAAAACCGGCGCAACCGAGGTTGTGCCGGTGGTGTTGCCGGTCGCGGCGCGGAAATTCGTGGGTCCGCGCTGCCACCGTTGAACCGGGTGTGACTAGGCTCGCTCAAGCGCCAGGGCAACGCCCTGGCCGCCGCCGATGCACAGGGTCGCGAGGCCTTTCTTGGCGTCGCGCTTGATCATTTCATGCAGCAGCGACACCAGCACCCGGCACCCGGATGCACCGATAGGGTGGCCCAGGGCAATGGCGCCGCCGTTGACGTTGACCTTGGCCAGGTCCCATTCCAGTTCCCGGGTCACGGCCAGCGACTGGGCGGCGAAGGCCTCGTTGGCTTCGATCAGGTCCAGTTGCTCCAGCGACCAGCCGGCCTTGTCCAGGCAGCGGCGGGTGGCCGAGACCGGGCCGATGCCCATGATGGCCGGGTCGACGCCCGCATTGGCATAGGCACTGATTTTCGCCAGCACCGGCAGTCCCAGCGCCTTGGCTTTTTCAGCGCTCATCAACACGACTGCGGCGGCGCCGTCATTGAGCGACGAGGCGTTGCCGGCGGTGACGCTGCCGTCCTTCTTGAAGGCCGGCTTGAGCTTGCCCAGGGATTCGGCGGTCGTGCCGGCACGCGGTTGTTCATCGGTGGCGAAGGCCACCGGGTCGCCTTTGCGCTGGGGAATCAGGATCGGCGTGATCTCATCGGCAAACCGACCGGCCTCGATGGCCGCGACGGCTTTCTGTTGGGACGCGGCGGCAAAGGCGTCCTGCTCCTGGCGACTGATGCCGTACTTGTCCACCAGGTTTTCGGCGGTGATGCCCATGTGGTAGTCGTTGAAGGCATCCCACAAGCCATCGGTGATCATGCTGTCGATCATTTTCGCGTGGCCCATGCGCAGGCCGGTGCGGGCGGCCGGGAGCACGTAGGGCGCCAGGCTCATGTTCTCCATGCCGCCGGCGATGATCACTTCGGCATCGCCACAGCGGATCGCCTGGGCACCGAGGTGCAGGGCCTTGAGTCCCGAGCCGCAGACCTTGTTCAGGGTCAGCGCCGGCACCGCGTGGGGCAGGCCGGCGAGGATCGACGCCTGGCGGGCCGGGTTTTGTCCGGAGCCTGCGGTCAGCACCTGGCCGAGGATGACTTCGTCCACCTGCTCGCCGGACAGGCCGGTCTGCTCCAGCAGGCGCCGGATCACCGCGGCGCCGAGTTCCGGCGCAGGAATGGAGGCCAGCGAACCCTGGAAGCTGCCGATGGCGGTACGGGTAGCGGCGACAATCACGACTTCTTGCATCGAATCTCTCCTCACTGGGCAGCGAACTGCATTTCAGGGACGTGGTCCGGCACGATCAGTTTGCCGGCGGTCTTGGCGACGATTTCCTCGACGCTGACGCCCGGGGCGCGTTCTTTCAGGATGAAGGCGCCGTCCTGGATTTCCAGGTAGGCCAGGTCGGTCAGCACGCGCTTGATGCACCCGGCGCCGGTCAGCGGCAGGCTGCAACGGGGCAGCAGTTTCGACTCGCCGTCCTTGGACGCATGGGTCATCGTCACGATGATGTTCTCGGCGCCGGCCACCAGGTCCATCGCACCGCCCATGCCCTTGACCAGCTTGCCGGGGATCATCCACGAGGCAATGTTGCCTTCGACGTCCACCTCGAACGCACCGAGCACGGTCAGGTCGATGTGGCCGCCGCGGATCATCGCAAACGATTCGGCCGAAGAGAAGATCGACGCGCCGATACGCGCGGTGACGGTCTGCTTGCCGGCGTTGATCATGTCGGCGTCGACTTCGGCTTCGGTGGGAAACGCGCCCATGCCGAGCAAGCCGTTTTCCGATTGCAGCATGACTTCCATGCCTTCGGGGATGTAGTTGGCGACCAGGGTGGGAATGCCGATGCCCAGGTTCACGTAGTAGCCGTCCTGCATTTCGCGGGCGACGCGTTGAGCCATTTGTTCGCGGGAAAGTGCCATGTTGTTATTCCTTCATTCGGGCCGCAGGGCAGGGGATTACTTGCGCACGGTGCGCTGTTCGATGCGCTTTTCGAACGTGCCGCAAATGATCCGGTCGACGTAGATGCCGGGGGTATGGATCTGCGTCGGGTCCAGCTCGCCGGGCTCGACGATTTCCTCGACTTCCACCACGGTGATCTTGCCGGCGGTGGCGGCCAGCGGGTTGAAGTTCTGCGCGGTGTGGCGGTAGACCACGTTACCGAAATGGTCGGCTTTCCAGCCCTTGACGATGGCGAAGTCGCCCGTGATGGACTCTTCCATCAGGTATTGGCGGCCATGAAATTCGCGCACTTCCTTGCCTTCGGCCACTGGCGTGCCGACGCCGGTGGCGGTGAAGAAGGCCGGGATGCCTGCGCCACCGGCGCGCATTTTTTCCGCGAGAGTGCCCTGGGGCGTGAGCTGGACTTCGATTTCGCCACTGAGCAGTTGCTGCTCGAAAAGGGCGTTTTCGCCCACGTAGGAGGCGATCACCTTGCGGATCTGCCGGTCTTCCAACAGCACGCCCAGGCCGAAACCATCGACGCCGCAGTTGTTGGAGACGACGGTAAGGTCGCGGATGCCCTTGCGCTTGATCTCGGCGATCAGGTTTTCCGGGATGCCGCAGAGGCCGAAGCCGCCGGCGATCACGGTCATGCCGTCCTTCAGGCCTTCCAGGGCTTGCTCATAGGAGCTCACGCGTTTGTCGAAACCTGCCATAGACACCTCTTTTATTCTTGATGGGGTCGCAATGAAGTGCAGTGTTGCGCCAAGTCATATATTTGTTAAGTTGATTTTTAGGTTGGATTGATTGATAAACCTCAATAGTTGCCGTCGTCCACTTGCGGCTCGAAACTTACGGCTTGCCGCTGGAGCGAAGCGATCCCCATGACCCTCAAGCAGATCCGCGCCTTCCTCGCCGTGGCCCAGAGCCTGAGCTTTGCCGTGGCGGGCGAGCGTTTGCACCTGTCCCAGTCGGCCTTGAGCCTGACCATCAAGGCCTTGGAAGAAGGCCTGGGCGGGCGCCTGTTCAGCCGCAATACCCGTAACGTTGCGCTGACGCCCGAAGGTGAATCCCTGTTACCACTGGCGCGCCGGCTGGTGGCGGACTGGGACAACGCCGAGGATGAAATGCGCCAGCGCTTCACCTTGCAGCGGGGCCGGGTAACGCTGGCGGCAATGCCCTCGTTCGCCGGCAACCTGTTGCCTCCTATCCTCAAGACCTTCCGCGCCCGCTATCCGAATGTCAATGTCACGGTCAACGACGTGATCAACGAGCAGGTGCTGGAAATGGTCCGCGATCGGCATGTCGAACTGGGCGTGGCGTTCGAGCCGCTGCAAGGTTCGTCGCTGGCGTTCACGCCGTTGTACCTCGATCGTTTCGTCGCGGTGGTGCCGCAGGATTCAGCGCTCGCCCAGCGCCGTGACGTCGATTGGAAGACCTTGCTCGAACAGCCGTTCATCACCCTGCAACGGCCGTCCACCGTCCGTGTGATGCTGGAAGAGCACTTGCAGGCGCGGGGCATGAAGCTGCCGGTGGAGTTCGAGAGCCATCAACTGGCGACGGTCGGACGGATGGTCGCCAGTGGCCTGGGGGTGAGCGCGGTGCCGGCGCTGTGTGTCGGCCAGATGCACGAGCTGGGTGCCCGTTGCATCACCTTGAGCGATCCGGTGGTGGAGCGGGCCATCGGTGTGCTGACCAAGCCTGGGCATGAACTGTCGGCGGCGGCCCAGGCGCTGTTCGATACCTTCAAGGACCAGGAGTTGGCCACTCAGCCCTGTGGGAGCGGGCTTGCTCGCGAAGACGCTGGCGCATTCAACATCGATGTCGGTTGACAGTCCGCCTTCGCGAGCAAGCTCGCTCCCACAGGGTTTGTGTGATCAGGTGAGCGGGCGGGCCAGCAACGGCAACAGCGCCTCGCACGGCTCCTCCAGTTTCAGATCGAGCAATTCGTCGGCGCGGGTCTTGCCCCGGTTGATCGCCAGCAGGGGCTTGCCCTGATCCTTGATGCTGCGGCACAGACGAAACGCCGAGTAGGCCATCAGTGACGAGCCCACCACCAGCAGGCCGTCCGCGGCCTCCACGGCCTGACTGGCGCGTGCGGCGGTTTGCGGGGCGACGTTCTCGCCAAAGAACACCACGTCGGGTTTCAACCGGTTGCCGTTGCAATGGGGGCAATAGGGCACCTGGAAGCGCGCCTCGAAGGCCGGGTCCAGCAGCGTGTCGCCATCGGGCGCCTGGACCGCATCGACGCCGGCCAGGTAGGGGTTTTGCGCTTCCATCAATTGCTGGATCTGCTGTCGCTCGCTGCGTTGGTTGCAATCCAGGCACAACACCCGGTGCAGGCTGCCGTGGAGTTCGATGACGTCGTGGCTGCCGGCCTGGTCGTGCAGTGTGTCGACATTTTGCGTGATCAGCCCGGTGATGCGCTGTTGAGCCTGCAATTGGGCCAGGGCCTCGTGGGCTGCGTTCGGCCTGGCCTGGCGCACCCGTGGCCAACCGAGCATCGCCCGCGCCCAATAGCGCCGACGGGCGTCGGCCTGGGCGAGGAACTCCTGGTACATCATCGGCTGTCGCCCCCGTCGCACACCTTCGCTGTCGCGGTAGTCGGGGATGCCGGACGGCGTGCTGATGCCCGCACCGGTGAGCACCAGGAAACGGCGTCCGCTCATGTGCGCCAGCAATCGATCGAGCGGTTCGAGGTGAAGGTCGTCGGGCATGGAAGGTCTCCGTTGGCCTGGAGCGGTTGAGGTTAGCATTCCAACGCGCGGGAGCGCTTGCGGCGCCTTTCGTCGCCCTGGCCCGCGCTCTTTTCAAACTTTCCCCGACGCGGGGCTATCCATTTTTATGTGCGGTACTTCAGAACCGTCGCGCTGCGCGGCAGTGTCGACCACGGCTAAAGGAGAAAGAAATGGCAACGCCAAAAGAGAACCTGTTGGATTGGCTCAAGGACGCCCATGCCATGGAGCAGCAGGCGGAAAAGATGCTCAAGGCCCAGGCCGAACGTCTCGAACATTATCCGGTGCTGAAGGCGCGAATCGAGGAGCACCTGCAGGAAACCCTCGGTCAGCAGAAACTGGTGGAGCAATGCATCCAGCGTCTGGGCGGGAGCACGTCGACGCTCAAGGACCTGGCTGGCAAGCTCATGGCTTTCGGTCAGGCGGTAGGCGGCATGACCATGAGCGACGAGGTGGTCAAGGGCGCCATGAGTGGCTACGTCTTCGAGAACCTCGAAATCGCTTCCTACACCGTGCTGATCGAGGCCGCGAAAGTGGCCGGCGATGTGGAAACGCAGCGAGCTTGCGAGCAGATCCTGCCGCAGGAAATCGCCATGGCCGAGTGGCTGCGTGATCATTTGCCACAGATCACGCAGGCGTTTCTGGAACGTTCGGACAATCCCCACACCGAAGCCAAGCGCTGAGGTAAGCAGCGACCGGCCGGTGTCGGTCGCTGTTGAAGCTGCCGAGAAGGGCAAACGTATGAAGCAGACCACAGGTGAAGTACGGGCCATCAATCGACAGAGTGCAATGGTCGGTGTGTACGTGGCGCAGGAGGACGGTCACACCGTGCTCGAACTGCGCTCTGCCAGTGATATCGACATTGGCGACATCCTGGAGTGGGACAGCGGCACGGCCTTGGGCACCCAGGCCTATCACAACCTGACCAAGGGCTGGACCGCCGACGTGTACGTCGCCAACCACGGTGTCGCGGCAGCGAACCTGGAAGTCCAGTTGCTGGTGGGGTCTTCCTGAGGGCGCCTTCGGTCTTTTGTTTCTCCGTGAATCATCTCTAAATCCGGGTATCGGCGACAGGGTATCCGGACGCCGCAAGCCGGTCAGTGCGGTGGTGCAGGATAACGCCGGCAGCCCGCGAGTTTTGGCTTCCTGGAACGGCGCGAGGCCAGGGTGACGAGACCGGTGCAGTGGGGTGCCGGCGTCCCCCGGCCTTTGGCGGACAGCGTGGAAAGACACGCACTGTTTTTTGTGAACGATCAATGGCGGGTGTATCGCCGTGCAGGCGGCGTTGAAGTTACTTATCATCCGCCGCTTGTTTGATAGTTCATTGTTATATGAGTGACGCCGCGTAATTAAAACAAACGGTCAATTGACCGTTCGTCGCCGCTGGCGCTTTTTGTTCAAACCTTCGAGGCGTCGGATTTTCCGAATAAGACGAGCCATCGAAGGTTCGTTACATCAACTAACGAGGTGAATGAAATGGCTAACACAGGAAATAAAAACCCTGGCAATTTCGCTAACGATCGTGAGAAGGCATCGGAAGCCGGCAAGAAAGGTGGACAGGCCTCCGGCGGCAATTTCGCCAACGACCCGGGCCGTGCGTCTGAGGCCGGGCGCAAGGGCGGACGGGCCTCTGGCGGCAACTTCGCCAATGACCCGCAGCGCGCAGCCGAGGCGGGCCGCAAGGGCGGGCAAGCCTCCGGTGGCAACTTTGCCAATGACCGGGAGAAAGCCTCCGAGGCCGGTCGCAAAGGCGGTGAAAACAGCCGCGGTGGTGGACGCACCTCGTAACTTCCATGGCTTCGCCGGCCCTGTGCCGAGGTACGGGGTCTGGACCGTTCATGTCCAGTGCTCCAGCGTGGCATTCAAGTCGGATGTTTCATTGATTTAATCACCTGCCGCCTCTCAGCAGGGGTGATGGGCCATTCGTCTTGTTTGTCGGATAAAAAACAAATTTTATTCATTTAACTTTTTCAGAAACTTGAGGGCATTGCTTTTCTGGCAGTGCTCTCGCGTTTGTGTGCCTTGATCGAGGAGTTTCAATCATGTTTCTACATAATAAGCGGCTGCAATACACCGTGCGTGTGGCTGAACCCAATCCGGGACTTGCCAACCTGTTGCTCGAACAATTCGGCGGTGCCCAGGGTGAACTGGCGGCCGCCTCGCGGTATTTCACCCAGGCGTTGTCCGAAGATGATCCGGGCCGCAAGGATCTGCTCATGGACATCGCCACCGAAGAGCTCAGCCACCTGGAGATCATCGGTTCGATCATCGTGATGCTGAACAAGGGCGCCAAAGGCCAGATGGCCGAAGGCGTGGAAAAGGAAGGGCAGTTGTACCGGGATATCAACGGTGCCGGCAACGACTCCCATATCACCAGCCTTTTGTATGGTGCCGGTTCACCCCTGACCAACTCGGCGGGTGTGCCCTGGACCGCAGCCTACATCGACACCATTGGCGAGCCGACCGCGGACATGCGCTCCAACATCGCCGCCGAGGCCCGGGCGAAAATCGTCTATGAACGGCTGATGAACGTCACCGACGATCCAGGCGTAAAAGAGGCGCTGGGTTTCCTGATGACTCGGGAAATCGCTCACCAGATGTCTTTTGAAAAAGCCTTGCATTCCATCCAGCCCAATTTCCCTCAGGGTAAATTGCCGGGCATGCCGGAGTTCACCAATGTGTACTTCAACATGTCCCAGGGCGAGCCGGCTGTACGCGGCCCATGGAACCAGGGCGACGACTGGGAGTTCGTCGAAGACCCCACGCCGGCGGTGGATGGCGGCGATGGCCTGGCGAGCGTACAGCTGAGTAAAAAAGACGAAGCCTTGCTGATGGATATGAAGGCGCGGACGATGTCCAACCCTGAAAGCGATCCCACCACTGGCGCAGACTTGGGTTCGGGGATGCAAGGTGACAAACTGTAAAAACTTGGCGAGGGGGCAGGGCTCCCTCGCCTGGACATCACGCCCGATCGCTTCCACTGTTTGGAGAAGCGATCAGGCATTGCCTGGCCAGAGCCAGTAAGGACATTCGATGGACCAGCCCACCTCCCGGATCCGCTCCCCCTGGCGCACTTGGCTGGACCCGGTGCAAAACAACCTGGTGCTGGGGGTGAGCTTTTGGCTGGGGCTGGCCGTGATCACCGCGCTGTTGCTCTACAGCGGCTACA
Organism: Pseudomonas sp. P97.38; assembly: GCF_001269745.1. Taxonomy (NCBI): domain Bacteria; kingdom Pseudomonadati; phylum Pseudomonadota; class Gammaproteobacteria; order Pseudomonadales; family Pseudomonadaceae; genus Pseudomonas; species Pseudomonas sp. P97.38. The sequence goes on from NZ_LHVJ01000027.1 coordinate 204,746, forward strand.
ACGCATTGGTCGGTGCTGACCGACACAACCTGGGCTACGCAGTACTGGGTGGAACCTCCGGCTTTGCCGCCACCGCCCTGGGCGCGGTGATGGCCGTGGTGCTGCGGGACATCTCGTCGCGCAGCCAGGACATCATGCTGGGTTTCGCCGCGGGGATGATGCTCGCCGCCAGTTCTTTCTCGTTGATCCTGCCGGGGATCGAAGCCGCCCAGGTCATTTGTGGCAATCGATTGCTGGCAGCGTTTGTCGTGGTGGTCGGCCTCGGGCTGGGGGTGGCGCTGATGATCGGCCTGGACCGCTTCGTGCCCCACGAACACGAATTGAGCGGTCGACGCGGCCCTCAGGCCGAACGCATCAACCGCGTCTGGTTGTTCGTGCTCGCGATCACGCTGCACAACTTGCCTGAAGGCATGGCCATCGGCGTCAGTTTTGCCGACGGCGATTTCAAGGTCGGCCTGCCGCTGACCACCGCCATCGCCCTCCAGGACATCCCCGAAGGCCTGGCTATTGCCATGGCCTTGCGGGTCACCGGTATCAGCACCCTGCGGGCTGCGCTGATTGCGATCGGGTCGGGGCTGATGGAACCGTTGGGCTCGGTGATCGGCCTGGGCATGTCGTCCGGTGTGGCGGTCGCGTATCCCATCAGCCTCGGGCTGGCAGCGGGAGCGATGATCTTCGTGGTGTCCCACGAAGTGATTCCCGAGACCCACCGCAACGGTCACGAAACCCCGGCCACCCTGGGGCTGATGATGGGGTTTGCGGTGATGATGTTCCTCGATACGGCGCTGGGTTGACGGCCTGCCGAGCGGTGGGGTGGCTGGATGCTGTGGGTGTTCACGATCCCGTGTGGGAGCGGGCTTGCCCGCGAAGGCGTCGGCACTTTCTACATCACCGGTACAGGCAGATCGCTTTCGCGAGCAAGCTCGCTCCCACAGGTTAGGTGGGGTGGCTGGATGCTGTGGGTGTTCATGATCCCGTGTGGGAGCGGGCTTGCCCGCGAAGGCGTCGGCACTTTCTACATCACCGGTACAGGCAGACCGCTTTCGCGAGCAAGCTCGCTCCCACAGGTTAGGTGGGGTGGCTGGATGCTGTGGATGTTCACGATCCCGTGTGGGAGTGGGCTTGCCCGCGAAGGCGGCGGCACTTCCAGCATCACCGTTATAGGCAGACCGCTTTCGCGAGCAAGCTCGCTCCCACAGGTTAGGTGGGGTGGCTGGATGCTGTGGATGTTCACGATCCCGTGTGGGAGCGAGCTTGCTCGCGAAGGCGTCGGCACTTTCTACATCACCGGTACAGGCAGACCGCTTTCGCGAGCAAGCTCGCTCCCACAGGTTAGGTGGGGTGGCTGGATGCTGTGGGTGTTCACGATCCCGTGTGGGAGCGGGCTTGCCCGCGAAGGCGGCGGCACTTCCAGCATCACCGTTATAGGCAGACCGCTTTCGCGAGCAAGCTCGCTCCCACAGGTTAGGTGGGGTGGCTGGATGCTGTGGGTGTTCACGATCCCGTGTGGGAGCGAGCTTGCTCGCGAAGGCGTCGGCACTTTCTACATCACCGGTACAGGCAAACCGCTTTCGCGAGCAAGCTCGCTCCCACAGGGGATTGGCGGTGCCCGCAGATTCGAAGGCTGGCAGAGATGGCTTTGGGCTGCGAGGCCTATACTCATCTCCTGGGGTGACCTGAAACCGGGGTGGCGCGACTGTGTGGCGTTCGCTGATGGTGGCCGTTTTGCTCGTTCTGGCGGGGTGCGCCACGCCGCAGCGCGGACAACAGGCCGCTACTGTGGCTATTCCCCAGGAGACCTGGCGGCAGGTTGACCGGCAGATCATCGCCGCGTCGAAGAGCGCCATCGAACAGGCTGGCCTCTATGCGCGCGGTTCGATGGAGCATTGGCGGGTGCTGGTGTACGAGCGCACCGAGGCCGAGTTCATCCCCTGGTTCAGCAGCTACTGGACCCAGGAATGGCTGGCGGTGAAGGTCAGCTGGTACTCCGCCAGTGCCCAAGGCGAGGACGATGCCTCTGCCAGGCGCCTGGCGCTTTATCTGCAAGAGCAGTATCGCGAGCGGGTCCTGGCGCCAGTGGCGGTGGAAATCGATCCCGAGGCGATCAGGGCCAGCGCGACCGACTACTACCTGCGGCTGCTCAATCAGCAGGTCCAGGTGATCGCGCTGCGCAATCAAGTCCCGAATGAACTGATGAATCGACGCCTGCATGGCATTCCCGCCATCAATCTGGGGCCGCCGGCGGCGCGCAATGCGTCGTTGTACGAGATGGTCCACGCCCAACCGCTGAACACCTTGCCGGCCTATGTCGCGCTGATCGATCACGTCAACAAGGCCGCCGCCACCGGCTCGGGTCCGTCGGACGCCGTCATTGCCACGGTGGCGCAACGCACCAGTGAAAAAATCCAGGCACAATTCGCCACGCGAGGGGCGACCAGCGCGGCGGCGGCCGTGGCCGGGAAAGCGGCGGGGGCATTGATTTCCGTGGGCGTGGCCGGCATTCGCGCGATCATTCACGAAGGCGAGCGGCCGGAAATGGAAACACAGATCCGCAAGAGCCTGAGCGCGGCATTCGACGAGGCCTGGTTCAAGTCGCTCAAGCATCCCCTCAGCGGGGTGATGGCGCCGGTGTACTACCTGGACGAGGAAATCGAAGGCAACCTGGTGGAAACGGACCTGGCCAACCGGGCGGTGGTCCTGCCACCGCTCACGCCATGAGCGGGCGACTCACTGCGCGTCGAGGGTGACGCGACACCCCTTGCGGTGGCGGATCTCTTCGTCCGAGGGCCGCTCCTTGACGAATTCGAAGCGCGGCTCACCTTCGCTGTAGATCACCAGCCATCCCCATTCCAACTCGCTTTCATCCTGCCCCGGCTGGGGCGGCGAGGCCCACCAGGGCTCTTTGTGCATGATCTGGCGCATCGGTCACCTCCGTTCGGTTGAGCCTTTGAACTATAGACCGCTCGATTTGCAGCCCGCACATCGATGTGCTTCGGTCCCGTCCATCAGCGTCTAGCGTCTGTATCCCCGCACTCGAACGGGGAATGACTGGACCCCGCGTTTATGCAAGCACTGTTGAACGAGATCCTCGATGCGGTTCGCCCCCTGATCGGTCAGGGCAAGGTTGCCGACTACATTCCGGCCCTGGGGACCGTGGCGCCCAATCAATTGGGTATTGCCGTGTATAGCAATGACGGCGAGATTTACTGCGCAGGCGACGCCGAAACGCCGTTTTCGGTGCAGAGTATTTCCAAGGTCTTCAGCCTGGTGCAGGCCATCGAGCATTCTGGCGAGGCGATCTGGGAACGGCTCGGCCATGAGCCGTCCGGCCAGCCCTTCAATTCGCTGGTGCAACTGGAGTTCGAACGGGGCCGGCCGCGCAATCCGTTCATCAACGCCGGCGCCCTGGTGATCTGCGACATCAATCAGTCGCGCTTCGCCGCTCCGGCGCTGTCGATGCGCGATTTCGTCCGGCGCCTGTCGGGCAACCCGCTGGTGATGGTGGATGGCAAGGTCGCCGATTCGGAATACCAGCACCGCGCACGCAACGCAGCGATGGCCTATCTGATGCAGTCTTTCGGCAACTTCCACAACGACGTGGAAGCAGTGCTGCGCAGTTACTTCAGCCACTGCGCCTTGCGCATGAACTGCATCGACCTGGCCCGGGCGTTTTGTTTTTTGGCCAACGACGGGTTCTGCAAGCACAGCGGCGAACAGATCCTGAGCGCGCGGCAGACCCAGCAGGTCAACTCGATCATGGCCACCAGCGGGCTCTACGACGAGGCCGGCAACTTCGCCTACCGTGTGGGCCTGCCGGGCAAGAGCGGCGTGGGAGGCGGGATCGTCGCCGTGGTGCCGGGGCAGTTCTCGGTGTGCGTGTGGTCACCTGAACTCAACACCGCCGGCAACTCCCTGGCCGGCATGGCGGCGCTGGAATTGCTCAGCCAGCGGATCGGCTGGTCGGTGTTCTAGGGTCGACGAAAAAGGGCCCGTTCCGGGTAACGGAACGGGCCCTTTCATTCAGGCGCAATCAGCAGAGGCGATCGATGACCTGTACCTGCGAGGTGTTGTGCATCGACTGCCAGGCCTGGGTCAGCGTCTGCAGCACGCGACCGATGAAGTCTTTGTCGGCGGCAGCCTTCTTGCCAACGTAGCCCTGGCCACGGCGGTACATCTTCAAGCGGGCACACAGCTCCTGCTTGTTCTTCTCGAACTCGCCTTCCTCGGTGAAGGGCGACAGGCAGTCCATGTGCACCTGGCCTGTCTTGCTGATCCACAGGATGTGGCTGTCCAGGGTGTCTTTGTGTGCTGCGAACATGCGAGCCAGTTCATCAATAGTTGGTTGATCATTCAGATTCATGTGTAAGCCCCTTGACCATTTGGTTGATCTGTCTGGTGGTTCGCAAAACTTCGCTATCGGTAAGTGCCTGCCTGGTACCGAAACCAGGTCGTCAGCATTCGTCCGTCAGACGTCGACGGGGTCATGCAGTGGTTATGTAGTGTTATCGAAGGGCTGCTACGCAAATGCGCTACAACGAAGAGAAACAGCGAAGAATCTTCAGTCAGTGTCAACCTTGCAGGGTCGACCACGTGCGTCATGAGGATCTTCACCGACGTTTCTCGTCCTTGTTACCGGACGGTCAGGCCAGGTCAGCACCTTCAATCTGCCTTGTGGGCAGTCCCTTATCCAAAAAACAGCTCGGCGGTCAGACGAGCTTGCTCCAACGGTTGCCTGTACTCCCGATCGGGGAGACGTCTGCATCATGCAAGGGCAAATCGTGGGCGTCAACGGTTTTGTAGTGATTATTTTTAGTCACTACATATTGTCGGACAAAATGGTTTGGGTATGAAAAATCTTCAGGCGCGCAGTGGGGCAGGGCAGGTTTTGGACTTATCTGTGGCGAGGGGATGAATCCCCTCGCCACAGGGGCTGTCAGGTCGCCTTGGCTTTGGCGGCCTTGCGCTTGGCCGGCTTGCGTTTGTTCTTCCACGGGGTGGCGCCACGGCCGGCCGGGCTGGCGGGGCCGCTGATGGTCAGGTTCATGCCCTGGCAGCGGGCGACGTGCTTGCTCATCCAGGCAGCCTGGCGGGTGACGAATTCTTCCAGGCTCATCTCACCGCTTTGCACCATGTCCAGGGCCTGTTCCCAGATGGCGGTGGTGCCTGGGTCGGCGATGGCCCGGGGCACGGCATCGATCAGGCTGAAGGCCGCCGGAGTGGCGGACAGGGCCTTGCCGTTCTTCACCAGGTAACCGCGATCGAGCAACCCCTGGATGATCGACGCCCGGGTCGCTTCGGTGCCGATGCCGGTGGTGTCCTTGAGTTTTTGCTTGAGCAGCGGATCCTCCACCAGTTTGGCGACGTTCTTCATGGCCTTGATCAGGTCGCCTTCGGTGAATGGCTTCGGGGGCTGGGTCCACAGGTCCTTGAGCCGGACCTCGTCCACCGCGCAGTCAAGCCCTTCGACCAGTGCGGGAAGCGTTTGCGGCGCGGGCGCTTCGCGGCCCTTGGCCGGCGCCAGGGCCTCGGGCAGGGCGCGCTTCCAGCCGGGCTCGATGATTTGCTTGCCCACGGCACGCAGGGCCTGGCCGGCACAGTCGAAGTCGGCCTGGGTCCGGTCGTATTCATGGTTGGGCAGGAACTGCGCCAGGTAACGTGCGCGAATCAGCGTGTAGACGGCCCGCTGCTTGCTGGCGAGTTTGTCGAGGCTTTTTGCCGCCGCTGTAGGGATGATGCCGTGGTGGGCGCTGACCTTGGCGTCGTTCCAGGCCCGGGATTTGCGCTGCGGTTGCAGGTGTTCACGCAAGGGCGCAAGGCTCGGGTCGGCCTGGGCGAGGGCGGCCAGGATGGCCGGCGCCTCGCTGTGTTGGCTCAGGGGCAGGAAACCGCAGTCGCTGCGCGGGTAGGTGATGAGTTTGTAGGTTTCGTAAAGCGATTGGGCAATGTCCAGGGTTTCCTGGGCGCCCAGGCCGAGCTTCTTCGAACAGACTTCCTGCAACGTGCCCAGGTCGAACGGCAGCGGTGGCGCTTCGCGCAGACGCTCGGTGCGCACCTTCAGGGTCCGGGCGGTGGCGGCGTCGCCCATGGCCTGGGCGGCATCCCGGGCCAGGCTCGGGTTCAGGCAACGTTCCTGGTCGTCGCAGGCCTGCGGGTCGGCGCGCCACTGGGCGGTGAAGGCGATGCCTTGGTGGCTGAGCTGCACGTCGATGGCCCAATAGGCGACCGGCACGAAGTCGGCAATGCTGCGGTCGCGGTCCACCACCAGGCGCAGCGTCGGTGTCTGCACGCGGCCGACCGGCAACACACCCTGATAACCGGACTGGCGCCCCAGCAGCGTGAACAGGCGGCTCATGTTCATACCGATCAACCAGTCGGCGCGGGAACGACCGAGGGCCGAGTGATACAGGTTGAAGGTGTCGGCCCCCGGCCGCAGGGCGGCGAGGGCCTTGCGGATCGACGCTTCGTCCAGGGCCGACAGCCACAGGCGGCGGATCGGCCCGCGATAGCGGCAATGCTCCACCAGCTCCCGGGCGATCATTTCGCCTTCGCGGTCGGCGTCGGTGGCGATCACCAGTTCCCGGGCTTCCCCCAGCAAGCGCTTGACCGCCTTGTACTGGCTGGCGGTTTTCGGCTTGACGGTCATTTTCCACTGCGCGGGCACGATCGGCAGGTCGGCCAGTACCCAGCGCTTGTAGCGCGCGTCGTAGGCATCGGGCGCAGCGGTTTCGAGCAGATGGCCGATGCACCAGGTGACCGTGACGCCGGTGCCCAACCAGCAACCGTCGCCACGGCGCTTGGCACCGAGCACGGCCGCGATGTCCTTGGCTTGGGAGGGCTTCTCACACAGGTACAACTGCATAGCGACCGTTTCCTCTGACGGGTCTGATGGGTGCTAAGCATGGTCATGGATGAGCGTCGCGGCAAGTTTTATCTGTATGGATATACAGACCAAGCGTTGCAGTGCGTTGCCCCAGCGTCTCTGGCGTGACGTTCGGCGGGATCTGTACAGGCAAAAATGAATTTCTCGAAGAGGCATCGCTCATAACCTTCAGAGCGGGTGTAACCGCAAAGAAAGCTATGAAGTCTAGGAGAGTCACTGATCATGAATTCGATGCCGAAGGGCGACGGGCAGACGACCACACGTTTGATTCTCGTCGTTGAGGATGACCCGACGATCCTGGAGTTCCTGTGTGAAATCCTTGAGGAAGAAGGGTTCGTCGTGGAGCCCCGGGAAAGCGCCGACGAAGCGCTGACGTTTCTCGAAGAAAACTCCGACTATGTCGACCTGTTGCTCACCGACATCACCATGCCGGGGACACTGGACGGTGCGGACCTGGCCAACCTCACCGGGGAGCGCTGGCCGCAGATACCGCTGCTGATCATGTCGGGCTTCGAGACGCCGGAAAGCGCGGGGATCAAGCACCATGCCTCGTTCATCGCCAAGCCCTGGGCACTGGGGCAGATGTTGGATCTGGTGGAGAGCACGGTGAAGAATCATTCGGTGCATTGACAAGCAATGATGGATCTGTGGCGAGGGGATTTATCCCCGTTGGGGCGCGAAGCGCCCCTTTGTGTAATGCGTGAGCATTTATCGATTGAACCGTTTGGGGTTGCTGCGCAACCCAGCGGGAGCAAGCTCCCTCGCCACGGGATGAGCGCAGGTCCTCAGTTTTTGTCGAGATCCACATTCCGCGTTTCCCGCAGGCAGATCATGCCCACCACCAGGCTCACGCCAGTGATCACCACCGGGTACCACAGCCCGTAGAAGATATCCCCGGTATAGACCACCAGCGCGAACGAGACAGTGGGCAGGAAGCCACCGAACCAGCCGTTGCCGATGTGGTAGGGCAGGGACATGGAGGTGTAGCGGATCCGGGTCGGGAACAGTTCCACCATCAACGCCGCCAGTGGGCCGTAGCACATTGCTGAAATGATGATCAGCGCCACGATCAGGGCGACGATCATCGGCCGGTTGATCTGCTGGGCGTCAGCCTGTTGCGGGTAGCCGGCCAAGGTCACCGCGCCGCGCAGGGCGGCTTCGTCGTAACCGTCGATCTTCACGTCGCCGATGTTGACCTGCACCGGGCTGCCGGCCGGCGCGGCGACGCTGGTGTAGGGCAAGCCTTGCTTGACCAGGAAGGTCTTGACCTTGTCGCAGGGGCTGTCGAAGCGCGCCTTGCCCACCGGGTCGAACTGGAAGGTGCAGGTGGCCGGGTCGGCGATCACGCTGATCGGCGCCTGGCGACTCGCCTGGTCGATGGCCGGGTTGGCGTAGTGGGCCAGGGTCTTGAAGATCGGGAAGTACAGCGCTGTCGCCAGCAGCAGACCGATCATCAGCACCGGTTTGCGCCCGACCTTGTCCGAGAGCCAGCCAAAGAAAATGAAGAACGGCGCGCCGATGACCACGCTGACGATCAGCAGGCTGTTGGCCAGGGCCGGGTCCATTTTCAGGAACTGGGTGAGGAAGAACAGCACGTAGAATTGCGCGGCATAGAAGGTGACCGCTTGCCCGGCGTTGATGCTGAACAGCGCGATCAGCACCACCTTGAGGTTTTCCCACTGGCCGAACGATTCGCGGATCGGCGCCTTGCAGCATTTGCCTTCTTCTTTCATTTTCAGGAAGGCTGGCGATTCGTGCAGGCTCAGGCGAATCCAGGTGGAGATGCCCAGCAGCAGGATCGACAGCAAAAACGGAATGCGCCAGCCCCAGACTTCGAACTGGTCGCCCGTGAAGTAGCGGCAGCCCAGCACCACCAGCAGCGAGAGCAACAACCCGAGGGTGGCCGTGGACTGGATCCAGCTGGTGTGGAAGCCGCGTTTGCCGATGGGCGCGTGCTCGGCGACATAGGTCGCGGCCCCGCCATATTCGCCACCCAGGGCCAGGCCCTGGAGCATGCGCAGCACCACCAGGATGATCGGCGCGGCGATGCCTATGCTGGTGTAGTTGGGCAGCAGGCCGACGCAGAAGGTCGCCAGGCCCATGAGCACGATGGTTGCCAGGAACGTGTATTTACGCCCGATCATGTCCCCCAGCCGACCGAACACCAGCGCGCCGAAGGGGCGCACGATGAAGCCGGCGGCGAAGGCCATCAGAGCGAAGATGAACGCCGTGGTGTCGTTGACCCCGGCGAAGAACTGCTTGCTGATCACCGCCGCCAGGGCGCCGTAGAGGAAAAAGTCGTACCACTCGAACACCGTCCCCAGGGACGAGGCGAAGATGACCTTCTGGGTTTCCCGGCTGGTGCCGGCGCTGCGCGTGGCTTCCAGGGGCTGAACATGTTCCGACATAGCGATATCCCTCACAGTGATTGTTTTTGTTGTTCCACTGTCGACGCCGGTGGGCGTTTGTAGCGTGCTGCGTTCCTTGGATCGGTACATTCCCCCTGTGGGAGCGGGCTTGCTCGCGAAAGCGGTGTGTCAGCCGACATCATCGCTCACTGATACGCTGCCTCTCCCGCAGGGATAGTGTGGTCTTCAAACTGAGGCGGTTTCCTTTTGGAGGGTGGTGTTCCGAGCCTGCGGCTCAAGCATCATCTGCGCCGCCTTCTCGGCGATCATCAGCGTCGGCGAGCAGGTGTTGCCCGAGGTGATGCGCGGCATGATCGAGGCGTCGGCGATGCGCAGGCCGCGGATGCCGTGCACGCGCAACTGGGCGTCCACCACGGCGTCGCGGTCCTGGCCCATTCGGCAGGTGCCGACCGGATGGAAGATCGTCGTGCCGATACGGGCGGCGGCCTGGTGCAATTCTTCTTCGGTCTGCAGGCTGGGCCCTGGCAGGTATTCCACCGGGTTGAAGGCGCCCAGGGCCGGTGCCGCGACGATGCGTCGGGTCAGGCGGATGGCGTCGGCGGCCACCCGCAGGTCTTCCGGATGGCTCAGGTAGTTGGGCTGGATCAGCGGCGCCTGATGGGGCTCGGCCGAGCGAATGTCGACCCGGCCACGGCTCTGCGGGCGCAGGTCGCAGACCGACGCGGTGAACGCGGCAAAGCTGTGCAGCGGTTCGCCGAATCGCTCCAGGGACAACGGTTGCACGTGGTACTCAAGGTTGGCCGACGTCTGCTCGGGCCCGGAGCGGGCGAACGCGCCGAGTTGGCTGGGCGCCATCGACAGCGGCCCGCTGCGGTCGTACAGGTAGCGCAGGCCCATGCCCATCTTGCCCCACAGGGTGCCGGCGATCTGGTTCAGGGTCCGGGCATTTTCCAACTGGTAGATCAGCCGCAGTTGCAGGTGGTCCTGCAGGTTGCCGCCGACGCCGGGCAGTTCATGCGTCACGCCGATCCCCAGGCGTTGCAGCAGGGCGCGGGGGCCGATCCCCGAGCGCTGCAGGATTCCCGGCGACCCCACCGCCCCGGCGCACAGCACGATTTCCCTGCGGGCCTTGAAGGTCATGCCCTTGCCTTGCCAGCGGGCGCGCACGGCATGAGCACGGTCGTCGCGTAATAACACGCGATCGACTTCGACCTCGGTCAGCACGGTGAGGTTGGGCCGTTGGCGGATCGGTTTGAGGAAAGCCTTGGCCGCGTTCCAGCGCACCCCGGCCTTCTGGTTGACCTGGAAGTAACCGCAGCCTTCGTTGTCGCCGCCGTTGAAGTCGTCGACGTTGGGGATGCCGCTCTGTTCGGCGGCGCGGCGGAATGCATCGAGAATGGGCCATGACAGGCGCTGGCGTTCGACCCGCCATTCGCCGCTGGCGCCATGCAGCTCCGACGCGCCGGCGAAGTGGTTCTCGCTCTGCCGGAACAGCGGCAGCACATCGTTCCAGGTCCAGCCTGGATTGCCCTCGGCGGCCCAGCCGTCGTAGTCCGCGGCCTGGCCGCGCATGTAGATCATGCCGTTGATGGACGAGCAGCCGCCCAGGACCTTGCCGCGTGGGTAGCTCAGGGCGCGTCCTTGCAGGCCCGGTTGTGCTTCGGTCTTGAAGCACCAGTCGGTGCGCGGGTTGCCGATGCAGAACAGGTAGCCGACCGGGATGTGAATCCACGGGTAGTTATCGCGCCCACCGGCTTCGAGCAACAGCACCCGGTGGTGCGGGTTGGCTGAAAGCCGGTTGGCCAGCAGGCATCCGGCAGGGCCGGCGCCCACGATCACGTAATCGTATTCATCGACGACAGGTTGCATCCGCGACCTCTTTATTGTTGTTGTGGGATTCATCCTAGTTGTTAGTTTTCGTTTAAAGAATGTTAGTTTTTGCGCAGCGGCTGTGCGTTTATGAACAGCGATGTGCAAGGAGCGACCATGTTTGACTGGAATGACCTGCGGTACTTCCTGGAGCTGCAACGCAGTGGCCGCTTGCTGACGGCCGCGCGGCGGCTCAACACCACCCACGCGACTGTCGCCCGGCACATCGAGGCCATCGAGAAGAGCCTGGGCACGGCGCTGTTCGTCCAGCATGCCCAGGGCTATGAATTGACCCCCGCCGGCGAGACGCTGCTCAAGCATGCCGAGGCCATGGAGAACGTGGCGTTGCTGGCCCAGGAGGACATCACCCAGTCCAGTGCGCCGCTCGGCAAGATTCGCCTCGGGGTGACCGAAGGGTTGGGCATCATGTTCCTGGCCAGCCGCATGGACGGGCTGTTCCAGCGTTACCCGGGGTTGGAAGTGGAGCTGGTGGCGGTGCCGCGGTTCGTCAGCATCCTCAACCGCGAGGCGGAAATCAGCATCCACCTCGAACGCCCGGCGGCGGATCTGCTGGTGACGCGCAAACTCACCGACTACAGCCTGGCACTGTACGCCAGCCAGGCCTACCTGGACCGTTCGCCACCGTTGCGCACCCGTGAAGACCTGGCCCGCCATGCCTGGATCGGCTACGTCGACGACTTGCTGTTCAGCCAGGAGTTGATGTTCCTCAATGGCTTCTGCCGCCACCCTCGGGTGGTGTTCCACAGCACCAGTGTCATCGCCCAGCAGCAGGCCGCACGGTCCGGCCTGGGCATTGCCGTGCTGCCTTGCTACATGGCCAGCGGCGATCCGACGCTGGTGCCGCTGCTGCCGGATGAAACCCTGCGCCGCAGCTACTGGATCAGCACCCGCCGTGAACTGCACAAGTCGGTGCGCTTGCGGGTGTTGTGGGATTACGTGGTGCAGTTGTGCGAGCGGGAGCAGGGGTTGTTGCTTCCTTAGCCGCGCAGCCTTTCTGTGGCCAGTTCAATCGGCGGTGCGACAGGCACTGGCCGCCCAAGCCCCCTTTTATGGCCCCCAATGACCTCAGCCGCCACGCCGGCGTGCCTTAACGTGGGAACTGCCTGACCCACAACAAGAAAGGCGCAGCCATGCGCCGCGAAGAGGGGCCCTATGCCGGCAACCACACCACCGATACTGCTTCATACCGCCGCCGTCATGCTGCTCGGCGCGCTGCTCGCCGGCTGCGGCGAGGAACCCAAGCCACCCGCACCCACGGTGTTCACGGCCATGCCCGCCGATGCGGCGCTGGCCCAGGTCTACGACAGCAGTTGCAAGCTCTGCCACGCCAACCCCGGTGCCGGGGCGCCGCTGACCGGCGATACCCATGCCTGGGCGCCGCGCGTGGCCCAGGGCACCGACACCCTGCTGGACCACGCGATCAATGGCTACAACGGCATGCCGCCGATGGGTTTGTGCATGCACTGTTCCGAAGAACAGTTCCTGGCCCTGATCGCCTTCATGTCCGGCCAATCTCTCCAATAACAGACAAGGGTACGACGGCATGACGATGGATTTTTCACGGCGCCGGTTGCTGCAAGGGGCCGGCGTTGTCGCGGCGTTCACCGCGCTCGGCAGCCATAGCGCGCTGGCCGAGCTGATGCGCGCGCCGCGCCTGATTCCCTGGCGCAACTGGTCGGGGGGGCAAAGTTGCCTGCCGCTGGCGCGCCTGGCGCCCAAGGACCTGGATGAACTGGTGCAGGTGGTGACCCGCGCCGAAGGTCGCATCCGGCCGGTGGGTTCGGGGCATTCCTTCAGCGCGCTGGTGCCCACGGACGGGACCTTGCTGTCGCTGAGCTTTTTCAGCGGGTTGCTCGATCACGACGCCGCCAGCCTGCAAGCGGAGTTCGGCGGCGGTACGCCCATGTCGCGCATGGGCCCGGCACTCAAGGCCGTCGGCCAGGCATTGCCGAACATGGCCGACGTGGATTACCAGACGTTGGCCGGCGCCATCGCCACCTCGACCCATGGCACCGGCAAGGCGTTTGGCTCCTACGCGTCCCAGGTCGTTGGCCTGCAACTGGTGACCGCCAGTGGCGAGGTTCTCGATTGCGACGCCCATCGCCACCCCGAGGTGTTCAAGGCCGGGCGAGTGTCCCTGGGGGCGCTGGGGCTGGTGACCCGGGTGCGCTTGCAGAATCGCCCGGCCTATCGGCTGCGCGAGCGCCAGTGGGTGGCAAAAACCGAAGAATTGCTCGAAGACATCGACGCCCACACCCGCGACAACCAGCACTGGGAAATGCAGGTCGTCACCCATTCCGACTATGCGTTGGCCATCGCCCTGAACGAAACCAGCGACCCGGCCACGCCGCCCATCAGCCCGGAAGAAGAGGGCGGCAACGAATTCGTCACCCTGATCGAAAAACTCGACAAGTACGGCAGCGATTTTCCCGCGGCCCGACGAATGCTGCTGAACAACCTGCGCCTGCTGGCCAGTTTCGACGATCGCGTCGGCGACTCCCATGACATCTACGCCAACGCCCGCACCGTGCGCTTCAACGAGATGGAATACTCGGTGCCGGCCGAACACGGCCCGGCGTGCCTGCGGGAGATTCTGGCGCTGATTCGCGACAAGGACCTGCGCACCTGGTTTCCCATCGAGTACCGCTACGTCAAGGCCGACGACATCGCCTTGAGCATGTTCGAGGGGCGCGACAGCTGCTCGATCTCCGTGCACCAGCATTACCAGATGGACCACCACAATTTCTTTGCCGCCGTCGAGCCGATCTTCTGGAAGTACCAGGGCCGTCCGCATTGGGGCAAGTTGCACTCGCTCAACGTCAGGGCGCTCCAGGCGCTGTACCCGCGTTGGCAGGAATTCTCCGAGGTGCGTCAGGCCCTGGACCCCGCCGGCAAGTTTCTCAACGGGCATCTGTCCACGATCCTGGGGGTGAGCTGATGGGCTTCAATCGTCGAGGGTTTCTCAAGGGAACGTTGGGCGCGGGGGTGCTGCTCGCCGGGGCCGCGGTGCTGTTACGCCCGCAGGACAAGGGCGGGCCGTACAGTGATTACTTCCACCAGTTGAACCGCGAGCTCAAGGCCAACGGCCCGATGCGCCCGGTGCTGCTGGTGGACCTCGATCGGCTGGACCACAACATCGACGTGGTCAAGGCGTCGGTCCGGCGCACCGGCAAACAGTTGCGGCTGGTGGAAAAATCACTGCCGTCGCCCGGGTTGCTGGCCTACATCGGCCAGCGGGCCGAGACGCGGCGGTTGATGTCGTTCCACCAGCCGTTTCTCAACCACGACGCGATGCAGTTTCCCGACGCCGATATCCTGCTGGGCAAGCCGCTGCCGGTGCGCTCCGCCGAGCTGTTCTTCCAGTTGCACAAGGGGCCGTTCGACCCCGCGCGGCAGTTGCAGTGGTTGCTGGACACCCCGCAGCGGCTCGAACAGTACCGAGCCCTGGCCCAAGGCCTGGGCACGCGGTTGCGGGTCAATATCGAACTGGACGTTGGCCTGCACCGCGGAGGCGTGACCGACGAGGCGGGCCTGGAGGCCATGCTCAAGCTGATCCGGGCCCATCCGGCGCAACTGGAGTTCGCCGGGTTCATGGGTTATGACCCGTTCGTGGGCATGGGCGTGCCCGAAGTGTTGGCGAGCCCGCAGACGCTGTTGGCCCGGGTCATGGCGATCTACACCGCGCGGGTGGATTTCGTTCGCTTGCGCTACCCGGACCTGTGGCACCCGAGCCTGACCTTCAACACCGCCGGCAGCCCCAGTTATCGGCTGCACGAGCAGGAAAACCTCAGCACCGAAGTGTCGGTGGGCACGGCCATGCTCAAGCCCAGCCATTACGACCTGCCGTCCCTGAGCGAGCACGTGCCGGCGGCCTACATCGCCACGCCGGTGTTGAAGCGCACCGGCGCGGTGAACATCCCGGCGCTGGACGATAAGTCTCGGGTCTTTTCCTGGTGGGATGTGAACCAGCGGGCGACGTTTTTCATCTACGGCGGCAACTGGATGGCCGACTTCGAGTCGCCCCCCGGCCTGAAGAGCAACAGCCTCTATGGCCGCAGCTCCAACCAGGAAATGGTCAACGGTTCCGAAGCGGTGGGGCTGGAGCTGGAAGACCAGGTGTTCCTGCGGCCCACCCAGACAGAGTCTGTGTTGCTGCAGTTCGGTGACTTGCTGGCGGTGCGCGGTGGACGGATTGTCGAGCGGTGGCCGGTCTATGGCTGAGCCTGCCTGCAATGAGCCGGCCTGAAAACAGAACCCCTGTGGCGAGGGAGCTTGCTCCCGCTGGGTGGCGCAGCCGCCCCATATGAAAGGTGATTTTCCAGAGCAACCGCGTCAGCTGGATTTACGCCGGCTGCGCCGCCGAGCGGGAGCAAGCTCCCTCGCCACGGGGGGCCAGTGCGCCTCTAGAACACCAATGCCACCCTAGAACGCAAACGGAATACTCACCTTCGCCCACAGCATTTCCCCTTCCGGACGGTTCTCCACGTCGAACTCCTTGGCCCAGCGAATTTCCGCGCTGGCGTACTTGAGGAAGGTCAGGTGCACCGCCGGGCCGATGGCGAAGACCTGGCCGCGCACGCCGTCGTCGACGTCCTGCCCGGCGAATTGCACCGTGCGGCCGTACTGTTTGTCGTCGGTGGTCTGCTTGAGGTAATAGCCGTTGAGCCCGAGCCGCAGGTTGTCGGTGACCCGGTAGCTGGCCGAATAATCGAAGTGGAAGATCTGCCCCGAGCGGTAGTCGGTGTCCTTGTTCTCGCGGTTGAAGCTGTAGGTGGTCTTCATCGACACCTCGGTGGCCTCGGTGGGCAGCCAGGTGAAGGAGAACAGCGGTTTGTAGGTGTAGAAATTGTTGCTGGTGTTGGCCAGTCGATCGGTGCTGTATTCGCCGGTCGGCACGGTGATTTCCACCGCCGCGGCCAGGGTCAGGTTCTTGCCCATGTCCCAGAGCACGATCGGTGAAATGGTCGTGTCGCCCATGCCCTCGCGGGTGTCGTGCAACCCGAACACCGACACTTCCTGCTTGAGCCACGGCTGGGCGACGTAGATGCCCAACCGTCCGCCGGCCACCCGCAACGGGCTCAGGTAGTCGATCCGCGGGACCACCGCCGTGGATTCGATTTCAACCTTCGGCACGTCGCCGCCCAATGAGCTGATGTTGAATTTTCGTGCCTTGTAATGGTTGTAGTAGAGGTTGAACGCGACCATGTTGTCGGGAAGGCTGTCGACCTCCAGCGGCAACACGAAGAAGCCGTCGGTGCCGGGGCCGATGTTGTCGACGCCGGATTCCGTCGCCAGGGCGGGCAGCGTAACGGTCAGGCCGAAGGCAAGGGGCAAGGCAAAGCGCGTGCGGATCGGGTTCATAGGGGGGCTCATTATTATTGTTGGTGATGCACCGAAAGTCCGAGCCATAGAAATAAGCCGTTAGTGGCGGCCAGGGCAGGGTATTGGCGGCCACGCAGGGGACTTGGGCGGCCAGATTTTGTGTCCCCCATTGCGCCGGGGCATGCTAACGTTCATGAAACAACCGGTTACAAAAACGCCACCTAACGTGCTCCGGAACCCGCCATGCAGATGAAAGTCATCGACCCCACCTATGAACTGGCGCTGGTATCGCCCTTCCTGTTGCAAACCCTGGCCGAGGTGGTGGCGGACAAAGGCTTCGATGCGGCCAGCCTGTGTCGCGGCCTGGGCTTTGGCCTCGATGATCTGCAGGACCCGGCCCAGCGGATTTCCTATCGCCAGGCCGTGATCATGATCCAGCGTGCGCTCAAGCTGCTGCCCGACCAAGGCCTGGGCCTGTGGGTCGGCGACCGGAACGTGCTGGGCACCCTGGGCCTGCTGGGCCATGTCCTGTCGCTGTGCGAAACCCTGCGCGATGCCTTCGCCCTGGGCGTGCGTTACCAACACACCACGGGTGGCATCGCGGTGACCAGTGTCGAGGAAGCCGCCGAGCAGATCAGGGTCGAGGCGACCTGCCGCCTGCCGTTCGCCGAGATCCAGGTGTTTGCGGTCGAGGAGTTCTTCGCCAGCCTGATGGTCTACGGCCGAGCGCTGGCCGGCCCGGATTTCAAGCCAGAGGCCGTGGAGTTCATGCACGCGGCGCCGTCCTATGCCCGGGAATACCAGCGCATATTGGGGCCGGAGGTGCGCTTCGGTTGCCGGCACAATCGCATGTTGATCAACGTTCGCTGGCTGGACATGCGCCTGCCCAATCATCACCCGCTGGCCTTGCGCCAGGCCTTGGCCTTGCTGGAGCAGGAGGCCGCCGAGGTTCACCAGAAGATCGACTTGATCCAGGCCGTGGAACGGGCCATTGCCCGGGACCTGACCCGAGGCAGCCACATCGAGAAAATCGCCAGCGACCTCAACATGAGCAGCCGGACCCTGCGCCGGCGCCTGACGGAGCACAGCCTGACCTTCGAGGCCTTGCTCGAACAGGTCCGGCGCGGTCGGACCCTGAACCTGCTGGCGAACCCCGAGCTGTCCATCGAGCGGATTACCGAAGAAGTGGGCTACAGCGATGTGCGCAGTTTTCGCCGGGCGTTTCGGCGCTGGACCGGCATGAGTCCCAGTGCTTTTCGTAGCGAGGGCGCCGAGGCGCGGCTCTAAGGTTATGTCCAAACGGTATTTCTCAAGCCACGGGCGGTTTCCCTAAGATCACGTCATAACTCGTTATGACAAGTGATAGGGTCCATGTCCAACAACGTTCTTTCCCTCGACAGCGTGCCGCTGCACACCCAATTGCGCGACGTGCTGCGCGCGCGGATTCTCGACGGCGAATACCCCCAGGGCAGCCAGATGCCCTCGGAAAGCGAGCTCGGCGCGCTGTTTCGCGTCAGTCGCATCACCGTGCGCCAGGCCTTGGGTGATCTGCAAAAGGAAGGGCTGATTTTCAAGATCCATGGCAAAGGCACCTTCGTCGCCAAGCCCAAGACCTTCCAGAACGTCAGCACCCTCCAGGGCCTGGCCGAGTCCATGACCGGGCGCGGCTTCGAGGTGATCAACCGGTTGCACAGCTTGCGCTTCATTGCCGCGGACAAACGCGTGGCCGAGCGCCTGGGCCTTGCCGAAGGCGACACGGTGGCGCAGGTCAAGCGGGTGCGGTTGATCAACCGCGAGCCCGTTTCCCTGGAGATCACCTACCTGCCCAAGGCCCTTGGCGAACGTCTGGAAAAGGCCGACCTGGTCACCCGCGACATCTTCCTGATCCTGGAAAACGACTGCGGCCTGACCCTCGGCCATGCCGACCTGGCCATCGATGCGGTGCTGGCCGACACCGAGTTGACCCAGGCACTGGAGGTCGAGCCGGGCTCGCCGATCATGCGCATCGAACGCCTGACCCATGACGCCAGCGGCCAGCCGCTGGACTTCGAATACCTCTATTACCGCGGCGATGCTTTCCAGTACCGCCTGCGGATCGACCGGCAAAAAGGGACGCAAGCATGACCCACAGCGCTGTGACTGGAAGCACCCTGGAACAGGAATACGACATCGTCGTGATCGGCGGCGGCACGGCCGGGCCCATGGCGGCGATCAAGGCCAAGGAGCGCAACCGTGACTTGCGCGTGCTGTTGGTGGACAAGGCCAACGTCAAGCGCAGCGGCGCCATCAGCATGGGCATGGATGGGTTGAACAACGCGATTATCCCCGGGCACTCGACGCCCGAGCAGTACACCAAGGAAATCACCATCGCCAACGACGGCATCGTCAACCAGGCGGCGGTGTACGCCTATGCGACGCACAGCTTCGAAACCCTCTCGCAGCTGGACCGTTGGGGCGTGAAGTTCGAGAAGGACGAAACCGGCGACTACGCGGTGAAGAAGGTCCACCACATGGGCGCTTATGTGTTGCCGATGCCCGAAGGGCACGACATCAAGAAAGTGCTCTACCGCCAGTTGAAACGGGCGCGGGTGAGCATCACCAATCGGCTGGTCTGCACCCGCTTGCTGACGGATGAAGAGGGCGCGGTGAACGGTGTCATGGGGTTCGATTGCCGCACCGCCGACTTCCATGTGATCAAGGCCAAGGCGGTCATCCTCTGCTGCGGCGCGGCGGGGCGCCTGGGGCTGCCGGCCTCCGGTTACCTGATGGGCACCTATGAAAACCCCACCAACGCCGGGGATGGCTATGCCATGGCCTACCACGCCGGGGCCGAGCTGGCGAACCTGGAGTGCTTCCAGATCAACCCGTTGATCAAGGACTACAACGGCCCGGCCTGCGCCTATGTCACCGGGCCCCTGGGTGGCTACACCGCCAACAACAAGGGCGAGCGCTTCATCGAGTGCGATTACTGGAGCGGGCAGATGATGTGGGAGTTCCACCAGGAACTCGAGGGCGGCAATGGCCCGGTTTTCCTCAAGCTCGATCACCTGGCCGAGGAAACCATCCAGAACATCGAGGAGATCCTGCACAGCAACGAGCGGCCCAGTCGCGGACAGTTCCATGCCAATCGCGGCACCGACTACCGCACGCAGATGGTGGAAATGCACATCTCCGAAATCGGCTTTTGCAGCGGCCATTCGGCCTCGGGCGTGTGGGTCAACGAGCGGGCCGAAACCTCGGTCAAGGGCCTGTACGCGGCGGGCGACATGGCGGCGGTGCCGCACAATTACATGCTCGGGGCATTCACCTACGGCTGGTTTGCCGGCCATAACGCCGCGGACTTCGTGGCCGGGAAGGATTTCTCGGCGCCGGATGCCAGCCAGGTCGAACGGGAAAAGGCTCGCGTCTACGCACCCCTGACGCGCGCTCACGGTTTGCCGCCGGCCCAGGTGGAATACAAGCTGCGGCGCTTCGTCAACGATTACCTGCAACCGCCCAAGGTCACCCGCAAGATGGAGATTGGCCTGCAACGCTTCAGCGATATCCAGCGCGACCTGGACCAGATCAAGGCCCACGACGCCCATGAATTGATGCGCGCCATGGAGGTCAGCGTGATCCGCGACTGCGCCGAGATGGCCGCTCGCGCCTCGCTGTTTCGCGCCGAAAGCCGCTGGGGCCTGTACCACTATCGGGTCGATCACCCGCAGCGCAACGACAGCGACTGGTTCTGCCATTGCCACCTGAAAAAAGGCGATGACGGCGCGATGACCTCCTTCAAGAAAGCGGTCGAGCCTTACATCATCGCCCTCGATGCCCAAGAACTGCAGGCCTACGACCGGCTGCGGGTCGACGCCAGCGCGGCGTGAACCTTCCACCCAGAGAGAACGCCCATGGCCTATCAACCCCAGGAAATCTTCTTCCGCTCCAATGCCCCCGTCACCGTGGACGAGGACAAATGCATCGCCCACAAGGGCTGCACCGTGTGCGTCGATGTTTGCCCCATGGACCTGCTGGCGATCAACCCGGCCACCCAGAAGGCCTACATGGCGTTCGATGAATGCTGGTACTGCATGCCGTGTGAAAAGGACTGCCCGACCGGCGCGGTGAAAGTCGAGATTCCGTACCTGCTGCGTTGACTGGGAGGATGCCATCGCGAGCAAGCTCGCTCCCACAGTGGATCAAGTCTAGTCGCGGTTGATGTGTGCACCCATAAACCTGTGGGAGCCGGGCTTGCCCGCGATGAGGCCAGCCCTGACACCCAAGAAGCCATCCGGCCACCCCCGGACGCCTGATTCAAAAACACCCCTCGTTTCCCACCGCGCCCTGATCGTGGCGGAGACGAACCTCCTATAAATGATTCGAGGGGAACCCCCATGTTGCGTGCAGCACTCGCCGGTCTGGTACTGGCTTCATTGATCCTGCCTGCCCAGGCAGAAACCATCCGCATCGCCATCGGCACCCAGGACACCACCATCAACTGCGCCGCCGGCGGGTTGCTGATCCGTGAGCTGGGCCTGCTGGACAAGTACCTGCCCCATGACGGCGCCTACAAGGACGCCAAGTACGACATCCAGTGGAAGAACTTCACCAGCGGCGCGCCGCTGACCAACGAGATGGTCGCCGGCAAACTCGACTTCGGCGCCATGGCCGATTTCCCGGGGGCGTTCAACGGCGTGGCGTTCGAGACCGCCGGCAAGCACAGCCTGTTCATCAGCGTTTTGTCGGGCAGCACCCGGGGCAGCGGCAACGGCATCGTCGTGCCGAGTGCCTCGGGCGTGCAGGCGTTGGCCGAACTCAAAGGCAAGACGATCTCCGTGCCGTTCGCGTCCACCGCCCACGGCATGTTGCTGCGTGCCGTGGCGGCCCAGGGCTGGGACCCGCTCAAGGACGTGAACATCATCGCCCAGCCGCCGGAGGTGGCCGGCTCGGCGTTGCAGGCGGGCAAGATCGACGCCCACGCCGACTTCGTGCCGTTCGCCGAGCTGTTCCCCAGCCGCGGGTTCGCCCGCAAGATCTACGACGGCGCCCAGGCCGGTGCGCCGACGTTCCATGGCGCGCTGGTGGACCAGGCCTATGCCAGGCGCTACCCGGAAATCGTGGTCGCTTACCTGCGTGCGTCCCTGGAGGCCAATCAACTGCTGGCCGCGGAACCTGAGAAGTACAGCGAGTTGATCGCCCAGGTCACCGGCGTGGATGCCGAGGTCAATTACCTGTTCCATGGGCCGCTGGGCGTACAGACCCGCGACCTGAGCTGGAAGCCGGAGTACCGGCAAGCCGTCGGCACCGCCATCGATACCCTCAAGCTGCTGAAGAAGGCCGATCGTGGCCTGGACCTCAATACCTTCATCGATGACCAGTACATCCGTGCCGCCTTCAAGGCCTCGAACCTGGATTACGCCGCGCAACTGGCCAACTACGCCCAGACGCCACTGACCACGCCCGACGCCGCGACGGGCCAGGCGATCAGCGACTTCAGCCGAGTCGCCGAGATTTGGGTGCGGGGCGAACCGAAAGTGCGCCACTACGCCTCGGCGCAATCGGCCTTCGCCGCGCTGGCGAGCCTCAAGCAGCAAGGCAAGGGCATCCGTGCCGTGTATGCGCAGGCCAGTGACAGCGGGATCAAGCTGCTGGCCGAGCAGGCGTGGTTCGCCCGCGATGCCCAGGGGCAACTCAGTGCGTTCCTGCTCAAGGGCCAGGCCGAGCAGTTTGCCGCGCAGCAGGGCGGCAAGGTCCTGGACTTTACCGAAGCTACGGCACAGTCGGTTGCTGCGCGCTGATCGTCAGAATACTCAGTGAACTGTGGGAGCGGGCTTGCTCGCGAATGCGGTCTGACATTCAACATTGATGTCGACTGAACCACCGCTTTCGCGAGCAAGCCCGCTCCCACAGGGATCTCGGTTGAGAGGAAGAGTTGTGTCTCGATCTTATTTTCGCTGGCTCCTGCGAGCCGCTTCCCTGGTGCTCTGCCTGCTGTTCTGGCAACTCGCCGCCACCCACCACTGGGACCTTGGCCTGGTGACCTTCGCCAACGTGCCGCCCCCGCTGGCCGTGATCCAGGCTGCGCTTGGCCTGGAGGCTTCAGGCAGCCTGGGCCGACACTTGGGCGCCAGCCTGGGCCGGGTGTTTGCCGGGTATGGCGCGGCGGTGTTGACCGGCGTGGCCCTGGGCCTGGCCATCGGTCGCTCGAAATGGGCTGAAGACCTGCTGTTGCCACCGCTGGAAGTCCTGCGGCCGATCCCGGCGGTGGCCTGGATTCCCCTGGCGATCCTGATGTTTCCCTCCTCGGAGCTGTCGATGGTGTTCATCACCTTCACCGGGGCGCTGTTCCCGATCCTGCTCAACACCGTGCACGGCGTCGAGGCGGTGGACCGGCGGCTGATCGCCTCGGCGAAAAGCCTGGGGGCCGGGCGCTGCGCGATCCTGTTGGAAGTGATTCTGCCGGGCGCCGCGCCGAGCATCATCACGGGGCTGGCCATCGGCATGGGCACGTCCTGGTTCTGCCTGGTGACGGCGGAAATGATCGCCGGCCAGTACGGCATCGGTTACTACACCTGGTCCTCCTACACCGTGCAGAACTACGCCGACATTGTCGTCGGCATGCTGTTGATCGGTGTGCTGGGCATGGGCAGCAGTGTGTTGATCAAGCGCCTGGGCGGGCTGTTCACGCCTTGGCACCGACCGAGAGGTAAAGCCTGATGAGTGTGATGCAAACGCCTGAGGGACGGATCGATATCCGTCAGTTGTCCATTGTCCTGGGCCAGGGAGCCCAGGCGTTCGAAGCCGTCCAGGGCCTTGATTGCCAGATCGAGGCGGGCCAGTTCGTGTGCGTCCTGGGGCCGTCCGGTTGCGGTAAATCCACCTTGCTCGGTGCCTTGGCCGGGCACCTGCAACCGCGCGCCGGCACCTTGCATGTCGACGGCTTGCCGGTGGCCGGGCCTTCGCCCCAGCGCGGGATGGTGTTCCAGCAGCACACGCTGTTCCCGTGGCGCAGCGTGCGCGACAACGTGGCCTTCGGCCTGAAGATGCGGGGCCTGGGCAAAGCCGAACGGCAGCGGGCGGCGGATGAAATTCTCGCCCTGGTGGGCCTGGACGGATTCGCCGGGCACTGGCCGGACCAACTGTCCGGGGGCATGCAGCAGCGGGTGGAGATCGCCCGGGTGCTGGTAAATCGGCCACGACTGCTGTTGATGGACGAACCCTTCGGTGCCCTGGACGCCTTGACCCGGTTGAACATGCAGCAGTTGCTGCTGGAGATCTGGACCCGCATCCGCACCACCGTGGTGTTCGTCACCCACGACATCGACGAGGCACTGTTCCTGGCCGATCGACTGCTGGTGATGAGCCCGCGCCCGGGTCGGATCATCGAGGACCTGCGCCTGGATTTTCCCCGGCCACGCACCACCGAACTGGTCACCCGCCCCGAGTTTTCCCTGTTGAAGCGCCACTGCCTCGAGTTGTTGCGCCATGAGGACGGCCAGCCGTTGCCGCGCCTCAATCCCCTCGGGCTTCCCCTTGAAACCTCCTTGCCGCGATTTGCCTTATGACCTCTTTATTTGAAGACACCGACAACGATGACATCCTCGCCCTGCAACCGCGCCTGGTGGACGAGGACCCTGGTGTGCGCCGCATCGCCCTGATTGAACTGGCCGACCTCGAGGAGCCCGAAGGCCTGCTGTGGCTGGTGGATCGTCTGGCCCACGATGCCAGTGCCGAGGTCCGCGCCGAGGCCGCGCGACTGCTCGAAGCCTGGGAAGACGCGCCGGTGGTCGCCGCGTTGTGCCAGGCCCTCACCGATCCGTCCCCGACGGTGCAGGGCGCCGCCGCCCAGAGTCTGAGCCTGCTAAAGAGCGAGGCGGCGGGGAGGGTGATCCTGCCCTGGGCCGCCCATGAGACCGTCAGCGTGCGCGTCGCCGCGTTCAGGGCCTTGCGCGAATTGCGCCTGGTCGACGCGGCACCGGTCGCGCTCATTGCCCTGGCCGACACCGATGCCAGCGTCCGCCGTGAGGCGGTTGGCGTGCTCGGCTGGCTCAAGCACCTCGACGCGTTGCCGGCGCTCGCGCGGTTGGCCAGCGCCGACCCGGACACCGAGGTGCGCCGGGCGGCCACCGGCGCCTTAGGCCTGGGCTCTGATGCACACGTCTTGCCGGCCCTGCGCCAGGCGCTGCGGGACCCTGCCTGGGCAGTGCGCGAAGAAGCCGCCACCACCCTGGGCAAGGTCGGCCACACCGATGCCGGCCCGGCGCTGGTCGAGGCCCTGGGGGATGATTATTGGCAAGTGCGCCTGCGCGCCACCCGTAGCCTCGGCCGCTTGCGCTACGCCCCGGCGTTGCCGGGGTTGATCGAGACCCTGGGCCATCGCATCAGCAACCTGCGCAAGGAAGCCGCCCTGGCCTTGGGCGAGTTGAACGACCCCGCTGCGATCCCGGCATTGCAGGCCGCCCAGGACGACGGTGACCCTGAAGTCCGCAAGGCCGTGCGCATCGCCCTGGCGCAAGTGCAATGAGCCCGCTGGCGATGGGCAATAGCCCTGACAAAGGCCAGTTGAGGTTGAACTGGCCCGATGGCCGCGAACAACGCCTGGACCACACTGAACTGCGCCGCCAGTGTCCTTGTTCCCAGTGCCGGGCGTTTCGCCTGCAAGGGCTGGCGGTGCAGGTCGATCCACGGGTTCGGGTGGTGGAGGTCAATGCCCAGGGGTATGGGGTCCAACTGGTCTTCAGCGATGGCCATGGGCGCGGCATTTATCCATGGGCTTACCTGGCGGGGCTTGGACATTGACTGTGGGAGCGGACTTGCTCGCGAAGGCGCCGGCGCATTCAACACTTTCTTTGACTGGCACACCGCTTTCGCGAGCAAGCCCGCTCCCACAGGGAGGTGCATGGCTGTGAGCTGACTGACGGCGCTTGTCAGAAAAAACCGACAGGAGTACAAATGTACTCCATGACGACTCTCACTCCCCGCCGCACCGCCATCCTGACCTTCATCCGTGAACGCATCGCCGATCAGGGCCAGTCTCCCAGCCTCGCCGAGATCAGCGAGGCGTTCGGCTTTGCCTCGCGCAGTGTCGCCCGCAAGCATGTGCTGGCGCTGACCGAAGCCGGTTTCATCGAGGTCAATCCACACCAGGCACGGGGCATCCGGTTGTTGAACCAGCCACCGCGGCCCGAACTGCTGGACGTGCCGGTGCTGGGGCGGGTGGCGGCCGGCTTGCCGATTGGCGCCGACGCCGAGGTCCACAGCCGCCTGATGCTGGACCCGGCGATGTTCATCAAGGCGCCGGATTACCTGCTGCGGGTGCAGGGCGACTCGATGATCGGGGACGGCATCCTCGACGGTGACCTGGTGGGTGTACAACGCACCCCCCAGGCCGCCAATGGCCAGATTGTCGTGGCGCGGCTCGACGGTGAGGTCACCATCAAGCGTTTCGAGCGGATCGGCGAGCGCGTGCGCCTGCTGCCGCGCAACCCGGCTTATCAACCGATCATTGTCGAAGCCGATCAGGACCTGGCCATCGAAGGCGTGTTCTGCGGCCTGTTGAGGCAAGGCTGATGGGCGCTGTCGTCGCGCTGGACACGCTGTTCAATGCGGGCCAGGTCTGGAAGGGCCGGCCCGCGCCTCCAGCCGCCAGCCCGCAACCTACCGGGCATGCCGCGCTGGATGCGGCTTTGCCGAGTGGCGGCTGGCCGGAAGCGGCGTTGACGGAATTACTCATCGCCGCCCCGGGCGTGGGCGAGTTGCAAGTGGTGTGGCCGACCCTCGCCCGATTGTCGAGCGCGGGGGAGCGCATCGTGCTGGTGGCGCCTCCGTTCGTGCCTTACCCCCAGGCCTGGCAGAACGCTGGGGTGGACCTGCGCCAGTTGTCGGTGATTCAGGCCGATGAGCGCGATGCCTTGTGGGCCGCCGAACAATGCCTGCGCTCGGGCAGTTGCGGCGCGGTGTTGTGCTGGCCTCGCCAGGCAGACGACCGGGCCCTGCGCCGGCTGCAAGTGGCGGCCGAAACCGGCCAGACCCTGGCGTTCGCCTGGCGCTCGATGCAGGAAGCCATCAACCCGTCGCCGGCGGCCTTGCGCATCGCCATCGACGCCCGACCCGCGCAGTTGCGCGTGCTCAAGTGTCGAGGCGGGCTGGCCCGTTCGGCGCCGATTGCCTTTGCCGCGTCCACAAGGCACTGAGGTTGCGATGCGCTGGGTTTGTATTCTCTTTCCGCAATTGGCGCTGGATGCCGCGCTGCGTCAGCGCCCCGATCCCGACGAGCCGCTGGCGCTGCTGACCGGCCCGGCTCAGCGGCGGGTGCTGCAAGCGGTGAATGCGTCGGCGCGAGCCCTGGGCTTGCGTCCGGGCCAGACCATGACCGCTGCCCAAGCCTTGAGCAAAGGCTTTGCCACCGCCGAGTACGACGCCGCGCAGATCGAACACTGGCAGCAATTTCTGGCTGCCTGGGCCTACCGTTTCAGCGCCCAGGTCAGCGTGCATTACCCGCGCACGGTGCTGTTCGAGATCGAGTCGAGCCTCGGCCTGTTCGGTCCCTGGCCGGTGTTCGAGGCGCGGTTGCGGGCCGAGTTGACGGCGCTGGGGTTCCGCCATCGCATCGTCGCCGCGCCGAACCCGGCGGCGGCGCGGGTGTTGGCCAATGCCTACGACGCCCTGGTGGTGCCCGATGACGAGGCCCTGCAAGCATGCCTGGGGCAGATGCCGGTGGAGCGGATCGGCCTGCAAGCCGAAGTCGCCACGGCGTTGTCGCGCATGGGCTTGCGCCGTTTGAGCCAGGTCCAGGCCTTGCCCCGGCACACCCTGGCGCGGCGCTTTGAAGCCCAGGTGCTCAAGCACCTCGATGCGCTCACCGGCAGCCGCACCCTGGCGCTGTCGTTTTACCTGCCACCGGACCGTTTCGATGTGCGCATCGAGCTCAACTACGACGTCCAGTCCCACCAGGCGCTGTTGTTCCCGTTGCGCCGCTTGACCGCTGACCTGTCGGCGTTCCTGTGCGGGCGTGACAGTGGCGTACAGCGCTTTGACCTGCACCTGGAACACGCCGGGCTGCCGGACACAGTGATCAAGGTCGGCCTGCTCAGCGCCGAGCGGGAGCCTTCGATGCTGTTCGAGCTGGCCCGTGGTCGCCTGGAACAGGTCCAGGTCGAAGCCCCGGTGCGCGGCTTTCGCTTGTGCGCCGAAGACCTGCCGAGCTTCGTGCCCCAACGCCTGGAGCTGTTCGATGAGCGCCCGCAACAGTCCTTGCCCTGGGAGCAATTGCGCGAGCGCCTGCGGGCCCGGCTGGGGGACGAAGCGGTGCAGGGCCTGGGGTTTCGCGATGATCACCGCCCCGAATGTGCCTGGCAGATGAGCGCCCAGCCTCGGCCACAGGCTTGCCCGGTGCAAGACGTGCAACGCCCCGGCTGGTTGCTCAGTGAACCCCAGGCCTTGTCGCCCAGCCAGGCGCAGATCCTCATGGGCCCGGAACGCATCGAGACGGGCTGGTGGGACGGCGCCGATGTGCGTCGCGATTACTACCTGGTCGAGACCCGCAGCGGGCAACGGGGCTGGGCCTATCGGCCGGTGGGCGAGGGTGGGCCGCTGTGGTTGCAGGGGTGGTTCGCATGAGCATTGGGTATGCCGAGCTGCATTGTCTGTCGAACTTCAGCTTCCAGCGGGGTGCCTCCAGCGCCCTGGAGTTGTGCAGGCGCGCCAGCGAGCAAGGCTACCAGGCCCTGGCGATCACCGACGAATGCACATTGGCCGGGATCGTCCGGGCCTGGCAAGCGGCCAGGGAACTGCAATTACCGCTGATCATCGGCAGCGAGATCCGGGTCGAAAACGGTCCGAAACTGGTGCTGCTGGTGGAAAACCTCGAGGGCTATCAGGCCTTGTGCCGGTTGATCACCCGCGCTCGCCGACGCAGCGAGAAGGGCCACTATCGCGTCGTCCGCGAGGATTTCGACGAGCCCTGGCCGGGCCTATTGGCGCTATGGGTGCCAGACGGCAAAGACGACGAAGCACAGGGTCGCTGGCTTCAGTCGATCTTCGCCGAGCGGTTGTGGCTGGCGGTCCAGTTGCATTGCGGGCAGGACGACCGGCGTCGACTGGCGGATTGGCTGGCGCTGGCCGATCGCATGCATCTTCGCGCCGTCGCCACGGGCGATGTGCACATGCACGTGCGTGGCCGTCGGGCCTTGCAGGACACCATGACCGCCATCCGCCACCACGTGACGGTCGCCGAGGCCGGCCAGCGCCTGCACCCCAACGGCGAGCGGCACTTGCGCAGCCTCCAGGCCCTGGCCGATCTCTACCCCCGTGCGTTGCTCGATGAAACCCTGGTGATCGCCCGGCGTTGCTCCTTCGACCTGGGTCAGTTGCGCTATCAATACCCGCGTGAGTTGGTGCCCGAGGGCCATGATCCGGCGTCGTGGTTGCGGGAATTGACCGAGCGCGGCATGTGCACGCGTTGGCCTGACGGGGCCAGTGACAAGGTCCGACGACAGATCGACCGGGAGCTGGCGTTGATCGCCGAGCTGGGCTACGACAGCTATTTCCTCACCGTGCAGGACATCGTCAGCTTCGCCCGGCAGCAGCGCATCCTCTGCCAGGGACGTGGCTCGGCGGCCAACTCGGCGGTGTGCTACGCCTTGGGCATCACCGAGATCGACCCGAGCCAGAGCAACCTGTTGTTCGAGCGGTTCCTGTCTCGCGAGCGCAACGAACCGCCGGACATCGACGTGGATTTCGAACACGAGCGGCGTGAAGAAGTGCTGCAATACGTGTTCCGACGCTACGGTCGCCATCGTGCGGCGTTGACGGCGGTGGTCAGCAGCTACCACGGCGCCGGGGCGGTGCGGGATGTCGCCAAGGCCCTGGGCCTGCCGCCGGACCAGGTCAACGCGCTGGCCGACTGCTGCGGTCGTTGGAGCGATGAGGCGCCGCCCGTGGATCGCCTGCGCGAGGGCGGCTTCGACCCGGACAGCCCGATCTTGCGCCGGGTGCTCGGCCTGACCCGGCAACTGATCGGCTTCCCCCGTCACCTGTCCCAGCACCCCGGCGGCTTCGTGATTTCCGAGCAGCCCCTGGACACCCTGGTGCCGGTGGAAAACGCCGCCATGGCCGAGCGCACCATCATCCAGTGGGACAAGGACGACCTGGACGCGGTCGGGCTGCTCAAGGTGGATGTACTGGCCTTGGGCATGCTCAGTGCGATCCGGCGATGTTTCGACCTGATCGAACACTATCGGGGTCAGCGCCATACGTTGTCATCGCTGCCCAAGGACGATCCGGCGACCTACGCGATGATCAGCCGCGCGGACACTATCGGTGTGTTCCAGATCGAATCACGGGCGCAGATGGCGATGCTGCCCCGGCTCAAGCCACGGGAATATTACGACCTGGTGATCGAAGTGGCGATCGTGCGACCGGGGCCGATCCAGGGCGGCATGGTGCACCCGTACCTGAAGCGGCGAAATGGCGAGGAAGCCGTCACGTTCCCCTCGCCCGAACTGGAGACGGTGCTGGGGCGGACCCTGGGCATTCCGTTGTTCCAGGAGCAGGTCATGCAGATTGCCGTGGTCGCGGCCGACTACACCCCCGGCGAGGCCGACCAGTTGCGTCGTTCCATGGCCGCCTGGAAGCGCCACGGCGGGCTTGAGCCGCATCGGGTTCGCCTGGCCCGGGGGATGGAGAAAAATGGTTATTCCCCTGAGTTCGCCGCGCAGATCTTCGAGCAGATCAAGGGGTTCGGCAACTACGGCTTTCCCGAATCCCACGCGGCCAGTTTCGCCTTGCTGACCTACGTCAGCAGTTGGCTCAAATGCCACGAACCGGCGGCATTCGCTTGCGCCCTGATCAACAGTTGGCCCATGGGGTTCTACAGCCCGGACCAGATTCTGCAGGACGCCCGCCGGCATCAATTGCAGATCCGCCCGGTGGACGTGCGCGCCAGCGATTGGGATTGCAGTCTCGAACCCATGGAAGGCCGGCAACCGGCGATTCGCATGGGGTTGCGCCTGGTCAAAGGGTTTCGCGAGGAGGACGCCCGGCGCATCGAAACAGCTCGCCGGCATCGGCCTTTCAGTGACGTGGCCGACCTGGGCGAACGGGCGCAACTCGATGCCCGGGCCCAGGCGCAACTGGCCGATGCCGGCGCCTTGCACGGCTTGGCGGGCGACCGGCATCGCGCCCGCTGGGCCGTCGCCGGCGTGCAGAAACAATTGGGCCTGTTCGCCGGTTTGCCCAGCCAGGAAGAACCCTCCGTGAGCTTGCCGAAACCCACCCTGGGGGAAAACCTGTTTGCCGACTACGCCATGCTTGGCACCACCTTGGGGCCGCATCCGCTGGCCTTGTTGCGCACCGAGCTGCGTGCCCGGCGGTGCCGCAGCTCACGGGAATTGCAGGACGTGGAACACGGCCGCAACGTCAGCGTTGCCGGTCTGGTCACCGGCCGCCAACGCCCGGGCACGGCCAGCGGCGTGACCTTCGTTACCCTGGAAGATGAGTTTGGCAACCTCAACGTGGTGGTCTGGCGTGACCTGGCCGAACGCCAACGCAAGACCTTGGTGGGCTCGCAACTGCTGCGGGTCGATGGGCGCTGGGAAAGCGTGGGAGAAGTCCGCCACCTGATCGCTGGACGCCTGAGCGACCTGACCGAATTGCTGGCCGGCATCCAGGTGCAAAGCCGTGATTTTCGCTGACGCGGTTGTCATCTCCAACAGTTGCCGCCGCTGTGGCGAGGGAGTTTGCACCCGCTCGGCGGCGCAGCCGTCGTCAACAGCCTGGCGCGGTCTGCCTGAAGGACCGCCGATTTTGGGGCTGCTACGCAGCCCAGCGGGAGCGAGCTCCCTCGCCACGGTGAGCGTCTGAATTGGCGAATATGAAACCAAACGCAGCCGCCGCGCTCGAAGCACTGAGCACAAGGGACTCGTGGTATGCCGATTCCCAGCAAGCCTGTTGAGGTTCACAGTCTTCTCATGGAGTTTTTATCCCACAATCACGGATGCCTCGGTTGGGGCGGTGAAATGGCCGGGCGCATCCGGGCGTTCGATTGGCGCCAGACCGAGTTGGGCGTTATCGAGCACTGGTCCGCGAGCCTGCGCAACGCGGTCCAGATGCTGCTCGCGTCGCCCCTGCCGATGGTGATGTTGTGGGGGCGCCAGGGTTTCATGATCTACAACGATGCCTATGCCGAGTTTGCCGGCGGCCGCCACCCGTACCTGCTGGGTTGCCCGGTGGAGCTGGGCTGGCCGGAAGTGGCCGATTTCAACCGCCATGTGCTGGACGTTTGCCTGGCCGGCGGCACCTTGTCCTATCGCAGCAAAGAACTGGTGCTGCTGCGCGATGGCAAGCCCGAAGACGTCTGGATGGACCTCTATTACAGCCCCGTGCCCGGTGAGGACCAGGCGCCGGCAGGGGTCTTGGCGGTCGTGGTGGAAACCACCGAGCATGTGTTGACCGAGCGGGCTCGGCAAGAAGCCGAGCGCAGTTACCGCGCCGTCAATGAGCGGATCCAGTTGGCGTTGTCGGCTGGCCCGCTGCTGGGGTCGTTCGTCTGGGACATCCAGGCCGACAGGCTCTCCGGTGACGAGCGCTTCGCCCGTAGCTTCAACTATCCGCCGGATTGTCCACTGGACGCGTTGCCCATCGAGATCGCCCGCCAGAGCATCCACCCCGACGACCTCGAGGAAGTGAACCAGCGGGTCGAACTGACCGTGCGCACCGGCATCCCGTATAGCGCCGAATATCGAATCCGCCGCCTGAGCGGTGACTACCTCTGGGTGCTCGCCAGCGGTCGGTGCGAGTTCGACGAGCTGGGCACGCCCTTGCGTTTTCCCGGCGTGCTGATCGACATCAACGAGCGCAAGACCGCCGAAGCGTCGCTGCTCAAGTTCACCCGCGACCTGGAGCGGCGCGTCGCTGACGAAGTGCAGGCGCGATTGAACGCCGAAGAGCAGTTGCGCCAGTCGCAGAAGCTCGAATCCATTGGTGGCCTCACCGGCGGCGTGGCCCATGACTTCAACAACCTGCTGCAAGTGATCGCCGGCAACCTGCACCTGCTGGCTCGCCATGAAGCGGACAACGTCAATGTGCAACGACGGGTCGGCGCCTGCATCGAAGCCGTGGAGCGCGGCGCCAAGCTGTCTACGCAATTGCTGGCCTTCGCCCGGCGCCAGCCGTTGTCACCGGCGGTCTACAACCCGCAGCGCATCTACGACGGCCTGGTCGAACTCTTGCAACGGGCCCTGGGCGAAACCATCCTGATCGAAGTGACCTTGCCCGAGACCCCATGGTGCATCCACGTCGACCGCAACCAGCTGGAAAATGCCCTGTTGAACCTGGCGATCAACGCGCGCGATGCCATGGGCGGGGAGGGAACCATCCGCATGGTCGGCGAGAACATCGTGCTCGACGAAGCCTCCTGCGCCGGCAAGGGCATTGCGCCGGGCGAGTATGTGCGACTGTCGGTGATCGACCGCGGCGCGGGCATGCCGCCCGACATCCTGAACCAGGTGTTCGAGCCGTTCTTCACCACCAAGACCGAAGGCCAGGGAACCGGGTTGGGGCTGAGCATGGTGTTCGGTTTCGTCAAACAGAGTGGCGGCCATATCGAGATTGCCAGCGACCTGGGCAAAGGTACGCGAGCGCACATGTACTTCCCCCGCAGTTGCCAACCGGAAACCGACGAGCAACGCCCACGCGAACCGCTTCAGGCCGGCGAGCAGGAGACGATCCTGGTGGTGGAGGACAACGACGAGGTGCGCAGCGCCTCGGTGGAACTGCTGGAACAGTCCGGCTACCGCACGCTGACCGCCGCCAACGCCGACGTGGCCATGAAACTGCTGCTGGACGGCGCCTCGGTGGACCTGATCTTCAGCGACGTGGTCATGCCCGGCCTGATCAAGAGTTCAGACCTGGCGGCCTGGGCGAAAATGCAGGTGCCGCCGGTGCCGGTGTTGTTCACCTCGGGCCATACCCGCGACATCATTTCCCAGAACCACCAATTGAGTCCCGACACTCATTTGTTGAGCAAACCCTATGGTCCCGAAGCGCTGACCGCCATGGTCAGGTCGGTGCTGGGCCAGTGAACGTCCCGGCAAACAAATGGAACCGAAGCCGCCGCCACACCTTCGAATAATCAAGGTCGGTCACCAACCGGCCCTGTCATGAATGAGGTGGCTATGAACGACGATCCTGCAAACACCCAGCAACAAGACCAACCGCGCAACGACCCGGCCATCGATCCCCAGGTCCAGCCG
The DNA here is from genome assembly GCF_001269745.1 of Pseudomonas sp. P97.38. Classification (NCBI taxonomy): domain Bacteria; kingdom Pseudomonadati; phylum Pseudomonadota; class Gammaproteobacteria; order Pseudomonadales; family Pseudomonadaceae; genus Pseudomonas; species Pseudomonas sp. P97.38. Next base: position 238,438 of record NZ_LHVJ01000027.1, read on the forward strand.
ACACCCCCAGGCACCCAACCTGCCAGCCCCGCCGGCACGGACCAGGCCCAAAGCGCGGCCAGTGAAGTGGACCAGAAGAACCATCACCAGGACAACGACAACACCTTCAGCCCCGGCTTCAAGCCAGACCCGGACCGGCCTGAACCCGGTGAAAGCACGGATGCCGATATTGATACGGATGGTGGTTAGTTCTTTCGCACAAGAGCGTTCCCACGCGTAGCGTGGGAACGATTGCGAGGAACAGTTACTTACTAGGATGCGCCGCCTGGAGCTTCTTGGCGGCATCCAGATGGTGTTGCAGGTCCGGCAGCATTTTCTGGGCAAATGCCTTGAGTTCAGTGTTGCCGGCCTTTTTGTCGTCTGTCACGGTCTCGGCTTCTTTCTTGAACAGGGCGATGGTTTCTTCGTGGGCCTTCACCTGGTTGTTGGCGTAGGCCGCGTCGAAGGATTCATCGCGCATGTCGAGGATCTTGGCCTTGGCCTTTTTCACCAGCGTGGTTTCGTCCGGCACTTCGATGTCGTGTTTTTTCGCCAGGGCCATCAGTTCCTGGTTGGCCTTGGTGTGATCGGTGATCATCTTGTTGGCGAATTCTTTCACGTCCGCCGAGGCGCTTTTTTCCAGGGCCAGTTTGCTGGTTTCGATTTCCGCGATACCACCGGCCGCCGCGTTGTCGACGAAGTCGTTGGAAGTGGCAGCCCAGGCAGTGCCCATGCTGGTGCTCAAGGCAATGGCCAGGCCGAGTTGACGCAGGGTAAATCCGTCCATAGGTAAGTCTCCGTTGAGGGTGATAGGACGATTGTTTCGTCTCTGTTCAATGGAGGCCTGGGCGCGAATAAAGGTTTGCCTGGAAAGCGTAGCGGCACGACGAACGGTCACCGCTGGTCGGATAGGCGGTCGACAGAACCCCGTCGAGGAGGCCATCCTGATAATCGACGGACGCCGCAAAAAGCGTCTGCCACCGACCCACCAAAAAGGAGGTGTTCCATGCCGGTGTCTCACGATTTGTGCCAGGATCTCAACTGCACAAAAGACCACATCCAGCAAAAACGCAGCGAGAACCCAAGGCTCGACTCGTTACTTCACAAATACTCCCAACTTGATGCCGAGGTGGTCGACGCCGAAAAGCCGTCTTCCCCAGCCCTGTCCGATGACGCCCTGGAGACGCTCAAGAAAAAACGCTTGTTGATCAAGGACAAGATCGCCGAGCACTTGCAAATGCAGTGACGGATGGCCCCGAAGGCCCCTGTTTGCAGGGGCCTTCCTATTGGAGCTGTCTGCCGCCCGAACCGTCGTGGCGAGGGAGCTTGCTCCCGCTGGGCTGCGGAGCGGCCCCCCACACAACCCCTTCAGCTCAGCGGATCCCAACGCTGCGACCAATCGCTGCCGGTTCTGACAATTTCTCGCAGCACCTCGAATGCCTGTTGCAACGCGGCTGAATCCCTGTCCCGGGAATAGACGAGGTAGGTCGGGTAATTGAATTCCGGCGCCTTGGGCACCCGTTCCAGGATGCCGCTGTCCAGGTAACTCTGCACGACCCGGGTGCGGAAGTAAGCGCTGCCACCATGCTCCAGGATGTACTGCAAGGCCAGGGGGCCGAGGTTGAAGGTCACGGCAGCCTTGGCTTTGTCGGGGAGCGCCGTGTCGTGCTGGCGGCGGAAGTCGGCGCACCAATCGATGTAGACATAGGGCTCGGGGCGTGCCGCCAAACGCACCATGATCAGTTTTTCTTCCAGCAGTTGTTCCACTTGCAGCCGTGGCCAGTATTCGGGCTGGTACACCACCGCCGCGTCCAACAGGCCCAGCTCCAGCTGTTGCAGCAGCTTCTCGCCATCACGAATGTCCATGCGCAGGGCATGTCCGGGGATCTTTTGGCGCAGTGCACCGGCCCAGGCGAGCATCAACGGGTTGCACAGGCTGACCTCGCCACCCAGGTGCAGGACGTTGCGATAGCCTTCGGGCAAGGGCAGGTCTCGCCGGGCCGCTTCCCAGGTTTGCACGAGCTGGTTGGCGTAGACCACGAACGCTTCTCCGTCGGCGGTCAGCCGCGCGCCGGCGCGATTGCGCACGAACAGCGCGCAACCGAGCTGGCTTTCGAGTTTCTGCACCCGGGCGGTGATTGCCGTCTGGGTGACGTGCAGTTTCTCAGCCGCGGCAGCGAGGCTGCCGTGGCGGACAATTTCCAGGAAAGTGCGGGCGAGGTCGATGTCCATGTTCAGGCCGGTACAGGGGAAGCGGGCATTGTAAGAGCTGCCACGCTTGCCCGATACCGCGAATCATTGGACGGGTTGGACCCGTTCGGCTCGCGCCCATGGCGCCATCAGGCGTTGCGGCGTGCGGCAGGCGCGGTGCTTGAACACAAAGCGATGGCACTTCTCGGCAAAGCCGTGGCGGTTGTCCACCATGTCGCGATGCATCTGCGCCAGCTCGCCGTCGCGGCAGGCCTGGATCGCCGACAGGCTTCGCTCGGCCTTGCGGACCCGCAGGCTTTCGTAGGCCGGATCGAGCAGGGCGCTGTTGGCCCGTTGCAGCAGCCATAGGCCGAACTCGTCGGGACAGCGCGGGCCGATCTCCTGGACCATGCCGTAGCGCAAGGCCTGGGGGGCACTGACGGGCAGGCAGTCCTGGGTGAGTGCGTAGGCCCTGTCCGGGCCAACGGCCCGAGGCAGGCTGTAGGTCCAGTATTCGGAGCCGTACAGGCCCATGGTCGCGTAGTGGGGGTTGAGCACGATGTCGCGCCGCGCCAGCACGATATCCGCCGCCAGGGCCAGCATCACGCCGCCGGCCCCGGCATTGCCGGTCAAACCGCTGACCACCAGTTGCCGGGCGCTGAACAGTTCAAGGCAGACGTCGTCGATGGCCTGGATGTTGGCCCAGGCTTCGAGACCAGGGTCGGCGGCGGCTTGAATCACGTTCAGGTGCACACCGTTGCAGAAGCTGCCGCGGCCACCGCGAATCAGCAACACCTCGGTATCCCGCGTCTTGGCCCAGCGCAGCGCCGCCACCAGGCGCTGGCATTGCTCGGTGCTCATCGCACCGTTGTAGCACTCGAATGTAAGTTCGCCCACGTGGCCGCATTCACGGTAACGGATGGGTTGGTAAGGCTCGTCGCTGAACGGCTGCCGGGCCAGTGAGCCGTCGAGTACCGGAACGCCCGCGAGCCGTTGGGCCAGCACATGACGCGCTGGCCGTTTGAATGTCTGTTCGCCGGGCTGCGGCTTGAGGCGCAAGGATCCGATCCACAGGCTGGCATCGCCTGTCGCCACCAGCACTGCGTCGTCACGCACGGCCAACAGGTTTCCGGGCACGCCGCGGCGTACATCCAGGTGCGCGTCGTACACATAAAACTGGCCGCCGGCAAGGCTTGCCAGCACGCCCGGCTGGCCGTCGGCGGCGTCGATGCAACGCTTGATGAACGCGCTGTTGTCGTGCCAGCTGAAGGTGCGATCGTCCTGGGTCATGTTCGGTTGCAGGCGTCCGACAACTTCACGGCGGCTGTAGTCCAATGGCACCGGGGTGAAACCGTTGAGGTATTTCTGCACGACCTCGCGGACACACTGGACCGCGGCATCGCTGACCTGGCCGTTGTACAGCTCGGATTTGCGCAGGCCTTCGGGCAGGTGGAATTCGCACGTGGCCCAGACCGGTCCGGCGTCCATCTCCTCGACAGCCTGCAGCGCCGTGACGCCCCAGCGCTCGGGTTGGCGCATGAGGGCCCAGTCCAGGGCACTGGCGCCGCGGTCACCGACAATGCCGGGGTGAATGATCACCACCGGCCGCCGCGGATTGCGCCACAGTCGCTGGGGAACGCGGTCCTTGAGAAACGGGCAGATCACCAGGTCGGCGCCGCTGTCTTCGATTTGCTGGCAGACCGAGTCCGGGTCGGTGAACAGTACGACGCTGGGGCGATAGCCAGCTTCGCGCAGGTCCAGCCAGACGCGCTGGGTCAGGCCATTGAACGCGGTCGACAGCAGAATGATCTTCAGTGCAGACATGAAATTCCCTTCCTTGAGAGATGCAGGCACAGGCTCCCGATGAGCCGTCCCTGGCTGATGGAGGCGCTACGTTAGCGGTTGGAGGAGGGGGCGAAGCTGACAGGGGTCAAGGTTGCGTGCGCCGGGAGCCGTTGAGGGGCGCGCAGAAACACGAATCCCGCCACGGGGGCGGGATTCGTTTGCAGACAGCAGGCGCGTGTTGCGCGCGGCCTGGTCTTAGCTTGGGAACAGCTCGGACAGTTTCATCGACAGCATCATGTCGCCTTCGACGCGCAGCTTGCCGCCCATGAACGCCTGCATGCCATCGGTTTCGCCGCTGACGATGCCCTTGAGGGTTTCGCTGTCCATGATCAGCGTGCAGTTGGCATCGGCACTCTCACCTTCCTGCAGTTCGCAGGTGCCGTCCTTGACGATCAGGGCGTACTGCTTGTCTTCGTCGGTGATGTTGAAGCCGAATACCAGGTCCAGGCCGGCAGCGGCGGCTGGGTTGAACTTGGCTTTCATGGCTTGTACGGCGTCGGCTACGGAGGTCATGGTGTCGATCCTTATTTGGGTTGTACAGCAAGGGTCTTGGGTAATTCGGCCTCAGCGGAAGGTGATGAGGTCCGGGGCCTTCAGCAGTTGCAGGTGGGCGTGACTGTTGAAGGACGCCAGGGCCACCTCGCGCCCCCTGAATTTAAGCTGGTTGAGCGAGGTGTTGACGATTTGCCAATTCAGTTCGAAGGCCTGTCGGGCCGGAATCCGGGTGATCAGGTGGAGCAGGGCGGTAATGGTGCCGCCGGAGGTGAACACAGCGATTTTCTGGCGGTTGTCGGCCTGTTCGAGGATCCGCTGCAGGCCGCCCTGGACCCGCTCGACGAAACCCAGCCAGCTTTCCAGGCCGGGCGGGTCATACCGCCCTTCGAGCCAGCGTTCGATGATCAGCGCGAAGATGCGTTGGAACTCGGCACGGTTCTGCGCGGCGTTGCGCAGGACATCCAGCGCCTCGGGCTCCTGCGTGAGCATGTCCGGCAACAGCGCGCGGATGACGGCGTCGGCGTCGAATTCGTTGAAGGCTGTGTCGATTTCCACTTCGGGAACCGGCAGCCCGGCGGCGCTCATCTGGCCCAGGGCACCGGAGGCGGTGTCCTGCTGGCGGCGCAGGTCTCCCGAGAGGCAGCGATCGAACACGACACCCAGTTCTGCCAGGTGATGACCCAGCACTTGGGCCTGGCGTACACCGTTGGGCGAAAGGACATCGTAGTCGTCCGCACCGAAGGAGGCCTGGCCATGTCGAATCAGATAGATGCTGCCCACGTCCGCGTCATCCCGGTACGTTGAAGGTTTGGCGAGGTTATGAGGATGACGGTGAGCTGTCAATGAAAAAACATACGCTTGTTTGAAATGTCCGTTGGAGCCTTGTCCGGCCTCGCTCGGACGAAGGTAACCATAGGTTTCTTGGCTGGCCGCGGCGCAGGCGCATGGGTATGCTGGAGGCGTTACGCGCCTGCGTTCAGTGGCGCATTGCATTTAAGGAGTCGCTGTGGAGTTTTTCATCGAGTACGCCGGGTTCCTGGCCAAGACCGTGACGCTGGTGATCGCCATCCTGGTGGTGCTGGCCAGTTTTGCGGCGCTGCGCAGCAAGGGGCGGCGCAAGTCGGTTGGCCAGTTGCAGGTGAGCAAGCTCAACGATTTCTACAAGGGGCTGCGCGAGCGCCTGGAACAGACGCTGCTGGACAAGGACCAGCTCAAGGCCCTGCGCAAGACCGAAGGCAAGACTGAAAAAGCGCAGAAAAAGCAGAAGGCCAAGCCGGCGCCCAAGTCCCGGGTGTTCGTGCTGGATTTCGACGGCGACATCAAGGCGTCGGCCACCGAGAGCCTGCGCCATGAAATCACCGCGCTGCTGACCCTGGCCACGCCGAAGGACGAAGTGGTGCTGCGCCTGGAAAGCGGCGGTGGCATGGTCCACAGCTACGGCCTGGCCTCGTCGCAACTGGCGCGGATCCGTCAGGCCGGCGTGCCGTTGACAGTCTGCATCGATAAGGTGGCGGCCAGCGGCGGCTACATGATGGCCTGCATCGGCGAGAAGATCATCAGCGCGCCTTTCGCCATCCTGGGGTCCATCGGCGTCGTCGCCCAGTTGCCCAACGTCAACCGCCTGCTGAAGAAACATGACATCGATTTCGAGGTGCTGACCGCTGGCGAATACAAGCGCACCTTGACTGTGTTCGGCGAAAACACCGAGAAGGGCCGGGAGAAGTTCCAGGAAGACCTGGACATCACCCATGAGCTGTTCAAGAACTTCGTCTCCAACTACCGTCCGCAACTGGCCATCGACGAAGTGGCGACCGGCGAAGTCTGGCTGGGCGTCGCGGCCCTGGGCAAAGGCCTGGTGGACGAGCTGAAGACCAGCGACGAATACCTGGCCGAACGGGCCAAGGGCGCCGAGCTTTACCACCTGCACTACGCCGAGCGCAAAAGCCTGCAGGAACGCATCGGCATGGCGGCCAGCGGGTCGGTGGACCGGGTGCTGTTGAGCTGGTGGAGCCGTTTGACCCAGCAGCGGTTCTGGTAATCCACCAAGCCTGCTCTCGCCACTACCATGTGGGAGCGGGCTTGCCCGCGAAAGCGGTGGGTCAGTCGACATCCATTTTGCTTGTGCTGACAGCATTCGCGAGCAAGCCCGCTCCCACAGGGAGCGAGGTGGTTTGAAGAGCCTCGTCCACCCATGAAAAAGCCCTGGACCAGTCACCCGGTCCAGGGCTTTTTTATTGCTTGAGGCTCAGCGACGACGAAACAGCGGCAGCGGTTCGTCAGTGGCGGCCTGGTAGGTCACCGAGAAGTCCTTGAGGCTTTCAAGGGCTTCGTACGGGTCCTTGTCGGCGCGCAGGGCGAAGGCGTCGAAGCCGCAGCGGCGCATGTAGAACAACTGGTCGCGCAGCACGTCGCCAATGGCCCGCAGCTCGCCCTTGAAACCGTAGCGGTCACGCAGCAGGCGGGCGTTGGAGTAGCTACGGCCGTCGGTGAACGCCGGGAAGTTCAGCGCAATGACTTGCAACTGATTGGCGTCATCACCGATCTCTTCCGCTTCTTCGTCGGCATCCAGCCAGACGCCCAGGCCGCCGTCGCGGGCCTTGAGCGCATGCGCATGGTCGCGCCACAGGGCCAGGGGCACGATCAGGTCGTCGCAGTTTGAGATACCGTCGAGGGTCGCGTCCTTGGGCAGCAGGTGCCAGGTTTCGTCGATGACCTCGTTGTTCTTAATGATTCGCTGCATAGACGCGTTCCTTGAAGAGGTCGATGCCAATACGTTGATAAGTGTCGATGAAGCGCTCGTCTTCGGTCCGTTGTTCAACGTACACGTCGATCAGCTTCTCGATCACGTCAGGCATGTCGTCCTGGGCAAAGGACGGGCCGAGGATCTTGCCCAGGCTGGCGTCGCGGCTACCGCTGCCGCCCAGGGAGACCTGGTAGAACTCTTCGCCTTTCTTGTCCACGCCGAGGATGCCGATGTGGCCGACGTGGTGGTGACCGCACGCGTTCATGCAACCGGAAATGTTCAGGTCCAGCTCGCCGATGTCGAACAGGTAGTCCAGGTCATCGAAACGACGCTGGATCGATTCGGCGATCGGGATCGATTTGGCGTTGGCCAGCGAGCAGAAGTCGCCGCCCGGGCAGCAGATGATGTCGGTCAGCAGGCCGATGTTCGGCGTGGCGAAACCTTGTTCGCGCAGCTCGCCCCAGAGGGTGAACAGTTGAGTCTGTTCAACGTCCGCCAGGATGATGTTCTGCTCGTGGGAGGTACGCAATTGACCGAAACTGTAGCGCTCGGCCAGGTCGGCCACGGCATCGAGCTGCTTGTCGGTGATGTCGCCCGGCGCGACGCCGGTCGGTTTCAGCGACAGCGTCACCGCGACGTAACCTGGCTTCTTGTGGGCCAGGGTGTTGCGGCTGCGCCAGCGGGCGAATCCTGGGTGTTCCTTGTCGAGGGCGGCGAGCTCAGCATCCTGGTTGCCCAGGGCCTTGTACTGCGGATCGACGAAGTGCTTGGCGACGCGATGGACTTCGGCTTCGGTCAGGGTGGTCTGGCCGCCGCGCAGGTGCGCCATCTCGGCTTCGACCTTCTCGGCGAACACTTCAGGCGTGAGGGCCTTGACCAGGATCTTGATCCGCGCCTTGTACTTGTTGTCCCGACGACCGTAGCGGTTGTACACCCGCAGGATGGCGTCCAGGTAGCTCAACAGGTCCTGCCACGGCAGGAACTCGTTGATGAACGCACCGACCACTGGCGTACGCCCGAGGCCACCGCCCACCAGCACCCGGAAGCCCAGTTCGCCGGCGGCGTTGTAGACCGTTTCCAGGCCGATGTCGTGGACTTCGATGGCGGCGCGGTCCGAGGACGAGCCATTGATGGCGATCTTGAACTTGCGCGGCAGGTAGGCGAATTCCGGGTGGAAGGTGGTCCACTGGCGGACAATTTCGCACCACGGGCGCGGGTCGATCAGCTCATCGGCGGCGACGCCGGCGAACTGGTCGGTGGTGACGTTGCGCAGGCAGTTGCCGCTGGTCTGGATCGCGTGCATCTGCACGGTCGCCAGTTCGGCCAGGATCTCAGGCACGTCTTCCAGGGCTGGCCAGTTGTACTGGACATTCTGCCGGGTACTGATATGGGCATAGCCCTTGTCGTAGTCGCGGGCGATCTGGGCCAGCTTGCGCACCTGACGCGAGGTCAGTTGGCCATAAGGCACGGCCACACGCAGCATCGGGGCGAACCGCTGGATATACAGGCCATTCTGCAGGCGCAGAGGGCGGAATTCTTCTTCGCTCAGCTCGCCTGCCAGATAGCGTCGGGTCTGATCACGGAACTGCTTGACGCGGTCCTCGATGATCCGCTGATCGTACTCGTCATATACGTACATATAAGTCTCGGTCTCAGGCTTGGGCCGATCAGAAACAGCTGCGTGTTGGCTCGCTGGAATCGGGTTCTGCCTCGGCAATTCTGCGCGCACGGCCGCGCACTCCTAAAGGAGCCGGTGCAAGATACCTGTTTTGAGTTATGCGCAAAAGTGATGTTTGAGTATATGTAAAGAACCAAATGGCCTAATGAGATCTATCGGCTCGTAACCCACATTTGTCGTATGGGCAATCATCGTCTTAACTGTGGTCGAGTCTTTCTGCAATCACCTACAAAACCGACAAGAGGCGATGCAATGAGCAATCCGACCAAAGCAAGGAAAAGCGACAGTACCGTCGATGCCTGGGCCATTCTGTTCCTGATTATCCTGGTGGTGGGCACCGCGGTTTTCTGGGTCAGCCATCAGTAATCGATCGACTATGCGATGAAAAACCTGTGGGAGCGGGCTTGCTCGCGAATGCAGTGATTCAGTCAATATGAATGTTGGCTGACACACCGCATTTCGCGAGCAAGCCCGCTCCCACAGAAGGGTGTGGTGGCTGGGGGATTTGCTACAACCCCGCCAGGTGCACCACCAGCTTGACGATGCCAAACAGCGTCAGGGCGAAGATCACCGTGAAGGCGATGCCCAGTATCACGAAGTGACTCGGTTTGCCGTGGGTGAAATCACGGGCGCGGTTCTTGCCGCTTTGCACGCCGAAAGCGGCGGCCAGCACGCTGTGCATCATCTGCAGCAGGGTCGGCGGCTTGTTGTCGACTGGATCGTCCATAAATCCCTCGTTTGCCATGGGTCTGGGACAAGCATAGACAACCCGTGAAAAAAAGGATCACGGCCGTTGCCGACCGTGATCCCTTCACTCAGTTGTCATAGCCCAGGTTCGGCGCCAGCCAGCGCTCGGTCACGCTCAGGTCCTGGCCCTTGCGGCCGGTGTAGCTCTGGACCTGGTCCTTGTCGATCTTGCCCACGGCGAAGTATTGCGCCTGCGGATGGGCGAAGTACCAGCCGCTGACGGCCGCCGCCGGGAACATGGCGTAGTGTTCGGTGAGGAACACGCCGCTGCGTCCGGCCTTGAGCTCGCTGGCTTCGGGGTCGAGCAGGTGGAACAGGGTGGCTTTCTCGGTGTGGTCCGGGCAGGCCGGGTAGCCGGGAGCAGGGCGGATACCGCTGTACTGTTCCTTGATCAGCGCCTCGTTGTCCAGGCTTTCGTCCTTGGCATAACCCCAGTGTTCCTTGCGCACCTGCTGGTGCAGCCATTCGGCGCAGGCCTCGGCCAGCCGGTCGGCCAAAGCCTTGACCATGATCGAGTTGTAGTCGTCGCCAGCGTCCTGGTAGGCCTTGGCCACTTCCTCGGCGCCGATGCCGGCGGTGGTGATGAAGCCGCCCACGTAGTCGGTCACGCCGCTGTCCTTGGGGGCGACGAAGTCGGCCAGGGAGAAGTTCGGCTTGCCGTCGGTCTTGATGATCTGTTGGCGCAGGTGATGCAGGCGGGCCAGTGGCTTGCCGTCATCGCCATAGACTTCCAGGTCGTCGTCATGCACCTGGTTGGCCGGCCAGAAGCCGAACACGGCGCGGGCGCTGATGAGCTTTTCGTCGATCAGCTTGCGCAACATGGCCTGGGCATCGGCGTACAGCGCGGTGGCGGCTTCCCCGACCACTTCGTCGGTGAGGATGCGCGGGAATTTGCCGGCCAGGTCCCAGGAGATGAAAAACGGCGTCCAGTCGATGTATTCGGCCAGGACGTCAAGGTCGATGTTGTCCAGCACCTTAGCGCCCGTGAACGTCGGCTTGACCGGTTGGTAGCTGCTCCAGTCGAACTGCGGCTTCTTGGCGATGGCAGCGCTGTAGCTCAGGCGCTCGGTGCGGGCGCTGCGGTTGGCGGTGCGCTCGCGCACGTCCATGTAGTCCTGGCGGGTCTTCTCGACGAACCCCGCCTTCAGCTCCTTGGACAGCAACTGCGTGGCAACGCCTACGGCGCGGGAGGCGTCGGTGACGTAGATCACCGCATCGTTGCTGTACTTGGGCTCGATCTTCACCGCGGTGTGGGCCTTGGAGGTGGTGGCGCCACCGATCATCAACGGCAGGTGGAAATCCTGGCGCTGCATCTCGCGGGCCACGTGCACCATTTCATCCAGCGAGGGGGTGATCAGGCCGGACAGGCCGATGATGTCGCACTTCTCGTCCTTGGCCACCTGCAGGATCTTTTCTGCCGGCACCATCACGCCCAGGTCGACGATGTCGTAGCCGTTGCAACCGAGGACCACGCCGACGATGTTCTTGCCGATGTCATGGACGTCGCCCTTGACCGTGGCCATCAGGATCTTGCCCTTGGCTTCCGGCTTGTCACCTTTTTCCGCTTCGATGAACGGGATCAGGTGGGCCACGGCCTGTTTCATCACCCGCGCCGACTTGACCACCTGGGGCAGGAACATCTTGCCGGCGCCGAACAGGTCGCCAACGATGTTCATGCCAGCCATCAGCGGGCCTTCGATGACTTCGATCGGGCGGGCGAAGGACAGTCGCGATTCTTCGGTGTCTTCGACGATGTGGGTGGTAATGCCCTTGACCAGCGCGTGCTCCAGGCGCTTGTTGACCTCCCAGCCGCGCCACTCTTCGGTTTCCGCTTCCTTGACGCTGCCGTCGCCCTTGTACTTGTCGGCGATGGCGAGCAGGGCGTCGGTGCCCTCGGGCGTACGGTTGAGGATCACGTCTTCGACGGCGTCGCGCAGTTCCACCGGGATCTGGTCGTAGATCTCCAACTGGCCGGCGTTGACGATACCCATGGTCAGGCCCGCGCGGATCGCATACAGCAGGAATACCGAGTGAATCGCCTCGCGCACCGGGTTGTTGCCGCGGAACGAGAAGGACACGTTGGACACGCCGCCGGAGGTCAGCGCGTAGGGCAGTTCATCGCGCACATAGGCGCAGGCGTTGATGAAATCCACGGCATAGTTGTTGTGCTCTTCGATGCCGGTGGCCACGGCGAAGATGTTCGGGTCGAAGATGATGTCTTCCGGTGGGAAGCCCACTTCATTGACCAGGATGTCGTAGGAACGCTTGCAGATTTCCTTCTTGCGCGCCTCGGTGTCGGCCTGGCCGGCTTCGTCGAAGGCCATCACCACCACGGCGGCGCCGTAGCGCTTGCACAGCTTGGCGTGGTGGATGAACTGCTCGACGCCTTCTTTCATGCTGATGGAGTTGACGATGCCTTTGCCCTGGATGCACTTGAGGCCGGCTTCGATCACCTCCCATTTCGAGGAGTCGATCATGATCGGCACGCGGGAGATGTCCGGTTCGCCGGCGATCAGGTTGAGGAAGGTCACCATGGCCTTCTTCGAGTCGAGCATGCCCTCGTCCATGTTGATGTCGATCACCTGGGCGCCGGCCTCGACCTGTTGCAGGGCCACTTCGAGGGCTTCGGTGTAGTTGTCTTCGCGGATCAGCCGGGCGAACTTGGCGGAGCCGGTGATGTTGGTCCGCTCGCCCACGTTGACGAACAGCGAGTTGCGATCGATGGTGAACGGTTCCAGGCCCGACAGGCGGCAGGCCCGTGGGATCTCCGGAATCTGCCGTGGCGCATAACCGGCCACGGCCTTGGCGATGGCTTCGATGTGCGCCGGCGTGGTGCCGCAGCAGCCGCCGACGATGTTCAGGAAGCCGCTCTGGGCGAACTCCTCGATGACCTTGGCGGTCTCGGCCGGCAATTCATCGTATTCGCCGAATTCGTTGGGCAGGCCGGCGTTCGGGTGCGCCGAGACATGGGTGTTGGCCTTGTTCGACAGCTCTTCGAGGTAAGGCCGCAGCTCGCGGGCACCGAGGGCGCAGTTCAGGCCCACGGAGATCGGCTTGGCGTGGGCCACGGAGTTCCAGAAGGCTTCGGTGGTCTGGCCGGAGAGGGTGCGGCCGGAGGCGTCGGTGATGGTGCCGGAGATCATGATCGGCAGCTCGACGCCCAGGTCTTCATACACGCCCTGCACGGCAAAGATCGCCGCCTTGGCGTTCAACGTGTCGAAGATGGTCTCGATCAGGATCAGGTCGGCGCCGCCTTCGATCAGGCCCCGGGTGGCTTCGGTGTAGTTCTCCACCAGTTCATCGAAGGTCACGTTGCGGTAGCCGGGGTTGTTCACGTCCGGCGACAACGAACAGGTGCGGCTGGTCGGGCCGAGCACGCCGGCGACGAAGCGTGGCTTGTCCGGGGTTTCCTGGGTCTTGGCGTCGGCCACCTGGCGGGCCAGGCGCGCGCCTTCCACGTTCAGCTCATAGGCCAGGCCCTGCATGCCGTAGTCGGCCTGGGACACCTGGGTGGCGTTGAAGGTGTTGGTTTCGAGGATGTCGGCACCGGCATCCAGGTAGGCTTTTTCGATGGCGCCGATCACGTCGGGGCGGCTCAGCACCAGCAGGTCGTTGTTGCCCTTTACGTCGCTCGGCCAGTCGGCGAAACGCTTGCCGCGGTAGTCCTGCTCTTCCAGCTTGTAGCTCTGGATCATCGTGCCCATGCCACCGTCGAGGATCAGGATGCGTTCCTTGAGGGCTTGCTGGAGAAGATAAAGGCGAGCGCTGCGATCAGACATAGGACTACCTGGAAAAATGACGATGACGAAAGCCGGGATGATAGCAAACCTGTGCGGTATTTGATCGCAGGTGCCTTTTGCATGAATCTCGCTCATGTTTGCAAGGGAGTGCTGGCCCGGTAGAATCGCCGGACTTTCTTTCAGGATCCGCGACATGCCGTACCGGGTTTTCGTCGGCAGTCTGTTGCTGCTGTGGTCTTTCATTGCAGTGGCCGGGGATCCCGCCCCGGCACTTTCCTATACGCGCGACATCCAGCCGATCTTCACGGAGAAATGCGTGGCCTGCCACGCCTGCTACGATTCCGCCTGCCAGTTGAACCTGGGCAGCGGCGAAGGCGTGGCCCGGGGCGCGAGCAAACTGTCGGTGTATGACGGTGAGCGGCGAGTGGCGGCGGAGCCGACCCGGTTGTTCTATGACGCGTCCGGCCAGCGGGCCTGGCAGCGCAAGGGGTTCTATTCGGTGCTCGATGCCCAGGGCAGCCAGGCGGCGTTGATGGCGCGGATGCTGGAACTGGGCCACCGCACGCCACTGACGCCCAACGCCAAGCTGCCCGAAGACATTGTGCTCGGGCTCAACCGCGACAACAGTTGCGCGGTCCCGGGGCAATTCGACGAGTATGCCGCCGCACATCCGCGCGAAGGCATGCCCCTGGCCGTCACCGGTCTGACCGACCAGCAGTACCAGACGTTGCAGCGCTGGCTGGCGGCCGGTGCGCCCATCGACCAGCAGGCCCTGGCTCCGAGTGCTGCCGAGGCCTTGCAGGTGGTGCAGTGGGAGAACCTGCTCAATGCGCCTGGCGCCCGGGAAAGCCTGGTGGGGCGCTGGTTGTTCGAGCACTGGTTTCTGGCGCACATCTATTTCAAGGACGGCGAGCCGGGGCATTTCTTCCAGTGGGTGCGTTCACGCACGCCCACCGGCCAGCCCATCGACCTGATCAACACCCGCCGCCCGAACGACGATCCCGGCACCCGCATCTATTATCGGCTGTGGCCGGTGCAGGGGGTGATCGTGCACAAGACCCACATCACCTATGGCTTGAGCCCGGCCAAGATGGCGCGGATCAAGAGCCTGTTCTACAGCGGCAAGTGGCAGGTCAGCGCGTTGCCGGGCTATGGGCCGGAGCGTCGGGCCAATCCGTTCTCCACCTTCGAGGCGATCCCGGCCCAGGCGCGCTACCAGTTCATGCTCGATAACGCCGAGTACTTCGTGCGCACCTTCATCCGTGGGCCGGTGTGCCGGGGTCAGATCGCCACGGATGTGATCCGCGACAATTTCTGGGCGTTGTTCCAGGCCCCCGAGCATGACCTGTACATCACCGACCCGAACTATCGCGGCCAGGCCACGCCGTTGCTGGCGATGCCGGGACAGAATGACGACGTCGGCAGCGTCCTGAGCCTGTGGCGCGACTACCGCGACAAGCGCAACGCGTACGAAGCGTTGCGCCGCGACAACTACGCCGAGTTGCCGCCGCCGAGTTGGTCGACGTTGTGGGCCGGTAATGACAATGCGCTGTTGAGCATCTTCCGGCATTTCGACAGTGCCTCGGTGACCAAGGGCCTGATCGGCGACGTGCCGCAGACGATGTGGCTGTTCGATTTCCCGCTGCTGGAGCGCACCTATTACCAGTTGGCGGTGAACTTCGATGTGTTCGGCAATGTGTCCCACCAGGCCCAGACCCGGCTGTACTTCGACCTGATCCGCAACGGTGCCGAGCAGAACTTCCTGCGCCTGATGCCGGCCGATTCCCGCGAAGCCTATCTTGACGACTGGTACCAGTCCGGGGGCAAGTTCAAGATGTGGCTCGATTACGAGGCCATCGACGATGACAAGCCGACCGCGCTCAAGCTCGATGAACACGACCCGATGCGTGACTTCACCCGGCAGTTGCTGGCCCGTTATGGCGAACTGAACGCGCGGCCCGACCCAATCAACCGCTGCGAGGGCGCCTATTGCTCGCGGCCGAACATCGATCCGGCCCTGCAGAACGCCGATCAGGCCCTCAGCCGCCTGGTGTCACGCCCGGCGGCGGGACTCAGCGTCATCAATCAACTGCCCGAAGCGACCCTGCTGCGGGTCGAAACCCCTGGCGGCCACCGTGAGGTCTACAGCCTGATGCGCAACCGGGCCCACAGCAACGTGGCGTTCCTGCTGGGCGAGGAACTGCGTTACCAACCCGGCCTGGACACCTTGACGGTGTACCCCGGGGTGCTCAGCAGCTACCCGAACTTTATCTTCAACATCCCGGCCGGACAGGTGCCGGCGTTCGTTGATGCCATGGAAAGCGCCCAGGACGAGCCGGCGTTCGAGCGGATTGTCGAGCGCTGGGGGATTCGCCGCAGTCACCCGCAGTTCTGGTTCTACTTCCACGACCTGAGCCAGTACATCCAGGAGACGGAGCCGTTGGAAGCCGGTGTGCTGGACATGAACCGCTACCAGAACCTCTGACGTGAACGGCCGGCTTCGCGGATCGTGTCGCCGGCTGCTTTCCTGACAAAAATACTGGGACTTTGTCCGGCGCGATGATTGGCGTAAACTGCCGGCAAGCCTGCGAGGAGTTTCCATGACCGCCATAACCATTACCGATGCCGCCCACGATTACCTGGCCGACCTGCTGTCCAAGCAGAACACCCCGGGGATCGGGATCCGTATCTTCATCACCCAGCCCGGCACCCAGTACGCTGAAACCTGCATTGCCTACTGCAAGCCTGGGGAAGAGAAACCCGAAGACACCGCGCTGGGGCTCAAGAGCTTCACCGCCTACATCGATTCGTTCAGCGAAGCGTTTCTCGATGATGCCGTGGTCGACTACGCCACCGACCGCATGGGCGGCCAGCTGACCATCAAGGCGCCTAACGCCAAGGTGCCGATGGTCAATGCCGACAGCCCGATCAACGAGCGCATCAACTACTACCTGCAAACCGAAATCAACCCGGGGCTGGCCAGCCACGGCGGCCAGGTGTCGCTGATCGACGTGGTGGAAGACGGCATCGCCGTGCTCCAGTTCGGCGGCGGCTGCCAAGGCTGCGGCCAGGCCGACGTGACCTTGAAGGAAGGCATCGAGCGCACCCTGCTCGAACGCATCCCTGAGCTCAAGGGCGTGCGCGACGTGACCGACCACACCCAGAAAGAGAACGCCTACTACTGATTGGTGCAGGCCGGGCTACCACTTCGCGAGCAAGCTCGCTCCCACAAGGATTGCGGTGAATCCTGTGGGAGCGAGCTTGCTCGCGAAGGCGGCGGTACATCCAACACGTCAGCCACCTGATACACCGTTTTCGCGAGCAAGCCCGCTCCCACGGGGATTCGGGTCGATCCGGCTGACGGCTCGGGGCCTGTGGCTCAGGACCTGTAGAGGTGCGCGTGCCCGGCGCGGTACAGCGATGACTCGCTGAACACATCATTGCCCAGCACCCGTCCCACCAGGATCAGCGCCGTGCGGCGAAAGCCCTTGGCCTGGACCTTTGCAGCGATGTCTGCCAGCGTGCCCACGGCCCAATCCTGATCCGGCCAGGTGGCCCGGTGGATCACGGCGACCGGGCAATCCGCGCCGTAGTGCGGCAGCAGTTCAGCCACGATTTTTTCCAGATGATTGACCCCCAGGTGAACCGCCAGGGTTGCGCCGTGTTGCGCCAGGCTGCCCAGTTCCTCCCCGGCGGGCATGGCGGTCTTGTCGGCGTAACGGGTCAGGATGACGCTCTGGGACACGTCCGGCAGGGTCAGCTCGGCGCCCAGCAGGGCGGCGCAGGCGGACGTTGCGGTAACGCCCGGAATGATCTCGAACGGAATCTCCAACGCCCGCAGGCAGCGAATCTGCTCACCGATGGCGCCATACAGGCTCGGGTCCCCGGAGTGCACCCGGGCGACGTCCTGGCCCTTGAGGTGGGCCGCCCTGATCAATTCGATGATCTGTTCGAGGTGCAGTTCGGCGCTGTTGATCACCTGCTCGGCGCGGTGGCCTTCCAGCACGGCGGCCGGCACCAGGGAGCCGGCGTAGATAATCACGGCGCAGCTGCGGATCAGCCGCTGGCCCTTGACGGTGATAAGTTCCGGGTCGCCGGGGCCGGCGCCGATGAAGTAAACGGTCATGACCGGCTCCTGCAGGGTAGGTGAGTGGCGCTTGGATGAAGATCGCTCATGATCCTGGGCGCCGATTATCGGGATTTACGCCACGACCGCCAAGGCCAGCGTGCTCTTGAGGCCTCGCTGGCGGGTAATCAGCAGCGTGGCCGGTGCCGTGCCCCGGCGGTCGGCCAGGGCCAGGGCGGCGCTTTCGGCGATGCCGTAGCAGCCGGTCCGTTCGAAGGCAATGTCGGAGCGGTGGCTGAGACGGTCCTGATAACCGGCCAACTGCTCGGCACTGAAGCACACCAGTGGCAACGCCAGATGTTCGGCCAGCTCCAGCAGGCCCGCTTCGTTCTGCTTGAGGTCGATACTGGCCAGGGCCTGCACGTGATCAAGGTCGATGCCGTGGGCTTGCAGGGTTTGCTCCAGCAAGGCGCGCAACGCGCTGGCCGGACAACCACGCTGGCAGCCCAGGCCGATCACCAAGGCTGGCGCAGCCTGGGAAGAGCGGCTGTTCATGCCTCGTGGTGGGCTTGACCGTCACGGCGGAACAGCCAGGCGCTGATCAGGCCCAGGGCCAGCCAGAACGCCACGTTGGTCAGTTGCGAGGCGATCTTGAACTGGGTTTCAAGGGCTTCGGGTGCCAGCATCGAGTGGACCTCCGGTTGCGGTGCGCCAATGACGTGGGGCACCAGCAGGGTCGCCACGCCCAGCAGCTTGAGCAGCCAGTGCCGGCCGAAGGCGATCAGGGCGATGCCCACGGCGGTGGACGCGGCGGTGCCGATCCACCACATCTGCCGCTGGGCCAGGTCGGCCGCCGCCGTGCCGGGCAGCTCCGGCGGCAGGCCGAGGGTGGGAGCCAGGACGAACGTGGCATAGCCGGCCAGCCCCCAGAGCAGGCCCTGTGCGGTGCGGGTCGGTGTGCGCAAGGTGTACAAGCCGGCCAGCATCAGCGCAAAGCCCACCGCCACCACCAGGTTGCCGCCCGTGGTGGACAGCACGCGCTGCCAGCCGTCTTCGGGCTCCCAGGCTTCGGCGTCATGGGTATGGGCAACCCCGGCCGCGTGCTCGTGGACTTCAGCCGCGGGGGCTTTTTCATAGGTCTCGGCCTGGAGAATCAGCGGCGATACCCAGAAACTTTGCAGGAGGGTCAGCAGCAGGGCGGCCAGCAATCCACTGAAACCGGCGGTCTGGGCGATACGCTTGATCATGTCGTCAGGTCTCAATGGCACGGAAAGGCGGCGCTGTGGCGGGTGTCGTGGGCAGCGTTGTGCACCGCTTCGATGTGGGAAAACCCGGCGAAATAGACCAGCCCGGCACCCAGGATCGAGGCAAGGATCGCCGCGCTCAGGCGCTGGCTCAGGGTGGTGGTGCTGCTGGCGGTACGAACGGTGCTGCTGATGGTCGACATGGCGCTTCCCTCTGTTCTTGTCTCGTCCAGTGGGTAAATCGAGCGCAATGAAAACCCGGGCGAAGACCGCCAAGGTTCGAACAGCGCCCGCCCACCGCGGGTTTGTTGATGCTTGAGTCATGGGCCGGTCTCCGGGCTCGCGAGGGGCAGGGGCTGGGCCTTGCCGGCAAGCGTCACCTTCCCATGCCATGGGCACAGTGGTTAAGACGCTTCGCTCGCTTACCGTTGCGGGGGCAGCACCGGACTGACGTGACCTTGAAGTAAAGCACACGATTCACCGGTTTCCCGTTTCACCCTGTGAAGGGCACCCGTAACTAGGTGCACAGGAGAGCATGGGCGGGGGCGGGCGTCAATGTACAAGGGCAGACGAGCGGGCTGTTGTGGCGAGGGAGCTTGCTCCCGCTGGGCAGCGCAGCGGCCCCCGGCTCTTTTCGGTCGCTGCGCAACCGAGCGGGAGCAAGCTCCCTCGCCACAACAGCATCCTGCATCTTACTTGCGTAGATTGACCCGCCCGCACACCCTGGGTAGCCTTGCGCCTTCGAGGTTCTTCGGTTTGCGCCGAAGCTAAGAAGGGAACGCGGTCCAAGCCGCGGCTGCCCCCGCAACTGTGAACGGTGACGTTCCTGCCGGGCCACTGTGCATGCGCACGGGAAGGCGCAGGAATTGCCCCCCAGGCTTTGTCAAAGCCTGGCCGGGCCCGCCGTCAGCCAGGAGACCTGCCTCGAGACAGATTCTCACTACAACCGGGCGGGGTGATCCGGTGGCGAAATCTTCCGCGCACGCCTGTGCCTGCGGTTGTCGTCCCGTTTGCCCGCCACCTTGCCAAAGGGCATCCGATGAAAACACTGGCCAAACTCCCCGTCACCATCGTCACCGGTTTCCTCGGCTCGGGTAAAACCACGTTGCTGCGGCACATGCTCGACAACGCTCAGGGTCGCCGCATCGCGGTGATCGTCAACGAGTTCGGCGAACTGGGCATCGACGGTGAGATCCTCAAGCAATGCTCGATCGGTTGCACCGAAGAAGAAGCCAACGGCCGCGTCTACGAGCTGGCCAACGGCTGCCTGTGCTGCACGGTGCAGGAAGAGTTCTTTCCGGTGATGCGCGAGCTGGTGGCCCGGCGCGGCGACCTTGACCACATCCTCATCGAAACCTCCGGGCTGGCCTTGCCCAAACCGTTGGTCCAGGCTTTCCAGTGGCCGGAAATCCGCAGCGCCTGCACCGTCGACGCGGTCATCACCGTGGTCGACAGCCCTGCCGTGGCGGCTGGCACTTTCGCTGCGTTCCCCGACCAGGTGGACGCCATGCGCAAACTCGATCCGAACCTGGACCACGAATCGCCGCTGCACGAACTGTTCGCCGATCAACTGGCGAGCGCCGACCTGGTGATCCTCAACAAGGCCGACCTGATCAGCCCCGAAGACCTGGCGAAAGTCCGTCTGGAAGTGGCCGAGGAATTGCCGCCGGCGGTCAAGGTCATCGAAGCCAGCAGCGGGCGCCTGCCACTGGACGTGTTGATCGGCCTGGGCGCCGGCTCCGAAGAACACATCGACGCTCGCCACAGCCATCACGACCATCACCATGATGGCGACGAAGATGACCATGATCACGACGCTTTCGACTCCATCTCCATCGAACTACCCCAGGCTGACGAGAGCCTGTTGCTGGACGCGCTCACTCAACTGGTGGTGCAACATGGCGTGCTGCGGGTCAAGGGTTTCGCGGCCATCCCGAACAAGCCGATGCGTTTGCTGGTGCAAGGTGTCGGCACGCGTTTCGACAAGCATTTCGATCGCCAGTGGGGCGCCGATGAAGCGCGGGTCACCCGCCTGGTGCTGATTGGCCAGGCGCTGGACGCCGGCCTGCTCGAAGCGCAGCTGCGCGCCGCCCTTAGCGTCTAAGCCATGCACCTGCTCAGGACCCAGCCGGGCGGCTTTGTAGCGGACGACAACATTGCCGACCTGGGGCAAACCCCCGCCGAGCTGGTGATCCTGTGCAGCGGCGACTCCAGCCTGGCGCTGCTGGCCGAAGCGGCGCGGCAGTTGCCGGACGACTACCCGCCGTTTCGCCTTGCAAACCCGATGCAAGTGCAGAACCACGCCTCGGTAGACCTGTACTTCGAAGACGTGCTGCGCCACGCCAAGGTCATCCTGCTGTCGCTGCACGGCGGCATCGGCTATTGGCGCTACGGCATTGAACGGTTGATGGAATTGGCTGGGCGCGGGGTGACGTTGATCCTGGTGCCGGGTGACGATCGGCCTGACCCGGAGCTGAGCGACCTCAGCAACGTGCCCTTTGAGGGGCGCGACCGGCTCTGGCAGTTCTTGCGCCAGGGTGGCCTGGGCAATGCCCTGAATCTGTTCTACAACCTGGCCAGCCAATGGTTCGGTCGCGATTACCCGTGGGACGAACCGCAGGCCCTGCCGCGTACGGCGATCTATCACCCGCAAAACACCAACGCCAGCCTCGGCGATTGGCAAGCCGACTGGCGGGCCGACCAGCCGGTGGCGGCCTTGCTGTTTTATCGCTCGCACCTGCAAGCGGCGAATACCGCCTTCATCGACGTGTTCTGCCAGCGCCTGCAAGCAGCGGGGCTCAACCCGTTGCCCATGGCCGTCGCAAGCCTCAAGGAGCCGGCCTGCCTGGCGCAGGTCGAGGATTGGCTGGATGAGGTCGAGGCGGGGGTGATCCTCAACACCACCGGGTTCGCCCAATCCAGTCCGGAAGCGCCTCACTTGCGGCCGTTTCGCCGCGACATTCCGGTGATCCAGGCGATCTGCGCCCAAGACAACGAACCCGGCTGGCGCGCCAGCGAGCAAGGCCTGGGGCCGCGGGACCTGGCGATGCACATTGCCTTGCCTGAGCTGGACGGGCGAATCATCAGCCGGCCCATCAGTTTCAAGGACCTGGCCTGGCGCAGCGAGCGCAGCCAGAGCGATGTGGTCTGCTACCGGGCCGTGCCCGAGCGCATGGATTTCGTTGCGCAACTGGCTCGACGCTGGAGCGCCCTGGCGCGGTTGCCCAACGGGGAGAAACGGGTGGCGCTGGTGCTGGCCAACTATCCGACCCGGGACGGCCGCATCGGCAACGGCGTGGGCCTGGACACCCCGGCCGCGGCGTTGAATATCCTGCGGGCCCTGCACACCGAGGGTTACCCGTTGCCGGCCGAACTGCCGGCGAGCGGCACCGCGTTGATCCAGCAGTTGCTCGGCGGGGTCAGCAACGACCTGGACAGCCTCGACCTGCGGCCGTGTCACCAGAGCCTGGCCGTCGAGGCCTACCAGGCGCTGTTCGACGCGTTGCCTGACGCCAATCGCCAGGCGGTGCTGGCGCGCTGGGGGGCGCCCGAGCAGGACCCGATGTTCCGCGACGGGCGCCTGATGATCGCCGGCCTGCGCCTGGGCCTGACGTTCGTCGGCATCCAGCCGGCGCGGGGCTATCAGGTCGACCCGAGTGCGGTCTACCACGACCCGGACCTGGTGCCGCCCCACGGCTACCTGGCGTTCTATTTCTGGTTGCGCCACACCTACGGCGCCCACGCGGTGATCCATGTCGGCAAGCACGGCAACCTCGAATGGCTGCCGGGCAAGGGCGTCGGTTTGTCGGAAAACTGCTGGCCGGACGCGCTGTTGGGCCCGCTGCCGAATATCTATCCGTTCATCGTCAACGACCCGGGCGAGGGTGCCCAGGCCAAGCGCCGGACCCAGGCGGTGATTATCGACCACCTGATGCCGCCGCTGACCCGCGCCGAAACCTACGGGCCGCTGCGCGACCTCGAACGGCTGGCCGACGAATACTACGAGGCGCAACTGCTCGATCCGCGCCGCGCCCGAGAATTGCAGCGGGACATCCTGAACCTGGTGCGCGAAACCCACATCGACCGCGAACTGCAATTGGAGGCTGACGCCGACGCGGCGGTCTGGCTGCCGCGCCTGGACACCTACCTGTGCGACCTGAAGGAGTCGCAGATCCGCGACGGCCTGCACATCTTCGGCGAGTCGCCCAGCGGACGGCTGCGCATCGACACGTTGCTGGCGTTATTGCGCATTCCCCGCGGCGACGGCAAAGGTGCACAGTCGAGCCTGCTGCGGGCGCTGTCGAACGCCTTTGAGCTGGGCTTCGATCCACTGGATTGCGCCTTGGCCGACCCTTGGGCCGGCCCTTGTCCCGAGGCGTTGCAGCAGGTCAGCGCCGAACCCTGGCGCACCGCCGGTGATACGCGCGAGCGCCTGGAGCTGTTCGCGGCGTGCTTGATCGAGCAAGCGCTGGCAGGCGACGTCCAGCGGCTGGAGGCGCCGGGCTGGGAAACGGCGCGCAGCATCGTCGAAAACCTGCGCGCCGTCGTTGCCCCGCGCCTGGACGCCTGCGGCCCGGCAGAAATGCGCGGCCTGCTTGATGCCTTGGGCGGGCGCTTCGTGCCGGCCGGCCCCAGCGGTGCGCCAAGTCGCGGGCGCCTGGACGTGCTGCCCACCGGGCGTAACTTTTTCTCGGTAGACGTGCGCAACCTGCCCACCACCACGGCGTGGCGCATCGGGTTCCAGTCGGCCAACCTGATGCTCGAACGGCATTTGCAGGATCACGGCGATCATTTGCGCCAGCTCGGCCTGTCAGTGTGGGGCACCGCGACCATGCGCACCGGCGGCGACGACATCGCCCAGGCCATGGCATTGATGGGCGTGCGCCCGGTCTGGGCCACTGGCAGCCAGCGGGTGGACGATTTCGAGATCTTGCCGCTGAGCCTGTTGGACAGGCCTCGGGTGGATGTGACGCTGCGGGTCTCCGGATTCTTCCGCGATGCCTTCGCCAATCTGATTCGCCTGTTCGATGCGGCGGTTCAAGCGGTCGCGAGCCTCGATGAACCGGCCGACATGAACCCCCTGGCCGCCAAGGTGCGCAGCGAGCGTGACAGCTTGCTGGCGTCGGGCCTGACGGCAGAGGCGGCGACCCGGCAGGCCGGCTGGCGGATCTTCGGCGCCAAGCCGGGCGCCTATGGCGCGGGTGTGCAGGGCGCCATCGACGGGCGCCTGTGGCAGAGCCGTGAGGACCTGGCCGAGGTGTACCTGAACTGGGGTGGCTACGCTTACGGTGCCCACGACGAAGGCACTGCCGCCCGGGAGCCGTTTTCCCGGCGCTTGAGCCAGGCGCAGGCGGTGTTGCAGAACCAGGACAACCGCGAACACGACGTGCTCGATTCCAACGATTATTACCAGTTCCAGGGCGGCATGCTGGCGGCGGTGGAAACCTTGAGCGGGCAAAAGGCGGCCAGTTACCACGGCGATCACAGCCAGCCGGACCTGCCGCGGATCCGTACCCTGAAAGAAGAGCTCAACCGCGTCATCCGGTCCCGGGCGGCCAACCCGAAATGGATCGACGGGGCCAAGCGCCACGGCTACAAGGGCGCGTTCGAGCTGGCGGCGACGGTGGACAACCTGTTCGCCTTCGACGCCACCACGCAACTGATCGACGACCACCAGTACGCGCTGCTGGCCGACGCCTACCTGCTCGACCCGGACACCCGGGCGTTTGTCCGCCAGCACAACCCCGACGCCCTGCGCGACATGACCGAGCGCATGCTCGAAGCGCAACAGCGGGGCATGTGGCAGGCGCCAGGCGACTACCGCGAGGCGTTGGAGAATTTGCTGTTGGACATTGAAGAAGATGGCTGAGGTGCACTTGTGGCGAGGGAGCTTGCTCCCGCTCGGCTGCGCAGCAGTCGTAATCCAGGCAACGCGACACTTCAGGTGCACCGCGTTGGCCGGTTTGGGGCCGCTTCGCGCCCCAGCGGGAGCAAGCTCCCTCGCCACAGCGGACTATCGAACATTTATGAGATCCTCCACATGATCGACACCCCTCATTTCCCACTCTCCGCCGTGGTCGGCGCTGATGACCTGAAACTGGCGCTGTGCCTGGCCGCCATCGACCCGAAGATCGGCGGTGTGCTGATCGAGGGGCCGCGGGGCATGGCCAAGTCCACCCTGGCCCGGGGCCTGGCCGACCTGCTGGCCAGCGGTCAGTTCGTCACCTTGCCCTTGGGCGCCACCGAGGAGCGTCTGGTGGGCACCCTCGATCTGGACGCGGCGCTGGGGGAGGGGCGCGCGCAGTTCTCTCCCGGTGTGCTGGCCAAGGCCGACGGCGGCGTGTTGTACGTCGATGAAGTGAACCTGCTGCCCGATCATCTGGTGGACGTGTTGCTGGACGTGGCGGCAAGCGGCACTAACCTGATCGAGCGCGATGGCATTTCCCATCGGCACCCGGCGCGGTTTGTGCTGATCGGCACCATGAACCCGGAAGAGGGCGAACTGCGCCCGCAGTTGCTCGACCGGTTTGGCCTGAACGTGGCCCTCGACGGGCACACCCCGGCAGTTGAACGCGGGCAGATCATTCGGCGGCGGTTGGATTTCGACACTGATCCGGCGGCGTTCTGTGCGCACTGGGAGAGCGCCCAGCAGGCCCTGCGTGAACGCTGCCAGCAGGCCCGCGACCGCCTGGCCGGAATCGCCCTGGATGACGTGACGCTTGCCCAGATCACCGAACGCTGTTTTGCCGCCGGGGTCGATGGCCTGCGTGCCGACCTGGTCTGGTTGCGGGCCGCCAGGGCCCACGCCGCCTGGCGTGGGGCACAGGCCATCGCCGACGAAGATATCGACGCCGTCGCCGAGTTTGCCTTGCGCCATCGGCGGCGCGGGCACTCGGCCCCGGCCCCTGCGCCGCCCCAGGCACCCTCGACGGGCGATCGCGCGGCCCAGCCCAACGAAGGCCAGGGCCAGTGGGGCGACTTGCCGGCCCAGGCCTTGCCCACCGGTGCACGGCGTGACGTGCCGAGCTGGCCAAAAAAGCCTTAGGCATTCGCCCCCGTTCGGCCGTGGGGGCGGATGCCAGGCCCCGGGCGGGGCGGTTGGACGATGGACGCCAGGGGCGCAGCAAAGTCGCCTCCAGTGGCACGGTGAACTGGCCGGGCACTTTGCTCAAGGGCCGTCCCCAACGCTATGACGACCTGCGCTTTCACCGCCGTCATCGCTCGCCCCATGAACTGTGGCTGGTGATCGTCGACGCCTCGGCCTCGACCCGTCGTCATCGTGCCTTGAGCGATGGCAAAGGCCTGCTGGCGCAACTGTTCGACGACGCCTACCGACAGCGCGCGCGACTGGCCCTGTTGACCGCCAGTGGCAGTGCTCCGCGCTGGCAGGTGCAGGGGCTCAAGGCCTCGGCTGGGCTGCGACACTGGCTCGATGCACTCGGCGCCGGCGGCGGCACGCCGTTGCAGGCCGCGTTGCAAGAGGCCGGGCGTTGGCTGCAAGCCCGGCGCAAACGCTACCCGGCAGAGCAGCAGCGGGTGCTGGTGATGACGGACGGACGTCTGAAGGAAGGCCTGGCGCCGTCGCCACTCGACTGCCCGAGCCTGTTGATCGACATTGAGCGCGGCCCGATCCGCCTGGGTCGTGCCCGGCAATTGGCGGGGCAGTTGGGGGCCGAGTATCGGCATATCGACCAGGTTTGATGCCTTTTTTGCGGTTGTCTGGGCGGACGCCTTCGCGGGCAAGCCCGCTCCCACAAGGGCCGCGACATGCCGCCGATCAAGTGTGGATCACCTCGGCATCGGATTCGCCCACTCTGTTCTATGCTCAGGCAGCCCCTCACAGGAGTGAACCATGCGCGTACTCGTTACCAATCCCCAGGATGATTTTCGGGTCAAGGCCTACGCTGGCACCAACGGCGTGCTGCTCGCCATGGACCTGGCCGAGTCCCGTCGCAAGGGGCTGCTGGGTTTTGCCATCGAGAAACAGCAGGGCGACAAGCCCTGGCTGTTCCTGTTCAACAGCCTGACCTTCCCCGGCAAGGCCCATACGTTCCCCCAGTTTCACGCCACACCCAGCGACCAGGCGCCGTTGCAGAAATTTCGCTGGGCCGACTACGCCGTCAACCCCGGCGTGACGATGAACTACCGCGTGCACCTGGCCTATGGCAGCCCCGACGCGCCGCAGTTGGGCGAATCACTGGACATCAGCGTCACCAGCGATAACGGGCAGCCGGTCAACCAGCGCGTGATCTTCAACCGAGCCGTGGCCGCCAGCCAGGCGTTCCAGCGCAAGTTTCCCGAGCTGGATGCGCTGATCAGCGCCAATCGCAACCTGTCCATCGATGACTGGCCCGACGCGCCGCGTCGCTGGTTGGAAAACGGCCTGTTGGGACGCCTGATCGGCTTCATCGACCGGGCCCTCGATGCCACCTGGGCCCTGGACGTTGCCATCTACGAATACGAACTGCCGGTGATCGTCGACGCGGTGAACGCCGCTTTCGCCCGAGGCGCGCAGGTGCGGGTGCTGTACCACGCCGAGCCGGGCGACGACACCACGCAGCGCAACGAGGCCAGCCTCGAAAAACTGCCGGCGGCCAACAAGCGCGGGCGGGTCACTCATAAGATCTTCCACGACAAGTTTATCGTCCTGAGCCGGGTGGACGGCGTCGGTTCGTTGCAACCGCAAGCGGTCCTGTGCGGCAGCACCAACTTCACCGCCAACGGTGTCTATCGCCAGGCCAACGTCGTTCACGTGCTGGATGAACCGCGGGTGAGCGACAGCTACCGCCAGGTGTTCGAGCAGATCTGGGCCGCACCGCAAGACGTCGACGCCACCCGCCAGTGGCTGACCCTGAACAACCCGATGGCGCCGCAAGAGCCGCTGTTCGCCGGTTTCTCACCGCGTACGGGTGAAGGCGACCTCGACCGTTTCGTCGACATCATCAACGGTGCCCGCAAGGACCTGCTGTTCGTCACCGCGTTCGTCCTGCCCGAGCGGATCCTCGACGCCTTGCTCGGCCAGCCCAACGATGACGTGCTGCGCTACGGCCTGCAGAACACCGCCAGCCGCATCACCGGTTTCCATGCCGACCGCACCGCCCAATTCGCCGCCACCGCGCTGCTCAACACCGGGTTGGAAGGCTGGCTCAGGGAAAACATGAAGGGCCAGAAAGGCAACCTGCTGGTCCACACCAAGGCCATCGTCACCGACTTCACCAGTGACTCGCCGACCATCATCAGCGGCAGCCACAACCTGAGTGCCGCCGCCAGCAATGACAATGACGAGAACTACCTCATCATCCAGGGCGACATCGACCTGGCTGACCGTTACGGGCTGGAGTTGCTGCGTTTTTATGAGCATTACCGCTTTCGCTACTTCGCGAAACAACTCGCCCTCAAGCAGGTCAGGCCGCTGGCAGTGGACGACAGCTGGAGCGATGACTATTACCGCGAGGGGGACCTGCGGGCATTGTCGAGGGTGAGGTTCTGCGGACGCTAGGTGCAGATGGGATGAGGTGCTAGCATAGGGCCATCTATCAGCCAGGACGCTGCCATGAACCGCTGTCACGGAATGTCGAGCCTGCTTCGCGCCGGTGTCGCGATTGTATTGTTGATGGTCTGTGCTTCGGCCATCGCCGCCAATACTCCCTGTTCCGGGCGCAAGGGCGGGATCGCCGGGTGTGACGGTGACACGTTCCTGTGCAACGACGGGTCCATCAGCGCTTCGAAAAAATCCTGTTCCGCTGTGTTGGGGATTCGCAATGAAACCCGACCCTCGTCATTACTCAAGCAGGCCGACGGTTGCCAATGCGGCAGCGGCAGTTACTGCGTTGGCCCGCGCGGCGGCGTTTATTGCCTCACGCCCGGCGGCAGCAAGAGTTACAAACGCAAGTAGCGCAATACCGCCGACCTCCTCCTGTGGGAGCGGGCTTGCCCGCGAAGACGGTGTGACAATCGACATCAATGTTGGATATGCCGGCCTCTTCGCGAGCAAGCCCGCTCCCACAGGGGGGCGAGGCACCGTTCTGGGGCCTTGTTACCCGCCTGTCGTAGCTAACGGTAGCAATCCCTGGAATGACGTCCGACGTCGTCACGCACGGCTGATTTTCCCATCTATCTGATTCCATTCACTTTCCATTTTCTTGGCCCATCGGCGCCAAGCCTGTGGCACACTTTCTGCTGTCTATTCCGTTGTTACAAACCATGTTCCGGTATAGCGGAATAAACTCATCCTGGAGTGCTAGCCATGCAACGCCGACCTTCCTTGTTCAAAGCATGTGTTTTTCTCTTCGCCGCCTCCATGGCGGCCGTGGGTGTCGCCCAGGCGGCGGACAGCAAGCTGGACAGCGTGCTGCAACGCGGGAAATTGATCGTGGGCACGGGCAGCACCAATGCGCCGTGGCACTTCCAGGGAGCGGATGGCAAGTTGCAGGGGTTCGATATCGACATTGCGCGGATGGTCGCCAAGGGCCTGTTCAATGACCCGGAAAAAGTCGAGTTCGTGGTGCAGTCTTCCGATGCGCGGATCCCCAACCTGCTGACCGACAAGGTCGACATGAGCTGCCAGTTCATCACCGTCACCGCCAGCCGCGCGCAGCAGGTGGCGTTCACCTTGCCGTACTACCGCGAAGGGGTCGGCCTGTTGTTGCCGGCCAACAGCAAGTACAAGGAGATCGAAGACCTCAAGGCCGCTGGCGACGATGTCACCGTAGCGGTGCTGCAGAACGTCTACGCCGAAGAGCTGGTGCACCAGGCACTGCCCAAGGCCAAGGTCGACCAGTACGACAGCGTCGACCTGATGTACCAGGCGGTGAACTCCGGCCGTGCCGATGCCGCCGCCACGGACCAGTCCTCGGTGAAGTACCTGATGGTGCAGAACCCCGGCCGCTACCGCAGCCCGGCCTACGCCTGGAGCCCGCAAACCTATGCCTGTGCGGTCAAGCGCGGCGACCAGGACTGGCTGAACTTCGTCAACACCACCTTGCATGAAGCCATGACCGGCGTGGAGTTCCCCACCTACGCGGCGTCGTTCAAGCAATGGTTCGGCGTGGACCTGCCGTCGCCGGCCATCGGTTTCCCCGTTGAATACAAATGACCCTGTAAGCCCGGGATGCCCGTCGCGGGCGTCCCGCCGAAGGTACTGTCGACCATGAACTATCAGTTGAACTTTGCCGCCGTCTGGCGCGATTTCGACACCTTGCTGGCGGGGCTCGGGCTGGGGCTTTCCCTGGCGCTGGTGTCGATCGCCATCGGTTGTGTGATCGGCCTGGCGATGGCATTCGCGCTGCTGAGCAAGCACCGCCTCCTGCGCCTGCTGGCCTCGGTGTATGTGACGGTGATCCGCAATACGCCGATCCTGGTGCTGATCCTGTTGATCTACTTCGCCTTGCCGAGCCTGGGCATTCGCCTGGACAAGCTGCCGTCGTTCGTCATCACCTTGTCGCTATACGCCGGGGCCTACCTGACCGAGGTGTTCCGCGGCGGTTTGATGAGCATTCACAAGGGCCAGCGTGAAGCGGGCCTGGCGATCGGCCTGGGGGAGTGGCAGGTGAAGGCCTACATCACCGTGCCGGTGATGCTGCGCAACGTACTGCCGGCTTTGTCGAACAACTTCATCTCGCTGTTCAAGGACACCTCCCTGGCCGCGGCGATTGCCGTGCCGGAGCTGACCTACTACGCCCGCAAGATCAACGTGGAGAGCTACCGGGTGATCGAAACCTGGCTGGTGACCACGGCCCTGTATGTCGCGGCCTGTTACCTCATTGCCATGCTGCTGCGGT
Source organism: Pseudomonas sp. P97.38 (assembly GCF_001269745.1). Taxonomy (NCBI): domain Bacteria; kingdom Pseudomonadati; phylum Pseudomonadota; class Gammaproteobacteria; order Pseudomonadales; family Pseudomonadaceae; genus Pseudomonas; species Pseudomonas sp. P97.38. The sequence continues at coordinate 268,945 of NZ_LHVJ01000027.1, forward strand.
ACTTCGAGCAGCGCCTGGCGATCCGCCGTTAGGAGCTTGCCATGTACGAATCCCCCAGTTGGTTGCATGAGTTGTGGGTGGCGCGGGACACCTTGTGGGCGGGCTTTGTGACCAGCGTGCAGTGTTCGATACTGGCGATTTTGCTGGGCACCTTGATCGGCCTGGTCGCCGGGCTGGTATTGACCTATGGCCGAATCAGGATGCGCGCGCCGTTTCGCTTCTATGTCGACCTGATTCGTGGCACGCCGGTGTTCGTGCTGGTGCTGGCCTGCTTTTACATGGCCCCGGCGCTGGGCTGGCAGATCGGCGCGTTCCAGGCCGGTGTCCTGGGCCTGACGCTGTTTTGTGGCTCCCACGTGGCCGAGATCGTGCGCGGTGCCTTGCAGGCGTTGCCCCGCGGGCAGATGGAGGCGAGCCAGGCTATCGGCCTGACGTTCTACCAGGCCCTGGGCTATGTGCTGTTGCCCCAGGCGTTGCGGCAGATCTTGCCGACCTGGGTCAATTCCTCCACCGAGATCGTCAAGGCCTCGACGCTGTTGTCGGTGATCGGGGTGGCCGAACTGCTGCTCAGCACCCAGCAGGTCATTGCCCGGACCTTCATGACGCTGGAGTTCTACCTGTTCGCAGGTTTTCTCTTTTTCATCATCAATTACGCCATCGAGTTACTCGGCCGGCACATTGAAAAGCGGGTGGCCTTGCCATGACTGATGTTTCGACTTCCTCCAACGCCCAGCCGCTGCTGGACATTCGCGGCCTGCGCAAACAATACGGCCCGCTCGAAGTGCTCAAGGGCGTGGACCTGAGCCTGCAGCGCGGCAACGTGGTCACGCTGATCGGCTCCAGCGGCTCAGGCAAGACCACGCTGTTGCGCTGCGTGAACATGCTGGAAGAGTTCCAGGGCGGGCGAATCATGCTCGACGGCGAGGCCATCGGCTACGACGAGATTGACGGCAAGCGCGTGCGCCACCCCGAGAAGGTCATTGCCCGGCATCGGGCCATGACCGGCATGGCCTTCCAGCAATTCAACCTGTTCCCCCACCTGACTGCCTTGCAGAACGTCACCCTGGGCCTGCTCAAGGTGAAAAAGCTGCCCAAGGATGAAGCGGTGGCCCTGGCCGAGAAGTGGTTGGCGCGGGTCGGCCTGCTGGAACGGCGCAATCACTTTCCCGGTCAGTTGTCCGGCGGCCAGCAGCAGCGCGTGGCGATTGCCCGTGCAATTGCCATGAACCCCAGCCTGATGCTGTTCGACGAGGTGACCTCGGCCCTCGACCCCGAGTTGGTGGGTGAAGTGCTGAACGTGATCAAGGGCCTGGCCGAAGACGGTATGACCATGCTGCTGGTGACCCATGAAATGCGCTTTGCCTTCGAGGTCTCCGACAAGATCGTGTTCATGAACCAGGGCCGCATCGAAGAGCAGGGCCCGCCGAAGGAATTGTTCGAACGCCCGCAATCGCCACGGTTGGCGGAATTTCTCAAGAACACCCGTTTTTAACTGCATTGCATAAGGAGAAACACCCATGAGCATTACCCGTTACGGCACTGGCAGCAGCGCAGGCGGCGGACAGCCTCGGCCCTTCGCCCGGGCCGTGGAGGCCGATGGCTGGCTGCACGTGTCCGGCCAGGTGCCGGCGGTGGACGGTGAGATCATCGTTGGCGGGATCGTCGAGCAGACGCACCAGACGATGAAGAACCTGATCGCCATTCTCGAAGAAGCCGGCTATGGCCTGGAAGACGTGGTGCGCTGTGGCGTGTGGCTGGACGACCCGCGGGATTTCTGGAGCTTCAACAAGGTGTTCGGCGAATATTTCAGCCCGGAACACGCCCCGGCCCGGGCTTGTGTGCAGGCCAGCATGATGGTCGATTGCAAGGTCGAGATCGATTGCATTGCGTACAAGAAAAAAGCCTGAGTCCAGCGAAAGCACTGTCACTGCGGGCTTGTTTGATTCATCGTGGCGAGAGCGCTGCTGTGGCACGGGCGCTTACTCTGGCGAGGAACGGTGGCAAGGGAGCTTGCTGTGGCGAGGGAGCTTGCTCCCGCTGGGTGGCGTAGCCGCCCCAAAAGCTCAGGGCCGCTGCGCGCCCCAGCGGGAGCAAGCTCCCTCGCCACAGTTCCTCGCCACAGCAAGCGCCCTTGCCACCGTGAATACTGGCCACCTACGAGTGAATGATCGGAAACCCAAGACATGACCGAAGACACCATCAAACGCCGGGCCCGGGGACTGGATCGGGCGTTCGATATCCTCGATTTCCTCAAGGAAATCGGCCAGCCGCTGCGTCCGAACGACATCGCCAGCGGCATCGGCAGCCCCAAGTCCACGGTCTATGAGCTGGTGGCGTCGCTGCTGGAGCGACGCATCCTCGAACCGGTGGGCAAGGACGGCCATGTTTACCTGGGCCGCCAGTTGTACTTTCTCGGCCAGGCGCACCTGCGCCATTTCGACCTGAGCCGCGAGGCCGACCAGGCCTTGCAGGACATCGTGCGCCAGACCCGGGAAACCGCGCAGATGTGCCTGCTCAACGGGCGCAAATACACCGTGGCGCTGATGAAGGAGGGCGAGCGGCATTTCCGTATTTCATCGGACATCGGCGAAAACGCGCCCATCCCTTGGACAGCCTCCGGTCGCCTGTTGCTGGCGCATCTGAGCGACCAGCAGATCGTCGACCTGATCGATCCCGATGACTTCATCCTGCCAGACGGCGAGCGCCTGCCTCTGGAGCAGTTCCTGAGGGAAATCCGTCAGGCCGGTGACGAGGGGTTCTTCTCTTTCGACAGCGTGGCCGACACCTTCACCCACTGCTTCGCCGCACCGGTCAAAGACCCGAACGGTGTCGCCATCGCCACGCTGTGCATCGTCGCCCCACGGGCCGACGCCAAGAACAATTACGCCGACTACCGCCGGGTACTGATCGAAAGCGCCAACCACCTGGCCCGGCGCATCAATGAATAGACAATAGCGGTCACCCGCGACCGCGAGAGGAGTTCGACCATGTCTTCTACCATTCAGGACGCAGCCGTAGAGAAGGGCGCCGCCACCGTGGGTGCTCACCTGTTGCGGGACGTGAGCCTGCCGGCTTTGGTGCTGCATCGCCAGGCCCTGGAGCACAACATCCGCTGGATGCAAGCGTTCGTCAGCAATAGCGGTGCCGAACTGGCGCCCCACGGCAAGACCAGCATGACCCCGGCCCTGTTCCGTCGTCAGCTCGACGCCGGCGCCTGGGGCCTGACCCTCGCCACCGCCGTGCAGACCCGTGCCGCGTACGCCCATGGCGTGCGCCGGGTGTTGATGGCCAACCAACTGGTGGGCACGCCGAACATGGCCCTGGTCGCCGATTTGCTCGCCGATCCAGCGTTCGAATTCCATTGCATGGTCGATCACCCGGACAACGTGGCAGACCTGGGCGCGTTCTTTGCCGCTCGCGGTGTGACATTGAATGTGATGATCGAATACGGCGTGGTCGGTGGGCGTTGTGGTTGCCGTACGGAGGCCGAGGTGCTGGCCCTGGCCGAGGCGATCCGGGCGCAACCGGCGCTGGCACTGACCGGTATCGAGGGTTACGAGGGTGTGATCCACGGTGACCACGCCATCAGCGGTATCCGCGCGTTCGCCGCGTCCCTGGTCAGTTTGGCGGTGCAGTTGCAAGACAGCGGCGCGTTTGCCATCGATCGACCGATCATCACCGCCTCGGGGTCGGCCTGGTACGACTTGATCGCCGAGTCGTTCGAGGCCCAGAACGCCCATGGGCGCTTCCTCAGTGTGCTGCGCCCCGGCAGTTACGTGGCCCACGACCATGGGATCTACAAAGAGGCCCAGTGCTGCGTGCTGGGGCGTCGCAATGACCTGCACGAAGGCTTGCGCCCGGCCCTGGAAGTCTGGGCCCACGTGCAATCGCTGCCGGAGCCGGGTTTCGCGGTGATCGCCCTGGGCAAGCGCGATGTGGCCTACGACGCCGGCTTGCCGGTGCCGCTCAAGCGCTACACGCCGGGTTCGGATTCGGTGGCGGGCGACGACGTGAGCGGTTGCCAGGTGACGGCGGTGATGGACCAGCACGCGTTCATGACCGTGGCGCCGGGGGTGGCGTTGCGGGTCGGCGATATCATTTCGTTCGGCACCTCGCATCCGTGCCTGACCTTTGATAAGTGGCGGGTCGGGTGCCTGGTGGATGAGCAGTTGCGGGTGGTCGAGAGCATGCAGACATGTTTCTAGGCTGAGACCGCGTCGCGGCCTTCGCGGGCAAGCCCGCTCCCACAGGGTTCGTGGTGATGACAGAGCATGTGTTCTCAGCCAATCCACTGTGGGAGCGGGCTTGCTCGCGATAGCGACCTGCCAGACACCACAAAATAATCAGGATCACCCATGAGCCACTCCATCCCCCGCATCGCCCTGATCGGCGAGTGCATGATCGAACTGCAACAACGCGCCGACGGCAGCCTGCACCAGAGTTTCGGCGGCGATACCCTGAACACCGCGGTGTACCTGGCCCGCGCCTTGGGCGACAGGGGCGCGGTGGATTACGTCACGGCCTTGGGCGATGACAGCTTCAGCGACGCCATGTGCCAGGGCTGGGCGGCGGAAAACATTGGCCTGGAACGGGTCCAGCGCTTGCCCGGGCGCCTGCCGGGCTTGTATTGCATCCAGACCGACGCGGCCGGCGAGCGGCGGTTTCTGTATTGGCGCAACGAGGCGGCGGTGCGTGATTGCTTCACCACCCCGGCCGCCGCGCCGATCCTGGCGGCGCTGCCAGGCTACGACGTGCTGTATTTCAGCGGTATCACCCTGGCGGTGCTGGGGGAGCAGGGGCGCGACAAGCTCATCGAAACCTTGGTCGAGGCTCGCCGGCGCGGGGCCCAGGTGGTGTTCGACAATAACTTTCGGCCCAGGCTCTGGGCCTCGATTGATGCGGCTCGGGCGGCGTATCGCAGCGTCCTGCCCTATGTGACGCTGGCGTTGCTGACGGTGGACGACGAGCAGGCGTTGTTCGGTCATCAGGACAGCGACGCGGTGTTTGCTGCCTATGCGTCTCTGGGCACGCCTGAGGTGGTGCTCAAGCGCGGTGCCGAGGCCTGTTTGATCCGCTACGAGGGGCAGTCTTACGAGGTGCCCGCCCAACGCGTCGAACGCGTGGTGGACACCACGGCGGCCGGGGATTCGTTCAGCGCCGCCTACCTGGCGAGCCGCCTGCTGGGTGGCAGCCCGGTGGACGCCGCCGAGGCCGGGCACCGGTTGGCAAGCCGGGTGATCCAGGTGCCGGGAGCGCTGATCCCTCGCCTATGAATCACCACAGAACCTCATGTGGGAGCGGGCTTGCTCGCGAAGGCGGTGGGTCAGTTACATTGATA